>NZ_JAUSVK010000001.1:2430000-3046250 GCF_030814655.1 Labrys monachus
ATCCTCCATCGGCGGCTCCGCCCGCATCCAGCTGAGCTTTCCCGCCCCGAGCTTCACGCTGCGCCAATGGACCATCACCGACGCGCAGGGCTACGACACCACGGTGACGATCACCAGCCTCGACACCACCTCGCGCCCGCCGGACCGCATCTTCTACATCGACCAGACCCGCATCCTGAAATAGCGGCGGGGAGGGGGCCGATCTCCGATCGACCTTCTTCCTCTCCGGCGGGCGCGGCATTTCCAAGATGGGCGATAGGAGATCGCCCATCCATTTGCGGCAAGTTGTGCCGGCATGAACGCGCCCACCCTCCCCTTGAGGTCCGGCGATATTCGCTTTGCGAATATCGCCGAGGGGTCGACGCGAAGCGTCGGGGTGGGGTGACTCCTTCGCAGGAATCGCGCGCGCCGACCTCGCCGGTCGCGCCTGTTCACCCCACCCCGGCCTTTCAGGCCGACCCTCCCCCTCCAGGGGAGGGTGGAGCGGCGGGCCAGCCCGGCGACGGTCCGAAGTCTCGGAGGGTCGATCTTCGATCGACTTCTGGCCATCCGCCAGACGATGCGTTCCAAGGCGGGCGATCGGAGATTGCCCCTCCCGCCCCCCTCTCGAACGCGGGCGGATCGTCCCGGCCTATCGCCTGCGCGCCCGCGCCACCAGGGCGATGCGCATGAGGGCGCGCGAGACGAGGGCTTCGGCGAGCATGGCGTTGCGCCGCGCCTCCAGCACCGCATCCGACAATTCGGCGACGATGCGGTCGAGCCGCTCCATGCCGAGCGCCGTCAATTGTGCGGTGACGCCGGCCTTGCGGCGGAAATAGATCTGTCCGCCCGCGCTGTCGACCACGCCGGCGGCCGGGCGCCCCTTCTCGACCTCGCCGCGCAGGCGATGCAGCAGCAAGGCATGCCGCAGCGCCGTGCCGGCCAGCACCGAGGCGTTGACGCCCTCGCTCCAGGCCTTGGCCAGGATGGCGTCCAGGGCCTCCGTGCGCCCGGAGAAAGCGGCGTCGATGATCTCGTCCGTCACCAGCGCGCTGGCGTCGCCGACCACCGCTTCCACATCCTGCGGCTCGATGCGCCCGGCGCCATGGGCGTAGAGCGTCAGCTTGCGCAGCTCGCTGCGCGTCGCCAGCCGGTCGCCGCCGAGCAGGCCCGCCAGCATATCGCGGGCCTCCGGCGCGATGGTGAGCCCGGCGCTCGCCACTTCCTCGGCGATGATCTGGCCGATATTGCCGCTCTCGTCGCTGAAGCAGGCGATCGCCGCGCCGGCGCGGGATTTCTCCACCAGCGAGACGAGCGGGTTGGATTTCTTGAGGTCGCCGGCCTCGATCACCACCCGGCAGGCGGGCGGCGGATCGGCGAGGATGGGTTCGAGCGCCGGCACCAGGTTGCGCGAGCCCGCGCGTAGCCGCACGGCCCGCCGGCCGCCGAACAGCGGGATGGTGAAGGCTTCGTCGGCGAGGCGCGCGGGATCGCCGCTAACCTCGTCGCCGTCGAGGCGCACGAGCTGGAACGGATCCTCGGCATCGTCGACCGAGGCGGCGACCAGCGCGCGCACGCGCTCGCTGACCAGCCCGGTATCCGGGCCGTAGACGAGGATCACGACGAAATGCGCGTCGGGCTTGCGGACAAAGGCGTCGACGGAGCGCCGCTCGATCGTCGTCATTGCGCGGCGGTCGGCGCGCCCTGCGGATGGTCGGCGAGGAAGATCGCCAGGCGCGTGCGGATCTGGTCGGCCAGCACGTCGGCGGCGGCGGCCTCGGCATCCTTCTCGGCGCGCACCGCGGCGTAGCGCTGCAGGCCGCGGTCATAGGATTTGCGCGCGTTGCCCTTCGCCTTGAACAGCACCTTGCCCGTCGCCGCGTCGCGGAGCGTGAAGTCGCAGGTGACGGTCGCGGTGTCGACCTCCGGCGTGGAGGTGAAAGAATTGACGAGCGCGGTGTCGGCGAAGGCGGATGCGACGAGGGTGAGCTTGTAGCGCGGCGCCGGCACCTCGCCGCCGCCCGTCAGGTAGAAGGACAGCTTGTTGCGGATGATCTGCGTGGTGCGGTCATCCGTCTGGTCGATGGTGATCGAGGCGAGCTTGTTGCTCAGCCCCGGCGCGACGGCGCCCTCGGTGGTGGCGTACATCGGCCGGAAGCAGCCGCCCAGCATCAGCGCCGGCAGGAGGGCGAGGGCGAGCAGGGCCGTGCGGCGCGCGGTCTGGTCAGGCGACGACATTCACAATCCTTCCTGGCACGACGATGAGCTTCTTCGGCGCGCGGCCCTCGAGGGCGCGCTGCACCGCTTCGCTGGCGAGTGTGGCAGCTTCGACTTCCTTTGGCGATGCCGATTTCGGCACCGTCACCTCGGCGCGCTTCTTGCCGTTGATCTGCACCGGCAGGGTGACGCTGTCGTCCTCCAGCAGGGCGGGTTCGGCCTTCGGCCACGCCGCCTCGGCGACGAGGCCCTGCCCGCCCAGCGACGACCAGCATTCCTCGGCCAGATGCGGCATCATCGGCGCGATGAGCTGCACCAGGATGAGCCCGGCCTCCTGCAGGGCCGCCGCCACTGGCGCCGGCGCCGCCTTGCCGTCGCGATAGCCGTCGAGCACGCGGCCGAGAGCGTTGGCGAGCGTGTAGACATGGGCGACGCAGCGGTTGAAGGCGAGGCGCTCGATGTCGCCCTCCACCGCCGCCAGAGCGCGGTGGGCGGCCTTGCGCACGCCGAGGGCTTCGTCCTCCCCGGCGCCGTCGCCGTCGGCCGAGCGGCCATGCTCGGCGATGTCGTTGACGAGGCGCCAGATGCGCTGCACGAAGCGGCCGGCGCCCTGCACGCCGTCCTCGCTCCAGATCACGTCGCGCTCGGGCGGCGAATCGGAGAGCATGAACCAGCGCGCAGTGTCGGCGCCGTAATCGGCGATGATGTCGTCGGGGTCGACGACATTGCGCTTGGACTTCGACATCTTCTCGATCGAGCCGATCTCGACCGGCGCGCCCGTGAGGCTGTTGAAGGCGCGGCGCTGGTCGCCGTCGCCCTCGATGCGCACCTCGGCCGGCGCCACCCATTCGCCATCAGCGGCCTTGTAGGTCTCGTGCACCACCATGCCCTGGGTGAACAGGCCCTTGAAGGGCTCGTCCAGGCCGACATGGCCGGTCTTCTTCATCGCCCGCACGAAGAAGCGGCTGTAGAGCAGATGCAGGATCGCATGCTCGATGCCGCCGATATACTGGTCGACCGGCAGCCATTCGTCGACTTCCCGGCGGATGGTCGGCGCGTTCTCGGCCCAGGGGTCGGTGAAGCGGGCGAAATACCAGGACGAATCGACGAAGGTGTCCATGGTGTCGGTCTCGCGCCGCGCCTCGCCGCCGCATTGCGGGCAGGTGACGTTGCGCCAGGTCGGATGGCGGTCGAGCGGGTTGCCCGGCTTGTCGAAGGTGACGTCGTCCGGCAGCTTCACCGGCAGGTCTTCCTTGGGCACCGGCACCACGCCGCAATCGGCGCAATGGATCACCGGGATCGGGCAGCCCCAATAGCGCTGGCGCGAGATGCCCCAGTCGCGCAGGCGGAAATTCACCTTGCGCTCGGCGGCAGGCATGTTGCCGCGGATCTCGCCTTCCAGCCGGCGGGCGACCTCCTCCTTGGCGGCGGCGATGGTCATGCCGTCGAGGAAGCGGGAATTGATCATCAGCCCGTCGCCGTCATAGGCGGTCTCGGCGATCACGAAGGTCGCCGGGTCCTGCCCGGGCGGGCACACCACCGGCGTGTTGCCGAGGCCGTAGGCGTTGACGAAGTCGAGGTCGCGCTGGTCATGCGCCGGGCAGCCGAAGATGGCGCCGGTGCCATATTCCATCAGCACGAAATTGGCGACGTAGACCGGCAGCTTCCAGCTGGGATCGAAGGGATGCAGGGCGCGGATGCCGGTGTCGAAGCCCTTCTTCTCCGCCGTCTCGATCGCCGCCGCCGAGGTGCCGGTGCGCTGCACCTCCTCGATGAAGGCGGCGAGCGCCGGATTGTCGGCCGCCGCCGCCCGGGCGAGCGGGTGGTCGGGCGCGATCGCCATGAACTTGGCGCCGAACAGCGTGTCCGGCCGCGTCGTGTAGATCACGAGCTCGCTCGTCCCGGTCGGCGCGGTGGCTGCATCGAGCGCGAAGCGGATCTGCAGGCCCTCGGACCGGCCGATCCAGTTCTTCTGCATCAGCCGGACCTTCTCGGGCCAGCGGTCGAGCGTGTCGAGGGCGTCGAGCAGGTCCTGCGCATAGTCGGTGATCTTGAAGAACCACTGCACCAGCTCGCGTTGCTCGACCAGCGCGCCCGAGCGCCAGCCGCGCCCGTCGATCACCTGCTCATTGGCGAGCACGGTGTGGTCGACCGGGTCCCAATTGACCTTGGACACCTTGCGCTCGACGAGGCCGGCCTTCAGGAAGTCGAGGAACATCGCCTGCTGGTGCTTGTAATAGGAGGGATCGCAGGTGGCGATCTCGCGGCTCCAGTCCAGCGACAGGCCCATCGATTTCAGCTGGGCACGCATGCTGTCGATATTGGCATAGGTCCATTGGGCGGGATGCGACTTGTTCTGCATCGCCGCATTCTCGGCCGGCATGCCGAAGGCGTCCCAGCCCATCGGATGCAGCACGTTGTAGCCCCGCGCCCGGCGGTAGCGCGCCACCACGTCGCCCATGGTGTAGTTGCGCACATGGCCCATATGGATGCGGCCCGACGGGTAGGGGAACATCTCGAGCACGTAATAGCGCGGGCGCGGATCCTCGTTGCTGGTGGCGAAGATCGCTCCGTCGGCCCAGATCTTCTGCCATCGGGGCTCGGCATCGCGGGCGTTGTAGCGCTCGGTGGTCATGAAAACGACTCGGGTAAGGCTGGCTCCGGGCAGGCCCGGAACAGGAACAGGCTAGGGAAGGCCTGCTTTTAGCGGGGGAAGGGGTGGAACGCTAGGCGGAAATGGGGGATGCTAGTTCGACTGTTGTAAAGCGACAGTCGGCACTGTCGGAATGATGCGGAGAGTGGGCGGTAAGCTCACGTTTGAGCGCCGATCGCTGCCATTCGCATTGATCGAACCTCTTTTGCGGCAACATGGCGGCCTTGCTCCGCCCGTCCCGGCGATTCGACACCTTGCTCTCACGTCATCAGGTATGGTCTTTCTTCTCTCGCGGATTTACATAAGATGCGCTGCTCTGAATTTTCTAAGATTCGGCGAGATAAATAAATTCTGGGAGTTGGTGCGATGCAAGCATACGCAATTTGGAACAACAAAGGCGGAACGGGAAAAAGTACCATAACATTTCATATAGCGTCTCGTTTTGCGGAGCTACACCCGCGTCGTAACGTTCTAGTCGTGGACATGTGTCCCCAAGCAAATAGTTCTATGTTGTTGCTTGGTGGTGGTGTCGCGGGCGAAAGTGAGCTTTTGCAGCTTTGTTCGTTGGCGACGCCGAAGAGTGTAGTTGGATATCTAAGTGACGCGATACTTAATAGATCTACACCTGTACTCTCTAGATATTCTGTTCAAGTGTCTGCTATCAATGACAAAATATCGGCTAATTTATACCTTCTGAGTGGAGATGGTAATCTCGAATTGATGGCGCCAGCGATCAACGACGAAGCGAGCCGAACTCCGTTTCCTGGCCTTGCCGACCCCTGGGCATGGGTCCATCAGATTTTCAAGCGCATGGTTGATGGTCTTGATCAGCAGTGGACAGTTTTTTTTGACACTAATCCATCATTTGCAATCTATACGGAATTGGCAATCTGTGGGGCTAGCCGGATACTTGTTCCAGTAAATGCTGACGACTCATCACGGGTTGCAGTTAAAGCATTATTCGCGCTGCTGCACGGTACTAATCCACCGCACCCATTCTTCGGAAACTATACCTTTGCTGCAAAAGCCGCACAAAGAGGCATGCAGATTCCTCAAGTTCATATGGCAATTGGAAACAGGTTCACACAATTTAAGGGGGCTGCAGCCGCTTTCGCGGCATTCTCGGAAGCAACCGCAGATCAGCTATATTCGGAATATAAGCTTAATCCAAATAGATTCTCACCGCGAGCTCACCAAGCTTCAAACCGAGATGAGTTTCTCGCTATGTATGTAGGAGAGCTGCGTGACTTCAATACGGCTGGGGTTGTGGCAGCCCATCATGGGACGCCGCTCTCCAAAATGCGGCAGGACTACTATTCGGTCCACAATGACCCGGAAGTGAAGGTGAACAGAAGCCAGTTGAATGTTGGCCTTACGGCGGTCGATAGTGTCGTAACTCGTGTCGATCCATAATCAATCGCGGCGATTTCAGTTGCGGCGCTGCTGTCCACTTGACAGCTGAAAGGTTTAATTTAGTATCGATGGTCGTCGCATGATCGCTGCTACTCTCACAGACCATCGGCTCATACACGCTCTCTCCCGTAGCGAAAACAATGCCTGCCTCCTCCAGCCGGTCTGGGTGGAAAGCGAAAATCAAACCGGCCTCGAACAGCGGATTTCAGGAAGCGGTCACGCTGCGCCAATTCCCCTGGTTCGTCCCTGTTCGACTCAAGGCCGATTGCGTTCAAGGCGGGGCTGTCACACGCTCGCGCCCAGGGTGACGAGAAGTTCATCCAACTGCTCGAACTGCTCGGGCATCGCGTCTTCCATGCCGACGAAAGCCTGGTCGAGCGCTTCCTTCGAAGGATAGAGTTCTTGCAGGACCAGCCGCGTCCTGCCGTCCACGTCCTCGAAGGTCACCGTGGTGACGGCTCCGTCTTCGCCCTCGTCATTGGTCCAGACGAGGCGCGAGGGCGGCGACACTTCGAGATACTTGCCGAAGAAGGCCATGGACTTCGAGGCATCGTGTCCGAATGCGATGCGATAGCTCCCCCCGGTGCGGACGTCCATTTCGCAGGACAGCAGAGGCACGCCGCTCGACTTCGGCGCCCACCATAGCTTGAACAATTCGGGCTTGGTCCATGCGTCGAATACGAGGCGAACCGCGCCGTTGAAGGTTCGCGTCACGACGAGTTCGCGCTCGGACCTCCGTTCGACCGCCGTGCGGCCGTTACTCGCTCTGTCGCCCATCGGCTTTCTCCTTCCGTATCAAGGCCTCGACGACATCGTCCAGCGCGTCGAAGCGTGCGTTCCAGATCTGGCGGCGGCCTTCGATCCAGGCCGCCTCTTCACCGAGCCCGCGCAGGCCGAGCCTGCAGGTCCGCACGCGCCCGACCTTTTGCGTCGTAACCAGCCCCGCCTGCTCCAAGACGCCGACATGCTTCTTCATGCCGGTGAGGGTCATGTGGAACTTCTCGGCGAGCTCCGTGATCGAAGCATCTCCGCTCCCCAGTTGCTCCAGAACGCCGCGTCGAGTGGCGTCCGAGAGCGCTGCAAAGGAGGAATCAAGGCGATCTGTCGAAAACTGAACCATTTGGTTCAGTTTATAGCCCGCGGTTCGGCGTCACGCAAGGGGTGAAGATCGACCGCTGGGTGAACTGAAAGAGCCGGGTCCATCAAATGCCCGCTGCGGGGCGGGAGCGATAGCGGTGCGCCGTTTCAATAAGGTCCGCTGCTGAGCGCCAAGCCAATGTCTGCAACTGGCGCAACCGCCACCTTCAGCGTCGTGCTGGCGACGTCCGCATCAAGTAATTTGTCCAATGGCCGCGTATGGGTGGAGCGCCGGCATCTCTACGTTCCGCCCTCAAGAGGCCGTCATCCCCGGCTAGGGCGGCGCGGTCGATGCACATGTCGAGGCGGCGGGCTTGTGCCCTCGGCCTCCCCCCTCTCAAGCCCCCCTCACTCCTCCTCCTCTTCGTAATAAGAAGGATCCAGCCGAAACTCCAAATACTGCCTGAGGTCGCCGGCGAACCATTCGCGGCCGTCGGTTTCGTGGTCCCAGCGATAGATGTCGCTCTTGCCGATCTTGCCGTCCGCGGTGATGCCGAAGGCGAACTGGTCGCCGGTGCCGTCATCGGCGAAGAACAGCAGATTGTCGAAGGGCATGTAGAGTTCGCGGAACCCTTCCTCGCGGCGGAAGGACAGGTTCTGCTCGGCGATGTCCTCGGCGGACCAGATGGCGCCGGCGCCGTCCTCGTCCTGAAGGCCGTCGCCTTCGAGCAGCAGAGAACGCAGCTCGGCCGGAAAGCGCACGCCGAGCGCCTTCTCGGCGGCGGCGATCTCGGCTTCCGAGGCAGCCGGCGCGAATTCCGTGTCGCTTCCGAGGCCGTCGACAAACGATTCCCAGGGTCCCTGCTCGGCCATGTCCGCTCCTCCCGGTCGATGAGTTACCGGTGCGACTGTGGGGCAAGCCGTCGATCCTGTCGAGGCGTTCCGGCCCGGTGCCGCATCTCGCCGCAGCACAAGCGCCGGCGCCATAGGCGCTCACTTAACGGTGACGAATGCGACGCCAGGGTCTCCCTTCCGCCTTGCGGGCTCCGCATTTCCTGCGGAAATGTCGGGGGGTAGGGATGGGGGGCGAGACACAAGTCTCCACCGATGAGATCGTTGTCTCGACCCCCACCCTTCTATTCCCTCCCCGCAAGGGGGAGGGCGGCCCAAGCGTCGCGTTTGACGGCCTGACGTCGGCGCTTATGGGCGCTGCCGCCCGTCCCCGGCCGGGCCTTTTCGCCGCGCTTTCCGGCGAATAGGCCTCAGCCGCCCTTCTTGCTCATCATCTCCAGCAGCCCGTTCACCGCCTCGCTCGTCGCCTGGCCCTCGACATGGGCGTTCACATGCAGGTCGCCATGGTCCTCGGCGAAGACGGCCTTGTCGATGGTCACGTCGAGGCCGGGGATGTCGGGCACCGCGGCCTGCGCCTTCTCCGAATCGAGGGCCTTGGCGATGGCGGCCGTCAGGCGGGCGTTGAGGTCGCCGAGGATGGCGGCGGCGGCCTCCTGGGTGTCGGGATTGCCGGTGCGGATGGTCGCCTCGCCCTTGACGCGCAGGGCGACCTGGCGGGGCGTCGGCGTGTAGAGTTCCACCGGCAGGGTGATCGAGACGGTGTCGGCGACGAGCTTGGTCTTGACCTTGGCGCCCAGCACCTTGGCGCAGGCCCAGGCGGTGGCGTGGCCGGACATGTCGATCACCGCGGTGTCGCCGACGGCGCCGATATGGGCGTCGTCGATGGAGTTGATCACCAGATTGACGCCCTTGTGGCGGCAGGTGTCCTCGGGCAGGGGAAGGCGGCGGGCGATCTCCAGCGCATGCGCCTGCAGCGCGGCGAGGTTGCCGGTGGCCTTGAGGTCGACCGCCACGCGGTCGGCCTCGGTATGCATGTCGAGCGAGACGGTGAGCGGGATCGGCAGTTGGAGGCCGAGGATCTTCACCGGCACGATGCGGGGGCCGAGGTCGAGCGCGGCGGCGGGCGCGCCGGCGAGCCCGGTGAGCAGGAGGAGGGACGCGGCGCCCCGGGCAGCCATGGAATGGATCATCGTTGCGGTCTCCTGATGCCGAGCCGTTTTCCCGAAGCGGGCGTTCCGGCTTCTATCACGCCGGGGCGTGGTTCTGATAGACAACGCTGCCGGCCGGCCTTCGCAGGTGGGGCCGCGACCGTGATTTGTCCAGGAAGGCCCGCCATGTCCGCTGCCCCGTCCGATGCCCCCTCCCGCCTTGCCGATATCCGCCATGCCATCGCCCGCGCCGAGGCCGACGCGCTGCGCCCGCCCGGCTCGGTGACGCTGGTCGCCGTGTCCAAGACCTTCGGGCCGGAGGCGATCGAGCCGGTGCTGGCGGCCGGCCAGCGCGTGTTCGGCGAGAACCGGGTGCAGGAGGCGCAGGGCAAATGGCCGGGGCTGAGGGAGAGCCATCCGGATGTCGAGCTCCATCTGATCGGGCCGCTGCAGTCCAACAAGGCGAAGGAGGCGGTGGCCCTGTTCGATGCGATCCACACCGTCGACCGCCCCTCGATCGCCCAGGCGCTGGCCAAGGAGATCGCGCGGCAAAGGCGGGCGCCGCTGCTGTTCGTGCAGGTCAACACCGGCGAGGAGGCGCAGAAGGCCGGCGTCGCGCCGCAGGAGGCCGACGCCTTCATCGCCGCCTGCCGGGACGAGCACGGCCTCGACATAAGGGGCCTGATGTGCATCCCGCCGGCCGACCAGTCACCCGGGCCGCATTTCGCCCTGCTGGCCAAGATCGCCGCGCGCAACGGCCTGGCGCTGCTCTCGATGGGCATGTCCGGCGATTTCGAGACGGCCATCGAGCTTGGCGCCACCCATGTGCGGGTGGGCAGCGCCATCTTCGGCACGCGGTGAGGGGCCTTGCTGGGACCGCAGGCTTCCAGCCTGCTCTTGGAACCTCGACGCTTCGGAAGATGCAGGCTGGAAGCCCATAGGCGCTCACTTAACTTAGACGGGTGCAACGCTCGGGTCTCCCTTCCCCCTTGCGGACTCCGCATTTCCTGCGGAAATGTCGGGGGGTAAGGGATGGGGGGCGAGACATAGTCTCGACCGATGAGATTGTTGTCCTGATCCCCACCCTTCTATTCCCTCCCCGCAAGGGGGAGGGAAGGCCCAAACGTCACGTTTAACAATCTAAAGTTAGCGCTTATGGGCTGGAAGCCTGCGGTCCCGGGGGGCTTCACCTCATCCCGCTACCCGATCACCATCACCGCGTGCCGCGACAGCCGCGGCAGCACCTTGCGGAACACCTCGGGCGCCACGGCGACGCAGCCGGCGGTGGGCGCGCCGTTGCCGCGGGCGACGTGCCAGAAGATGGCGCTGCCGCGCCCCCTGACGATCGGGCCGTCATTCCAGCCGAGCGGCACCACGATGTCGTAGAGCCGGTCCGCCCGCATCAGGCGCTCCTCGGCGGGCTCGCCGGGCGCGCGCCGGATCAGCCGGTTGTAGCGCCGGTCGGCGACGTCGTCGCACCAGGCGTCCTCGGGGCGGATGGCGCGGAAGGGCAGCAGGCTCGGGATGCGCCGCCCCCGGTCGGTCCGCTGCAGCAGGCATCGCAGCGGCAGGCGGCCGCGGGGGGTGCCGCCGTCGCCCTCCCGCTTGGCGGCGAGGATGCCGCCGCGCCCGAGCACGCAGGCGAAGGAGACGCTTCCGGCGCTCAACCGCCCCTTCGTTCTGTCGCCGGGGCCGGCGTGAACGCGAATTAGACTGATATTCCGCTTCAAAATCGGCAATTTCCCTGTCGAAAGCGCCGGCGCGCATCTCACAAATCATGGCGCATGCTTCCATAATGGTCTACGTGCTGCTGCTCGCAAAGCGTCCCGTCTCGTATATTCCTTTCGTTTTTCCTTGCCTTTGGGGATTGTCATGTCCGGCAGTCGCAAAATTCTGATCGTCGACGACGAAAACGAGCTTCGCCAGGCTCTCGCGGAGCAGTTGGCGCTCTATGACGAATTCGAGATCGTGCAGGCTGAATCGGCCAGCCGAGCCGTCCAGGCGGCGAAGGGCGACCATCTCGACCTCATCATCATGGATGTCGGCCTGCCCGACATGGACGGCCGCGAGGCTGTCAAGCTCCTGCGCAAGAACGGCTTCAAATCGCCGATCATCATGCTGACCGGCCACGATTCGGATGCCGACACCATCCTGGGCCTGGAGGCGGGCGCCAACGACTATATCGTCAAGCCCTTCCGCTTCGCGGTGCTGCTCGCCCGGGTGCGCGCCCATCTGCGCCAGCACGAGACCAGCGAGGACGCCGTCTTCAACATCGGCCCCTTCGTGTTCAAGCCGGCCTCCAAGCTGCTGCTGACGGAGAAGGGCTCGAAGGTGCGCCTGACGGAGAAGGAAACCTCGATCCTGCGCTATCTCTACCGCTCCGGCCAGAAGGCGGTGCAGCGCGATGTGCTGCTCCAGGAGGTCTGGGGCTATAATTCAGGTGTCACCACCCACACGTTGGAAACGCATATTTATCGTTTACGCCAGAAGATCGAGCGGGATCCTTCCAACGCCACGCTTCTCGTCACGGAGGGCGGCGGTTACAAGCTCGTACCCTGATCGTCGTTCGATGCGGGCCGGGCCAATCCATAAGGGCCTTGAATGGCGCTCGAAGACGATATGGCTCTGCTGTCGCGTGTCGCCCTGTTCCGCGACATGGACCGCGATGCCCTTCGCCTGCTCGCCTTCTCGTCCGAGATGCGGAACCTGCGCACCGGCGATACGCTGTTCCGCAAGGATGACCTGTCCGAATACAGCTTCGTGGTGGCGACCGGCTCCGTCGCGCTGATCGACAACGATTTCGTCCTCGCCGTCATCGGGCCCGGTGGCCTGATCGGCGAAATGGCGCTGTTCACCGAGACGAGGCGTCCGGCGACGGCGGTCGCCCGCGAGGCGACGACGCTGCTGCGCCTGTCGCGCCAGATCTTCCGCCGGACCCTCGAGGAATATCCCGACAACGCCCTGCGCGTCGCCGCCGTCCTGCGGGCGCGGGTGAAGCGCATCTCGGTCGAACTGGCCGAGGTCAGGGGCCGGCTGCTCAGGATCGACAAGAAGCCCTGAGCCCCGTCGCGCGCGCTCGTCGCTGTTCCGGAACAAAGCAGGATCGCAACGCGAAAGCCGATTCGGGCGCCCTTCGTTCCGGCCGCGTTCGAGGTCTTTGCCGACGGTATCCCGGTGCGTGTCATTTCGGGACGGCGCCGCCGCCGGCCGCGTCCGGACGGATCGAGGAGGCCGGCTTCCGATTCGGGCGCGTTTCGTTCCCTCCACGTTCGCGGTATTAAGATAGGGGAGCGCGCTGCGCCGCCTGCCGCCCCATAACGGGACCGCGGGGTGGGAGGGAACAAACCTCCGCGCCGCGGCTTGAGGGAAGCACGATTGGCCGGCAGGTCTGCAAGGGCGCCGGTCCGGGCGGTCTCCGGCATCGGCGTTCGAGAAGGATATGACATGAACTCCCCATTCCGACTGGCCTGCGCCGTGCTCTTCGCTGCGACAGGCTTGCTTGTGACGGCCGAAGCGTCCTCCGCCATGCCTGCCGCCGCGCCGCAGCAGGGCGGCCACGCCCTCGTTCAGGATGTCCGCTGGGGCTGCGGCCCGGGCCGTCATCCCAATCCGTGGGGGCGCTGCGTGCCTGACCGCCGCCCGCGGGCCTATTATGGCGGCGGCTGGCGTGGTGACGGCTATCGTCACGACCGGGGCTGGCATGGCGGCTGGCACCGCGACGACCGTCGCGGCGGCCCGATGCATGGCGACCGGCGCATCATCCGCCAATAACCAGCCGGTCTCCTATGCGTTGAGCTTACGATACGAACGCGACGCGTGCCGCCTTCCCTCTCCCTTGCGGGGAGGGAATGGCAGGGCGGCAAGCGAGACGACAGGCCCTGGTCGAGCAGGGCAGTCCTGACCCTGCCCCTCGCGGCCTTTCCGCAGGAAGTCCCGAGCCTGCAAGGGGGCCATGCGCCGAGCCTCCGCCGCCAAGGCCCTGCGCAGCAGCCGGGAGAACGGAGCGCGAAGATGGGGCGAGCGCCGATTCGGCCACGCTCCGTTCAATTCTCGTTCGAGGGGTTAATTTCTGCGCCCCCAGGCGCCATATCATGCTTCATTGCGAGACAGGCGCCCCGGCGTCTGGTACCAGCGAGAAGGCGAGGCCGTGCCGGCGGGCCTTTCCTTGAGGTCGCGGGGCGGGGTGTCCGGCGAAGATCCGCATGATGTTCCCCGGCCGGGCGGCCCGGCCTGTTCGGGAACGCAGACACGAAGCCCGCGACGATCGCCGAGAAAGCGCCCGAGAAAACGCCATTGACGCTGCCTTCCATACTGCCCCCTCCGATGCGCGCTCGCGGCGTGACGGCGGTGCTGGGACCGACCAATACCGGAAAGACCCATCTGGCGATCGAGAGATTGCTCGGCCACGGCGCCGGCATCATCGGCTTGCCGCTGCGCCTGCTGGCGCGCGAGGTCTACGGCAAGCTGGTGGCGCGGGTCGGCGCCGAATTCGTGGCGCTGGTCACCGGCGAGGAAAAGATCAAGCCCGACCGGGCGCGCTACTGGGTGGCGACGGCCGAGGCCATGCCGCGCGATCTCGACGTGCCCTTCGTGGCGCTCGACGAGATCCAGATCGCGGCCGACCTCGAGCGCGGCCATGTCTTCACCGACCGCATCCTCAACCGGCGCGGCTCGGCCGAGACGCTGCTGCTCGGCTCGGCCACCATGAAGCCGATCGTCGAGAGGCTCATTCCCGGCGTCAACGTCGTCTCCCGCCCACGCCTGTCGCAGCTCTTCTTCGCCGGCGAGAAGAAGCTCACGCGCCTGCCGCGGCGCACGGCGATCGTCGCCTTCTCGTCCGAGGAGGTCTATGCCATCGCCGAGCTGATCCGGCGCCAGCGCGGCGGCGCCGCCGTGGTGCTGGGGGCGCTGTCGCCGCGCACGCGCAACGCCCAGGTCGCCATGTACCAGAACGGCGACGTCGACTTCATGGTCGCCACCGACGCCATCGGCATGGGGCTCAACCTCGACGTCGACCACATCGCCTTCGCCGGCGACCGCAAATTCGACGGCTACCAGTTCCGCCGCCTGACGCCGTCCGAGTTCGGCCAGATCGCCGGCCGGGCCGGCCGCCACGTGCGGGACGGCACCTTCGGCACCACCGGGCGCTGCGACGGCTTCGAGCCGGACCTCGTCGAGGCGATCGAGAGCCACAGCTTCGACAGCGTCAAGGTTCTGCAATGGCGCAATCCGGCGCTCGACTTCTCCTCGATGGAAACCCTGCAGCGCAGCCTGGCGGCGACGCCGGAGGAGCCCGGCCTGACCCGCGCGCCGGACGCCGACGACATCCGCGTCCTCTCGATCCTCACGCGCGACGAGGAGACGAGGCGGCTCGCACGGGGCATCGCCGCCGTCACCCGGCTGTGGGAAGTCGCCCAGCTGCCGGATTACCGCAAAATTTCGCCCCATGCGCATGCCGATATCGTCACGAACCTCTATGGATTTTTGATGCGGGATAGTAAGGTCCCGGATGACTGGTTCGCCCGTCAGGTCGCCATGTCGGATCGGACGGATGGCGACATCGATACGCTCTCGACCCGTATCGCCCACATCCGAACCTGGACTTTCGCGGCAAATCGGCTTGACTGGCTGAAAGACCCCGCTCATTGGCAAGGCGTGACACGCAGTGTCGAAGACAAGCTCTCCGACGCCCTGCACGAACGGCTCGCCCAACGCTTCGTTGACCGTCGCACCAGCGTGCTGATGCGGCGCCTTAGAGAAAACGCTATGCTTGAGACTGAAATTACCAAAACCGGTGACGTGATCGTCGAAGGTCAGCACGTCGGAACGCTGCAGGGCTTCCAGTTCGCTCCCGATCCGACCGCCGGTGATGGGGAAAGCGGCAGGGCCCTGCGGGCAGCGGCGTCGAAGGCCTTGGCCGGCGAGATCGAGTCGCGCTCGCAGAAGTTCTCCCAGGCGCCGGACACGGAATTCGCCCTGGCCAGCGACGGCACCGTCCGCTGGATCGGGGAACCCGTCGCCAAGCTGGTCGGCGGCGACAAGCCGCTGGCGCCGCGGATCCGCCTGCTCGCCGACGAGCAGCTGACGGGCGCCGCCCGCGACGCGGTGCAGACCCGCCTCGACATCTGGATCGGCAACCACATAACCCGGCTCCTCGGGCCGCTGATGGCGCTGGACAAGGCCGAAGACCTGCAGGGGCTGGCGAAGGGCATCGCCTTCCAGCTCGTGGAGGCGCTCGGCGTGCTGGACCGCGCCAGGGTTGCCGAGGACCTCAAGCAGCTCGACCAGAACCAGCGCGCCTCGCTGCGCAAGCACGGCGTGCGCTTCGGCGCCTATCATATCTATCTGCCGGCGCTGATGAAGCCGGCGCCGCGCACCCTGGCGGCCCAGCTCTGGGCGCTGACCCATGGCGGGCTCGACCTCAAGGGCCTCGACGAGATCCCCCATCTCGCCGCCTCGGGCCGCACCTCGATGCCGGCCGACAAGTCGATCGACAAGACCCTCTATCGCCTCGTCGGCTACCGCGTCTGCGGCGAGAGGGCGGTGCGCGTCGACATCCTGGAACGCCTCGCCGACCTGATCCGGCCGGCGATCGCCTATCGCCCGGGCGTGACGGTCGGCCAGCCGCCGGTCGGCACCGCCGATGGCGACGGCTTCCTCGCCACCGTGCAGATGACGTCGCTGGTCGGCTGTTCCGGCGAGGACTTCGCTTCCATCCTGCGCGGGCTCGGCTATCGCTCGGAAAAGCGCAAGGGGCCGGCGATCACCCAGCCCATTCGCCTTCCCGCGCCGATGGAGCCCATCGTCGCCGCCAGCGAGGCGCCGTCCTCCGCGACGGACGAACAGGATGCCGGCGAGCCGCCGGCGGAGGCCGCTTCCGCCGAGGAGACGGTCGCGCCGACCGCAGCCGAGATCGATGCGATGGAAGTAGTGGCTTCGCCGCCGCATGTGATGTCCTGGGAGGAGGCGACCGAAGCCGTCGGGGATACGCCCGCCGTCGAGGCTGAACCGGCCGCAGACGCGGCGCCGGATGCCGGCGAGGGAGAGGTTCCCGCCGAGGCACCCGCGGAAGAGACCGTCCGGGAGGACGCCGGCCAAACGCCCGGCGAGCCGGCGGCGGAAGCCGCCGCGGGGCAGGAGGCCGCCGCCGATGGCGAGGCCGTTGCCGCCGATGGTGAGGCCGTCGCCGCCGATGGCGAGGCTGTCGCTGCCGATGGTGAGGCTGCCGCCGCCGATGGCGAGGCCGTCGCCGCCGATGGCGAGGCCGTCGCTGCCGAGCCGGTGGCCGAGGAAATACCGGAGATCGACGTCTGGCGTCCGGCGCGCTTCGAGCGCGGCCCGCGACCGCAGCACGGGCGCCAGCATCATGGCGGCCGCGGCGCCAATGCCGGCGCGCAGGGCGGTGCCGAGCGTGAGCCGGAGAGAAGGCCGGGTGGCGGGTTCCGCCGCGGCCAGCCGCCTGCCGGTGCGCCGTCCGGCCCGGCCGCCGCCCCGGCGGCGGAAGGCGGCGAGGCACGGCGGGACGATCGGCCGCGCCGCTTCGACCGGCCGCGCCGCGACGAACGCGTCAGCGCCGAGGCCGGTGCGCGCCCGCCCGCCGGCGAGGCGCCGCGGGAAGAGCGCCGGGGGATCGAAGCTCGCGGGCCCCGTCCCGAAGGCGGCGGCGGCCGGCGCAACGGCCAGGACCGGCCGGGGAGCGACGCCCGGCCCGATCGGGGGCAGCGTCACGATCGCCCGGACCGCGACCGCGGCGATCGGGGCGGCGACCGCCCGCGCAACTGGTCGAGCGACGCCAAGCCGCAGGGGCGCGACAATCGTGCGCCGGACCCCAATTCGCCCTTCGCCAAGCTGCTGGCTCTCAAGGAGCAGATGCAGAATGGCAGGCCGGACAAGAAGTAGCGCATGACGTCCACGAGCCAGGATCGTCTTCGGATCGACAAATGGCTCTGGCGTGTGCGCGTCGCCAAGACGCGCACATCGGCCGCGAAACTGGTGGCGGACGGCTATGTCCGCATCAACGGGACCAAGACCGATTCGCCCGCCAAGACGGTGAAGGCGGGCGACGTGCTGACGATCGCCCTCGAACGCACCGTGCGCGTCTATCGCGTGCTCGAACTGGGCGGGCGGCGCGGCCCGGCGGCGGAGGCGCAGGCTTTATACGAGGACCTTTCGCCCGAGCCGCCGCAGGGGTGAGGCAGGCATGGGTGCTCGACAATCCGTATATTCATACCATATTGAACCGATGATCCGCGACGCCTTCAGCGGCGGAGAATATCAGGGCGGCCATGCTGACCAACAAGGGTAAATACGGACTCAAGGCTCTGGCGCATCTGGCCGGCCTGCCGACCGGCGAGACGGCGCAGAGCCAGGAGATCGCGGAAGCCAACCAGATCCCCAAGAAATTCCTCGACGCGATCCTCGGCGAGCTGCGGGTCGCCGGGATCGTCCGCAGCAAGAAGGGCAAGGGCGGCGGCTATATGCTGGCGCGCGACGCCAGCCAGATCAGCGTCGGCAACGCCATCCGCGTGCTGGACGGGCCGCTCGCCCCGATCGCCTGCGCCAGCCGCACCGCCTATCAGCCTTGCACCGACTGCCCGGATGTTCCAAGCTGCACGGTGCGCCTGCTGATGCAGAAGGTGCGCGACATATCCTCCAATCTCCTCGACAACACCTCCGTCGAGGAAATGCGCCAGGCCGCTCTCGGCGAACAGGCGCTGAGCTACTCGATCTGACGGTCAATCCGGTCATTTACGCGGCGATCTGAGGCAGGGGCGGCACTGCGCGTCCCGACCTGTTTGCCTGGAACTACGGAGAGCATTGATGGAAAAGCGTGCAATTGGACGATCCGATCTGATGGTGGCCCCGCTCGGGCTGGGCGGCAACGTCTTCGGCTGGAGCGCGGACGAGAAGGCCTCGTTCGCGGTTCTCGATGCCTTCGTCGATGCGGGCTTCAATCTCGTCGACACCGCCGACGTCTATTCGGCCTGGGCCCCCGGCAACCAGGGCGGCGAGTCGGAGACGGTGATCGGCAAATGGATGAAGGAGCGCGGCAACCGCGATGCGATCGTGCTGACCACCAAGGTCGGCTCGGAAATGGGCCCGGGCAAGAAGGGCCTGTCCCGCAGCTATATCACCAGCGCCGTCGAGGCATCGCTGCGCCGCCTGCAGACCGACTATATCGACCTCTATCTCTCCCATTGGGAGGATCCCGAGACGCCGCTGGAAGAGACGCTCGGCATCTACGCCGATCTGGTCAAGGCCGGCAAGGTCAGGGTGATCGGCAATTCCAACCACAGCGCCAACACGATGTTCAAGGCGCTGGCGATCAGCGCCAAGGAAGGCTGGCCGCGGTTCGAGAACCTGCAGACGCATTACAATCTCTATGACCGCGCCGGCTACGAGGCCGAGCTGGAGCCGTTCTGCCTCAAGAACGAGATCGGCGTGACCAGCTATTTCTCGCTCGCCAAGGGCTTCCTGTCGGGCAAATATCGCTCGGAAGCCGATTTCTCCAAGAGCGCGGCCCGTGGCGGCGGCATGGCCGACTACCTCAACGAGCGCGGCCTGCGCATCCTCGACGCGCTCGACGCCGTGGCGAAGGCCAAGGGGGCGACGCCCGCGCAGATCGCCATCGCCTGGCTGATCGCCCGGCCCGGCCTCGTCGCGCCGATCGCCAGCGCCACCAGCGTCGCCCAGCTCGGCGATCTCATCGCCGCGACCGCCCTGTCCCTCAACGGCGCGGAAATCGAGCAGCTCAACAAGGCGAGCGCCTATTGAAGGCGCCGGGGGATCACCGCGCGTGCGACGGAGGGCCGGTCTCCGGCCTTCCAGTCGACCGGTGATCGCCGACGCCCCGCGGATTGTCGCCCGCGGGGCGCCGCACCATCAGTTCTGCTTGGAAAAGGTCTCGTCGAACGAATAGCCCGCGCCGCGGACGGTGCGGATGGGATCGATCTCGCGCGTGCGGTTCATCGCCTTGCGCAGGCGCCCGACATGCACGTCGACGGTGCGCTCGTCGATATAGACGTCACGGCCCCATACGCTGTCGAGCAGTTGCTCGCGGGCGAAGACGCGGCCGGGCGCCTGCATCAGGAATTCGAGCAGGCGAAATTCGGTCGGCCCGAGCCGGATCTCGCGCGTGCCGCGATGGACCCGCTTGGTCTCGCGGTCGAGGGAGATGTCGCCAGCCTTCAGGAGCGAGGCGACGTGATCGGGCTTGGCGCGGCGCAGCAGGGCGCGGACGCGGGCCGACAGCTCGGGCACCGAGAAGGGCTTCACCACATAGTCGTCGGCACCGGTGGCGAGCCCCCGGACGCGCTCGGTCTCTTCGCCGCGCGCCGTGAGCATGATCACCGGCAGCCGCTCCGTCTCCGGGCGCATGCGGATGCGGCGGCACAGTTCGATGCCGGACAGGCCCGGCAGCATCCAGTCGAGCAGCACCAGATCGGGGATGCTTTCGCGAAGGCGGATCTCCGCCTCGTCGCCGCGCGCCACGCTGTCGACCTCGTAGCCCTCGGCTTCGAGATTGTAGCGCAGCAGCAGCGTCAACGCTTCTTCGTCTTCGACGATCAGAACCTTGGCAGGCATAGGCCTCCCCCAGCATTGGCTCCGGAGGGCCGCCCGGCCGTCCGGAGGGGATTTGCGATGAAAGAGGGACCGGCGGCCGGCGGCCGGTTACCGCCTCCCGCCTTCACTTGACGGGAATGGGCAGGTCGACCAGCGAGGTGCTGGTGTCGTTCTTCGGGCGTTCGCCGGCCGGCGATTCGCCGGTGACGAGATAATGCACGGTTTCCGCGATGTTGGTGGCGTGGTCGCCGATCCGCTCGATGTTCTTGGCGCAGAACAGCAGATGGGTGCAGAAGCCGATATTGCGCGGATCCTCCATCATGTAGGTCAGCAATTCGCGGAAGAGCGAGGTGTACATCGCGTCGATCTCGCCGTCGGAGCGCCAGACGGACAGGGCCTCCTCGACATTGCGCTGGGCGAAGGCGTCGAGAACCTGCTTGAGCTGCTCGAGCACCAGATCGGCCATGTGATCGAAGCCGCCGAACAGCTGCACCGGCTGCATGTGGCCGTTGATGGCGACCACGCGCTTGGCGACGTTCTTGCCGAGATCGCCGATGCGCTCGAGGTCGTTGGCCACGCGCAGGGCCGAGACGATCTCGCGCAGGTCGAGGGCGAGGGGGCCGCGCTTGGCAATGACGAGGATGGCGCGGTCCTCGACCTGACGCTGCAGCCGGTCGATGCTGAGATCGAGCTCGATCACGGCCTGCGCCCGCAGGGTGTCCCGCTTGAGCAAGGCCTCGACGCTGTCGGCTACGCTCTTTTCGGCATAGCCGCCCATTTCGGCGATCATGTTGCGCAGTTCCCGCAATTCCTGATCGAAGGACGTAACGATGTGGTCGGACATGCCGCTCTCCCAATGTCGTGTGTCGGTGCCGGCGGCCCGCCGGCCCGGCCGGTTGCCGGTCAGCCGAAGCGGCCCGTGATGTAATCCTGCGTGCGGCTGTCGTCGGGCCTGGTGAAGATCTTGTTGGTCGGCCCGGCTTCGATGAGATTGCCGAGATAGAAGAACGCCGTCACGTCGGCGCAGCGTGCGGCCTGCTGCATGTTGTGCGTGACGATGACGATGGTGAAATCCCGCTTCAACTCGTCGATCAGCTCTTCGATCTTGGCGGTCGAGATCGGATCGAGGGCGGAGGTCGGCTCGTCAAGAAGGACCACTTCCGGCTTCACCGCGATGGTGCGGGCGATGCACAGGCGCTGCTGCTGGCCGCCGGACAGGCCGAGCGCCGACGTGTTGAGCCGGTCCTTGACCTCGTTCCAGAGGGCGGCCTTGGTCAGGCACCACTCCACGCGCTTGTCCATATCGGCCTTGCCGATACTCTCGTGCAGGCGCACGCCGAAGGCGATATTGTCATAGATCGACATCGGGAAGGGCGTCGGCTTCTGGAACACCATGCCGATGCGCGCCCGCAGCACGGCGGGGTCGATTTCCTTGCCGATGACGTTCTGGCCGTCGAGCAGCACCTTTCCCTCGGCGCGCTGGCCCGGATAGAGATCATACATCCGGTTGAGGACGCGCAGGAGGGTCGACTTGCCGCAACCCGACGGGCCGATCATGGCGGTGACACGGCGTTCGCCCATGTCGAGATTGATGCCCTTGAGCGCATGCTTGTCGCCGTAGAAGAAGTCGAGGGCTTCGACCTTGAGCTTGATCGCTGCATTCGGATCGAGGGCGGGACGGTCGGCAACCGCAATCGAGGCGTTGGAAGAAGAGGACATGGGAGCACTCATTTCTTGGGGGCGAGCACGACGCGGGTGATGATGTTCAGGGCCAGGACGCCGGCAGTGATGAGGAGCGCGCCGGCCCAGGCGATCGAGACCTGCGCCGGATCCGGCACCTGGGCGAGCTGGTTGATGGCGGCCGGAAGGCTTGGGAAAGCCTGGCCGAGATCGAATGTCAGGTTCGGGTTGCCGAAGGCGGTGAAGAGCAGCGGGGCGGTCTCGCCGGCGGCGCGGGCCAGCGAGAGCAGGATGCCCGTCACGATGCCCGTGCGGGCCGCCCGCCACGTCACCGATACGATCACCTTCCACATCGGCGCGCCCAGGGCGAAGGCGGCCTCGCGCAGGCCGATCGGCACCAGCGACAGCATGTCCTCCGTGGTGCGGACGACGACCGGCATGATGATGATGGCAAGCGCCACGACGCCCGACCAGCCGGAGAACCCGCCGGTCGGCACCACCACCATCTGGTAGACGAACAGGCCGATCAGGATCGAGGGGGCCGAGAGCAGGATGTCGTTGATGAAGCGCACCGCCGCGGCGAAGCGGCTGCCGCGTCCGGCCTCGGCCAGATAGGTGCCGGCCATGATGCCGATCGGCGCGCCGATCACCAGAGCGAGGGCCACCATCAGAAGGCTGCCGACGATGGCGTTGAGCAGGCCGCCGTCGGAAATGGCCTTGGTGAAGATATCGCTGCTCAAGGCGGGGAGGCCGCGCTGGAGCAGAGTGAACAGAATCCAGGCGAGCGCGATCAGCGAGATCACGGCGAAGGCGCTGGATATGGCCTTCATCGTGTAGTCGACGGAACGGCGGCGTGCGAGGCGGTCCATGATGTTTCCTCTCGTCCTATTTGACGCCGGTGCGAACGAGCAGGCGGGAGATCGCGAGCACGATGAAGGAGATCACGAAGAGCACGAAGCCGAGTTCGAGCAGCGACTGGTTGCGCAGCGAGCCGGCCGGTGCGTCCGGGAATTCATTGGCGATGGTCGAGGCGATGGTCGAGCCGGAGGCGAACAGCGAGGCCGAGATGCGGTTGGCGTTGCCGATCACATAGGTGACGGCCATGGTCTCGCCCAGCGCGCGGCCGAAGCCGAGCATGGTGGCGCCGACCAGGGCAGTGCGCCCATAGGGCACCGAGACGTTGCGGAACACCTCATAGGTGGTGCATCCCACGCCATAGGCCGATTCCTTCAGCATCGTCGGGACGGCTTCGATGATCTCCACGAACATCGCGGTGATGAAGGGGATCACCATGAAGGCGAGGATGATGCCGGCGGTGAGCATGCCGAGGCCGCTGGCCGGCCCCTTGAAGAGATAGGTGAGCACCGGTATGTGCGAGAACAGCGCGATCAGCGGCGGTTCGACATAGGCGGCCATCAGCGGCACCACGACCACTACGCCCCACATGCCGAAGATGATGGACGGCACGGCGGCGAGAAGCTGGATCGCCATGCCGATCGGGCGGCGCAGGCTGACCGGGGCGATCTCCGTCAGGAAGAAGGCGATGCCGAAGGACATCGGCATGGCGATGATCAGCGCCAGGATGCCGGTGAACAGCGTGCCGTAGATCATGACGCCGGCGCCGAAATTCTCGGTGACCGGATTCCACACCGTCGACCAGTAGAAGCTCGGGCCGAAATGCGACAGGGCCGGCCAGCCGCCATAGAACAGCAGCACGACGATCGAGGCCAGCAGGATCAGGATCAGGCCGCTGCAGCCATAGAGGGCTGCCTTGAAGATGGGGTCGAGACCTGCGCCAGGCACATGTCTCGCACCGGGCGAGGGGGCGCCCCGGGCGACTTCGGATGCGACGGCACCCCTGTCCATCGAACTCTCTGCAATGGCGCTCATGTGATTTTCCTGCCGCGAAACGACGAGCCTCCGGCGCCTGGGCGCCGGAGGCCGGAACATGTCTTAGTTGGTGAGGACGGGCTTGCCGTCGGGACCCTTGACCTCGGCCTTCCAGGCGGAATGGATCGAGGTCACGACTTCCTTCGGCAGCGTGATGTAATGGAGCTTCTCGGCGGCCGGAGCGCCGTCCTTGTAGGCCCATTCGAAGAACTTCATGACCGCAGCCGACTTCGCCGCGTCCTTGGGATCCTTCGGCAGCAGGATGAAGGTGGTGGAGACGATCGGCCAGGAATTGTCGCCGTCGACATTGACCATGGAAACGGCGAAATCCTTCGCGTTCTTCCAGTCGGCCTTGGCGGCGGCCGCCTTGAAGGTCTCGAGGCTCGGCTTGAGGACCTTGCCGGCCTTGTTCTTCAGTTCAGTGGTCGTCAGGTGGTTTTCGGCGGCATAGGCGTATTCGACATAGCCGATGGCGCCCTTGGTGTTCTTGACCGAGGCGGCGACGCCGTCATTGCCCTTGGCGCCCGAGCCCGCGGCCCACTGCACCGAGGTGGCGGCGCCGACATTGGACTTCCAGTCAGGGCTGACGCCGGCCAGATAGGAGGTGAACACGAAGGTCGTGCCCGATCCGTCCGAACGATAGACGGGAGCGATGTCGAGATCCGGCAGCGTCACGCCCTTGTTGAGCGCGGCGATCGCCGGGTCGTTCCACTTGGTGATCTTGCCGAGATAGATCTGGGCGATGAGGTCGCCGTCGAGTTGGAGCTGGTCGGAGGAGATGCCGTCCAGGTTGACGATCGGCACGATGGCGCCGACGACCGTGGGGAACTGCAGGATCTTGGCGGAGACGAGCTTCTCCGGCGCCATCGGGGCGTCGGAAGCGCCGAAATCGACGGTACGGTTGGTGATCTGCGTCTGACCGCCGCCCGAGCCGATCGCCTGATAGTTCACCGCGTTGCCGGTCTTGGCTTTGTATTCGGAAGCCCACGCATTGTAGACGGGGGCCGGGAAGGTGCCGCCGGCACCGGTGATGTCGGCAGCATAGGCGGTGGTCGCAGCGATCGTGCTCGAAAGCGCGACAGAAGCCGCCAGCGCAAGGAATGAAAGCTTCACGGGATGTCTCCGTTATCGTGAAAGCAGCCGCCCCAATCGTCTTCCGATTGCAAGCCCTGCCTACGGGCAACTCCTAAAAGTCGCCAGCAACGCTTCTATGACAAGAGGGCTATCGTTTTATGACAAGGAATGTATATAAATATCATATGGTTAGGTGTTTTTGTCCCTTTCGTGTAACGAAAAATACCTCCGCCTTGGACCCAGGGGGCGCGAGAGGCCGTGCTTTCGGCCCGGAAATGCCTGCCCGCGAGGGCCCATCAGCGCGACGAGCCGCTTGATCGGGGGTGTCGCAACATTAATTCGCGTTAAGGTTGCGTTCTTTATCCGAGCTGGTCGATGCGGACGGAGAAGGCGGCTCCCTCGCCCGGTACGCTTTCGATCACCAGGCGGCCGCGATGGCGCGCCACGATATGCTTGACGATGGCCAGGCCGAGGCCTGTGCCGCCCTTCTCGCGTGATTTCGCCACGTCGACGCGATAGAAACGCTCGGTCAGGCGAGGCACGTGCTCGGCCTCGATGCCGGGGCCGTAGTCGCGCACCGTCACCACCGCCTCGGCGCCCTTGCCGCGGGCGCGGGGCTGCGATTCCAGGGTGATCTCGACCTTGCCGCCGGACGCACCATATTTGATCGCGTTCTCGACGAGGTTCTCGAACACCCGAATCAGCTCGTCGCGTTCGCCGAGGACTTCCAGGGCGGGAAGGCGCTTGTCGATCGTCAGCGCCACACCCCGATCTTCCGCCAGCGGCGCCAGCGTGTCGGCGACATGGCCGACGACGATGTTGAGGTCGATCGGCTTGTCCGGTCGGACATGGGCGTTGAGCTCGATGCGCGAGAGCGACAGGAGGTCGTCGATGAGGCGCGACATGCGGTTGGCCTGCGCGCGCATGATGTCGAGGAATTTCTCGCGCGCCGCCGCGTCGTTGCGGGCCGGGCCCTGCAGCGTCTCGACGAAGCCGAGCAGGGAGGCCAGGGGCGTTCGCAGCTCATGGCTGGCATTGGCGACGAAATCGACGCGCATCTGCTCCACCCGCTGGCGCTGGGTGACGTCGCGCAGGACGATCACCACGAAATCGGTCTTTCCCGCGGCGCCGGCGATCGTGGATATCTGCGCCTCGACCGCGCGGTCGACGGGAACGCGTTCGGCATATTGGATCAGCCGGCTGGCGCCGCTTTCGGTGGCGAGGCGGATGGCGTCGATCAGCTCGGGGACGCGCAGGGCGAAGGTCAGCGCTTCCGACACCCTGAGATTGGGCACCAGGTCGCGGGCATGGCGGTTGAAGTGCCGGACGGCGAGATTGGCGTCGAGCACGATGACGGGGTCCGGTATGGCCGAGACGAGCGCTTCGAAGGAAGGCTTGGGGCCGTCCGCCGGCTGAGGCGGCAGCGAGCCGTCGTCATGCGCGCCGCCTTGCGGCAGCAGGCCGGCAATGCCCACGATGATCGCCCAGCCCGCCAGCCCGTGCCACAGACTGACCCCGTCCCACAGCACGAAGCTGGCCAGGACGAGCGACGACGCCAGGAGCAGCCATCGGCGCGCCCAGAGCTGATGCAGAATGGTCGTGTTCGAGCCCACGCCCGCAGCTACACCGCGCCTTGCCTGTTTCGTCAAGAGGCGGGAAAGTTCCAGCGCCATCGACATAGCAGCTTCCCCCCTTGGCCGACGGCCGATGGAAGGGAGGATCGGCACCCGTTCATCCGCCGCGTCGTGGAAATATCTTCACCGGAAGTGTAGTGAAATTGACGACAGTTTGACGACAGGCGGGAGGGCGGCATGACAAAGCAGGGGAAGACAAAGCAGCGGGGAGGAAAGAAGGAAGGGAGCGGTCTGGCGGCGGCGATCGCCGCCTTCCATATCGACGACGCCGAGCTCGCGCCCGAAATCGAGCGGGCCGCCTTCGCCTCCGGCGGCTATCCCCATGCCGGCAAGCTCGGGGGCTCCCTCTACAAGGCGCAGCTCCTGGCCCTGCAGATCGAGCTCCAGAAGGCGCAGACCTGGGTCGAGGAGCAAGGGGAACGGGTGGTGATCGTGTTCGAGGGACGCGATGCCGCCGGCAAGGGCGGTTCCATCCACCGTTTCACCCAGCACCTCAATTCGCGCCTCGTGCGCATCGCCGCGCTGCCCAAGCCGTCGCCGGCAGAGCTGGGACAATGGTATTTCCAGCGCTACGTCACGCATATGCCGACACGCGGCGAGATCGTCATCTTCGACCGCTCCTGGTACAACCGCGGCGGCGTCGAGCCGGTCCTGGGGTTCTGCAAGCCCGAGCAGACCAAGCAGTTCCTGCATGAGGCGCCCCATTTCGAGGCCATGCTGGCGCGTGACGGCATACGTCTGTTCAAGCTCTTCCTCACCATCGGTCAGGCCATGCAGCTCAAACGCCTCCATGCCCGTCGCGCCGATCCGCTGAAGCGGTGGAAATTGTCCGAGGTGGACTACAAGGCCGTCGAAAAATGGGAGCCCTATTCGCAGGCCTACGACACCATGCTGGAGCAGACCGACACCGTCGACGCGCCCTGGACCATCGTCAAGGGCAACGACAAGCGCCGGACGCGGCTGGCGGTGATCCGCCGGGTGCTGGCGGACCTGCCCTATCCGGACAAGGACGAGAAGCTGGTGGGGGGACAGGACGACAGCATCGTTCTGTCGGCGGGGCAGTTCCTCGCGCGGGGCGGGGAGGGATAGGACTCAGGCTCGCGGCGCCGCGAGCCTGAAGATTCGCCGCGGCATCAATTCGCCCCGCTCCAGTTCCGCGAGCGCGATCAGCGTGCCGCCGGACATCACCGCGGCCGTCCCCTCGAACACCGGGGCGTCGCGTCCGCGCAGGAGCACGCTCTGGCCCCGCGCGAGGCGGCTGGCGTCATGCTGCGACACCGCCAGCGTCGGCAGCGCCTCGAGGGCGGTCTCGACCGGCAGCAGGGCGTTCTGTACCGGCGCGAAGCCGTCGAGGCCGTCCTTCATCGCCCGCAGCTCGTCCGGCGTCACCGCGTCTTCCTCGTCGAAGGTGCCGACGACGGCGCGGCGCAGGTCGATGACGTGGCCGTAGCAGCCGAGGTCGCGTCCGAGGTCGCGTGCGAGCGCGCGCACATAGGTGCCCTTGCCGCATTCGGCTTCGAAGGTGGTGGAGTCGGGCGAAGAGGCGGCGATGACGAGCCGGTGGATCTCGATCTGGCGGGCGGCGAGCTCGACCTCCTCGCCGTCGCGGGCCAGGTCGTAGGCGCGCTCGCCATCGATCTTGATCGCCGAGAATTTGGGCGGCACCTGGCTGATGACGCCGGTATAGCGGGGCAGGAGCGCCTCGATATCCCCGCGTTCCGGCCGCTTGTCGGAGGTCGCGACGGCCTCGCCCTCGGTGTCGTCGGTGTTGGTCTCCACGCCCCAGGCCACCGTGAAGCGGTAGACCTTGCGCCCGTCCATGACATAGGGAACGGTCTTGGTGGCTTCGCCGAGGGCGATCGGCAGCAGGCCGGAGGCGAGCGGGTCGAGCGTGCCGGCATGGCCGGCCTTCTTGGCGTTGAAAATGCGTTTGACGACGGCGACGCCCTGGGTCGACGTCATGCCGACCGGCTTGTCGAGGATGACCCAGCCGTCGACCTCGACCTTGGTGGAGCGGGGAGCGTTCATTCCTCGTCGGGCTCCGAATTCGGCAATTTCTGCTCCAGGTCGCGGCTGACCTCGGCCTTGCGCAGGATGCCGTCGACCTTGTCGGCGTAGTCGAAGGTGGTGTCGAGCTGGAAGCGGAAATTCGGCACGAACTTCGTGACCACACGCCGGGCCACCAGCCCGCGCAGGAACTTGGCGTTGGCCGCCAGCGCCTTGATGACCGCTTCGCCGTCCTGTCCCCCCAGAGGCATGACATAGACGGTCGCCACCTTGAGATCGGGAGACATCCTGACTTCGGGGACGGTGATGACGTGGCGGGTGAGCACGTCGTCGATGATCTCACCGCGCGTCAGGGTCTCGGCGACGGCGTGGCGGATCAGTTCCGCGATGCGCAATTGCCGCTGCGACGGAGCCTTGGAGGAAGAAGGGGTGAGACGTGGCATCGTTGCTTTCGTTTCTTGGGAGCGCGGACATCCCGCCCGCTCTCGGAACCCGCTCCTGCGGATGGGAAGAGCGAAGAGGGCGTCTGCGCTCCAAACAGAGATGGCCGGGACGAGCCCGGCCATGCTCGAAGTTGCAGAGGCGGATCAGAGCGTACGCTTGATCTCCTCGACGCGATAGCACTCGATAACGTCGCCGGCGCGCATGTCCTGATAGTTCTCGAAGGCCATGCCGCACTCCTGGCCGACCTGCACTTCCCGGACCTCGTCCTTGAAACGCTTAAGCGTCGAGAGCTTGCCTTCGTGAATGACGACATTGTCGCGGATCAGGCGGACATTGGCGCCGCGTTCGACATGGCCGTCGGTGACGCGGCAGCCCGCGACCTTGCCGACCTTCGAGATGTTGAACACTTCGAGGATCTGCGCATTGCCGAGGAATTCCTCGCGCAGGGTCGGTGCGAGCAGGCCGGAGAGCACGCCCTTCACATCGTCCACGAGGTTGTAGATGATGTTGTAGTAGCGGATCTCGGTGCCCGTGCGCTCGGCCGCCTCGCGCGCTTCCTTGTGGGCGCGCACGTTGAAGCCGATGACCGCGGCGCCGGACGCCTCGGCCAGGGTGATGTCCGATTCGGTGATGCCGCCGACACCCGAATGGATGACGCGGGCCTTCACCTCGTCGTTGCCCACCTTGTCGAGGGCGCCGATGATCGCTTCGAGAGAGCCCTGCACGTCGGCCTTGACGACCAGCGGCAATTCGCGGGCGCCCGAGCCGGCCTTGACGGCCGCCATCATGTCGGCGAGCGAACCACGGCCCGTCGACAGGCGGACGGCGGCGTTCTCGCGCTTCTGACGCTCGCGATATTCCGTGATCTCACGGGCGCGGGCCTCGTTCTCGACCACCGCGACGCGGTCGCCCGCCTCCGGCGTGCCGTTGAAGCCGAGGACCTCGACGGGAACCGAGGGTGCCGCCTCCGCCATCGCCGCGCCGATATCGCTGACGAGGGCGCGCACGCGGCCCCATTCGGCGCCGGCGACGACGATGTCGCCGACCCGGAGCGTGCCGCGCTGCACCAGCACGGTGGCGACGGGGCCGCGACCGCGGTCGAGCTTGGCCTCGATCACCGTGCCCTCGGCCGGCCGGTCTGGATTGGCCTGCAGGTTGAGGAGCTCGGCCTGCAGCTGGATCGCCTCCAGCAGCTTGTCGAGGTTGAGATGCTGCTTGGCCGAAACCTCGACCTCCAGCGTCTCGCCGCCCATGCTTTCGACCTGCACGTTGTGCTGCAGCAATTCCGTGCGCACGCGCTCGGGCCGGGCGTCGGGCTTGTCGATCTTGTTGATCGCCACGATCATCGGCACCTTGGCGGCAGCCGCGTGATTGATGGCTTCCACCGTCTGCGGCATGACGCCGTCATCGGCGGCGACCACCAGCACGACGATATCCGTCACCTTGGCGCCGCGGGCACGCATCGCCGTGAAGGCGGCGTGGCCCGGCGTGTCGATGAAGGTGATCTTGCCGCCGAGCGGCGAGGTCACCTGATAGGCACCGATATGCTGGGTGATGCCGCCGGCTTCGCCGGAGACGACATTGGCCGAGCGGATCGCGTCGAGCAGCGAGGTCTTGCCGTGATCGACATGGCCCATGATGGTGACGACGGGCGGACGCGGCTCGAGATGATCGTCGATGTCGGCCGCGGCGAACAGGCCTTCCTCGACGTCGGCTTCCGACACGCGCTTGGCGGTGTGGCCGAGTTCTTCCACGATGAGCTGCGCGGTATCGGCGTCGATGACGTCGTTGATCTTCTTCATCTCGCCCTGCCTCATCAGCAGGCGGATGACGTCGACCGCGCGTTCCGACATGCGGTTGGCAAGTTCCTGGATCGTGATCGCCTCCGGGATCACCACTTCGCGCATGATCTTTTCCTTCGCCTCAACAGGGCGATGGCCTGTCATGCGCTGCGTGCGGCGGCGGAACGAGGCGACCGAACGCGTGCGCTCGTCGTCGCCGCCGGTCGCGCTGGTGACCGTCAGGCGGCCTCGGACCTTGGCTTCGCCGGCGCGCGGCGTGGCTTCGCGCTTGGGAGCGGCGGCACCGCCGCGTCCCGCCGCGCCAGGGCCGCGGCGCACGCCGCGATTCTCGTCGTCGTCGCCGGTGACGGCGCGGGCGCGGCTCGGCCCGCCGACATTGCGGCCCGCCGGAGGCGTGATCGCCGGCTCGGCCGGCGCGGCGAAGCCGCCGCGATTGGCACCGAAGCCGGTGCCGGACGGACGCCGGTCGCCGAAGGGAGCGGCGCCGCCTTCGCGGGGCCGGCGATCGGCGAAGCCGGTGCTGGGACCGGTGCCGCCCTCGCGGACGGGGCGCCGGTCGCCGAAGGGCGCGGCGCCGCCTTCGCGGGGCCGGCGATCGGCGAAGCTGGTACCGGGACCGGTGCCGCCCTCACGGGCGGGACGCCGGTCGCCGAAGGGCGCAGCACCGCCTTCGCGGGGCCGGCGATCGGCGAAGCTGGTACCGGGACCGGTGCCGCCCTCGCGGGGGGGACGACGGTCGCCGAAGCGGTCGCTCGGGCCGTCGCGGCGCTCACCGGCCGGCCGTGCGGCTGCGGCATCGCGCGAAGCGGGCGTGGCTTCCCCGAGATGACGGCGGGCTTCGGCCTCGGCGCGGCGGCGCGTCTCCTCCTCGCGGCGGTGACGCTCGTCCTCTTCGCGCTTGCGGACTTCCGCAGCCAGGCGCTCTTCCTCGCGGCGCGCTTCCTCGGCCGCGCGGCGGACGGCTTCCTCGGCCGCACGCTTGCGATCCTCGGCTTCGCGGACCCGGGCTTCGGCGAGCACACGCGTACGGGCGTCCATTTCTTCGTTCGAGAGGGTGCGCAGCACCATGCCGGCGCCCGGACGATTCGGGCGCTGGCTGGCGTTCTGCCCCTGCGGGCGGCCGCCGTTCTGGCCGGGACGCCCGCCCTGCTGGGGCGCATTGGGGCGGTTCGGCGCGGAAGGACGGCTCGGTGCCGCCGCTTGCGGCGCCGGACGGCGTTCGGGTTGTGCGCCACTGGAGGCGGCGGGGGCGGATTGACGCGGGGCTGCGGGAGGAGCGCTCTGGGGCGCAGCGGCAGCGGGTGCCGGCGCGGCAGGCTTGGGGGCCGCGGCAGGCGCGGCCGCAACTGCGGCGGGCGCCGGCGCTTCGGCCGGCCGCGGCGCAGGAGCGGCGACGGGTGCCGGAGCAGCGGGTGCCGGCGCCTGGGCAACGGGACGCTCAGGCGGCGCCGCTGCCGGGCTCGCTGCGACCGCAGGAGGCTGAGGCTGGGGTTGGGGCGCCGGAGCGGGCTGCGCCGGTGCGGCGGCCGCGGCCGGCGGCGTGGGAGCGGGACGGGCGGGTGCAACGGGTGCGGCAGGGCGCGGCGGAGCCGCCACCGGCGGCGCCGGCGTGGGGGCAGGGCCGGACGGACGTCGCTTCACCGTCTCGACGACGACGGTCTTCGTACGGCCATGCGAAAAGCTCTGGCGTACGACGTCCGGCGCGCTCGAGGGCCGCTTCAGCGTCAACGTCTTGTTGGGCGTAACACTCAGCGTATCGCCCGGGTTCTTCGTATCACTCATTCCGTGCCAAATCCTGCGGGTCGCCCCGGTTCATTCAAAAATTCCGATGACGCCATCTCTCGACGGGCCGGCATCTTGCGTTGAGGGTTCGTCGTCCGCGTGTGGCGGGACTTCCTGGGATGGCTGAGGCTGCGCCGGAGCAAGTCCGCCATCGCGCCAGAAAGTGAGCGCCGCAACGCGATCCAGGAAACCGGTAGCCGCCGGGCCCGCGCACAGCGCAGCATGTATCACATTTGACCGCCCCAATGCCAAATCCAAATGGGCGGAATCAAAATTCATTACGATTGAAGGTGCATTTTTTTCTAGATAAGCCCGCCGGACGGCTTGCGCAAGCTTGCGCAGACCGTCTTCCGCTCCGTCGCGGGCCTGAATCACAGCTGCGGCGCGCCGGGATTCGATCGCGTCCATCACCTTGGCATAGCCGGGAATCACCAGGCCGGCCTTGTTGGCGAGGCCGAGCATGTCCAGCGCGGCTCTCTCAAGCAGCCGGTCGATGGTATCGGCGAGGTCGGCCGGCACCTCGGCCGGATGCTTCAGGGAGCGGACGAAGGCCTTCTTCCGGACCGCTTCGGTGAAAGCCGCCCTCGTCGCCGTCACCCATACGCCGCGGCCGGGCAGGCTGCGCTTGAGGTCGGGCGTCAGTACCCCGTCGGGCGAGACGACCAGGCGGAGCAGCGTGCCGACAGGCTGGACGAGACGCGTGGCGACGCACAGGCGCTCGCGCGCCTGCCGATCATCTGCGTCCTCGGTCCGTCCTGTCCGCACGCTGGGTCATGCTCCATGCTCGGCGAGAGCGGCGGTGTCAGGGACCGGCGCCGGGGCCGGAGCCTCGATCCAGCCGGCCTTGACGCGGGCCGCCATGATGATCGCTTCCGCCTCGTCGCGGCTGAGGTCGAATTCGTCGAGATAGCCGGCGTTCTTGGTCGTCTCGCCGTCCTTGCGTTCCGTCCAGCCGACGAGATCGTCGGTGGCGCAGCCCGCCAGGTCCTCGACCGACTTGACGTCGTTCTCGCCGAGCGCCACCAGCATGGCCGTGCTCAGGCCCTCGATGCCCTTGAGGTCGTCCTCGACGCCCAGCGTCTTGCGCTTGCCGTCGAGTTCGGCTTCCAGCGCGTTGAGATAGTTGCGGGCGCGGGTCTGGATCTCTTCGGCGGTCTCCTCGTCGAAGCCTTCGATCGACGACACGTCGGACGGATCGACATAGGCGACCTCCTCCACCGTGCGGAAGCCTTCGGACGCCAGGAGCTGGCCCACCACCTCGTCGACGTTGAGGGCGTTCATGAAGGTCTGCGTACGGGCCACGAATTCCTTCTGGCGCCGTTCGCTCTCTTCCGCCTCGGTGAGGATATCGATATCCCAGCCGGTCAGCTGCGAAGCGAGGCGGACGTTCTGGCCGCGCCGGCCGATGGCGAGCGAAAGCTGGGCTTCCGGCACGACGACCTCGATCTTCTCGGAATCCTCGTCCAGCACCACCTTCGACACCTCGGCGGGCTGCAGGGCATTGACGATGAAGGTGGCGACGTCCGGCGACCACGGGATGATGTCGATCTTCTCGCCCTGCAATTCGCCGACGACGGCCTGCACGCGCGAGCCGCGCATGCCCACGCAGGCGCCGACCGGATCGATGGAGGAATCGCGGGAGATCACGGCGATCTTGGCGCGCGAGCCCGGGTCGCGGGCGACCGCCTTGACCTCGATCACCCCGTCATAGATCTCCGGCACTTCCTGCTCGAAGAGCTTGGCCATGAACTGGGGGTGGGTGCGCGACAGGAAGACCTGGGGCCCGCGCTGTTCGCGGCGCACGTCGAAGAGATAGGCGCGCAGGCGGTCCCCCGGCCGGAAGACTTCGCGCGGGAGGAGTTCGTCGCGGCGCACCACGGCCTCGCCGCGGCCGAGATCGACGACGACATTGCCATATTCGACCCGCTTGACGAGGCCGTTGACCACGGTGCCGACACGGTCCTTGAACTCGTCGAACTGGCGGTCGCGCTCGGCTTCGCGCACCTTCTGCACGATGACCTGCTTGGCCGACTGGGCGGCGATGCGGCCGAAATCGAAGGGCGGCAGCGTCTCGGCGATCCAGTCGCCGACCTGCGCGGCCGGATTCTTGCGACGCGCGTCCTCGATCAGGATCTGCGTCGCGTCGTTCTCGATCTGGTCGACGACGAGGAGCAGCCGGGAGAGGCGGATCTCGCCCGTCTTGGGATTGATCTCGGCGCGGACTTCGGTCTCCTGGCCATAGCGCGAACGGGCGGCCTTCTGGATCGCATCTTCCATGGCGGCGAGCACGATCTGACGGTCGATCACCTTTTCGCGGGCGACGGCATCGGCAATTTGCAGAAGTTCCAGGCGATTCGCGCTGACGGCCATGGTTCTTTCCTCTCAGCGGGTTCTTGGTGGTTTATCGGAACTTTCCAGCTCCGGGGCGTCATCGATCTCCAGGCCGTCCTGCTCGGCCGCCTCGATCTGCGCGGCGAGAGCCTTGGAGGCGGCCTTGGCGCGGCGCAGGGATTCCGACACCAGCGCATCGGTCAACACCAGCCGCGCCTCGCTCATGTCGTCGATCTTCAGCTCGACGTCGGTGGCTTCGCCCGGCTGGGCGTCGGTGCGGCGGAGCCTGGCCTTGCTGCCTTCGCCCCCGAGGAGGATGCCGCGGAACTTCCGCCGGCCGGCGACGATCAGGGTCATGTCGATCCTGGCTTCGTGCCCGGCCCAGCGTTGGAAATCGCTGGCCCTGACGAGCGGTCGGTCGATGCCCGGAGAGGAGACCTCCAGGTGATAGGCGGTGCCGACGGGATCGTCGACGTCGAGGACGGGGGAGATCGTCTTGCTGATCAGCTCGCAATCGTCCACCGTCATCGTTCCGTCCGGCCGTTCGGCCATGATCTGCACCGTGCAGCCATTATTGCCGTTGAGGCGGACGCGCACGAGGCGGTAGCCCATCGGCAGGATGGTGCGTTCGACGATTTCCGCCACGCGTGCGGCAACGCCCGTCTCGGTGAGACGGCGCGGCTCGTGCAGGGCGTCGGTGGCCAGGCCGATTTCGTTGGCGATGATGGTTACAGCTTCGGTCAAGCAATCCTCGAAACAAAAAGAGCGGGTCCCGGGAGGGCCCCACTCTCAAAATCACGATCCAGGATCGTCTATGAGATGTCTCACTAAGACACCATCAATATAGTCGTTTCGACCTCCTGCGCAAGCGCTAATAGAAGATCGGGCGCCGATTCCCCACGATGGGGTCTCGCATCGCAATGCGGTGCCGCGAAACGGCGCACGCCGGCCGCGGCGCCAGCGGGCGGCGCCTGGCGTCAGACCCGCTCCCGGCCTTCCAGATAGCCGTGCCTCGCCACCGGGATCGGCGGGAAGCGGTTCGACGGCCCGAAGCCCTGACGGCCATCGGTGGAGGACATGAGGGCGGCCCTGATCGTCACGGGGGGGCTGGATTTTGCCCGCAGCGCCTCGACATGGTCGATCAGGAGTTCCCTGATGCTCTTCCCCTTCGAGGCCGCCGCCTGCATCTCGCCATGGACGGACGTGCCGTCGATCATGTGCCGCCAATTGTCGGTAAGGCCGAGATCGAAGAGCGGGACCAGCATCTCGTCCCAGATCCCCTGTTCGGCCCAGCGGCGGAAGCGGACATAGACGGAGTTCCACTTGCCGTAGCGCTTGTGCATGTTCCGCCACGGGCAACCCGCGCGCAGCACCTGCAGCATTCCGTTCAAAAACATCCTGTTGTCCCGGGCAGGACGCGATTTGCGTCCCCGCTCGGGCGGCAACAATTCTCCGATGATCTTCCATTGTTCGTCGGTCAGATCGCCATGGGCCATGGCTGCCTCCAAAATTCCGTGAAGCGCGCTTCCGCTCTTCGAAATAACTTTGTCAACACGACGCACTTAGTCATCCGCGCAAACGGCGGCTGGCATGGCGGCGGCGTATCAGGCGACGGCGTGTCAGGCGGCGACGGCGTGGTATCGGGCGTTGCCGTTCAGGACGCTTGCGTTGATGTGGCCGGCCGAGGCGATCCGCTGTCTCATCTCCTCGGAGATTTCGAACAGCCCGGCATAGGTCATCACCTGGCCGATGCGGGTGGGGACGCCGATGATGTCGGCCGGACAATTGGCCAGCTTGAAGATCCGGGCCATCCGCGCATCATAGACCGAGACCACGAAATCGATACCGGCGAGGAGGCCGACCTCGACGATGCCGCAGAGCAGTTCGGTGGTCACGGCATGCAGGCGGCGGGAGCCGTCGGTCGCCAGGTTCGGATCGATCGCGAAGCGCGAGCTTTCCCAGATCAGCGGGCTTTCGACCACTTCGCCGTCGGGCAGGAGCACCGAGAACACGTCTCTGAGCATGTTCGGCCCGGTCGTCGGCAGGAGGCGCAGGCCACCTTCGACACGCCCGGTCTCCTGGTTGCGGGAGACCAGATAGAGCGGATCGCAATCGTCGAAGCGATCGATCTCGCGGCCGTTCTCGACCCTGACGTCCCAATTGAGCCGGTCCTTGAACACGCTGGCACGCATTCTGTAGATCGCGTCAAGGGTTTCGGCATGTAGATGACGGTCGCTACTTTGAATGATTTCGATCATTGCCACAGAACCTCAGTTGAAACTGAGCAAACTTAGTAACAATGAACTCCTAAAAAAATACCGCACATTTGACGGGTTACCGACTCCCGAAAAAAATGCTCATATTCAGTGCCTTAGCAACGGCATGGGTAACGTTGGTGGCGTTCAGCTTGTTGCGGGCGATATCGAGATAAAAACGGACGGTCCGATCCGAAAGGGAGAGAATGGTGGCGGTTTCCGAAACCGTCTTGCCGCGGGCGACCCATTTGAGGCATTCGATCTCACGCGGAGAAAGATGGATCTCCTCCTCCTTGACCGCTTCGGTGCGGAGGATGGCGTTGTGGATATGGTAGGCCAGCACCTGGAAGTCCCGCATGAAAGTCCGCAGGGTCTTGTCCCACTCGCCGTCCTGGGCGTCGCTGGTGATGGTGAAGAGCGCTCTTTCGCCGTGCCGGCCGCGGATCGGAAAGGTGAGGCCCTGCCGGCCCAGCCCGAATTCCGCGGCCTGGCCGAAAAACGTGCGCAGCTTGGGCGCCTTGATATCGAATTTGCGCCAGTCGATGGGCAGGATGGACGAGAAGCCTTCGGTCAGCACCGGGTCGATGCGGACGAAATTTTCCTGCTTGTAATGCTCGATCCAGTCATTGCTGTAGGTAACCGCGAGATAAGGCTCTTCGGTCGCGATGTCCGGGATGTTGATGGCGAAGTAGGCCGCGGTCCGCAGGCCGTATCGTTCGGTGACGCAATTGAGCAGGTTTCTGACGCCGGCGGACGTCGGGACGTGGTCGAGCTCGTCGACGATATCATAGTATATTCTGTCGAGCGCCTTCATCGGCCGATCCTTAACGCAATCTGACACTAGATGATAGAGCAAGGTTCCTTTTCTTGCCAGCTTGGGAAGTGACCGGGAGCGAGTCGGGATAGTCTGTCGTAATGGTAAATCGAAAAAAAATATGCAGTATAATATGTCGATATGCCCGGTCGGAGCGTCCATAACTGGTCGCGGAGCGGAGTTGAGAGGGGCAGGATCGCTCAGGGGATTGGAAGTAATAAAATTATATACGAAAAATTATAGTGAGGACGGGCGTTTTTCTGTTCCAGCGATATAATTTTGCTTTTTCGTTCCGACTGAAAGGAGTGCCGTGAAAATGGAATCCAGGCTTGACGAAATCTCGCCCTTTCAAAGCGACAGAACATCGGTCACGATCGACAGGGATACAGGGGCGATTACGATCGACGTTGTTGCCGACGGCTTCGTTCGAATTGTCCTGACGGCGGATGGCGACATCGAGTTTGATGGACGCAGCCTCCTCAACACCATTCAATGGACAGACTTCTCCGACGATATTGTCACGCGAGGATAGGACGAAATCGTGGAAAAAAGGTTAATGCCGTGACGCTCGTCCGCTGACGGGATGGCTGACGGGCGTCGTGAAGGCGCCGGCCTTCACTCGTCCACCGGCTTCCATTCGTCGCGACCGAGATCGATGACGCCGCGATCGCCGCCGGCCCGAGCAGGTCTGGAAGGCGCCACGGCGCTCCCTTCCTTCCACGATCGAAGCAGCGCCGGCACCATCAGCCCGAATCCGATCGCGTCGGTGACGAAGCCGGGCAGGATCATCAGCGCGCCGCCCGCTGCCAGCATGAGGCTCTCGCGCGCCGCCCCGCCGGAGGCCTCGCCGCTGCCGAAGGCACGCAGGAGGCGCCTGAATGCGGACGAACCCTGGTGCCGCAGCAGGGAGACCCCCAGGAAAGAGGTCGCGATCAGCAGCAGCAGCGTGAGGGACAGGCCGAGCCGGTCCGCAACCCAGAAGAAAGCGGCGAATTCGGCAAAAGGCAGCACCACGAGCGCGGCGAGGCCGAGCCAGAGCCGACGAGGCGGAATGTCGATGCTGCGAGTCGTCATCGGATCCATATTCATCTCGGAGCCCCTCCGCCGGCCGCCCACCCCTGCGGATTCCGCATTCGCTATCCGCCGCAAGGAGGCCATGTTTGGCCGCCATGATGGGACAAGCCATTGGCATAGCGGCCGTTCCATACCATATAGGCGTGGATTGTGGCATTGCCACGGTTGGATGGAGCCGATATTGCGAGGCTCCTCGCTGGAGCACATGTGCTGAAGGTCAAATGGGCAGCTTCGACATAATCACGCTTATCTTTCTCGGCCTGGCAGTGTTCGTCATTTTCAAGCTCCGCTCGGTGCTGGGGGAACGTACGGGCGCCGAGCCGCCGCCGCCCGAGGTGCTGCGTCGCGACGCTCCCCAGGCGCCCGTCCGGGACGAAAAGATCATCACGCTGCCGCAGCGCACGCCGCCGCCCGTCGAGGAGGCCGAGCCGGAGTCCGCATTCCGCTGGCAGGACTTTGCCGAGGAGGGTTCGGCGCTCGCCGCCGGCTTCGATGCGATCGTCGCGCTCGACCCCACCTTCCATCCCCGCAGCTTCGCCGCGGGCGCCAAGGCGGCCTATGAGATGATCGTCACCGCCTTCAACAACGGCGACCGCAAGGCGCTCAAGAATCTGCTGTCGCGCGAGATCTTCGACGCCTTCTCCCAGGACATCACCGAGCGGGAGACGCGCGGGGAGGCGATCGAATCCAATTTCGTCTCGCTCGACAAGGCCGACATCACCGATGCCTCGGTGAAGGCCCGCACCGCACAGGTCACGGTCCGCTTCGTTTCGCAGATGATCACCGCCACCCGCGACAAGGCCGGCACCGTGGTCGACGGGAGCCTCGACCGGATCGTCAACGTCAAGGATACCTGGACATTCTCCCGCGACACCGCCAGCAAGGATCCCAATTGGCGTCTCGTCGCCACCGGCGACGGCGAATAGGGGAGCGCCGCGTCGTTCCCGGTGACGGACCGATGCGCCGCGGCAAGGACGAACCGTGCGGATGTTGTGGACAGCCAGCCTTGCACTGGCGCTTTCGGTGACGAGCGGCCTGGCTGCGACCGCCGGCCGCCAGGCGCTTTCCGCGCCGCCGGTGCCGACAGGGGTCGTCGCTTCGCCCGTCGCCTTTTCGGCCATTTCCGGATGGGCGCGCGACGACCATGCCCGTGCCTGGAGCGTGTGGCTCGCATCCTGCAAGTCGCAGGCCGAGGGCAATCCGCCCTTGCGGGACGGCGTGCCGATTCCCGAGGCGCTTGCCGCCGTCTGTCGGGAGGCGCTCGCGCTCGGTCCGCAGGACGATCGTTCGGCGCGTCGTTTCTTCGAGAGCCGCTTCGCCGCCTGGCGCATCCGCCCGAACGGGGGCGGGGCCTTCTACACCGGCTATTACGAGCCGGAGATCGCCGGATCGCTGGTGCGGGAGGGCGTCTACCAGACCCCCCTTCTCGACCGCCCGGCCGATCTCGTCACCTTCCAGCAGGATGACGTGCCGCCGGGGTTCGAGGGCTACACGGCGGCCCGGCGGCTGCCGGACGGGGCGCTGGCGATCTATCCCGACCGCGCGGCGATCGAGGGGGGAGCGCTGGACGGCCAGGGGCTGGAGCGCGCCTTCGTCGCCGATCCCGTCGACCGCTTCTTCATGCAGGTGCAGGGATCGGGACGCCTCCGCTTGCCGCGCGGCGGCGTCGTCCGCTTCGCCTATGCCGGCCGCAACGGTCACCCCTACACCTCCATCGGCAAGGTCGTGGCGGCCCGGCTCGGCGTGCCGCCGGGCAAGATCACCATGGCGAGCCTGCGCGCCTTCCTCGCCCGCGACCCGCAGGTGGCACGTGACGTCATGCGCGAGAACAAGTCCTTCGTCTTCTTCCGCATCGCGCCTTTCCTCGGTCCGGATGCCGGGCCGATCGGCGGCGAGGGCCTGCCGGTCACTCCGCTGCGCTCGATCGCCGTCGACCGCCGGATCTGGCCCTACGGCCTGCCGGTCTTCGTCGGGACGGCGATCCCCGATGTCGGCGGCGTGCGGCCGCGGCGGATCCGCAAGCTGATGATCGCCCAGGACACCGGCTCGGCCATCGTCGGCGCGGCGCGGGCGGACATCTTCTTCGGCTCCGGCGACGAGGCGGGGGCGCTCGCCGGCGCCGTACGCCATGGCGGGGAGTTCCTCGTGCTCTGGCCGCGCCAGCCGCCGCAGTCCGAGGCGGAAGGCCGGCCATGACCACGCGCCGCCGCCGGGGCCTCAGCAGCGAGGACATCGAACTGTGGACCTATATCACCCGCGACGTCGAGCCGCTGAAGCGCCGCCGCCGACGGATTGCCGCCAAGCCGGCCGAGGAGGTTCCCGCAGCCGTGCCGCCCGGCACGCCCCCGCCGGCGGAAGCCGTCGCTAAGGCCGCCGTCCCCGCCGGGCCGGCCGCTGCCGCCAGGCCGCGGCCCGCGGCGCCCAAGGCGCCCGTCCTGCCGCCGATCGCGCCGATCGACCGCAAGGAGCGGCGCCAGATCGTCCGCGGCGCCCGTGAGATCGAAGCCCGCATCGATCTGCACGGCATGCGCCAGGCCGAGGCGCATGGCGCGCTCCGGGGCTTTCTCGCCATCGCGCAGATGCGCGGCTACAGCATGGTGCTGGTGATCACCGGCAAAGGGGCGGCCGACGAGGCCCTTGTCGCCTTCCACGACGAGCGGGGGGTGCTGCGCCGCGTCGTGCCGCAATGGCTGCGCATGCCGGACATGCGGCCGCTCGTGCTCGGCTTCGAGGAAGCGCATCAGGCGCATGGCGGAGCGGGCGCGCTCTATGTGCGCCTGCGCCGCATCAAGCGAAGCGGCCTGTCATGACGCCGTTCGGCGCGAAACTGCGCGACCTGCGCGCGGCGCGGGGGCAGAACCTCAAATCCATGGCGTCCGCCATCGGCGTATCGCAGGCCTATCTCTCGGCCCTCGAGCATGGCAGGCGCGGCCGGCCGACCTGGCTGCTGATCCAGCGCATCATTGCCCATTTCAACATCATCTGGGACGAGGCGGAAGATCTGCAGCGCCTTGCCGCGCTGTCGGATCCCCGCGTCGTCGTCGACACGGCCGGTCTTTCGCCGGAGGCGACCGAGCTCGCCAACCGTCTGGCGCGCGACATCGGCGCGTTGCCGGAAGACGAGATCCGCGCGCTCCTCCTCCGGCTGCGGGCGGCGGACAAGCGGTGACTGGGGACCGGCATAGGGCTTGCGCATGTCGATGCGGGCGCGCCCGCGCATGCGAGAAATGCCGCCCGGGCCCTTCACAATCCGGTGTCGCCGGGCGCATAAGGCGGGCACGCGAGCGCTTCGGCTCCGGCAGGGACCTTTTCCTCGAGGAAGGGTCGGCGCCGCCGGCGGCCAGGCCGGACAGTTCGGGAGTTGACGGGTGACGGCGAGCAAGGATGAAAACCAGTCGCCGGCGTCGACGATGCTCGTGCCGCCGCCCCGAGGCGGGAAGACGTCGTGGCTGAGGCGGGCTCTGCGTGCCGTGCCCTGGAATTATGTCGGCCCCATCCTCAGCATCGGCCTGTTCGTCGGCGCCCTGGCCGTCCTGGCGTCGCTGTTGCGGGAGGTGAAGCCGGACGAGGTCGCGGCGGCCTTCACCGCGACGCCGACGACGGCGATCATCGTCAGCATCCTGTGCACGGCCTGCTCCTATCTCGCCTTGACAGGCTATGACGGCCTCGCCTTGCGCCAGATCGGCGCCAAGGACATTCCCTATTCGACGGCGGCCATCGGCTCCTTCACCTCCTACGCCATCAGCTACACACTCGGCGTGCCGCTGCTCACGGCGGGCGCGGTCCGCTACCGCGTCTATGGCGGCGCCGGCCTTTCCGCGCCGCAGATCGCGGCGCTGACCCTCGTCTGCACGCTCACCTTCTGGCTCGGCATGGGGGCGGTGCTGGCGCTGGGCTTGGTGCTGGTGCCGGGCTCGGTGGCCGGGGTCGACCACCTGCCCCTGACGCTCAACATGTCGATCGGCGTCGCCATCATCGTCGTCATCGTCGCCTATGTCGCCTATGTGGCGAGCGGCAGGCGTGTCGTCGCGCTCGAAGGCTGGTCGCTGCCGTTGCCGGACGGGCGGGTGACGGCGATACAGATCGTGCTCGGCGTGCTCGATGTCTGCGCCGGCGCCGGCGCGCTCTATGTGCTGCTTCCGGACCAGGCGGCGAGCGTGCCCTTCTTCACCTTCATGGTGATCTATGTGCTGGCCGCCTTCCTCGGCGTCCTCAGCCATGCGCCCGGCGGCATCGGCGTGTTCGAGGCGACCATGCTGGTGGCGCTGCCGGGCATTCCGGAGACCGCCCTGCTGGGCCGGATCCTGCTTTTCCGGGTGATCTATTATTTCGTGCCGTTCGCCCTCGCCTTGGCGATCCTGGGCATCTACGAACTGGCGCGGCGCCGGCATGTCGTCGACAGGCTGGTCGACCAGGCTTCGGGCGTGATGAAGCCGCTGGCGCCGATCCTCGTCAGCGGCGCGGCGTTCCTGGCCGGCACCGCCCTGCTGGTGACGGGCGCGGTGCCGGCCGGCGAAGCCCGTCGCAGCCTCGTCGAGACCCTGATCCCGCTGCCGGTCGTCGAGATCGCGCATGTCGCAGCGACGCTGGCCGGCGTCGCTCTTCTGTTCCTGTCGCGCGGGCTGATCCGCCGGGTCGAGACCGCGTGGCATGCGGCCGGCGTGGTCCTCTCGGTCGCCATCCTCGCCAGCCTGCTGCGAAGCGCAGACTGGCGTTTCGCCCTGGTGCTGTGCGGCGCGTTGCTCGTGCTGGCGCTGAGCCGCCCGGCCTTTCCCCGCGTCGCGCGCCTGTTCGGCCTCGATTTCTCCCCGCTCCTCCTGGGGGCGATCGCCGCGGTGCTCGTCGTGACGACATGGATCGGCTTCTTTGCCTTCCGCTTCGTCGCCTACAGCCCGCAGACGTGGATCAGCTTCGGCTATGGCGAGGAAATGTCGCGTTTTCTGCGGGCGGCTGCCCTCGCCCTGCTTGCCGCGGTCGTGATCGGCGTGCTGAGCTTCCGCTGGAAGGGGGGTATCGCGCTGCTGCCGGCCGCCTCGCTCGATCTTTCCGGCCTGGTGGCGTCGACGCCGTCCGCCGAGGCGCGCCTGGCCCTGCTGCCCGGCCAGACGCTGCTGGCGAGCGATCAGGGCAATGCCGCCATGGTGGTCGCGCGGGCCGGCGCCTCCTCGATCGCCCTCGGCGATCCGCTCGGGCTGCCGGGGCTGGCGCAGGAACTGGTCTGGGTCTTCAGCGAGCGCGCCGAGCGGCAGCGCCTGTGGCCCGTCATCCTGTCCGCCTCGCCGCAGATGCGCTCGGACTATCTCGAGGCCGGCCTGACCCTGACGCCGATCGGCGACCGCGCCTGGCTCGACCTGCCGACACTGGCCGACGAGCCGTTCAGCGGCGCCAATGCCATCTTCGCCTGGGCCGATGCCCAGGGACTGAGCCTCGATCTGGTGCCGGCCGGCGCCATGGCTGCGGCAACGCCGGCGCTGCACGCCGTCTCCCAGGCCTGGCTGACCCGCAGCCCGCATGCGGAGGGCTATTTCACGCTCGGCCGCTTTCTGCCGGAATGGATCAAGGGCAATGATTGCGCCATTCTGCGCCGCGCCGGCGAGATCGTCGGCTTCGCCGTGGTGATGCGCGGCGGCGGCAACGAGGAATGGGCGGTCGACATCCTGCGCTATCTGCCCGAGCTCGGCCCCAACGCGCTCGATTTCATGCTGCTCCGGCTGATGCGCCTGGCCAAGGCGCGCGGCGTCAGGCGCTTCGATCTCGGCCTGACGCCCAATCCCGCCCGCGCCACCGAAAATCTCGGCCCCGCCTGGCAGCGCGTCACGCCGCTCCTGTTCCGCTTCGGCGACCACATCGCCAATTTCGATGCCTTGCGCGGGTTCAAGGCCCGCTTCAACCCGCATTTCGAGCCGCGCTACCTTGCCTGCACCGCCGGCTTCGCCCTGCCGCACATCCTGCAGGACATCACCGCGCTGATCGAAAGAGGCGGCGTCCCCCCGCGCTGAGGTCGAGAGGCGGAGGCGTCGGCGATCGCCGCTTCACATCGTCCACAGATGGCAGATCGGGGCGGCATGCAGAGGCGAGCTTGATGCGCTCGATCCGCAGATTGAAAGGAAAAGCTCCGCAGATCGTAAGCCATCTTGTCGCCGATCGTAACTGAGGGGCCCCGCTCATCGTAACGAGGACGGGTGGAGCAGGGGCGTCGCTCCGGGGGCGCTCCTCCCGAAATCGCTGCCGGTGGATCGGTCTTCCAGGTCTTGACAGGAGCGGCATTCCAGCGCGATTATTGTTAGCATACAAATGAATATATGCCGCCCTCGCGAGGGGCAGAGGCTTGAGCCATGACCGTCCCGAGCGAGCTTCCCGCTGCTGCGACCGCCGACGACAAGATCCGCTGCGATGCCTGTCCGGTGATGTGCTATATCAAGCCCGGCATGGCCGGCGCCTGCGACCGCTACGCCAACGACGATGGCCGGCTGGTGCGGGTCGATCCGCATGTGCTCCTGGAGCGCGCGGTCAGCGGCGGCGGCGACCTCGTGGCGTTCGGCGGCGATGCCGGCTGGGACGGCGGCGTGGTGGCGGGACCGGAGAGGTTCGTCACCGCCATCGGCGCGGGAACCACCTATCCCGACTACAAGCCGGCCCCGTTCATCGTTTCCTCGCAGGTCGACGGCGTCGACATGGTCACCGTGGTGACGGAGGGCATCTTCTCCTATTGCGGCGTCAAGGTGAAGATCGACACCGACCGCTTCGTCGGGCCGGAACAGGCGAGCGTGCGCGTCGCCGGCGAGGCGGTCGGCCACGTCACCACCGGCGAATATGGCTCGCAGATGCTGTCGCTCGGCGGCGTGCACCACCTCACCGGCGGCTCCAAGAAGGAGGGGCGGGTCACCTGCGACGCCCTGCTCGAACTGTGCAACGGCAGGCCGGTCGAGATGACCGTCGACGGCGGCGCCACCCTCGTCATCGAGGCCGGCAAGGCGCCGCGGGTCAACGGCCAGCTCGAGCAGCGCATGCGCGTCGGCTGCGGCTCGGCCACCATCGGCATCTTCGCCAAGCAGTGGGAAGGCAAGGTCGACGAGGTCGTGGTCGTCGACGACCACATCACCGGCGTCCTGTCCGAGCACCAGGCCGGCAAGCTGCTCGGCATCGCCGAGACCGGCATCCGCCTGAAGGGCCGGCGCTCGACTCCCGGGCGCTATTTCCAGGTCGCCCAGCCCGGAACCGGTTGGGGCGGCACCGATATCGACGATCCCCTTGCCATCCTCGGCGCGTTCGATCCCAAGACGGCCTATCCCGGGCTGCGCCTCCTGATGGTCAGCACCACCGGCGAGCATCATGCCTATTTCGAACTCGACGAAAGCCTGCGGCCCGTCCCGCGCGACCTGCCCGCGGCGCTGGTGGAATCGGTCGAGCGCATCAGCGAGAATTGCGAGCCGGCTTTGGCCACCGTGCTGTTCATCGGCGGGGCCGGCGGCTCGCTGCGGGCCGGCGTCACCGAGAATCCGGTGCGGCTGACACGCTCGGTCAAGGATGCGCTGACCTATGTCACCTGCGGCGGCGCGCCCGTCTATGTCTGGCCGGGCGGCGGCATCACCTTCATGGTCGACGTCACCCGCCTGCCGGCCAACGCCTTCGGCTATGTGCCGACGCCCGCCTTGGTGGCTCCGGTGGAGTTCACCCTCCGCCTCGACGACTATGAGGCGATGGGCGGCCATATGGGCCATGTCAGGCCGCTGTCGAGCCTCGGGGGCGGCCTCGGCCTGCGCCATCGCGACGACAATCCCTGGCCCTTCTCGCCGCAGGCCGCCAGAAGGTCGCACGGATGAGGGAGCCGCCGCGAGCCGCATGGCTGGGCGACGGCAGCCGGCTGCATCTCCAGCACGGCCCGATCGATCTCGTCATCGAGGCTTTCGGCCAGGCTGAGGCCGTGCGGGCGGCGCATCAGGCCGCTTCGCGGCGCTTCGACGGGCTCCTCGAAGCGCTCTGCGCCGAGCTCGGGTTGCTGCGCGCGCCGCATCGGCCGGACAGTCCGCGCGCCGATAGTGATGTCGCTCGCCGCATGCAGGTGGCCGTCGCACCCCATGCAGCCGGGCACTACATCACGCCGATGGCGGCGGTGGCGGGCGCGGTCGCGGATGCCGTCCTCGCCGCCATGGTCGCCGCGGCGCCGCTCCGGCGGGCCTATGTCAACAATGGCGGCGACATCGCGCTGCATCTCGCCGACGGCGAGCGCTTCGCCGTCGGCCTCGTCGACCGGCCCGACAGGCCCGGCCTGTTCGGCCGAGGCGAGGTGGCGTCCGCCGATCCGGTCCGCGGCATCGCGACATCGGGCTGGCGGGGGCGCAGCTTCTCGCTCGGCATCGCCGACGCCGTCACCGTGCTGGCCGCCGACGCGGCCGCGGCGGATGCGGCCGCCACCATCGTCGCCAATGCCGTCGACCTGCCCGGCCACCCGGCCATCGACAGGCGGGCGGCCCGCGACCTCCAGCCCGACAGCGATCTCGGCGACAGGCCGGTGACCCGCCACGTCGGCCCGCTCTGCCCGGAGGAGATCGGGCGGGCGCTGGCCTCGGGTGCGGCGATGGCGCAGGATCTTGCCGATAGCGGCCTCATCGTCGCGGCGGCGCTCCATCTTGCCGGCATGACGCGCCTCGTGCCAGCCTCTCATCCGCTCGTCTCTCCCATCCAACCGGAAGCAGTCCGACATGCCTGAAATCCTCCTGCGCAAGCGCGCCATCATCATCGAGGAGATCTTCCACGAAGGCGGGCCGGCCAGCCCGGTGCCGCTTCGGCGCGGCGCCATCCTCAGCGCCATCCGCAATCCCTTCGCCGGCCGCTACGTCGAGGAGATCGCGCCCTTCATGGAAGACCTGAAGCCGCTGGGGCTCGAGATGGCCAGGGCGCTGCTCGCGGCGCTCGGCGGTAATCCCAAGATCGTCGAGGGGTATGGCAAGGGCGCCATCGTCGGGGCGGCCGGCGAGCTCGAGCACGGCGCCCTCTGGCATGTGCCCGGCGGCTACGCCATGCGCGAGATCCTCGGCGACGCCAAGGCGATCGTCGCCTCGACCAAGAAGCTCGGCGCGCCCGGCGCCCGCCTCGACGTGCCCGTGACCCATGTCAACGCCTCCTATGTGCGCAGCCATTTCGACGCGATGGAGGTCGGCCTGCCCGACGGGCCGAAGGCGGACGAGATCGTGGTGGTGCTGGTGATGACGACGGGCCCGCGCATCCATGCCCGCGTCGGCGGCCTCGCCGCCAAGGACGTCAAGGGCGAGGACGGCCTGCGATGAGCGGCCTGCCGTTTCTACCCCTCGCGGCCGGCAACGGCCGCCCCCGATCCTGATATCCGCCCGACAGATCCCAATTTCCGGAACCCCGCCATGCAGCCCGCCACATCCGCCAGGATCCGCAAGATCGTCACTATCGTCGAGGAAGTCCACGCCGAGATGGACCGGCCCATCCACCCGCCGACCCGCCGTGCCGCCGCGGTGGCGGTGATCGCCAATCCCTTCGCCGGCCGCTATGTCGAGGACCTCACGCCGCTGATCGAGATCGGCGAGGAACTGGGCGGCCTCCTGGCCGAACGCGCCGTGGCGGCGCTCGGCATCGACGGGGCCGACGCCGAGAGCTACGGCAAGGCCGCGGCGGTGGGCGAGAACGGTGAGCTGGAGCACGCGGCCGCCATCCTGCATCCCAAGCTCGGCACGCCTGTGCGCAAGGTGCTCGGCAAGGGCGCCGCGCTGATTCCCTCCTCGAAGAAGCGCTGCGGCCTCGGCGGGGTGCTCGACGTGCCGCTCGGCCACAAGGATGCCGCCTATGTCCGCAGCCATTTCGACGGCATGGAGGTGCGCGTGCCCGATGCTCCCCGCGCCGACGAGATCGTCGTCGCCGTCGTCGTCACCGATAGCGGCCGGCCTTTGCCGCGCGTCGGCGGCCTCGCCAAGGACGCCGTCAAGGGCGAGGACGGCCTGCGCTGAAGCGGATGTTTCCCGAGAAAGGCACGCCATCATAAGAAGCAGGATCAAGTTTCGCCCTTCTGCTTCGACGGCTCACGCTGAATCGGAGGGCGCCAACAGGCGACAAGGCGCAGTGATCTAATGCGACTCGATAGGCCCATGCTCGATTTCGAGACGGAGGCGTTTTGCGGCCCGGCAGGCAGGATCGATGTCGCCATTCAGGCAACTGTCGGCCAGAGCGGCCTTGGCTGCGCTTAGATCGCGGGCGGTTCCCTCGCCCCGATAGAGTTCGAGCGCGTACATGGAGCACCCCCACGGATCGTGCGCTTTGCAGGCGATCTCGAAGGAGCGCGTGACGCAACGCGCAGAGGCCGGGCCGTCATCCATCATCGCGGCGGCGCGGTTGGTGCATCCGGATGGCGTGCCGAGTTCGCATGCGCGGTGAAACAGTGCGTTGTAGTCGTCGGTTCTCCGCTTCCGCGGGTCTTCCCTCTGCAGTTCCACCGCCAGCCAGTAGCAGCTAAAGGCGTCCCCCACTTGGCATTGGAGCAGACAGGTGGCCTGATCGGCCTTGCAATCGACATCCGAGTCCAAGGCGAGATCGGGTTGCGTCCCGAAGGCGTCGGCGGGACACGATCTTTGGTGAAAAAGCCATGCCGGACGCTTTGCCAACGTCGCGTGAAGGGCGTCGTCCTGCTGCGACCGCCTTGTGGACGGCGCAAGAAGCAAGGCAGCCAGCGCAAGCCAGTTGAGGAGGAAAACGCGGTGCCCAATCATTGACATCAGCCTCAGCGATAGCCGCTTCGAGCGTCGTAGAGGAAGTCGACAGACCCGACAAGGATGTGTTCAAAGGTTTCCGCGATCTCTGGTTTCGGTATTGTTCCGCCGATGCATCGTATCTTGACGTTGCGTTGATCCATCTGTTCCTTTTGGAGCGAATCCGGACGGCGCAGCCGAACTGTCCATCCGCGCTTGAAACACGGCGTCGACAGGATGGGAAGAAGCGGTCGGGACGACCGCGCTCCCAGGAAGAGAAAGGCGCAAACACGGCGTCACGGCAGGCTCGCTCCGTCCTGGAGCCTCCTTCAACGGCACGACATCACGGTTCCTCGCGGCGGACGGCATCGTTCACGAAGCTGGTGTCGGCGGTGAGCTTCTGCTTCGCCTCGGCGGCGGAGCCGGCCTTGAGGTCGCGCGCGGCGGCGACGTCGTCGGCCGGCAGCCCCTTCTGGTTGTAGAAGGTATAGGACAGCGTCACGTCGTTGATCTTCTGGACGTTCTCGTCGGCGAGCATCGCGTCGTCGAGATAGAAGACGACCGGCATCTGGGCGGATTCGCCGGGGGCCAGCTTTTCCGAGGTGAAGCAGAAGCACTGGATCTTGTAGAAATACGGGGCGACCCCGCTCGGCGTGACGTTGTAGACGGCACGCGCGACCTGCGTCTGCGCCGATTTGTTCCTGGCGTCGAAATAGACGGTGGCGGGGATGCCGACCTCGACCTCGACCGATCGCTGTTCCGGCTTGAAGTCCCAGTCGAGCCCGGGCGCGACATTGGTATCGAAGAACACCGTCAGCTTGCGCCGTGCCTGATGCCCGTCGGCGCTCGGCTTCAGGACGTCGCCTGCGCGCTTGGGCGTGCCGTCGATGCCGGTCGCGTCGCAGAAGGCGCGGTAGAGGGCAGGGGCGTAGGAAACGGTGACCAGCATGCTGCCGACGAAGGCGGTGGCGATGAGAGCGGTGACGCGGATCCGCGCAAGTCTGGGCAACATCAAATCCATTCCCGAAAGCCGGCAAGGTATGCCACGCGGGCGGTCAAGGCACTGTGGCGGATGACCACGGGGGTTTGTCTTGACGTTGACGTAAACGGTAAATAGCTTCGCCTCCCATGACCTGTAAGACGAGGCGATGACGTTGATGACGTTCACCGAGGCCGGCAGTCGCGAGGGGGAAACGCCGGCGCAGGGGATTGTTTCCCGCAAGACCTGCTTCACGATCCGCGACCTCGCCGCCGAATTCGGGGTCACGGCGCGGACGCTGCGCTTCTACGAGGAGAAGGGCCTTCTCGCTCCCGCGCGCAAGGGGCAGGAGCGTCTCTATTCGCGTCGGGACCGGGCCCGGCTGAAGCTCGTGCTGATGGGCCGCAATGTCGGCTTCCCGCTCGAGGACGTCAGGGCCATGCTCGACCTCTACGATCTCGGCGACGGCCAGGCCACGCAATTGCGCGTCGCCCTCGGCCGTTTCGAGGAAAAGCTCGCGGAGCTCGAGCGCAAGCGGCGCGACCTCGACCAGGCCCGTGCCGAGCTCACCCATGCGTGCGAAGTCGTGCGCGCCCGCCTCGCCCGGCAGCCGAAATAGGAGAGAACGATGCCCGTCTACAAAGCGCCCGTCGCGGACGTCATGTTCCTCCTGGAGGACGTGCTGGAGATCGGGCGCTACAGCGGCCTTCCCGGCTTCGAGGACGTCTCCGCGGATACCGTCCGTGCCATCCTCGTCGAGGGCGCCAGGCTCTGCGAGGCGGTGCTGCAGCCCCTGAACGCCAGCGGCGACCGCGAGGGATGCCATCGCGCCGAGGACGGGTCGGTGACGACCCCCAAGGGGTTCCGCGAGGCCTATGAGGCCTATCGCGCCGGCGGGTGGATCGGCCTGCCGGTGCCGACCGCGTTCGGGGGCCTCGGCCTGCCGGCGGTGCTGAACGCGGTGATGCAGGAGTTCGCGTCCGGCGCCAACCTCGCCTTCGGCATGTATCCCGGCCTGACGCAGGGCGCCATCGCCGCCTTGCTGGAGCATGGTTCGGACGAGCAGAAGGCGACCTACCTACCGAAGATGGTGTCGGGCGAGTGGAGCGGCACCATGAACCTGACCGAGCCGCATTGCGGCACGGATCTCGGCCTCATCCGCACCCGCGCGGCGAAGCAGCCGGACGGCTCCTATCGCCTCAGCGGCCAGAAGATCTTCATCTCGGCCGGCGAGCACGACCTGACGGACAATATCGTGCATCTGGTGCTCGCCCGCATCGAAGGGGCGCCCGCCGGCACCAAGGGCATTTCGCTGTTCGTCTGCCCGAAATTCCTGGTCGGCGCGGACGGCACCATCGGCGCGCGCAACGCGGTCACCTGCGGCAAGATCGAGGAGAAGATGGGCATCCACGCCAACGCCACATGCGTCATGAACTATGACGGGGCGAGCGCGTGGCTGGTCGGCGAGGAGAACCGGGGCCTGCCCGCCATGTTCGTGATGATGAACGAGGCGCGCCTCGCCGTCGGCGTCCAGGGGCTGGCGGTCGGCGAGGCTGCCTACCAGAACGCCGCCGCCTATGCCAAAGAGCGCCTGCAGGGCCGCGCGCTCACCGGCGCCAAGCAGGCGGACAAGCCGGCCGATCCCATCATCGTCCATCCCGACGTCCGCCGCATGCTAATGACGGTGCGGGCGCTCAACGAGGGCGGCCGCGCCCTCATGCTGGAGACGGCGTTGCAGGCCGACATCCACCGCCGCGCCGCGGACGAGGCCACCCGACGGGCCGCGGACGACCGCCTCGGCCTGATGACGCCGATCGTCAAGGCGATGCTCACCGAGAACGGCCTCAGGGGCGCGATCGAGAGCCAGCAGGTGTTCGGCGGCCACGGCTATGTCGCCGAGGTCGGCGTCGAGCAGTTCGTGCGCGACGCCCGCATCACCCTGATCTATGAAGGCGCCAACGGCATCCAGGCCCTCGACCTCGTCGGCCGCAAGCTGCCCAAGGACGGTGGACGCGCGATGATGGCCTATCTCGGCGAGCTCCAGGCCTTTCTCGGCCGCCATGCGGCGGACGAGGCGCTGAAGCCCCATATCGATCCCCTGAAGGTCTCGGCCGGACATCTGCAGCAGGCGACGATGTGGCTGATGCAGAACGCGCTCGGCAAGCCGGACAATGCCGGCGCCGCCTCGACCGACTACCTCCACCTCTTCGGGCTGGTGGCGCTCGGCCATATGTGGGCGCGCATGGCGAAGGCGGCGCTGGCGAAGGGGGACGATCCGCTGGCCAGGGCCAAGCTCGTCACCGCGCGCTTCTTCGCCGAACGCCTGCTGCCGGAGACCGGCCTGCGCCTGGCGCGCGTCAGCGCCGGTGCCGGCGGGGTGATGGCGCTGCCGGCGGAGATGTTCTGATGGAGATGTTTTGATCCTGGGACCGCAGGCTTCCAGCCTGCCCTTGCTCTTTGTCTTTGCGGGAAAGCAGGCTGGAAGCCTGCGGTCCCAGGGAGGAATCGCCCGATGACCGATGTCTACATCTACGATGCGGTGCGCACGCCCCGCGGCCGCGGCAAGGCCGACGGCGCTCTCCACGAGGTGACGAGCCTGTCGCTGGCGAGCCAGGCGCTCGCCGCGCTCGCCAGGCGCAGCGAACTGCCCGAGAACGCGGTCGAGGACGTCATCCTCGGCTGCGTCGACCCGATCGGCGAGGCCGGCGGCGATATCGCCCGCATCGCCGCGCTGCATGCCGGGCTCGGCGAGAAGGTGCCCGGCGTGCAGATCAACCGCTTCTGCGCCTCCGGCCTCGATGCCGTGAACCTGGCCGCCGGCCAGGTCGCCGGCGGCCAGAAGGACCTGGTGGCGGCCGGCGGCGTCGAGAGCATGTCGCGCATCGGCATGATGGCCTCGGGCGGCGCCTGGGCCTTCGATCCCTCCAGCGCGGTGCCGACCTGGTTCATGCCGCAGGGCATCTCCGCGGACCTCATCGCCACCAAATACGGCTTCTCGCGTTCCGACGTCGACGCCTATGCCGTCGAATCGCAGCGCAGGACGGCGCAGGCCTGGGACGAAGGCCGCTTCGGCGGCTCGGTGATCCCGGTGCGCGACGTCAACGGCCTCGTCATCCTCGGCCGGGATGAACATATGCGGCCCTCCACCACCATGCAGTCGCTCGCCGCCCTCCGGCCGGCCTTCGTCGAGATGGGCGAGATGGGCGGCTTCGACGCGGTGGCCGTGCAGTCGCATCCGGAAGTCGAGAAGGTCGAGCATGTCCACCATGCCGGCAATTCCTCGGGCATCGTCGACGGCGCCGCGGCGGTGCTGGTGGGGTCCGCCGAAGCCGGCAGCCGCTTCGGCCTCAAGCCGCGCGCCCGGCTCAGGGCGGCCGCCTCGATCGGGTCGGACACCGCGCTGATGCTGACCGGGCCGGTCGACGTGACGGAGCTGATCCTGCGCAGATGCGGCATGAACACCGCCGACATCGACCTTTTCGAGATCAACGAGGCCTTTTCCTCAGTGGTGCTGCGCTACATGCAGGCCTTCGACCTCGATCCCGCCCGCGTCAATCCCTGCGGCGGTGCCATCGCCATGGGCCATCCGCTCGGCGCGACCGGCGCGATGATCCTCGGCACGGCCCTGGACGAATTGGAACGAACCGGCAAGTCGGTGGCGCTGGTGACGCTGTGCGTCGCCGCCGGCATGGGCGCGGCCACGATCATCGAGAGGGTGTGATGGAACTCGTCAATTTCCGCTTCGACGTCGACGCCGACGGCATCGCCCTCGCGATCTGGGACATGCCGGACCGTTCGATGAACGTCTTCACCCCGACGGCGATGGAGGAACTCGGCGGCATCGTCGACCACGTCGTCGCCGACACGGCGATCAAGGGCTGCGTCATCGCCTCCGGCAAGGAGAGCTTTTCCGGCGGTGCCGATCTCACCATGCTCGAAGGGCTGGGGCGCCGCTACGAGGCGGCACGGCACGAGATCGGCGAGGAGAAGGCGATGGAGGTCTTCTTCGCCGACAGCCGCGCCTTGTCGCAGCTCTTCCGCCGGCTCGAGACCTGCGGCAAGCCGTTCGCCATCGCGATCGACGGCATCTGTGTCGGCGGCGCCTTCGAGCTGGCGCTCGCCTGCCACTACCGCATCGGCGCCGCCGACAACGACAAGGCCCGCGTCGGCCTGCCCGAGATCAAGGTCGGCCTGTTCCCCGGCGGCGGCGGCACCATCCGCGTCTCGCGCCTGATGAAGCCGGACCAGGCCCTGCAGATGCTGCTCAAGGGCGAGCAGCTGCGCATGGCGCAGGCGCAGAAGATGGGCCTGATCCATGCCCTCGCGCCCCGCGGCGAACTGGTCGCCAGGGCGAAGGACTGGATCCGCGTCGGCGGCTCGCCGATCGCCCCCTGGGATGTCGACGGTTTCCGCCTGCCCGGCGGGCCGGTCTATTCCAAGGCCGGCACGATGGTCTTCCCGCCGGCCAACGCGATCTACCGCCGCGAGACCTATGACAATTATCCGGCGGCGCGCGCCCTGCTGCAGACCGTCTATGAAGGACTTCAGCTGCCCTTCGACACCGCCTTGAGGGTGGAATCGCGCTATTTCGCCCATGTCCTGCGCAGCCGCGAGGCGGGCGCCATGATCCGCACCCTGTTCGTCTCGATGCAGGACCTCAACAAGGGCGCCCGCCGGCCGGCCGCGCCCAAGGCCGGCCTGAAGCGCATCGGCGTCGTCGGCGCCGGCTTCATGGGCGCCGGCATCGCCTATGTCGCCGCGCTGGCGGGGCTCGACGTCGTGCTCGTCGACCGCGACCAGGAGGCGGCCGACAAGGGCAGGGCCCATTCGGAGAGCCTGATCACCGGGCAGATCCGCAAGGGCCGGGCCACCACGGCGGAGCGGGACGCCTTGCTCGCCCGCATCACCGCGACGCCGGACTATGGCGCGCTCGCCGGCGTCGATCTCGTCATCGAGGCGGTGTTCGAGGACCGCGGCGTCAAGGCTGAGGTGATCGCCAAGGTCGAGGCGGCGATCGGGCCGGACACCATCTTCGCGTCCAACACCTCGACGCTGCCGATCGGCTCGCTCGCCGCGGCCTCGAACAATCCGGCGCGCTTCGTCGGCATCCATTTCTTCTCGCCGGTGGAGAAGATGCTGCTCGTCGAGGTGATCAAGGGCGCAAACACCGGCGACGGGGCGATCGCCACCGCCTTCGACTTCGTCAGGCTGATCCGTAAGACGCCGATCCTCGTCAATGACGGCCGCGGCTTCTTCGCCAATCGCTGCGTGCTCAACTATATCCGCGAAGGCCATCTGATGCTGGGCGAGGGCGTGCCGCCGGCGATGATCGAGAATGTGGCGCGGGCGGCGGGCATGCCGGTCGGCCCGCTCTCGCTCAACGACGAGATCGCCATCGACCTCGCCTGGAAGATCCTGCAGGCGGCGAAGAAGGATCTCGGTCCGGACGCCGTCGATCCCGCCCAGGAGCGGCTGCTCGACGCCATGCTCCACCAGCATGGCCGGCTCGGCCGCAAGAACGCCAAGGGCTTCTATGATTATCCGGCCGTCGGCGCCAAGCGTCTGTGGCCGGGGCTCGCCGAGCTGCAGCCGGCCAAGCTCGATCCGGACACCATCGACATCCCCACCTTGAAGCATCGTTTCCTGGTGACGCAGGCCCTGGAGGCGGCGCGGACGGTGGAGGACGGCATCATCACCGACATGCGGGAGGCGGATGTCGGCTCGATCCTCGGCTTCGGCTTCGCGCCCTTCACCGGCGGGGCGCTGTCCTATATCGACGGCATGGGCACGAAGGCCTTCGTCGCGCTGTGCGACAGGCTCGCCGCCGCCCATGGGCCGCGATTCGAGCCCAACGGCCTGCTGCGTGCGATGGCCGTGAAGGACGAACGCTTCTATCAGCGCTTCAAGCCGGCGCCGAAAGCGGCGTGATGCTCCCGGGACCGCAGGCGTCTCGCCTGCTCTTTCCGGAAGCGCCGCGTTTCCAGAAGCAGGCGAGACGCCAGCGGTCCCGGGAATTATCGTTTCGTTCGATGGTTTGAGGCGCTCGAAAAGCGCCATTGTTCCGGCGTGCTGCACAAGCGAGCCTTGACAGGGTTTTGCTCAATATAGAAGCATGCGGTCTAAAAATGGCGTTCATCGCGTATTCTGCGGTCGAAATACTCCTTGAACCAGACTTGGCCGTCGCGATTCAATGCCTGGTTGATCCGGTGAGCTGAGAACGATTTCCAGGCATGCGCCAGTGAAGACAGGCTGTGTTCCGCCAGGGGTGTCACCAAGGCGTGGACATGATTGGGCATCACGCACCATGCGTGCAGATGGTAGCGTATGCCGTCGAAGAACAGCATGGCGTCCTCGACGATCGCACCGATGTCAGACCGCGCCAAAAAGGCCTCGCCATGGCCTTGATCGAGGACGGCCTCTATGCGCCTTCGCTCCTCGATCTTCGCCTTGCTTTCGGGCCAGGAGGCAAGATCGGCCAGATATCGATCGACGACGGCGCGCGGAAGGGAATCGGCGAGGCGAAAGCAAATCGCCTGAGGTACTTCGCCAGCTTCCCAATGGGGGAGGTACCCCGCGAATGCCATTCCCGACTGGATTTCATGGCCCCTCTTCGAGACCGTATGACTCTTGCTGCAATGCAGCGTTTCCAAGAGCAGGCGAGGCGCCTGCGGTCCCGGCGGGATTACAGCCCCCGCTTGATCTCCCCGATCAGGCCCGGCCCCTTGTAGATCAGGCTCGAATAGAGCTGCACCAGCGTGGCGCCGGCTTCGAGCTTGGCCTTGGCCGTCGCCGCCGAATGGATGCCGCCGACGCCGATGAGGGGGAACTTGCCGGCCACCCGCCGGGCGACTTCCGCCAGGACGCGGGTGGAGAGATCGAACAGCGGCGCTCCCGACAGCCCACCGCCTTCGCGCGCCGTCTCCTTGTCCTTCAGGCTGTCCGGCCGGGCGATCGTGGTGTTGGAGACGATCATGCCGTCGATGCCGCGGCCGAGCGCCACGTCGATGATGTCGTCGAGTTCATAGGCGGTGAGGTCGGGCGCGATCTTGAGCAGGAGAGGCCGGCGCGGCGCCTTCAGCGCGATCTCGTCCCGCGTCTCCACCACGCGGGCGAGCAGGCTGTCGAGCGCTTCGCGTTTCTGCAGGTCCCTGAGGCCGGGCGTGTTGGGGGAGGAGATGTTGAGGGTGAAATAGGAGGCGACCGGCGCAAAGGCGACGATGCCGGCGGCATAGTCCGCCGCCTTGTCCTCGCTGTCCTTGTTGGCGCCGACATTGACGCCGAGGATGCCGCCGGCCTTGCGCGCCCGGAGCCGCGCGAGCACGGCCTGGTGGCCCTCATTGTTGAAGCCGAAGCGGTTGATCACGCCCTGGTCGGCCGGCAGGCGGAACAGGCGCGGGCGCGGATTGCCTTCCTGCGGCCGCGGCGTGACGCTGCCGATCTCGACGAAGCCGAAGCCGAGGCGGAACAAGGGATCGACGACCTCGCCGTTCTTGTCGAAGCCGGCGGCCACGCCGACGGGATTGGGAAAGTCGAGGCCGAAGGCGCGGACCGCCAGCCTCGGCGGATCGGGGGCCATCGGTGGGAGCGGCAGCGTGCGCAGCGCCATGAGTGTCCGCTCATGGGCGCGTTCCGGGTCCATCCGGAACAGCAGCGGGCGAATCAGCGGGAAGAAAGCTGCGATCATGGAAGGTTCGTCGGAAACAGATGGCCGCCGAGGCCGTCCAGCGGCAGCGGCACCGTCCAAAGCACGGCATCGAGCGGCAGGAAAGCATAAAGATGCGGAAACAGGGCGCCGCCGCGCGAGACTTCCCATTTGAGGGTATCGCCCAGCCTCGCCGCATCGACGGCGGCGAGGACGAGGCCTTCCTGCGCGGCGAAATGCCTGGCCGCCGTCTCGCGCACGGTGGCCGCATCGGAGAAATGGATGAAGCCGTCCTCGATGTCGACCGGCGCCCCGTCGAAGCGGCCCTTCTCCTCGGCCGCGCGCCATTGTTGCGCCGTCGCGATCTTGTAAATGATCTTCATGCTCGATCCCCAGCCCGGCCTCGCCTATACGAAAGGCGGCGTTGCGCAAGCCGCCCGCCGGACACTCTATGCGGCATATTCATTATGTTCTTGATTGGCAAAGTGAATGTTTGATGTCGCCGATACAGTCCAGCGAGGCGCGTTGCGGCGGCTTGCACCGTTTTTCCATCGTTCGCGCGTAAAGTCGCATTGCGTCAGCCACCACAATGGCCCGATAAGGCCTTGTTTGCGCCGTGCGCCTGGTGGAAAGCACGTCGGCGCCGCCGGAGCCTGCAGCTGGAGCGGCAACGGGCCCTTAACGGCCGTGGGCATAAAACAGTCGATTGTCGCGGATATTCGCTTCTCATGGGTTGGACGGAATGAATGGCGCAGGGGCAGCGGCGCATGATTGAACGGGTCGAGCCGCGCTTTGAGCCGGACAGGAAAGACGAGCCGGGCGCGGACACGGATGCCGATGGCGGCGGCTTGCGCCTGACGCGGGAGGACCGGCCGGCGCCTGTTCCGATCGAGGCCCGCGGTCGCGCCTCGGCGAGCCCGAAGACCGTGCGCCAGAAGAGCGGCAAGGGCTTCTTCGGCGGCGATGCCAGGACGTCGGGATCGCGCGGCGGCTCGTCCGGCGGCGGCCGGGGGCGCAGGCCGCGTCGGCGGCGCTCCTTCCTGTTCCGCCTGGTCTACTGGTCCTTCGTGCTGGCGATGTGGGGATTGCTCGGCGTCGGCGGCATCGTCGCCTGGTATGCCGCGCATCTGCCGCCGATCCAGAACCTCGAAGTGCCGCAGCGTCCGCCCAACGTGCAGATCGTGTCGGCGGACGGTGCCGTCCTCGCCAATCGCGGCGATATGGGCGGAGCCGCCGTCTCGATCAAGGACCTGCCTTCCTACGTGCCCCAGGCCTTCGTCGCCATCGAGGACCGGCGCTTCTATTCGCATTTCGGCATCGATCCGATCGGCCTCGCCCGCGCCGCCTTCGTCGCCATCACCACCCACCGCGCCACGCAGGGCGGCTCGACGCTGACGCAGCAGCTCGCCAAGAACGTGTTCCTGACCCAGGAACGCAGCCTGCAACGCAAGGTCCAGGAAGCGATCCTGGCGATCTGGCTCGAACACAAGTTCACCAAGGACCAGATCCTCGAAATGTATATCAACCGCGTCTATTTCGGCGCGGGAGCCTATGGCATCGAGGCGGCGGCCCAGCGCTATTTCCACGAGCCGGCGAAGAGCCTCAGCATCGCCGAGGCCGCGACCCTGGCCGGGCTGATGAAGGCGCCGTCCTCCCTCGCGCCGAACAAGAATCCGAAGGGCGCGCAGGCCCGCGCCCATGAGGTGCTCGACGCCATGGTCGACACCAAGGTGATCACGCCGCAGCAGGAGCAGCAGGCCCTCGCCACGCCGGTGAAGGTCTCCAAATTCGCCAGCGAATCGTCCGGCAACTATCCGGCCGACTGGATCATGGGCCTCCTCGACGACTTCACCGGCCCGCTCGATACCGACGTCATCGTCGACACGACGATCGATTCGAAGCTGCAGTCGCTGGGCGAGCAATCCCTGCGGCAGGCGCTCGACAAATCGGGCGCGAAGCTCCACGTCTCGCAGGGCGCCCTCGTCGCCATGGACCCCGACGGAGCGGTGCGGGCGATGGTCGGCGGGCGTTCCTACGCCGACAGCCAGTTCAATCGCGTCATCATGGCCCATCGCCAGCCGGGATCGACCTTCAAGCCCTTCGTCTATCTCGCCGCGCTGGAAGCCGGGGCGACGCCCGATACGGTGCGCGACGACGCGCCGGTGAGCCTCGCCGGCTGGAACCCGGCCGACTTCTCCAAGGAATATCGCGGGCCGGTCTCGCTGACGACGGCGCTCGCCCTCTCCCTCAACACCGTCGCCGTGCGCCTGTGCGCCGAAGTGGGGGCGAAGACGGTGGTCGACGTCGCCCATCGCCTCGGCATTTCATCCAATCTCGAGCCGAACCCGTCGATCGCGCTCGGCACCTCGGAAGTGACGCCGCTCGAGATCACCTCCGCCTATGCCACCTTCGCCAATGGCGGGCATCTCGTCATCCCCTATGTCGTCAAGCGTATCCGCACGGTGAAAGGCAAGGTCCTGTTCCAGCGCGGGCCGCCAATGGGCCAGACCGTCATCTCCGACGACAAGGTCGGCATGATGAACTCCATGATGAGCGAGACGCTCACCGTCGGCACCGCCCGCAAATGGGCGCTCTCGGGCTGGCAGGCCGCCGGCAAGAGCGGCACCAGCCAGAACTTCCGCGATGCCTGGTTCATCGGCTTCACCAGCCACATGGTGACGTCGGTCTGGGTCGGCAACGACGACGGTTCGTCGACCAAGCGAATCACCGGCGGCGCCATGCCGGCGCAGATCTGGAACACCTTCATGAAGACGGCCCACAAGGGCCTTGCGCCGCGGCCGCTGCCGGGCGCGCCCTGGGTGCATCAGGAGGCGCCGGTCGACCCGGCCGTCGACGCCCAGCAGCCGCAGATCGACGGTGCGCCGGACGACCAGCCCGTGGCGATGGACCCGTCTTATGACGGCGGCCCGCCGCCGGACCGGCCGGGCATCGGCGACTGGCTTCACCGGGTGCTGGGCAATTGAGGCGGAGGGTCGATCACCGATCGACCTCTTCCTTTCCGGCAGACGCGACGGTTCCAAGACGGGCGATCGGTGGTCGCCCCTCCATCCGCACCTTTCGCCGGTAAAGAAAAGGTCGAGGAGAACGCCGCCGATGCTTCACGCGCTCTGCCGCGAGCGGCCCTTCGCCGCGAGGAGGAGGGTGATCGCCAGGCTGCCGACGGTGGCGATGCCGCCGAACAGGAAGGGCGTGGCCGAGGTGAAGCAGCTGGCGATCAGGCCGGCCGCCGGCCCGGTGATGCCGAGCGACACGTCGAGGAACATCGAATAGAGGCCGAGCGCCGATCCCCGGTTCGCGGCAGGCACGCTGGCGACGGCCTGCACGCCGATCGCCGGGAAGACGAGGCTGAAGCCGAAGCCGGCGAGCCCGGCGCCGATCAGCGCCATCGCCGGCGCATCGGCGCTCCACACCACCATCAGCCCGACGAACTGCAGGACCAGCGAGACGATCGCCACCTTCAGGCCGCCATAGAGGTTGATCGTGTCGGCGAAGATCAGCCGGCAGGCCATGAAGGCGACGCCGAACACGCTGAGGGCGAAGGCGGCGCCCTCCCAGCCGCGGCTGGCGTAGAACAGCGTGATGAAGGTGGTGATCGTGCCGAAGCCGGCGGTCGCCAGGGCAAGGGCGATGCCCGGCAGCAGGACGCGCGACAGCACCCGGCCGACGCCGAGCCGGCCTTCGCCGCCGACCATGGCGGTCGCCGGCTTGGGCAGCGCGATGGCGAGGCCGAGCGCGGCGAGCAGCATGACGCTGACGCCGAGGCTGGCAAAGCCCAGCAGTCCCATCAGGTAGACGCCCGCGGGAGCGCCGAGGGCGAGCGCGCCATAGGTGGATACCCCGTTCCAGGCGATGATGCGGGCGGTGTATTCGGGGCCGACGCGTCCGATGGCCCAGGCGATGGCGCCGGTGCCGATCAGGCTTTCACCGATGCCGAGCGCCAGGCGGCTCGCCAGCAGCAGGCCGAGGCCGAGCGCCGGAACGCCTTCCAGGAGGGCGGAGGCGAGCAGCAGCACGCCGCTCGCAAAGCCGGCCATCAGGCCCCAGATCACCGTGCGCTTGGGGCCGCGCGTATCGGCGATCCGCCCGACCTGGGCGCGGGTCAGCACGGTCGCGATATATTGGATGCTGATGACGAAGCCGGCCATCACCGTGCTGTAGCCGAGCGTGCCGTGGACATAGGTCGGCAGGACCGCCAGCGGAAGCCCGATGGTCAGGTAGCCGACGAAGGTGACGAAGACGGTCGCGATGATCTGGGCATTGCCGTCCCTGCTGTTCCGCTTGGGAACAGAGGCGTCGGCGGCATGGTCGGCGGGCACGGGAGAGGGTCCTTCGGCAAGCGCGCGGACGGGAGGCAAATCGGGGCGAGTCCAGGCGGGCGGCCATTATGGCGGCCGCGATTTTTCCGTCCCATGATCTTTTTGCAAAACTGCCATCCGGATTTGCAGGCCGCAGCGCCGAAGACGTGACGTCAGCAGCGGCGCAGCGCTTGCCCTACCCTCTTCCCCGCGATGCGGGGAGAGGGGACCTCGGATCGGGAAACGTCTCCGTCTCGCCCGGCCAGTTCGAGACGTGACGCCGGCCACTCCTTCTCCCCGTCCTTACGGGGAGAAGGGTAGGATGAGGGGCGGCGCGATCGCCTGCTCGACGAGGGCGGGCGGCGGCGTTGCCCTCACCTCTATCCTCTCCCCGCGATGCGGGGAGAGGGAACCTCGGCGTCGAGACGGGTCGGAAATGTCTTCGTCTCGCCCGACCGGTTCGGGACGCGACGCAAGGGGCAGCCATGCCTCTACCCCAGATCCATCTCGAAGGCGTTGGCGTTGTGGACGGGCCAGCGGCGCGGCGAGACGAAGACGGCGTCGAAACGCTGCGTCATGGCCATGTGGCCGGGATGGCGCGCCAGCCAGATGCGGGCGGCCGCGGCGATCCGCCGCCGCTGCGCCGGCGTGATCGCTTCATAGGCCGAGGCCGCATCGAGACGGCCCTTGACCTCGATGAAGACGAGCGTGTCGCCCCGCGAGGCGACGAGGTCGATCTCCCCTGCCTGCGTCTTGAAGCGGCGGGCGAGGATACGGTAGCCCTTCAGGCGCAGGAGCCATGCCGCCCTGGCCTCGGCGCCGAGGCCGAAGCGGAAGGCGGTCCGGCGCGCGTCGCGCCCGCTCACGACGCCCGGCTGCGCCGTTCGGCCGCCATCTCGACGGCCCGGGCATAGACATCGCGCCGGGGCAGGCCGAGGCGGGCGGACACCGTCGTCGCCGCATCCTTCACCGAAAGGCTGTCGAGGGCGACGGCGAGCGAGGCTTCCATGTCGTGCTCGCTGGCGCGCTCCTCGACCGGCGGGCCGACGATCACCACGATCTCGCCCCGGGGCTCGTCCGCCAGGGCGAAATCGGTGGCCAGCGAAACCAGCGTGCCGCGATAGACGGTCTCGAACGCCTTGGTGAGCTCGCGCGCCACGGTGGCGCTGCGGTCGCCGAGCGCCGTCGCCATGGCGGCGAGGCTGTCGGCGAGGCGCGGGCCGCTCTCGTAGAAGATCAGCGTGGCCGGAATCGTCTTGAGTTCGGCCAGCCGGTTGACCCGGGCGCCGTCCCGGGCCGGCAGGAAGCCCTCGAAGAAGAAGCGGTCGGTCGGCAGGCCCGCGAGCGTGAGCGCCGCCAGCGCCGCGGACGGGCCGGGGGCCGAGAACACCGCCACGCCGGCCTCGATGGCCTCGCGCACCAGCTTGAAGCCGGGATCGGACACCATCGGCGTGCCCGCATCCGAGACCAGGGCCACCGCCTGGCCGCTGTTCAGGCGGTTCAGGATCTGGGGGCGCATGCGGGGCGCATTGTGGTCGTTATAGGCGAGCAGGGTGGCGCCGATGCCGTAATGGTTGGTGAGGCGGGCAGTGACGCGAGTGTCCTCGCAGACGATCAGGTCGGCCGCGGCCAAGGTCGCCAAGGCCCGCAAGGTGACGTCGCCGAGATTGCCGATCGGCGTCGCCACGACATGAAGGCCCGGAATCAGCGAGGGGGGCGTCAGGCGCTGGCCGTGCAGGATATAGGTTCGCTCGGCGCTGTCGGAGGAGGGAGAGAAATCGGGACGCATAGGGTCCTGCCTTTATCCGCCCGCGTCGCGATGGGGCGGCCACTGCGTTGCGTAGCATTGCCGGGGGGCTCGACGCAAAGGCAAGTTGATCTTGCCGCCTCCGGCGCCGATGATGGCGCAAAGCAGCAAGGGATTTGCGATGAAGCCGGGCGAGACGGACGTTCTTCTGGTGATCGATGTGCAGAATGATTTCTGCCCGGGCGGTGCGCTCGCCGTGCCGGACGGCGATTCGGTGGTGCCGGACATCAATCGCATCGCCATGAGTTTCGACCGCTGCGTGCTGACGCAGGACTGGCATCCGGCCGGCCATTCCTCCTTCGCCTCGAGCCATCCGGGCCGCCAGCCCTATTCGACCGTCGCCATGCCCTATGGCGAGCAGACTTTGTGGCCGGACCACTGCGTCCAGGGGACGAAGGGCGCGGAATTCCATCCGGGCCTTGCCCTGCCGCGCGCCGGCCTCGTCATCCGCAAGGGATTCCGCCCGGCGATCGACAGCTATTCGGCCTTCTTCGAGAATGACGGGCGGACGCCGACCGGGCTTGCCGGCTATCTCAGGGAATGCGGCCTGTCGCGGATCTTCTGTGTCGGGCTCGCCACCGATTTCTGCGTGCGCTATTCGGCCGAGGACGCACGGCGGCTCGGCTTCGAGACGGTGGTGGTGCTCGGCGCCTGCCGCGGCATCGACCTCGACGGCTCGATCGCCGCCGGCATCGGCGCCATGAAGGCGGCCGGCGCGGTGCTCGTCGACTGGATCTAGCCGGTCTCGTGCGGATACCACTGCGCTTCGGTGCGGAGGGCAATCCGGAGCGGACCGAAATGGTGACTTGAACCGCCGGGCGTTCGGCGCGATCATGACGTTATGACGACAGGCCCTATCTGACATGGAGGCGTCATGACGGAGTCCGATCCGCCGGGATCGCAGGTTTCGCGGAGCGAGGGAGCCGACATAGCGGTCTTTCCGGCTCCGCGCCGGCCCGATCCCCCCACCATCGCATTCGACCGGCACGAATTGCGCCAGATCCTCGATCTCTATGGCCGCATGGTCGCCTATGGCGAGTGGCGCGATTACGCCATCGATTTCCTGCGCGACAAGGCGATTTTCTCGATCTTTCGCCGCTCTTCGGAGATGCCGCTCTACCGTATCGTCAAGGACCCGGCCCTGGCCCAGCGCCAGGGCGCCTACAGCGTCCTCGCGCCGACCGGCATGATCCTCAAGCGCGGGCATGACCTCGCCCGCGTGCTGCAGGTGATCGACAAGCCGGTGCGGGTGGTGGTGTAGGGAGCGGGACATCCCTGTCCGCTCTGGAGGGCGCACGCCTTCCAGGTGACGGGAGGGCCCTGGCTATCGCCGCGGCGAACCGGCGCGAAGATGCGGACAGGGATGTCCGCGCTGCCGTCTATGGCATCCCCTTCACGAAAGCCGCTACGGCCGGCGCCATCTTTGCCACGATGACGTCGACGCCCTGCGCCGTGGGGTGCATGCCGTCCGCCTGGTTAAGCTTCTGGTTTCCCGCCACGCCGTCGAGGAAGAATGGGTACAGTCCGACGCCGTAGCGGACGGCGAGGTCCGGATAGATGGTGTCGAAGGATTTCTGGTAGTCGGGGCCGAGATTGGGCGCGGCGCGCATGCCGAGCAGCATGACCGCGATCCTGCGTTCCTTCAGCCGCGACAGGATGGCGTCGAGCGCGGCTCTCGTCCGGGCGGGGTCGAAGCCGCGCAGCATGTCGTTGGCGCCGAGTTCGAGCAGCACCGCGTCGGTGCCGTCCGGGACCGACCAGTCGATCCGCGCGAGGCCGTCGTCGGCGGTGTCGCCGGAGACGCCGGCATTGTCGATGGCGACGTCGAGGCCCTGCGCGGTGAGGGCGGCCTGGAGCTTCACCGGATAGGCGTCCCCGGCCGGCAGGCCGAGGCCGGCGGTGAGGCTGTCGCCCAGCGCGACGATGTGGAGGGATCGCGCCGCTGCCGGCTGCAGCGCCGCCGCCAGCAGCGCGAGCGCGGCCAGGGCAGCGGCGCGACGGCGAATTGCCACAATCCATGCGTAGACGGGGATGCTGCAGACGGGCATGCCTTCCGAACTCTTCTGTTGGCCGGAAAGCGGTGGCGCTTTGCGGACTGGGCCTTTACGGGAATGATCATGAACGAAGCGATCGATCTGGCCGATGTCCATCTCAGCCTCGGCACCGGTGCGGCGCGCGTTCACATTCTCAAGGGCGTTACGCTGAAAATAAGGCAGGGCGAGGCCATCGGCCTGGTCGGTCCATCCGGTTCCGGCAAATCGACCCTGCTGATGACGCTCGGTGGCCTCGAAAGGCCGGACAGCGGCATGGTCCGCATCGCCGGGCAGGATCTCGGCGTCCTGAACGAAGACGGGCTCGCCCGTTTCCGCGGGCGGCATATCGGCATCGTCTTCCAGTCCTTCCACCTCATCCCGACCATGACGGCGCTGGAGAATGTCGCGGTTCCCCTGGAGCTCGCCGGACGGCGCGATGCCTTCGCCAGGGCCGAGGCGGAACTGGCGGCGGTGGGGCTGGCGGGGCGCCAGGCCCATTATCCCGCGCAATTGTCCGGCGGCGAGCAGCAGAGGGTGGCGCTGGCGCGGGCGCTCGCACCCGAGCCGGCCATCCTCATCGCGGACGAGCCGACCGGCAATCTCGACGAGGATACCGGCCGCGGCATCGTCGAGCTGATGTTCCGGCTCAAGCGCGAGCGCGGGGCGACGCTGGTGCTCGTCACCCACGACCTGGCGCTGGCGGCGCGCTGCGACCGCATGATCCGCATCCGCTCCGGCCGGATCGAGACCGACGAGACGCCCGAAGCCGAAGCGGCGGAGTAGGGCAGACATCTGCCCCGAGGTGCGGGGTTTGCGGGAGATGGCGCGAACGGAGGGGCGATCACCGATCGCCCTTCCTGGCAACGTGGAGCTTGCGGGAAAGGAAGAGGTCGATCGGTGATCGACCCTCCCGGGCTATGCCGCCTTCAGCAGGCCGTCGAGGTCGAGATGGCGCGTGTACATGCCGAGCTTGCCGTCGGGCTGGCGCGGCCATTCGGCTTCGGGCCGGTCCCAATAGAGCTCGACGCCGTTATGGTCGGGATCGTGCAGATAGAGCGCCTCGCTGACGCCGTGGTCGCTCGCCCCGTCGAGCGGGATGCCCGCGGCGATGAGCCGGCGGAGAGCGTCCGCCAGTGCGGCGCGGGTCGGATAGAGGATGGCGGTGTGGAACAGGCCCGTGGTGCCGGGGGCCGGCGGCGAGCCTCCACGGCTCTCCCAGGTGTTGAGCCCGATGTGATGATGGTAGCCGCCGGCGGCGATGAAGGCGGCCTGCGTGCCATAGCGCGCCATCAGGCTGAAGCCGAGGACGTCGACATAGAAGGCGAGCGCGCGGTCGAGGTCGGCGACCTTGAGATGGATGTGACCGATGCGGGTGCCGGCGGCGATCGGATTGGCCGGCGTACGCAGGGGTTCGAAGGATGGGACGGACATGGAAGGCTCCTGTTTGCTGAGCGAGATATAACCTCTGCCGTTCGACTGGATAATATGGCGCAATGGAATATCATCTCATCGGCGGAGTGTGAGATGATGCCGTGCTCGATCGCTTGACGGGAATGCAGGTCTTTGTCCGGGTGGCGGCGCTCGGCAGCTTCTCGGCGGCAGGCCGGGCTCTTTCCTTGTCGCAGACCATGGTCACCCGCCACGTCCAGGCCCTGGAAGACAGGCTCGGGGTGCGGCTTTTCCACCGCTCGACCCGGCATTTGACCCTGACCGACGCCGGTCGCCGGCACCTCGAATTCTGTGAGCGCATCCTCGCCGAGATCGAGGAGGCGGAGCGGGCCACGGCGGACGAGCGCATCGAGCCGCGCGGCGTGCTGCGCGTGGCGGTGCCGGTCGTGTTCGGAACGAGGGAGATCGCCCCGCTCCTGGCGGGTTTCCTGCAGCAGCACCCGGCCATCACCGTCGATATCGGCTTCAACGACCGCGTCGTCGACCTCATCGACGAGGGCTGGGACGTGGCGGTCCGCATCGCGGTCCTGGCCGAATCGAGCCTGCTCGCCCGGCGCCTCGCGCCGTGCAACATGGTGCTGTGCGCCGCGCCAGCCTATCTGGAACGCCGGGGAACGCCGAGGACGCTGGCGGACCTCGCCGCCCATGACTGCCTCGGCTACACGCTGCCGGTTCCCGCATCCGCCGAGCGCTGGAGCTTCGGCCGCGACGGCGAGATCGGCGTCGCCGTCTCCGGTCGCCTGCGCGCCAGCAATGGCGAGGCGTTGCGCCTGGCCGCGCTGGCCGGCCTCGGGCTGATCAATCAGCCGACCTTCATCGTCGGAGACGACATCCGCGCCGGCCGGCTCGTCATCGTGCCGCTCGACCAGCCGCAGCGCACCAGCCTCGCCATCCATGCCGTGCAGCCGCCGGGCCGCAATCCGCCGGCCAAGGTCCGCGCCTTCATCGACCATCTTGCGGAGCGTTTCGGCCCCAGGCCGCCCTGGGACCGCGATCTCGCCCTGGCATAGGGGGCGGCGAGCGCGGACATCCCTGTCCGCTCATGCGTGCCCGCAGGCCGAAACCGCTCCGCTCCTGGCGGAAGAGCAGTCGCATCTGTCTGTGTGTCATCCCGCGCGCATTGCGCCACGCAGTGGTGCGATGCAGAGGCGGGATCGCGAGACGATAAGAAGCGCCTTCATCGGCCGGCGGTCCCGGATCTGCGAAGCGTCACTGCGTGCCGCATCGCGTCCGGGATGACGCGGCATCCATAGGCGATCGCCCTGCCGGCAGGGGCGGCGGCGGACGGAGATGTCCGCGCTCCCCGGATCCTACCCCGCGAACGTATAGCGCCGGATCGATTCTTCCTTCATCTCGATCGAGAATCCCGGCCGGGTCGGCGGCATGTAGGCGGCGTTCTCGATCAGGCAGGGGTCGACGAAATGCTCGTGCAGGTGGTCGACATATTCGATGACGCGCCCCTCCTTCTCGCCGGAGACGACGAGATAGTCGATCATCGAGAGGTGCTGGACATATTCGCACAAGCCCACCCCGCCGGCATGCGGCCAGACCGGCTTGCCATATTTGGCCGCCATCAGCAGCACGGCGAGCACCTCGTTGAGCCCGCCGATGCGGCAGGCGTCGATCTGCACTATATCGATCGCGTCCCGGGTGATGAACTGCTTGAACAGGATGCGGTTCTGGCACATCTCGCCGGTAGCGACCTTGACCGGGGCGACACCCTCGCGGATGCGGCGATGGCCCTCGATATCGTCGGGGCTGGTCGGCTCCTCGATGAAATAGGGCTTGGCGAAGGCGAGCTCCTTCACCCATTCGATCGCCTGGTCGGTTTCCCACACCTGATTGGCGTCGATCATCAGGTAGCGGTCCGGACCGATGACCTCGCGCGCCGTCTTCAGGCGGCGGATATCGTCGTCGAGATCGCGGCCGACCTTCATCTTGATGTGGTCGAAGCCGTTGTCGACCGCCTCCTGGCAGAGCCGTCGCAGCTTCTCGTCGCTGTAGCCGAGCCAGCCGGCCGAGGTGGTGTAGCAGGGATAGCCCTCTTCGCGCAGAAGCCGCATGCGTTCGGCCTTGCCCGGCTCGGCGCGGCGGAAGATCGCGAGGGCGTCGTCCGGCGTCAGGGCGTCGGTGAGGTAGCGGAAGTCGATGATGCCGACGAGTTCCTCCGGGTTCATCTCGGCGACGAGCTGCCAGACCGGCTTTCCCGCCTCCTTGGCCCACAGGTCCCACACGGCGTTGACGACGGCGCCGGTGGCGAGATGGATGGCCCCCTTGTCCGGGCCGATCCAGCGCAGCTGGCTGTCGCCGGTGACGTGGCGCCAGAACCGGCCGGGATCCTGCTTGATCCAGTCGAGGTCGAGGCCGATCACCAGATGGTCGAGCGCGCGGATCGCCGCGCAGCAGACCTCGTTGCCGCGGCCGATGGTGAAGGTGAGGCCGTGGCCCGACAGGCCGGGCCGGTCGGTGTCGAGGATGACATAGGCGGCCGAATAATCCGGATCGGGATTCATCGCATCCGAGCCGTCGAGCGATTGCGAGGTCGGGAAACGCAGGTCGAAAATGCGAAGGCCGGTAATTCTGGTCATGTCTGCCACCGTGGACGATTGCGAAGGACGAGGCTGCCTCATGCGAGGATACCCGTCCGTCCGTAAAGAATCGATCCGTCGGATCTTATCCCCCGGGTGCGCGGACGTCTCGTCCGCCCTTGAAACGTCGCGCTTGCAGGAGGCAAGAGCGGGCGGGACGCCCGCGCACCCGGGATCGGCTCATTCCTCCAGCAGGCGCCGCGCGGTGTTCTCGTCGGTGATCAGGCTGTTGGCGAGGCGCCCGTCGAGGGCGGCGCGGATGGCCGGCACGCGGATGGTGCCGGACTGCACGATCATGGTCGGGCGCCTGGCTCCCGCCTGCAGCAGGAAGGAGGTCAGCCGGTCGTGATAGCCGCCGGAGACGAGCCTGCCGGAGGCGTCGATGCCGTGGCCGAGCAGTTCGCCGATCGCGCCGGCCTCCATGGCCTGGCCGAGCTCGACATCGGTGATGAAGCCGTCGAGATGGAGCGGCGCCTGCCAGCCCATATAGCCGATGCCCATCATCAGCACGCTCGCCTCCTCGACGAGCGACAGGAAGGACTGGTAGGCGAGCTGCGCCTGCAGGACTTCGCGCTCCGCCACGGTGTTCGTCACCACCGGCATCGGCAGCGGATAGCATTGCGCCCCGACGCGCTCCGACAGCCGCATGACCACATCGTAATGGCTCGCGCGGCCGTGGCGGGTGAGATTGCCCATCAAGGACACGAATTTATGCTGCGGCCGGTTCAGGGGCGGGATGCGCAGGGTGGTCTCGCGCATCGCCGCGCCGTTGCCGACGCCGATGGTGATCGGCGCCTTCTGCTGCAGGAGGTTCTCCAGATAGAAGGCGGCGGCGGTGGCGACGGTGGAGATGTCCTCTTCCCGGTCCTTCTCGGCGGGCGCGACATCGCAATAGATCAGCTCGAAGCGTTGCCGGAGCCGCTCCGCCAGCTCGATGCATTCGGACAGCGGATGGATCAATTGGAAGCGGATCAGTTTCTCGCTGGCGGCGAGCGCGATCAGCCGCTGCACGATCTGCCGGGAGATGTTGAGCTCCAGCGCGATCTGGTCCTGCCGGCGGCCCTTGGCGTGGTAGAGCCAGGCCGCGCGCGCCGCCAGTTCGAGCTTGCGGTCGCTCGGCGAGACATCCGGCCGGTCGTTCAGTTCTTTCGCGTCGTCGTTCCGAGATGTTTTCATGAGCCGTTCAGTTATAGGCGCCGCTGGCGTCGAAGGGGCACGGATCGTCTTGGTATTGCGGAGGTGGTCGTCCAGGGGCGCCGGGGAAGGCGGATCAGCCCCCTTCTCCCGTTCGGGAGAAGGGGCCGGCAGGCGGATGAGGGTCTGGACCCGAACGAGAAGAGCTCGACGAATTCTCTCCTGAATTGTCGAATGTCAGACCCACATCCGGCGCTTCGCGCCACCTTTTTCCGCTTCCGAGAAGGAAGATCGCGCCCAGTCCTCAACCGCCTCTTCGGCCTCATCCCGCAATGTGCAGGATTTCCGCCATGGTGCCGCCGACCACGAGGTCGTAGACAGCCTTGTCGGCCGAGCAGCGCTCCATCTTCCTGAACTCCCATTCATAGTCGACGAAGGGCGAATCGGTGCCCCAGATCACCTTGCCGGGGCCGAGCTCGCGCACGGCGGTGGTGATCTCGAAGATCGGCGCGCGCGAGGTCTCCAGATAGAGGTTGGGCAACTCCTTGGCATAGGCGATCGCCTGGTCGACCGCCCAGAAGAAGCCCATATGCGCCATCAGCAGCTTCACCTTCGGGAAGCGCCGCGCCATCTCGGCGAATTCGGGCGGTGCGTTGTAGAGGTCGCTGGCGCCATGGACGATGATGGGAATGCCGAGGTCGCCGGCTTCCTCGAACAGCGGGTTGACGAGGCCGGGATCGGCGAGGTGATAGCCGTTGAGCGTGGGATGCAGCTTCAGGCCCTTGAAGCCCCAGTCGCGCACGCAGCGCCGCACTTCGGCGGCGGCGTCGGGCTGCCAGGGATTGACGGCGCAATAGGGGATCAGACGCTCCGGGAACTGGTCATAGGCCGTCTTGACCGCGTCATTGGTGAAATTGCCTTCGGTGAAGGGAAAGATCACCGCCTTGGCGACGCCGGTGCTGTCCATCTTGGCGACGAGGTCCGCGCCGGTCTGGGTCGCACCGTGGCGGGTGCCGATGTGGTTGTGGGCGTCGATGACGATGCTCATGCCGGTCTCCTCTCGAAATGGGTTGCCGTGTCGGTCATTTCATCCGCCTGAGGGCGCCGACCGCCATCGCGAGCAGGATGAAGCCGCCGTTGAAGGCGTAGCGATAGGGCGCGCTGAAGCCGAGCATCGTCAGGCCGTTGCCGAGGAAGGCGACGAACAGCGCGCCGATGAGCGTGCCCGGAATGGTCATCGCGCCGGTGCGCGAGGCGAGCGTGCCGAGATAGGCCGCCGCGAAGGCGTCGAGCAGATAGGGTTCGGCACCGCGCGGCACGGCGATGCCGGTGCGCGAGGCCATGGCGACGCCCGCCACCGCCGCCATCAGGCCGCTGACCACGAAGCCGGCGCCGAAGACGAGGCGGATGTCGATGCCGGCGAGATAGGCGGCGCGGACATTGCTGCCGACGGCCTTGGCCTGCCGGCCGAACGGGGTCAGCGCCATCAGCGCATAGGCGAGCAGGGCCATCGCGGCCGCGAGGATGACCAGAGCGGGCACCGGGCCGATCGTCTGCTTGCCGAGGAAGAGGAAGCCCTCCGTCACCGCTTTGGGCAGGGTGAAGAGGATCTGCGGCTCGGAGCCGTGGGTATAGATCAGCTCGCCGCTGCGGATCACGAACATCATGCCGAGCGAGCCGATGATGGCGGGGATGCCGAGATAGGCCATCAGCACGCCGTTGATGCCGCCGAGCACCGCGCCGAGCGCCACCGGCGCCAGGAACGCGACCCAGGCCGGTTCGCCATGGATCAGGAGGCCGGCCGCCATGATGGCGGCGGCGTCGGTGATCTGGGCGATGCTGAGGTCGACGCCTCGCATCACCATCACCACGGTCAGCCCGAGCGAGATGATGACGAGGATGGTGCTCTGGCGCAGCACATTGCTGATATTGGCGGCGTGCAGGAAGCTCGGCTTCATGAAGCCGATCAGGAGGAAGACGGCGACCATGCCGATGAGGGCGCCGTAATTGCGCAGGAACTCGATGGCGGCGCTCGTCGCCCGGCCGGACGGGGCAGTGGCTTCGATATTCGTCACGGCGACGGCTCCCCCAACGGCATTTTCCGGAAAAGCTGACAGACTTTTCGATTAAGAAAATGCGTTAAAACAAAAGGTTAGAGAGAAGTTGCGATGAAATCGCAATTTTCGCTAGAAGATGGTGACCTGGCCGATGCCGCGCTTGTGGATGACGCCAAGCAGGATCGACAGGATGAGGACGCTGCCCTGGATGCCGGGCAGAGCGAGGTTGGAGACGCCCATCAGCACGAGGCCGTTGGCCAGCGCCGCGAGGAAGATCGCCGCGATGGTGGTGCCGATCATGTCGAGCTCGCCGGTGCGCGACAGGCTGGTGCCGAGGAAGGCCGCGGCGAGGGCGCTGATCAGGAAGTCGAGGCCGGTAGCGAGCGCCGAGGCGCCGTAGCTGTAGGAGGCGAGCACGACGCCGGACAGGCCCAGCACGATGCCGCCGATGGCGAAGGAGGCGACCACGGCGCGGCGGCGGTCGATGCCCCTGAGTTCGGCGGCGGCGAGGTTTTCGCCCACCGCATACATGCGCAGGCCCGCCGGCGTGTGCTTGAAGAGGATGTGCAGGATGAGAAGCGTGACCGCCAGGATGACGGCGATGAAGGGAACCGGCCCGAGATAGCCCTGGCCGATGAAGAAGAAGGCCGGCTGGTCGTAGAGGGTCAGCGCCTGGCCGCCATTGTAGAGCAGCGACAGGCCCATCGCGACGAACATCGAGCCGAGCGTCGCGACGAAGGGCGGCATGCGCAACACCAGCACGAACACGGCGTTGCACAGGCCGGCGGCGAGGCCCGCCCCGGCACCGATGGCGAGCGCCGCGGCGGAGCCGAAGCCGGCCGCCACCGTGCCGGCCGCGAGATTGGCGGCGAGCTGGCTCACCGCGCCGGCCGACATGTCGAAGCCGCCAGCGACGAGCACCGCCGTCAGCCCCAGCGCGATGAAGGCGAGGAGGCTGCCCTGCTTGAGCACGTCGAGGAGATTGGCCGGCGCGAGGAAATCCGGCGTCACCGCCCCGATCGCCGCGAGGACGATCGCCATGCCGGCGATGGTGCCCCAGCGCGTCAGGAAGGCGCCCGCGCCGCGCGGCGAGCCGGCGGCCGTCCCCGCTCCCGGCGCCTCGGCGGGGCCGCCGCTCTCGGTCGCCAGATACATCAGGCCGGGCACGTCGAGGCCGGCGGCCTCGTGCGTCGAGACGATCTCGCCCTTGCGCATCACCGCGACGCGGTCGCACATGCCGACCAGTTCCTCGAAGTCGGAGGAGATGAAGATCACGGCTGCGCCCTGGCGGGCGACCTCGGTCATCTGCCGGTAGATCTCGACCTTGGAGCCGACATCGACGCCCGTCGTCGGTTCGTCGAAGATGAAGACCTTGGCGTTGCCCGTGAGCCAGCGCCCGATGACGATCTTCTGCTGGTTGCCGCCCGAAAGGTTGCGGGTGATCTGGCGGATGCTCGGCGTCGCGATCTTCAGCCGGTCGACGAGATCGAGAGCCGAGGCCTTTTCCCGGGCGAGATCGAGGAGGCCGAAGGTGGCGAAGCGGCCGATATTCGGCAGCGACAGGTTTTCGCGCACCGAGAGGTCGGTCACCAGGCCCTCGTGCCGGCGATCCTCGGGGATGAGGGCGAAGCCGGCATTCTTGGCCTCGCGCGGCGAACGCGGCCGCGACGGCTTGCCCTGCAGCATGACGTCGCCGCCGCTGCGCGGCAGCGCGCCGACCAGTGCCATGGCGAGTTCGGTGCGGCCGGCGCCCATCAGCCCGGCGATGCCGAAGATCTCGCCGCCGCGGATCGACAGCGAGACGTCGCGCAGCGCCTTGCCTTGCGACAGGCCCCTGACCTCCAGGAGCGGGGCGCCGAGCGGCACCGCCTCCTTGGGATAGAGCTGGCTGAGCGAGCGGCCGACGATCTCGTCGATGATCCGCTGGCGCGAGGTCTTGCCGACCGGGCTGGTCGAGACCAGCCTGCCGTCGCGCAGCACGGTGATGCGGTCGACGAGATCGAAGACCTCGTCGAGATAATGCGAGATGTAGATGATGGTGACGCCGGACTCGCGCAGGCCGCGGATGATGCCGAAGAGATGGTCGGCTTCCGAATTGCTGAGCGAGGCCGTCGGCTCGTCGAGGATGAGCACGCGCGGCCGGCGCGCCAGGGCGGCGGCGATGGCGACGAGCTCGCGCTGCGCCACGCTGAGGTCGCGGACCAGCGTCGTCGCCGGAAAGCCCGCTCCGACCCGCCGGAGCAGGTCCTCGGCCTCGCGCCCCATGGCGGCAAAATCGAGCAGGCCGGCGCGCGACATCTCGCGGCCGAGGAAGATGTTGCGGGTGATGTCGAACTGGCCGACCAGTTGCTGATCCTGATGCACGATGACGATGCCGGCCGCCTCGGCGTCGACGGGACTGGCGATCCGCGTGGCGACGCCGTCGACGAGGATCTCGCCCTCGCTCGCCGGATAGACGCCGGTCAGCACCTTGACCAGGGTGGACTTGCCGGCGCCGTTCTGGCCGACGAAGGCGTGGATCTCGCCGCGCGTGATCGCGACATCGACGCCGTCCAGCGCCACCACGCCCGGGAAGACCTTGCGGATGTTGCGGCATTCGAGCACGGGCGGGGCGGGGGGCGGGGCGGCGCCCGCGACATCGCGGTCGATCTGCGTCATCGCCATGGCGTCAGGCTCCTCGGGGTGAACCGGCGTGACGGCGTCCGGCACTGGACGCCGTCACCGGCGCGATCCGGGGAAAATGTCCGCCGGAACGCGCGGAAGGGAAGGGGCGCCCATAGGCGCTAACATAACTTAGACGAGTGCAACGCTCGGGTCTCCCTTCCCCCTTGCGGGGAAGGGTAAGGGATGGGGGGCGAGACATGGTCTCGACCAATGAGATTGTTGTCCCGACCCCCACCCTTCTATTCCCTCCCCGCAAGGGGGAGGGAAGGCCCAAACGTTACGTTTAACAATCTAAAGTTAGCGCATATGGAAGGGGCGCCTGCGATCCGGGTCCCGTTTCGCAAGCGCCGCGGCTCAGGGCAGCGTCGGGTGGACGACGAGGATCGAGCCGTCCTGCGGCCAGCGCGCCGTCACGTCCTTGGGATCGATCTGGATGTCCTTCCAGACATCCTTGCCCCAGCGCTTCTCGGCGGCGGCCACTCCGTTCGAATGGGTCACCACATAGGCGTCGGTGAACATCGAGCTCGGAAATTCCTTCTTGCCGTCGAGGGCCTGCAGCATGGTCTGCCCGGCGAGCTCGCCGATATGGGGCACGTCCTGCGCCACGGTGGCGACGAAGGGGCTGCCGTCCTCGAGCAGCATCTGGAAGCCGACGCGGTCGCCGTCGATCGAGGCGACCTTGATCTCGTTGCGGCCGGCCTGGCGGATCGCCTGCACGGCGCCGGAGGTCAGCAGGTCATAGGCGCCCCACACGGCGGCGACGCTGCCGGGATCGGGATTGGCGGTGAGGATGTCCTCGATCTGCGACTGTACCTTGGCCGGGCTGTGCTCGGTCGGCACCTCGTGCAGCTTGACCTTGGGATAGTCCTTCACCATCGCTTCGAGGATGCGCTTGCGGGTCTCCAGCAGCGGCGCGCCAGGCACCCACACGACATAGACATCGCCCTGGTAGTTGATGCTGGAGAGCAAGGCGCGGCTCATCAGCGTGCCCATCAGCGCCTCGTCGCCGCCGACATCGGTCAGGGCGCCTTCCGTCTTGGCGCCGACCGAGGTGGTGACCACGGGAATGCCCGCGGCAGTCGCCTTGGCGACCACCGGCGCGAGCTGCTGGGCGTCGCCGAGCTGGATGATGATGCCGTCGACATGCGCGTTGACGAGATTCTCGATGTTGTCGTTGTGCTTGCGCGGATCGGCCTGGCCATCGGCCACCACGACCGTGTCGCCGGCCGCTTCCAGCACCTTGCGGGCGCCCTCGATGATGCCGCGATTGTAGTCGTTGGTGATCTCGCGCGCGGCGATGCCGATTTTCTTGCCGCCGGCGGCGTCCGCCGCGTTCCCGGCCGCGGCCAGCGCGATGATGGCGGCGCCGGCCGCTGCGGCGAGGCGAAGTGCCCTGATCGTCATGGTTTCCTCCTTGAGGCGCAGTGGCCTGCGCTGTGATCCGTCGCGAGCGGGGCGGCGACGGCAGGCTGCGTTTCCGGCTCGTTTTCGAGCAATTATTCAGCCGTTGAATATTTAGTCGCACGAGGGGGATAGTTCGTCAACGTGAAAGTGCGGCCTGCGGCGGGAGGGGGATGAGCAAGCGGATGCGGAGGAGATTGTTGCGCCGCCTCGGCAAGCGCAGTTTTTTAGCCGTTATATAGCTTGATGCACCCAATTGCGGGGCGGCATAGCGCCGAATTCGGCTGCTTCGGACCGGCGCGAGCCGGCGCGGACCGGTCCGCGCCAGACCGTTCGGAGATGAACAATTGCTCTATTACAATAATTGAACGCGGTTGACATTATCCGCGGCGCGCTTGCGCTCGGGCAAGGCGGGGTGCACGGGTGCGGCGCGCATGGTCGCATCCGCAAGGGCATGCCCCGGCCGGTGCGGCCGGGTGCCCCTCGTTGCAATTCGTCGTTTTGGCGAATGTCCTGGCCGGCGAATGTCTCGGCCGGAGTCGTCCGGCTTTCCTTGAAAAACGCTAGAATTTGGTTCGGAACGTCGCGTTGAAGCCGTTCTGGGTGACGCCGCCGCCGAACTGCCCGCTATAGGCGACGCCGAGCGTCGTCTGGTCGCCGACCACGATGTCGAGGCCCGCTTCCAGCACCGCCGCATCCCGAGCGATCGGCACGCCGGCGGCCGTGAAGGCGTCGGACCCGCCGAAGGCCTGCGTCACCACCGGCGTGACGTCGCCGAAGGCATGGCGCCAGCCGACCGAGCCGCGGAGCATGGCATCGATCCCGCCCAGCTTCACCGTCTTCGAGACGCGCAGGCCGAGCGTGGAGAAGCCCGTATCCATGCTGGACGAGCGCCCCGTCAAGGCGGCGGCTCCGCCCGTCTCCGCATAACCGTCCTGGTCGAGGCCGACATAAGCGAGGTTGGCGAAGGGCTCGAGAGCCGCGCCGAGGGTGTCGATCCGGTAGGCAGCCTCGCCGAAGGCCTGGAGCGTCCTTGCGTCATATTTCGCCGACAGGCCGTCGGAATAGCCGGTGAAGGCGACCCAGCGCGTCGTCGACAGTTCGTGCCATGTGTAGGCGGCGCCCGCCCGCAGCGCCAGCGGCCCCCACGCCTTGCCGGCATAGACGCCCAGATGCCAGTTGTCGCTGTCGCCCGAGGCGTTGCGGCCGGCCAGGCTGAAGTCGCTGCGGCTGTAGCCGCCGGCCATGCCGAGCCGCCAGCCATCCGCCACCGGCGCGTCCGCCCCCACCAGGAAACCGCCGGTGGAGGTGGTGAGGCCCGCTGTGCCGGCGGTGCCGTCCATGTCGCCCCAATTGCCGAACCCGCGCATCCACAGCCCGAAATGCTCCGCTGCCGCCGGAGCCGCCACGCCGCCCTGCAACGTCCGCAGGCGGTCGATCAGCGCTCCGCGCAGCAGCGCGCTCTCCTCCACCAGGAGGCTCTGCGCCGAGGCGTGCACCTCGCCGGCGAGCTGGTCGAAGGCCGAGCGCGCCTCGTCGGCCGACGTCAGGAACAGCAAGGCGTTGTACAGCCCCAGGGAGGCCCCCGATTGCGGCAACGAGCCCAGCGCCCCGGCGACGGCCCTCTGGTTCGCCGTCTGCGCCACGGGCGTGAAGACCTGCGACGCCCCGCCCGGACCGCCGGCCGAGACGACGACGCTCACCTCGGTCGCGGTCTGGCTCACCGTGGCGTCGAGGAAGATCGAGGGCGTCGTCACCGCGCCGAAGCTCCCGACCACGCCGCCCGCCGCGTCGAGGATCACATAGCTCTGCCCGGTCTTGTAGCTCAGCTGCGGGTCGAGAGCGACCAGGCGCAGATCGGCGCCGTTCAGCGTCGCCTGGCCGGTGGCGCTGATGCGGTCGCTCGCCCCGTTGCCGGCGAATTCCACCACATAGGTCGAGCCCGCCGACAAGGTGATGTCGCCGTTCACATGCAGCGTGCCGATCGAGTTGCCCGGCGCCACCGTGCCGCCCGCATCCACGGTGACCGAGCCGGTGGTGCCGTTCCCGCCGAGCACTGCCCCCGACTGCACCGTGACCGTTCCGCCCAGGGCGCCGTTCACCGCCAGGCGTCCGGCCGCGACGGTGGTCGAGCCGGTGAAGGCCGAGCTGTCGCCGGTCAGGTCCAGCGAGCCGGCGCCCGTCTTCACCAGCGTGCCGTCGCCGGTGACGACGTTGGCGACGGTGACGTCGGTCGGCTGCTCGAAGGTGAGCGAGGCGCCGTTCTGCAGTTCGATGGCGCCGTCGAGGCCGGATGTGGTGCCCAGCAAAGTGAGGACATTGTCGCCGCCGAGGAACAGCAGGGCGCTCGCCTGCGTCTCGCCGTTGCCCGACCAGCCGCCGGCGATGGTGCCGCCATTGATGACGGTGAGGCCGCTGCCGACCACGCCCGCACCGCCGGCGCCAGGTGCGCCATTGGGGTCCAGGCCTTCGAACTGGCCCGTCAGCGCCGGCGCCGTTCCGCCCGCCCCGCCATTGCCGCCGGTGATCGAACCGGTATTGGTGAAGACGACGCCGGGATCGATGAAATAGACGCCGACCCCTCCGTCGCCGCCGCCGCCGCCGCCATTGGCGTTCACATAGGCGTTGCCGCCGGCCCCGCCATTGCCGCCGGTGATGGTCGCGGCATTGCTCATCGCACCGGTGCCGGCAATCAGGGCGCCGTAACCGCCCGCGCCGCCGCCGCCGGCGGCCCCGGTCACGTCGGCGTAGCCGTCGCCGCCCTTTCCGCCATTGCCGCCCTTGAGATCCGAGCCGGTAAAGGTGCCGGTGAAGCCGTTGCCATGATAACCGCCGCCGCCACCCCCGGCGGCGCCCCCGCTCTGCATACCGCTCTTCGTCGCCATGCCGCCGTCGAGCCCGTCGGGATGGTCGGCGGTGCCGCCGGCACCGCCGGTCCCCGGCAACTGCCCCGAACAGCTGGAACCACACACACCGCCCGTTCCGCCGGCACCGCCGCCGGCGCCGCCGCCGGCGCCGCCGAAATAGCCCGAGGCCCCGTCATGGCCGTTCTCGCCCTCATACCCGCTTCCGCCCGCGGCGCCGGGGACGAAGCGGACGGGAGGCGGGACCTTTGTTGCTCGCCCACCTCCGGCGCCGCCATCCGCATGGGCCGGTGAAGCCATGGTGAGCAGGCCTGCCGCCACGCCGGCGAGCAGCGTGCCGGCCAGCAGGCGTGCCGCATGGCGCCGGAGGGCGCCGATTCCGGCCGGGTGGGGCATGGCCGCGGCCAGCCCCTGCGGGCGCGGGTGCCGTCGCCGGATCGCGGGACCGCGCCCCGGCGCGCCGAGCGCGTGATCGTCGATCACGCCGGCATAGGCCTGTGCGACCTGCTCGGGCTGGCACGTCGCGGCGAGCGGCCAAGGCGGGCTCTCGCGCCCGCTCCGTGCCGCCAGGAAGTCGAGCGCCGCCGCGATCGAGGGGGAAGCCGGGTCGAGGAAGCAGGCCTGCCCTGTGAACAGCTCGCGATGGACCGGCAGATCGGAAAGCAGGAGGGGCGTGCCGTGGCTCGCCGCCTCCGCCGCCGACAGGTTGAACCCCTCGAAGCGCGACAGGGTGACGAAGGCCCGCGCCCGGCGATGAAGCCGCTCCAGCCGGCGCCGCTCGACATAGCCGAGATGGCGCACGCGCCCTCGTATGCTCGCCGGCAGCGCGGCGAGATGGCGGTCGAACTTTTCGCCGCCCTGGCCGGTGACCACCAGCTCCAGAGCGGGATCGTGGCCGGCGAGCGCGGCGAAGAAGGACAGCAGGCCGGCGAAATTCTTGTGCGGGTGATAATGAATCGGCGCGAGCAGGAAGGGCGCGCGTTCGCCGCCGGCCGGCCCGGCCGAAGCCGCCATGTCGACGGGGTTGACGTCGACGGGGTTGTAGATCACCCGGTGACGGCGCGGCGTGCCGATCTTGTCCAGGAACTGCCGGCGCGCCGCCTCGCTGATGAAGACCACCTCATCCGCATTGTCGCGGGTTTCCGCGAAGGTGCGGTACAGCGCATCGACCCTCTCGGCCGAGAACAGCTCGGGCAGATAGGCGAACTGCACGTCGTGCAGCACATTGACCACGCGCGGGCCGCCGGCGCGTGCCCGGCCGGGAACCGGTGACTGGAAGTTGGGGAAAAAGAACACCGAATCCGGATCGGCCGCGGCGATGCGCTCCGCCACCAGCCGCTCGCGGTGGAGATAGGGCATCTCCGCCCCGGGAAGCCCGAGCGCCGGCGCCCTCGCGCGCGCCGAGACGAGCCTGTCGCCATAGCGCCGCTTCAACTGGCGGAAAAGCGTCCGCGAGAATTCGACCACCCCGCCAATGGCGGGATAATCCTCAACGATATCAAAATAATAGATTGTCCTGCCGGAGGATCGCCCCAAACCCTCGCCGGCGCGGAACGCCCCCGTCCCAGCCCCTGTCACCACTCGCTCCCCGATCTGCCCCTCTACGATCGTGAGATATTAGTGGCATGGACATACCGTCGGTTGCAATGCCGCCGCTAAGAAAGGACCGCCGGAAGGCTTGGGTCGATTGGGTAAAGCTCCCATTTCCACAGGGGAAAGGACCCTGCAGCGGCCCGCCCCTAAGCAGGATTCCGCTTAGAATTCGATGCCTTCCTGCGCCTTCACGCCGGCGGCGAAGTGGTGCTTGACCAGCGTCATCTCGGTGACGAGGTCGGCGGCCTCGATCATCTCCGGCTTGGCGTTGCGGCCGGTGACGACGACATGCAGGTCCGGCCGGCGCCGCTTCAGGGCCTCGACGACGGCGCCGAGGTCGAGATAGTCGTAGCGCAGGGCGATGTTGAGTTCGTCGAGCACGAGCAGGCGGATGCCGGGATCGGCCATCATCCCGAGCGCCGCCTGCCAGGCCCGTTCGGCGGCGGCGACGTCGCGGGCGCGGTCCTGCGTTTCCCAGGTGAAGCCCTCGCCCATACTCTTCCAGGTCACGAGGTCGGCGAAGCGCTCCAGCGCCGCGCGCTCGCCTGTCGACCACGCACCCTTGATGAACTGCACCACGCCCACCCGCCAGCCATGGCCGAGCGCGCGCATGATCAGTCCGAAGGCGGCGGTCGACTTGCCCTTGCCGGGGCCCGTATTGACGATCAGCAGGCCCTTCTCGATGGTCTTGGAGGCGACCTCGGCGTCCTGCACCGCCTTGCGCTTTTCCATCTTCGCCTTGTGGCGCGCCGCTTCGTCCGTCATTTCACCACCATCGGCAAGCCTGCCACCATGAAGATCACCCGATCCGCCAGCCGGGCGACGCGCTGGTTGAGCCGGCCCTGATCGTCGCGGAAGGCGCGGGCGAGGGCATTGTCGGGCACGATCGACAGGCCGACCTCGTTCGACACCATGACGACCGGCCCGGACGCGGCGGCGATCGCGGCCTCCAGCCGGTCGAAGGCCGGTGCCAGGGGATGCTCGCCCAGCATCAGGTTGGTGAGCCAGAGCGTCAGGCAGTCGACGAGGACCGGACCCGCCGCCGCCGCCAGCGCGCCGGGCAGGCCGAGCGGGGCTTCGCTGGTCTGCCAGCGCGCATCGCGGCGGGAGCGATGCTCGGCGATGCGGGCCCGCATCTCGTCGTCGAAGGCCTGGGCGGTGGCGATATAGCACCACGGCGCAGGCTCGGCCGCGACGAGTTCCTCGGCGTACCGGCTCTTGCCGGAACGCGCGCCGCCGAGCACGAAGGTGAGGCGAGGAGCGATCATGCTCCGTACTTGCAGGCTGCGCGCCGGGAAGGCAAGCGCCGCGTCGGTCAGGGGCGGCCGCTCGTTCGGCGAAGGTTCTTCGGACAGGCCTCCCCGCTCGCCGCCCCTTGTCGGCTGTTTTCGTGGAGGGGCCGATTGACAAGCTTTCAAGCAAGGTCCTTTAGTCGGCTTCGGACGGTCTCTCGTCGAGAGATCAAAGGGAATGCGGTGCGGGGCTTCGGCCCCCATGCCGCGGCTGCCCCCGCAACTGTAAGCGGCGAGCGCTCCGCCACTGGGCCACTGGGAAACCGGGAAGGCGGCGGAACGCGATGAACCGCGAGCCAGGAGACCTGCCGTCCACGGGAACCGGCCGCCTCGATGCAGGCGGCCTGCTCCTCCTTCGTTTTGCCCGCCCGCAGGATCGGTGCGGGGCAAAGGCCGGTCCGGGCGGGGCGCTCCGGGATGCCGGTTCCGCTTTCGGCGGTCGCCGGCCTGTCCGACGACCGCTTGCGCCCTGCCAGTTCCGCCGCGGCGGAGGACGAAAGGGCCGAATGCGCGCAGATCCATCCCAGGCCGAGCCTCATGACGTGCTGATCCATGTCTGCGTCACCTGCCGGCGTGCGGACGACGATGCCGATGCGCCGCGCCCCGGCGCGCGCCTGCACCGGGCGCTGGCGGACGCGCTGCCGGCCGGCATGGCCCTGCGGCCGGTCGAGTGCCTCGGCAATTGCCGCCGCTCCTGCACCGTCGCCGTCTCGGCGCCGGGCTGCTGGACCTATGTCTTCGGCGATCTCGTCGCCGAAAGCGGCACGGAGGTCCTCGCCGCCGCGGCGCTGCTCGCCGGTTCCACCGACGGGCTGATGCCCTGGCGCGGCCGTCCCGAACCGTTCAAGCGCGGCATGATCGCGCGCATACCGCCTCTCCTCGATCACAAGGAAGCCGCCGAATGAGCCTCGCCAGCAACAGCAAGGTGCCCTGCACCATCGTCACCGGCTTCCTCGGGGCCGGCAAGACCACCCTGATCCGCAACCTGCTGGCGACGGCCGGCGGCCGCCGCCTGGCGCTGATCGTCAACGAGTTCGGCGATGTCGGCGTCGACGGCGACATCCTCAGGTCCTGCGGCATCGACAGCTGCCCCGAGGACGCCATCGTCGAGCTCGCCAATGGCTGCATCTGCTGCACGGTGGCGGACGATTTCGTGCCGGCGCTCGAAATGCTGCTGGCGCGGCCGAACGCGCCCGAGCACATCGTCATCGAGACCTCCGGCCTCGCGCTGCCCAAGCCGCTGGTCAAGGCGTTCAACTGGCCGGCGATCCGCTCGCGCGTCACCGTCGACGGCGTCATCGCGGTGGTCGACGGTGCCGCGGTCGCGGCGGGCCGCTTCGCCGACGATCCGGAAGAGTTGAAGCGCCAGGCCGAGGCGGACGGCGCCCTCGACCACGACAATCCCCTGGAGGAGGTCTACGAGGACCAGCTCCTCTGCGCCGACCTCGTCGTGCTCAACAAGGCCGACCTGCTCGGCGAGAGCGAGCTGGCGGGCGTGGAGAGGGACATCGAGAGGACGGTGCCGAGGGCGGTCAAGGTCGTGCGCACCTCGGAAGGGCGCATCGATGCCGCCGTTCTGCTCGGGCTCGGCGCCGCGGCCGAGGACGATCTCGCCGCTCGGCCCTCGCATCACGATGCCGAGGAGGAGCACGACCACGACGATTTCGACACTTTCGTCGTCGACCTGCCGGCCATCCTCGAAGCCGACGCGCTGATCTCGAAGCTGCGCAAGGCCGCCGAAGACCACGACATCCTGCGCATCAAGGGCTTCGTCGCCATCGAGGGCAAGCCGATGCGCCTGCTGGTGCAGGGGGTCGGCGCCCGCTTCTCGCAGCATTTCGACCGGGCCTGGGCGGTAGGCGAGGCGCGCTCCAGCCGCCTCGTCGTCATCGGCGAGAAGGGGCTCGACCAGGACGGCATCCGCAAGGCGCTGAACGGCTGATGCATCTCCTGCCGGCGGATACGCGCTCGCTCGATGCCGGCGAGGCGGCGGTGGACCTGGGCCAGGCGCCCGGTGCGATCGTGTTCGCCTCGCTGAGCGACAGCGATCTCGCTTTGGCGGCCGCTTCCGGGCTCGACGGCCTGCGCATCGCGCCGCTGCAGAAGCTGCGCCATCCGATGTCGGTCGACCTCTATGTCGACAGTGTCGCCCGACACGCCAAGGCCATCGTGGTGCGGCTGCTCGGCGGCATGGATTACTGGCGCTACGGCGTGGAGGAGTTCGCCGCCGCCGCCCGCAGCAATCGCATCGCGCTGGCGTTCATTCCCGGCGACGCCCGGCCCGACGGCCGGCTCGCCGCGCTCTCCACCGTCCCGTCGGAAGCCCTGGAGCGGATCGACCGCTATTGGCGCGAAGGGGGCCCGGCCAATGCGAGAGCGTCCCTTCTCTATGCTGCGAGGCTTGGCGGCCTCGATTTCGGCGCGCCGGCGGCGCCGGCGGCAATGCCCAAATATGGTGTTTTCGTCCCAGGCGGCGCCCTTCACCCTCCCCTGAAGGGGGAGGGTCGATGCGAAGCATCGGGGCGGGGTGATTCTGCTGGGCGTTCCGAGTTTCCACCCCACCCCGGCCCTGCGGCCCCACACTCCCCCTCCAGGGGAGTGTGGGGCCGCGCCGTCATCCTGTTCTACCGCTCGGTCCTGCTGTCCGCCGACACGGCGCCGATCACGGCGCTGGTGGAGGCGCTCGAAGCCCGCGGCCTCGACACCACGGCACTTTACGTCGGCTCGCTCAAGGAGGGCGAGACGGCCGAATGGGTACGGCAGCAGCTTGCCGGGCTGAAGCCCGCCATCCTCCTCAACGCCACCGCCTTTTCCGCCATCGGCGACGACGGCGCCTCGCCGCTGGACGCGGCCGGCTGCCCGGTGCTGCAGGTCGTCACGTCCTCTTCGGCCGAGGAGGCCTGGGCGGCCTCGACGCGCGGGCTCTCGGCGAGCGACCTTGCCATGCATGTGGCGCTGCCGGAACTCGACGGCCGCCTGCTCGCCGGCGTGATCTCGTTCAAGGCGGAGCGGCAGGAAGGGGGCTTCGCGCGGCTCGTCCACGCCCCGCATGCCGGGCGGATCGAGGCCGTGGCCCGCCGCGCCGCCGCCTGGGCCCGGCTCGCCGCGAAGGCGCGCGGGGAGCGGCGGATCGGGCTGGTGCTGTCCAATTATCCGGGTGTCGAGGGCCGCCTCGCCCATGCCGTCGGCCTGGACGCGCCCGCTTCGACGCTGGCGATCCTCGACCGGTTGGAGGCCGACGGCTACCGCATCGCGGACCGGCCGAAGGACGAGGCGGATCTGCTCGACCGGCTGAGCCGGCCGTCGGACCGGCATCCCGCCGGCGCATCCGGCGCATGCAATGAAGAGAAGGGCGGGCAGGATGCCGGCGGTCCCGGGGATCTGCACCTTCCGCTCGCCGATTACGCGTCCTGGCTCGAAACCCTTCCGCGCTCCGTCCGCGACAGGCTCTCCGCCCAATGGGGGGCGCCGTCTTCCGATCCGCTCTGCAGCGGGGGCGCCTTCCGCTTCGCCGGCCTCGCCTGCGGCCATGTCGCCGTCGCCGTCCAGCCCGATCGCGGCTCGGCGCTCGACCGCAAGGGCGACCATCATTCGCCCGACCTGGCGCCCCGCCATGCCTATCTCGCCTTCTACCTTTGGCTGCGGCAGCATTTCGGCATCGATGCGATGATCCATCTCGGCACGCATGGCACGCTCGAATGGCTGCCGGGCAAGGCGGCGGCGCTGTCCGAGGCCTGCTTTCCCGAGATCGCGGCGGGCGCGCTGCCGGTGCTCTATCCCTTCATCGTCAACAATCCCGGCGAGGCGGCGCAGGCCAAGCGGCGGCTCGGGGCCGTGACCATCGGCCACCTGACGCCGCCCCTACGCGAGGCGGGGCTTTCCGGTGCGGCGCTGGAGGTCGAGCGCCTCATCGACGAATATGCCAGCGCCGACGGCCTCGACCAGCGCCGCATGGCCTATCTGCGCCGTGAGATCGTCGCTCGGGCCGAGGAGAGCGGCCTCGCCGCCGAATGCGGCATCACGCCGGGGCTGGGTGAGGAGGACATGCTGGCCCGGCTCGACGCCTTCCTCTGCGACGTCAAGGAACTCCAGATCCGCGACGGGCTGCACGTCTTCGGCCGTCGTCCCGAGCAGGTCGGCCATCTGCTCGACGTCCTCGTGGCTTCGAGCGGCGAGGCGGCGCGTCCCGCCTTGGCCCGCAGCCTCGAGGCCTGCGGCGAGGCCGAGATGGCGGGGCTGATCGCCGGTCTCGACGGGCGCTTCGTCAGGCCGGGGCCGGCCGGTGCGCCGACGCGCGGGCGTGCCGACGTCCTGCCGACCGGGCGCAACCTCACCACGCTCGACCCGCGTGCCGTGCCGACCCGAGCCGCCTTCGCGATCGGCTCGCGGGCGGCGGACGCGCTGGTGCAGCGCTATCTCCAGGATCACGGCGACCATCCGCGCCGCATCGTGCTCGATCTCTGGGGCTCGGCGACGATGCGCACCGGCGGCGACGATCTCGGCCAGGCCCTGGCGCTGCTCGGAGTGCGGCCGGTGTGGGACAATGCGTCGAGCCGCGTCTCCGGCTTCGAGATCCTGCCCCAGGCACGGCTCGACCGGCCGCGCATCGACGTCACCTTGCGGATTTCGGGCCTGTTCCGCGACGTCTTCGCCCAGCAGATCGCCCTGTTCGACCAGGCGGTGCAGGCCGTGGCGGCGCTGGAGGAGGACGAGGCGTGGAACCCGCTCGCCGCGGCGCGCCGGCGTTCCGGCGAACGGGCGCTGCGCGTCTTCGGCGCTGCGCCCGCCGCCTATGGCGCCGGCATCACCGACCGCATCGCGCGCGGGGCCTGGGAGAGCCGCGCCGATCTCGGCCGCGACTATCTCGCCGCCGGCGCCTATGCCTATGGCTCGGGCGTCGACGGCGATGCCGCGCCCGTCGCCTTCGCGGAGCGGGTCGCCAGCGCCGACGCCCATGTGCACGGGCAGGACCATCGCGAGACCGACATCCTCGACGACGTCACCTTCGCCGCCTATCAGGGCGGGTTCGCCGCCGCGCTGGAGGCGCTGGGGGCGAAGGCGGCGCTCTACCATGCCGACCTCACCGATCCCGACGCGCCGAAGCTGCGCAGCCTCGGCGAGGAGATCGCGCGGCTCGTCCAGGGCCGGGCCGCCAGCGCGCGCTGGATCGAGGGCATGATGCAGCACGGCTATGCCGGCGCCGCCGAGATGGCCAATGCGATGGATTCGCTGTTCGCCTTCTCGGCGACGGCCGGCGTCGTCACCAATGCCGCCTTCGACCGCATGCATGCCGCCTATGTCGAGGACGAGGCGGTGAGCGCCTTCCTCGACCGGCACAATCCTGCCGCCGGGCGCGCTATCCGCGGCCGCCTGGCCGAGGCCATCCGCCGCGGGCTGTGGCAGCCGCGCCGCAATTCGGCGAGCCTGCTGCTCGACGAACCCAGGGAGGCGGCGGCATGAGCGCGCCATTGCGCAAGGGCTGGTGCCCGGGAGCGCTGAGGCCGATGCGGACCGGCGACGGCCTCCTCGTGCGCGTGCGCCTGACGGGCGGGGCGCTGCCCGCCGGCACGGCGCGTGCCCTGGCGCAGGCTGCACGCGATTTCGGCAACGGGCTCTTCGATCTCTCCGCCCGCGCCAATCTGCAGATGCGCGGCGTCTCCGACGACACCTTGCCGCCGCTGCTCGACCGCCTCTCGGCGCTCGGCGTGCTCGATGCGGACGAGGCGGCCGAACAGGTGCGCAACGTGCTGGCGAGCCCGCTCGCCGGGCTCGATCCCATGGCCCTCATCGATGTCACCGCGCTGACGCGCCGGCTGGAAGGGCGCCTGACCGCCGATCCCGCCCTGCACGCCCTGCCGCCCAAGTTCGGCTTCCTCGTCGACGGCGGCGGTGCGCTGCGGCTCGACGGCGTCGAGGCCGACATCGGCCTGCGGGCAGCGGACGCCGACGTCTTCAGACTGACCGCCGGCCATGCGACTCTCGGCTTCGTCGCGCCGGAAAATGCGATCGAGGCGGCGCTGGACGTCGCCAGGGCCTTCCTCCGGCATCGCCGGCCCGATGAGCGGCGCATGCGAGATCTGGTGAAACGGCTGCAGGATGAAGCGTGCGAAACCCCTCTCCCGGGTCGGGAGAGGGGCGGGGGCGAGGGGGGCGTGCTCGAGGAATTGAGCCCCGCTTCGCGTTTCATCCGTCCCGGCTTGGCCCCTCAGCCCTCTCCCGAGCCGGGAGAGGGACGTGCGCCTTTGCTCGCCGGCTGCAAGCTCTTCGGCGACGGACACGCCTCCGGCTTCTTCGCCGCCGCCGCGCCTTTCGGCCGGCTCGATGCCGACCAGCTCGCAGGCCTCGCGACGTTGGCGGAGAAACAGGGCACGGCCCTGCGCCTCAGCCCGTGGCGCGCCATCATCCTGGCCCCCGTCCCGGCAGGCGAGGCGGCGTCGCTCGGCACGGCAATTGCTTCTCTCGGCCTTGTCGTCGACGATACCGACCCGCGGCTGGCGATTGCCGCTTGCCCCGGAAGCCCTTCCTGTCTATCCGGCCAGGCCTCGGCGCAGGCCGATGCCGCCAGGCTCGCGCCGGTGTTCGCGCCCTTCATCCGGGCGGGCGCCTCCGTGCATGTGTCGGGCTGCGCCAAGGGCTGCGCGCGGCGGGCGCCGGCGTCGATCGTGCTGGTGGGGCAGGGCGGGCGCTATGGGCTCGCCTTCGATGCCGACAGCCGCGCGCCGAGCGAAACCGCGCCGATGGACATTGGCGAAATAGCGGCGCTTTTGAAAAGGCGGGTGGCCGCAAACGGCGCCAAGAAAAACAGCGCCGAGAGAGACAGCCCTTGAGGAGGCGGCGCCGAGCGATCGGCACCCGAGAGAAGAGACCATGTCTGAACGCGACTATATCCGTGACGGCGCCGAGATCTATCGCCGCTCCTTCGCGATGATCCGCGCCGAGAGCGACCTGTCGCGCTTCTCGCCCGAACAGGCGCCGGTCGTCGTGCGCATCATCCATGCCTGCGGCATGGTCGAGATCGCCGGCGATGTGCAGATGGCGCCGGATCTCGTTTCGAGCGCCCGCGCCGCCCTGCGGGCCGGCGGCCCGCTCCTGTGCGATTCCAAGATGGTCGCCAACGGCGTCACCCGCAAGCGTCTCCCGGCGGACAACGAAGTCGTCTGCACGCTCGACGACCCGCGCACGCCCGGGATCGCAGAGCGGATCGGCAATACGCGCACCGCGGCGGCGATGGAGCTGTGGCGCGAGCGGCTGGAGGGCGCCGTGGTCGCCATCGGCAATGCGCCGACCGCGCTCTTCCACCTCATGGACATGATCGACCGGGGCGCGCCGAAGCCGGCGGCCATCCTCGGCATTCCCGTCGGCTTCGTCGGCGCGGCCGAGTCCAAGGAGGCGCTGCGGGCGTGGGGCAAGGTTCCCTGGCTGATCGTCGAAGGCCGCAAGGGCGGCAGCGCCATGACGGCGGCGGCGATCAACGCGCTGGCGAGCGAAATCGAATGAGCGCCAGGGGACGTCTCTACGGTGTCGGCGTCGGCCCGGGCGATCCGGAGCTGATGACGCTGAAGGCCGCCCGCCTGCTGGCTGCCGCGCCGGTGGTCGCCTATTTCTGCAAGCAGGGCCAGCGCGGCCATGCCCGCACCATCGTCGAGGGCTTCCTGGCCGAGGGCGTGGTCGAGGAGAAGCTCGCCTATCCCATGACGATCGAGGTGCCGGCGGCGGATGCCGCCTACCATGCCGCGCTGACGGGGTTCTACGACGGGTCGGCGCAGCGCCTCGCCGGACATCTCGATGCCGGGCGCGACGTCGTCGTCGTCTCCGAGGGCGATCCCTTCTTCTACGGCTCCTTCATGCCGATCTTCCACCGGCTTGCGCCCCGCTACGAGACCGAGGTCGTGGCCGGCGTTTCCGGCATGGCCGGCTGCTGGACGCGCGCCCGCACGCCGATCACCTATGGCGACGATGTCCTCACCGTGCTGCCGGCGACGCTGGACCGCGAGGCGCTGCGGCATCATCTCGAACGGGCCGATGCCGCGGTGATCATGAAGCTCGGGCGGAATTTCGCCAAGGTGCGCGCCGTGCTGGAGGAACTGGGCCTCGCCTCGCGCGCCGTCTATGTCGAGCGCGGCACCATGGCAGGAGAACGGATCCTGCCGCTGCCGCCGGCCGATTTCGAGGGCGCGCCCTATTTCGCCATCCTTCTGGTGCCGGGCCAGGGGCGCCTGCTGTGAGCGGGCGGGTGATGGTCGTCGGCCTCGGACCCGGCCCGGCGAAGTGGCTCACCCCGGAAGCGGCGGAACTGCTGGCGCAGGCCACCGACATCGTCGGCTACGGTCCCTATGTCGACCGCGTGCCGCCGGGCCCGGCGCGCCGGCACGCCAGCGACAACCGCGTCGAGATCGACCGGGCGCGCCATGCGCTGGCGCTGGCCGCGGGCGGCGCGCAGGTGGCGGTGGTCTCGGGCGGGGATCCCGGCGTCTTCGCCATGGCGGCGGCGATCTTCGAGGCGGTCGAGGCGGGCGAGCCGGCCTGGCGCGACCTCGACATCGTCGTCGCGCCCGGCGTCACGGCAGTGCTGGCGGCGGCGGCGCGGGTCGGCGCTCCTCTCGGCCACGATTTCTGCGTGATCTCGCTCTCCGACAACCTCAAGCCCTGGCCGGTCATCGAGAAGCGTCTCGCGGCGGCGGCGGACGGCGATTTCGTGCTCGCCTTCTACAATCCCGCCTCCAAGGCGCGGCCGGGCCAGATCGCCCGCGCCTTCGATTTTCTGCGCGCCCGGGCCGGCGATCGCATCGTCGTCCTCGCCAAGGCGGTCGGCCGGCCGGACGAGGAGATCATCCATACCAGCCTGTCGGCGGTGCGGCCCGCGGATGTCGACATGCGCACGCTGGTGCTGGTCGGCTCGTCGCAGACGCGCCTCGTCGAGCGGCCCGGACGCGAGCCCATCGTCTACTCGCCCCGCCGCTGGGAGGGGTAGGATGAGCAGATTGGCACCAGCACCGCCGGCCGCGCGCAGCACAATGTCGAGCTCTCTTTTCCCGATTGCGCAGCCCCTCATCCGACCCTTCTCCCCGCCGGCGGGGAGAAGGAACGGCAGGCGTCGCGTTTCGACGACGGTGCTTCGAGACGAGGGGCGCGCCAGTCTTGCGCGACGCCGAGGTCCCCTCTCCCCGCCTTGCGGGGAGAGGATGGAGGTGAGGGGCGGCACCACACCAGGAGCTGCCGACCGTCCTGCGCTAGACCCGTCTTTCGATCCATGCCAGCGCCTCCTCCGCCGTCGAAACCGTCTCCACCTCGGCCACGGCCGGCCGGCGCAGCAGGATCACCGGCAGGCCGAGACGGCGGGCCGCGGCGATCTTGCCATAGGTCGCGGTGCCGCCGGAATTCTTGGTGACGACCGCCTCGATGCCTTCCGCCTGCATCAAGGCGCATTCGTCGTCCTCGGCGAAGGGGCCGCGGGCGAGGATGAGCCGGGACAGCGGCGGCAGCGCTTCGGGCGCGTCGACCGAGCGGACGAGATAGAAATGCTGCGGCGCGGCCAGGAAGGCCGGCAGTTCGAGCCGGCCGGTGGTGAGGAAGACCCGGCGCGGCCGGGCGCCGAGCGCCGCCACCGCCGCCTCGGCGTCGGCGACCTCGGTCCAGCGGTCGCCGGCCTGTGCCTGCCAGGCCGGGCGGCGCAGCGCGAGGAGGGGGACGCCGCTCATGCGCGCGGCCGCCACCGCATTGGCCGACATGCGGTCGGCGAAGGGATGGGTGGCGTCGACGAGGGCGGCCACCCGGTTTTCGGCCAGGAAGGCGGCGAGCCCCTCCGGACCGCCGAAGCCGCCGATGCGGTGGGGGATCGGCAGGGGTGCCGGATTCTTCGTCCGGCCGGCCAGCGAGATCATCGCACCGATGTCGGTGCGGCCGGCCAGCAGGCGGGCGAGGGCCGCCGCCTCGCTGGTGCCGCCGAGGATCAGGATCTGGATCGGATGCATCTCATCCTCGCGAGGGTCGGATGAGCGCTATCAACCATCCCGGCCGCTGGCTGTCTATCGTCGGCATCGGCGAGGACGGACTGGCGGGGCTCTCGCCGGCGGCGGCCTCGGTGATCGCGCAGGCGAGGATGCTGGTCGGCGGCGCGCGCCACCTCGCCATGATCCCCGACGGCACCGCCCGACGCCTCGCCTGGCCGAGCCCGCTGACCGACGCCGTCGGCCCGATCGAGGCGGCGCGCGGCAGCCGCGTCGTCGTGCTCGCCTCGGGCGATCCCTTCCTGTGGGGCGTGGGGGCGACGCTCGCCCGCTTCTTCCCGGCCGACGAGATCGCCTGCTATCCCGCCCCCTCGGCCTTCGCCCTCGCGGCCGCCCGGCTCGGCTGGGCGCAGCAGGATTGCGCGCTGGTCTCCCTGCACGGGCGCCCCTTCGAGACGATCGTCCCGCATGTCCAGCCGAACGCTCGCATCCTCGCGCTGACCTGGGACGGCACGACGCCGGCCAAGGTGGCGGCTCGGCTCGTCGGCATGGGCTTCGGCCTGTCGCGGCTGACGGTGCTCGAAAGGCTGGGCGGCGACGGCGAACGCATCCGCCGCGCGAGCGCCGAGGCCTTCGACCTCTTCGATGTCGATCCGCTCAACGTGCTCGCGGTCGAGGCGGTCGCGGGGCCGGGCGCTCGGCCCCTGCCGCTCGCCTCCGGCCTGCCGAACGCCTTCTTCGAGCATGACGGCCAGTTGACCAAGCGCGAGATCCGCGCGGTGACGCTGTCGGCGCTGCAGCCGCTGCGCGGGCAATTGCTCTGGGATATCGGCCTCGGCGCCGGCTCGATCGCCATCGAATGGCTCCTGCGCCACCCGGCCAACCGGGCCGTGGGCATCGAGGAGAATCCGGAGCGGGCGGCGCGGGCGCTCACCAACGCCGCCGCCCTCGGCGTGCCCCGGCTTCGCGTCGTGACCGGGGCGGCCCCGGCCGCCCTGGCGGGACTGGACCCGCCCGACGCCGTCTTCATCGGCGGCGGGGGCGGCGACGCCGGCGTGTTCGACGCCGCCTGGGCGGCGCTGAAGCCGGGCGGCCGCCTCGTCGCCAATGCGGTGACGCTCGAAAGCGAGCATCTTCTGGCATCGCGCTTCGCCGCCCATGGCGGCGAGATGGTCCGCCTGTCGGTCGAGCGGCTGGTGCCGGTCGGAGGCCTGCATGGCTGGCGTCCCGCCATGCCGGTGACGCAATGGAGCGTCGTCAAGCCATGAACCGGATCGTCGCCGCCGGCCTCGGCTGCCGCCGCCATTGCAGTGCGGAGGAGATCGCCGCGCTGGTGAGGCAGGCGCTGGCGCAGGTGGACCTTGCGCCCGGCGATCTCACGGGCCTGTTCGCCCCCGCCTTCAAGCAGGGCGAGAGCGGCCTCGCCGCCGCGGCGCTCGCCCTCGGCGTGCCCCTGGTGCTGATGCCGGATGCCGCCCTCAAGGGGGCCGAGCCGCGGGCGCTGACGCGGTCCGAACGCGTGGTGGCCCTCACGGGCCTCGGCAGCGTCGCCGAGACCGCGGCCCTGGCCGGGGCGGGCGAACGGTCGCGCCTGCTGCAGGCCCGCCTCGCCAGCGCCAACGCGACCTGCGCCATCGCGGTGAGCGAATGAGACCGCAATCTGCAACGCGGCCATCCGGTCCGCTCCTATTTTCGCCGAAGATGCGGACAGGCGACATGGCAAACCAATCGCCGGGATGTCCGCCCGCCCTGGGGAACTGCCCATGACCGTCCATTTCATCGGCGCCGGCCCCGGCGCGCCCGACCTCATCACCGTGCGCGGGCGGGACCTCGTGGCCCGGTGCCCGGTCTGCCTCTATGCCGGCTCGCTGGTCCCCGCCGAGATCGTGGCTCTCGCGCCGCAGCATGCCCATATCGTCGACACCGCCCCCCTGACGCTCGACCTCATCATCGCCGAGATCGAGGCCGCCCACGCGCGAGGGCAGGATGTCGCCCGGCTGCATTCGGGCGATCTTTCGATCTGGAGCGCGCTCGGCGAGCAGACGCGGCGTCTGCGGGCGCTCGGCATACCCTATACGGTCACGCCTGGGGTGCCTTCCTTCGCCGCTGCGGCGGCCGTGCTCGGACGGGAGCTGACCCTGCCGGAGGTCGCGCAGTCGGTCGTGCTGACCCGGACCTCCGGCCGGGCCTCGGCCATGCCGCCGCGCGAGACGCTGGAGGCCTTTTCGGAGACCGGCGCCACGCTCGCCGTCCATCTATCCATTCATGCCCTGCCGCGCGTGGTGGCGGAGACCAAGCCGCATTACGGCGAGGACTGCCCGGTCGCCATCGTCTTCCGGGCGACATGGCCGGACGAGCGCGTCGTCACCGGCACGCTCGGCGACATCGAGGCCCGGCTGGCGGCCGAACCGATGGAGCGCACGGCGCTGATCCTGATCGGCCGCACGCTCGGCGCGGAGGATTTTCGGGACAGCGCGCTCTACGACGCCGACTACCGGCGGCGTTATCGCGGGTTCGAAGGATAGGACGCGGCTTTCCGGCTCGCCCCCGAACGCCCCGCTCCCGCGTCCGGGCGCTTCACGAGACCCATGCGACGCCGAAGCCGGGCAGTTCCACCCGGCGGTCGGCGGCCGCCGGCACCGGCGCAAAGCCGTTGCGGCCGAGGATCTCGACGCCGTTCCAGGCACCGTCCGGAAAGGCGATCGCCGCGCTCTCGGCCTGGAGATTGGCGACCGCGAGAGCCGGGGTGTCGGCGGAGGCGAACAGCAGGCCCAGCCATCGCGGCTGGTTCGACCATGTCACCCGGTGCACGCGGGCGCGGTCGCATCCGGCGAGGCGCCGGAACAGGTGGCCGGCGGGCGTCATCTCGCCATCGCTGCGGACGAAGCCCTTCGGCCCCTCGGGTTCGAAGAAGGCCAGGCTGTCGACTTGGTCGTGCAGGAAGCCGACGACGGTTCCGAGCATCCAGGCGGCCGCGATCGGCCGGCCCTGGCGCGGATCGGGCGGCGCGGAGCGGGCGCGCCCTTCCGGCGAGGTCGCGTTCGGATTGTAGCGGAAGCCGAGGGTGATCGGGCCGATCTCGAATTTCCGCCCCGGCCAGCGCGCCTGCGCCGTGCGCAGGATGTCGCCGAGCGGCTCGGTGGTCTCGCCGATGGTGTCGTCGTCGAAGCCGTGCACGGTCGGATTGGAGGTCCAACCGAGGACGTCGACATTGGAGGGAGGATCCGAGCGGTTGAGCTCGGTGAAGAAGGCGCCCGTCCCGCCGCCGATGGCGACGCCCGGAAGAAGAGCCCGCGCCGCCTCGATCGCCGCCTCGTCCCGGTCCCACAGCGTCAGGCGGACATCCGGCCTCTCGGCCAGCACGGGCGCCAGGGCCTCGATCAGAGTGCGCGTGGCTTCCGGCGGCGCGGCGCGCATGTCGAGGCGCACGGGCCCGCTCGTCGCCGGCATCTTCGCCGCGACCTGCGCGGCGGCGTCGGCCATGGTCGGGTCGACCTCGATCGCCAGCAGGTCCGGGCGCAGCAGCCCGACGGCCTCGGCGAAGCGCGGGCCGGGCATGGCCGGCGCGGAGGCGACGCCGATCGCCGGCAGCAGGAAGGCGGGGCCGACCCAGGAAGCCGAGACGGATTTCGTTCTGCCGCCGGTCTTGCCGGCCGCCGCGTCCCCGGCCGCCGCGGCCAGCCGGATGCGCACGGTCTGGGTGATGCCGTCCGGCCCCACGACATAGGGGAAGGGCAGGCGCAGCGGGCGGCAATAGGTCTTGTAGGACGCGTCGGTCCAGTTGCGCTGGTCCTCGCATTCGAAGACCTCGCCCTCGAAGCCGATCTCGACACCATGTCCGGCGCCGGTCTCATAGGCCATGCCGGCGATGTCGAAGAAAGGCTGGTGCGGGCTGACGAGATCCGGGAAGACGGAGTCCTCCGCCTCCTCCCGATCGGGATGGACGATGCGCACCGGGCGGTTGCGCGAGGCTTCCAGCCCGTGCAGCACGACGAAGCCGGTCCGGTTGGTGTGGAAGCCCTCGCGGGACGAGGCTTGCAGATGGCCCTCGATCGTCTCACCCCGGATGGTCCAGCGCAGCGACCAGTCCAGCGTTGCCCCGCCCTGCAAGAGCCGGCCTTCGCTGTCGATGCGGATCGACGCGTCGTCCCGGCTGATCCGCGGCGTGGCCTCCAGGGAGGGCGTGCCCCAATTGGCGTCCCGCACGGCGAACCCGATGCCGCGGAAGATCTCCTCGCCCGCCATGCGGACGGCCCTGAGGAAACTGCCGTTGGGATCGAGGGCGAAGGCGATGCTGCCGAGCGTGAAGGTTTGCGGCTGCGCTCCCTTGTCGGTCATGGACGGCTCCTTTCCCGAGGCCGCGAAGATGTTCGGCCTGTCTTGCATGAAGGCATATGCCGCCGGAGCGGCGGCGAGGTCGTCGTTCAGGCGTTGTCGGCACGGGGGGCGTCCGGACGATGTCCGGCTATCGGAAGCAGGGCGCGGCCGTCCCCCGGCCGGCCTTCTTGCCGCAACCGCCCCGCCGATGGCAAGATGCGGCGCAGGGGCGGTCCGGTTTCGGCACCCTATGGCCGCCATCGGGCGGACGCAAGGGATATCGCCGCCGACGCCGCAGGCCTGCAAGTCCATGCAAGTTGACGGCGCCGGGAGAGGCAATAAAACAGTGTATATCGGCGTTTCGACGTGTTGTGGACAATCCTCAATTCAGTCGGATCCGAATGGAAATGAGGCATGCTTTTCGATCCGGTGGCCGATCCTGCGGATATTCTGCTGGAAAGGCGCGTTCTGCCGGGAAAATTCGCCTCCGTCGACATTCCGCTGTCCGCCGCCTGGGCAAAAGGCGGAATACCTCGGGCGCGATTCCGCGTTGCGGCTTGCGGCGAGGCCTCAAATTCGTCCATCTTGGCGCGAAGCGGCGGACATCGGTATCCTCCGCGACCGCCGAAGGCGGCATGAATGGGGAAGAATATGCGTGGGGCTCTGATCGGTTGCGGTTTTTTCGCCCAGAACCACCTGAATGCATGGCGTGACATGAAGGCGGACGGCGTGGAGCTCGTTGCCGTCTGCGACATCGATCCGAACAAGGCGGAGGCCGCCGCCAGGCAGTTCGGCATCCCCCGCCACTACACCGATGTCGCGGCGATGCTCGACGGCGAGAAGCTCGATTTCGTCGACATCGCCACCCGGATGGACACCCACCGGGCCATCGCGACGCAGGTCTTCGCGCGCGGCATCCCCGCCATCGTCCAGAAGCCTCTCGCTCCGGATTGGGACGAAGCGGTCGCCATCGTCGACGCCGCCGCGGCGGCGGGGGTGGAGATGGCCGTGCACGAGAATTTCCGCTACCAGGTGCCGCTCAAGGCGGTCAGGTCGGTGCTGGACAGCGGCGTGATCGGCGAGGTGACCTGGGCGCGCATCTCCTTCCGGACCGGCTACGACATCTACCGCAACCAGCCCTATTTCCGGAAGGAAGCCCGCTTCTCGATCCTCGATGTCGGCATCCATGTCCTCGATGTCGCCCGCTTCTATCTCGGCGAAGTGGAGCGCCTGTCCTGCGAGACGCAGCGGCGCAGCCCGCTCAACCTCGGCGAGGATACCGCCACCATGATGCTGCGCCACACATCCGGCGCCGTCAGCATCGTGGAGAACACCTATGAGAGCCGCGAGCTGCCCGATCCCTTCCCGCAGACCCTCCTCGTCATCGAAGGCACGCGCGGCGCCATCCGCATGAATCCGGGCTTCCGTATGGTCGTCACCAGCGATGGCGTGACGAGCGAGCGAATCGTCGATTCGCCCCTGCTGCCCTGGACCGCGCATCCCTGGCATATCGCCCAGGAAAGCGTGCTGCTGACCCAGCGCGCCATCATCGGCGCCTGGCGGGAGAAGCGGGCGGCCGACACCAGCGGCGAGGACAACCTCAAGACTTTCGCGCTGGTCGAAGCCGCCTACGAGGCGGCGCAGACGCATCAGGCGGTCGCCCCGCCGCAGCACCGGAGCCTGAAGGTTTCGGGCTGAACAGACGGCGTGGGGACTGCCCCAATGGCTGCGCCGGTCGTCAGACCGGCACACCGAAGGGGCCGCGCTCAGCCGCCTCTGCCGACCATGATGGCTTCATAGTCCCGGCCGCCGGAAAAATCCCCAGTATGTCGACCCGGTCTGGCGGCAGTTCGTAGGCGATGACGATGCGACGCCAAAGGGCAGGATCCGCAGGCCGGGCCGCAGATCGGGCCTTTCTGTGCCGATCATCGGTGCATCGCAGAGATTGCGGCAGGCCTGGCGGATCTCATCGATATAGGTCCGTGCCCGCAGCGGATTGTCCGTCGCGATGAAATCAAAGATGTCCTCCAGATCGGCTTGGGCCTGGAGCGTGTAGAAAAGCCCTCTCACGGCGACCTCTTTCCGGCGAGGCGATCATCGAAGTGACGACCCATCTCATCGTCGCTGATGCGTGTGGGGCTTTCCGCTGCGGCGTTGATGCGGTCGGAAATATTCCTGAGCCTGTCGCTCCGCTCGCGCTCCTTGTCCTGCCAGTCGCGGACTGCTTCGCGGATCACCTCGCTATTCGATGCATATCGGCCGCCCATCACGGCCTGGCGGATCATCTGCGCCATGTCCTTCGGGAGGCTGATGCTGAGCTTTTCGGTTTCCATGGCAATGTCTCCTGATGCCGCATGCTACCTGGTAGTATCAAGCGGTAGCTTATTTCTGCTGCCGCGGACATTAATTCAACCGCCTGGGACTCCCCGTCATTCTCCAATTCCGTTTGCGATAACGACAGCAATGTCGGTTCCGCGATATTTCCTGCCGCTCATTTGCGCATTGTGGTCATCCGTCCAGCAGGTTGCGTTCACCGCGATGCCGTCTCGTCACTTCGTCTATTTCGGCGCGTTCCTGGCGCTCGCCGCCGGCACGGTGTTCTCTTTCGGCAGCGTCACCGTGCGCTTGTCGCCGCATCTCGACGCGGTGCAGTATCTGCTTTGGCGCGGTCTCGGCCTGCTGCCCCTGATGGTCGCGATGGCGTTGCTGCAGGGACTCTCGCCGCTTCGCCAGCTGGCGAGGAGCGGCTGGCTCGGCTTCGCCGGCGCGGTCTGCATGACGCTGATGGCCTTCCTCTTCATCTATGCCATGAAGACGACGACCATTGCCAATGCCATGCTGTTTTCCAGCGCCGCGCCGCTGATCGGGGCGCTGCTGGCCTGGCTGGTCCTCGGCGAGAGGATCCTCCTCGGCACCTGGCTCGGCATCGCCGTCGGTGTCGCCGGCCTCCTGGTCATGACCTGGGGGGAACTGGGCAGCGGCGATGCGATCGGCAATCTCGCCGCCTTCGGCACCGGCTGCGCCTATGGCCTCTATTCCATCATCGCCCGGCTCGGCCGCGACCGCGACATGTCCGGCGTCGTCCTCGGCTGGGCGCTCCTCACCATCGTCAGCTGCGGCCTGATGCTGTGGATGACGGGTGGGAGCGTGGCGACGCCCATGCCGGAGAACCTCGCCGCCTTGGTGCATGGCGGCGTCTTCATCGGCGGCGGCATGATCCTGCTCAACCGCGCCGCCCGCTATGTCGGCGCCGGGCAACTCGTCCTGCTGGCGCAGACGGAGACCATCCTCGGCCCGGTCTGGGTGTTTCTCCTGTTCCAGGAGACGCCGCGGCTGACGACCATCGTCGGCGGCGCCGTGGTGCTGGCCGGCGTGATGCTGGCGGCCTTCGCCCGCGCTTTGCCGGGCGGCGCGGACGCCGATCCCGCCCGGGCCTGAATTGCGGCCCGAGGCGCCGGAGCCCCTTACGTCCGGCGCAGCCCGCCGAGGATGTGCCAGACGACGGCCACGAACACCACGCAGCCTCCGACCAGAGCGGCGCGCCCCGGATTCTCGGCGAAGATCAGATAGACCCAGAGCGGCGAAAGCACCACGTCCAGCGTGGTGATCAGGCCCGATTCGGCCGCCGGGATCCGCCGCGCGCCGGCCAGGAACATGAAGAAGGCGAGCGGGATCGAGGTGAAGGCGAAGACGGCGAGCACCAGCCAGTCCTGCGCCGTCGCGGTGGCGGGTGCGGCGAAGGGAAGGCCCGCCAGGGCCGTGAACAGGCAGCACAGGACGTTGGTCGGCAGCATTTCGAGCCCCGGACGGGCGCGTGCGATGATGGCGACGATGGCGAAGGTCAGCGCCATCGCCAGGGCAAGCGCATCGCCGAGCAGGCGGCCCGAGCCGAAGGAGCCGCCCACCATGATGGCGACGCCGATCAGGGCCGCGAGCGCGGCGGCGAAGGTGCGCAGCGGCACGCTCTCCTTCAGGACGAGCCAGCCCAGCCCGGCGGCGACGAACGGCGTCGTCGCATAGATCACCGACACGTCGGCGATGCTGGTGTGATAGAGCGCGCCGACGAAGGCCAGCATGGACAGCGAGGCGCAGGCCGCGACGGCGATGCCGAGCCAGCCGATCGAGAGGGTGACGGCCAGCGCGTTGCGCCGATGCGTCACCAGGAGGCCCACGATAAGGTAGGCGGCGCCGATGGCCGCGCGCAGGCTGACCGTCGTCCAGGCATCGATGGAGAGAAGGCGGACATAGATGCCGCTGGCGCTCCAGGCGAGCGCGGAGGCGGCGACGAAAAAGACGCCGATCCGATGGTCGGATCGGTGGCTCGGCGAATCGGCGATGACGGACATGGAATAACCGCTGGTTGGGCGGCGACATCATCATGGCGCCGGCCGCAAATCCAGACCCGAAGCGACGCATCCCGGCAAAAACGGAACAGGCGGCATGGCCCGGACCGCCGATGGTCCCCGGGACGCGATCCTGTCGCGCCCGGCCTTGGGCGTGTCGCGTCATGCAAAGGCGCGGCGGCCTTTGCCCTGTCTATTCCGTTCGAACAGGAGAACGCAGATGGCCATGACCTTGGCGATTGTCGGAACGGGCGTCATCGGCGCCGGCTGGGCGGCGCGGGCGCTCGCCCATGGGCTCGACGTGGTCGCCTACGACCCCGGCCCCGATGCGGAGGCGAAGTTGCGCGCCGCCGTCGACAATGCCTGGGGCGCGCTGGAACGCAGCGGCCTGGCGCCGGGCGCCGACCGCAAGCGGCTGAGTTTCGCGGCCAGCGTCGCCGAGGCCGTCGGCAAGGCCGACTTCATCCAGGAGAACGCACCGGAGCGCGAGGAACTGAAGCAGGATCTGCTCGCCGAGATCGACGCGGCTGCGCCGGCCGGTGCCGTCATCGCCTCCTCGACGTCGGGCCTGCTGCCGAGCCGCCTGCAGGCGCGGATGCAGCGCCCCGGGCGCCTCGTCGTCGGCCATCCCTTCAATCCCGTCTACCTCCTGCCGCTGGTCGAGGTCCTCGGCGGCAAGGCGACGTCGCCGGAAGCTGTCGAGACCGCCAAGGCGTTCTATGCTTCCATCGGCATGCGCCCCTTGCACGTGCGCGTCGAGATCGAGGGCTTCGTCGCCGACCGGCTGATGGAAGCGCTGTGGCGCGAGGCGCTCTGGCTCGTCAATGACGGGGTGGCGACCACCGAGGAAATCGACGCCGCCGTCGTCTATGGCTGCGGCCTGCGCTGGTCGCTGATGGGCACCTTCCTCACCTTCCACCTCGCCGGCGGCGAAGGCGGCATGCGCCATATGCTGCACCAGTTCGGCCCGGCGCTGAAGCTGCCCTGGACCAAGCTGGTCGCGCCGGAACTGACCGAGGAATTGATCGACCGCGTCGCCGACGGCTGCGAGCACCAGGCCGCCGGCCGCCCGATCAAGGAACTGGAGCGCCGCCGCGACGATTTCCTCATCGAGGTGATGGCGCTGGCGAAGAAATACTGGCCCGAAGCCGAGGGGCTGGAGGGAAGGATCTGATCCCGGGACCCAGGCTTCCAGCCTGCTTCTCCCGAACCGCGATGTTTCAAGAGCAGGCGTCTCGCCCATATGCGCTAACTTTGCCGACAATAGCGCGATTTTCCTTCTCCCATGCGGGACTTCGCATTTCCTGCGGAAATGCTGGGGGTGGCGCGAAGCGCCGGATGAGGGTCTAGACTTCTGCAATTCCAGCGCGACTATTGAGCTATCTGCATTGAAGTTTAGACCCTCATCCCCCTGCCGGGACCTTCTCCCGAACCGGGAGAAGGCGGGTATTTCCGTTATGTTAGCGCATGTGGGCGGGACGCCTGCGATCCCAGGATCTTCCATGCATCTCCTCGACGAAACCGTCCGTCCCGAATGGATCGACTATAACGGCCATCTCTATGACGGCTATTACGCCGTCATCTTCGCGCGAGCGGTCGATGTCTTCGTCGAGCGCATCGGCCTCACGGCCGAGGTCCGCCAGGCGACGCGGCACACCGTCTATACGCTCGAGACCCATGTGCGCTTCCTGCGCGAGGTCAAGCTCGGGGCGCCGCTCGCCGTCGCCTGCCAGGTGCTGGAGGTCGACGCCAAGCGCGTGCGGGTGTTCCTGTCGATGCGCGACACGAGCCGCGACGTCCTTGCGGCGACCTCCGAACAGCTCCTGATGTCGATCGACCAAGGCGGCGAGGCGCCGAAATCCGCGCCCTGGCTGGCCGAGAGCGGCACGATCCTTGCCGCGCTCGCCCGTGAGGATGCCGGCCTGCCGCTGCCCGAGGGCGCCGGCCGGAGCATCGCGATCAAGCGGTAGGAAGGGCTTGCGCCGGCCCGGCTATTTCGGATCGCCGGCCGGCAGGGCGACCACACTCTTGCGGGCACTATCGAACCGGTAGTGCTTCAGAGGATCATAACGGAAGGTCTTCGCGGCCTTGATCGCGGTCAGCCTCGCCTTCGTTCCCCTTGCCGCCAGTGCGAGGGCGGCCTTTTCGAGACCGTCATCCGCCGATACGCGGGCGAGGAAATCCTTGTCGCCATATGTCTCGTGGATGTGCACCGCCTCGCCCGTTGCAGTGTCGATGGCGAACACGGTCTGGCGAGGTCCTGCCATATCGCTCCAGATGCGTGCCGATTTCGTTTCGGAGCCGGTTGGAGACCTGATGAAGAAGGCGAATCGGGCCATGGCGCCTTGGTTGCCCGTCAAGGCCATGGTGATGGTCGTCACATTGTCGCGCTGCAGGAAGCAGGTATCGTAATCGTTCAGCGCATCATAGCCGGAGGGGTTGTCCCAGAGGCCGCCGGCGAATTCCTCGACGCCTCGCTCGCTCGTGCATTGGACAAAGCCCGCCGTACAGAACGAGCCGCCCCTGACCCCTTCGAAATTGGTGGCCGTCAAGGCTGCATCGCAGGACAGGTCTTCGTTGAAGAATTGCCGTGTGACCGTGTAGTTGCGAATATTGCCGTTCCTGGTCAGCTTCAGCCACTGATAGCGGATATCCATGCCGGTTCCCTCGCGGTTGTGCCCGCGAGGCTATCATGGATCCGTGAATCCAGCGTTCGGATGCCGCTGCCGGCCGGATTCAATCCGGCCAGCCGCCGGGGCTGGTCGGGGCGCCGTCGTCATATTGGGAAAGCCAGGCGATGGCGGTGTCGCGGTAGCGCGACAAGCCCTTGTAGTCGACGAGTTCGGGCGGCAGGCTCTGCAGCACCCGGTGCAGGCGGCGGCCCCATTTGGGGATGGTGACCAGTTCTTCCAGCTTGATCAGGTAGCAGCGGATCGGGAAGACGATGGCGTTGGAGCGCGGCAGGCGGAAGAAGCTCTGCAGCTCGACGCGCAGATGCAGCTTGTTGCCGACATTCTCGGGCGTGATCGTCGTCCGGTCCGGCCCCCATTTGTGGTAGTTCTCCGGCGAGGTGTCGAGGCGCGGATTGATCGTCATCGTCCAGTTGAGCCGGCGCACCGGCGAGCCCTGGCGCAGATTGAGCATGAATTTCAGCGCGCGCTCGAACACGCCGAGCTCATGCGCCAGCGGCACCGGGCCGTGCCATTCGAAGAAGTTCATGCCGATATCGAAGTCGAGCGACCAGTCGGCCTGCGTGGTGACGATGCCGGCATCCATCCACAGATTGCCGTCGCGCTGGTCGAGGATGCAGAAATCGCCTTGGCTCTGGCGGGTGATGTATTCCATCGGCCCGTAGGGCAGGGTGGCGAGATCGCCGAAGGTGAAGCGGTCGTCGATGCCGAGCGGCCGGTTGATCCAGCGCCATTGGTCGCCGTCGCGGTGAAGCTCGAAATGCTCGGGATAGGAGGTGGCCTTGGAGACCATCAGGAGTTCGAGCAGGTCCCAGCCCGCCAGCGTCATATGCGGCAGCGACTGGCAGCGCAGCGGATCCTCCTTCAGCACCAAAGCGCGGTCGGCCATTTCGGAGACATAATGCTCGTCGACGTCGATCGGATGCTCGTACACCGATCCTTCCGGGCCGGCCGTATGCGGTTCGATGTTGACCGCATACATGTAGGCGTCCTTGTCGAAGGGGAACGGAAAGCGCCGGATCGCCTTTTCGCTGTTGCGGAAGGTGAAGTCGTCGCGGAAGGTTTCCTTGCGAAATTCGATGCCCATGGCGATGCCCTCCGGCTGTAAGAGATTGAAACGGCGGGCATTTGCCCGTATGCACCAACGCAGGCGGACGATCGGAGGGTCGATCACCGATCGACCTTCTTCCTCGCCGCAGCTCCGCGCTTCCAAGACGGGCGATCGGTGATCGCCCCTCCCCGTCCGCGTTTTCCACGGCAGATCAGCACCCTGTGGGCAGCCTGCCGCGGCCCGGGATTACAGGTCGAGCACGAGCCGTTCGCCCTCGAAGCGCGAGACGCAGGGCATCACTTTGGTGCCCGACGCCCTTTCGGCATCCGAGAGATAGTGGTCGTTGTGCAGCAGGGTGCCGTCGCAGGCGACGACCCGCGTCTCGCATTGGCCGCACGCCCCGCCCCGGCACAGATAGGGCGCGTCGACGCCGGCCGCCTCGATCGCCTCCAGCATGCTCTGATGCGGGCCGACGGTGACGGTCCGGCCGGACGCCGCCAGCTCGACCGTGTAGGGCGAGCCGGAGGCGGGCGCGAGGAAGCGCTCGTGATGCAGGTTCTGCTCCGGCCAACCCAGCCGGCGGGCGGTGCCGAGCACCCATTCGATCATGCCTGCCGGGCCGCACACATAAAGATGCGTGCCGAGCGGCTGGCTGCCGAGAAGGCGCGCCAGCGGGATCGCTTCGCCGGCATCGTCGCAATAGAAATGGACGCGCCGGCCATAGGCCTCGGCGAGTTCGTCGAGATAGGCGCCGTGCTGCCTGGAGCGCATGGCGTAATGCAGCTCGAAGCCGCGATCCTCGTCCGACAGCTGCGCCATCATGGCGAGGAAGGGCGTGATGCCGATGCCGCCGGCGAAGAAGAGATGCTTCTTCGCGCGCTGGTCCACCGAGAAGAGATTGACCGGATGGCTGATCAGCAGTTCCGCGCCCTCGGCCACCGCATCGTGCAGGAAGCGCGAGCCGCCGCGCCCGGCATCGTCGCGCCGGACGCTGATCGTGTAGCTGGAGGTCTGCGAGGGCGGGCTCATCAGCGAATAGGGATTGCGCCGCAGCGTCTCGCCGTCCTGCATCTCGACCACGACATGCGCGCCGCCGGAAAAGGTCGGCAGCGGCGAGCCGTCGACCGGCGTGAAGCGGAAGCGCTTGATCTCGCGCGTCACCTCGGCGACCTCGCAGACCCGCACCGCGATCTTGGGGGTCTTGTCGCTCATGGGAAGGCCTCCTGGATGGGGGGGACCTCGCCGGGAACCTCGGCGTCGATGCACACGCCCTGGAAGGCGGCGATCCGGCGGGAATAATGGTCGCGCACCAGCAGCGTCAGGCCGCAATGGGCGCAGGTCACCGGCTGGACATGGACGTCCTCGGTGATGCCCTTGCAGTGGACGCATTGCACGCGGCGCGCTTCCGAGCCGCGATGCTCGGTCTGGATCGAGAGATGGTCGACGCCGGCCTCGATCGCCGCCTTCATCGCCTGGCCGATCAGGCTTTCGGTGCCCGCCAGATAGATCTGCGTGCCCATATGGGCGTTGGCGAGGGTCTGCGCGAGGCGGGGCAGCGCGGCGGCGATCGTCGGGCCCTCGTAGAACATGTCGGGGCCGAGGGCCCGCAGGCGCCCACCGTAATCCTTCGCGGCGGCTGCGCCCGCCACATAGATGATGTGCGCCTTGCCGAAGAAATCGTCGGGCGCGGTCCTGGCGAGGTCGAGGATGGCCGCCGCGCCTTCGCCGTCCGCCACCATCAGGTGGAGGCTGGCGGTCGCATGGGGGCTGAGCGTGCCGTAGACGGGGCGGCTCTTGATGCCGGATACGAGCATGGCAGTTCGTTTGTCTCCGCAATGAAACGTGCATTCACCAAGCAAGGAGCGGGCCATGTGCCGGGGGTCGGCCTCCGGTCGAGACGAGGACCGAAGGCCGATCTTCCGCCGCGTTCAGGCCGCCGTGCGCTTCTTCTTCTCCGGATCGTCGAAGGTGATCGTATGGGCGATCGCCGCGCATTGCACGGCCTTGCCGCGCACTTCCAGCGGCGTGCCCTGCACGGCGACGTCGACGTCCATGCGGGCGATCGCCATCGAACGCCCGGTCAGGCGCGAATACATGCCGCAGGTGACGACGCCGACCTTCCGGCCCTGCGCCCAGAGCTCGTCGCCGGCATCGAGGATCCTGTCGGTCTCGGCGAGCACGCCGAAGATCTTGAAGCGCTCCTTGCCCTTCAGGCGGAAATGCTCCTCGGCGCCGCGGAAGCCGGTCTTGCCGGGCGAGACCGTGAAGGTGAGGCCGAGTTCCCACAGCGTGTCGCCGGGACCCTCGTTCTCGAACGGATACATCTGCGAATTGTCATAGGGATAGAACAGCAGGTAGCTTTCGACCCGCAGCCAGTCGAGCGCGGTGAAGGAGGCGGGCACGATGCCCATTTCCTTGCCTTCGGCGAGGATGGTGTCCCAGATCTCGCGGGCATCCTCGGCGCGGCAGAAGATCTCGTAGCCGCGCTCGCCGGTATAGCCGGTGCGGGAGATCATCACCGGCTTGCCGAACAAGGTCGTCTGCATGTGGTGGAAATATTTGAGGCTCTCGATGCCGGGCACATGCCGGGCGAGATATTTCACCGCCAGCGGCCCCTGCAGGGAGAGGTCCTGCAGGTCGTCGTCGAACAGCACGGCGACGTTCTTGCCGACGGCGTCGCGGGCCATGTCCTCGAAGCCGGTGCCCGAGCCATAGACCGTCATCCAGCTGTTGGGGCCGGTGCGGTAGAGGATGCAGTCGTCGGTGAACTTGCCGGCATCGTTGAGGACGCAGGCATAGACCGACTTGCCGGGATAGATCTTGCGCACGTCGCGGGTGGTGAGGCGCTGCAGCACCTGATGCGAATGCGGGCCGACCAGATGCGCCTTGCGCAGGCCCGAGACGTCCATCAGCGCCGCCTTGGTGCGGATCGCCTCGTGCTCGTCGGCGAGATCGCTGGTGGAATAGGTCCAGGCCGTCTCCATGCCGTTCCAGTCTTCGAGAGTGGAACCCAGCGCCCGGTGACGGTCGGCGAGCGGCGATCGCCGCCACGACATAACGCTCATCGATATTTCCCTCTGCAGTGTGCCGGTCTTCGCACCGGCATTCTCTGGTTGGTTATCCCGTGCGCGATGCAGCATGCAAGGCTGCGCCGCAGACACGGGACCGTGAAACAACGCCTCCCGCCATCCCGGAGCGGCGCAGCGCCGCCTGGCGATGCAGCGTCTCCGGGAGAGGTCCCCCTCACATCCTCACCCTGGTCTTGTCGGGATCGTAATGGGCGAAGCGCACCACCTTGGCCTTGAGCCGCTTCTGGTGGCCGTCGAGCTTGCCGATCTCGATCTCCGTGCCGATGGCGCTCGAGGCGATGTCGACGCGGGCGAGGGCGATGGTCTTGTCGAGGATGGGCGAGCGCATGCCCGAGGTGACCACGCCGATGCGCGCCCGGCCGGCAAAGACGGGGTCGCCGTGATGGGCGCTCTCCCGCCCCTCGATCTCCAGGCCGACCAGCCGGCGCTGCGGCTCCGCCTTGCGTCGGAGGAGGGCCTCGCGGCCGACGAAATCGCCCTTCTTGGAAACCAGCGGCACGGTGAAGCCGATGCCGGCCTCGAACGGGTCCGTCTCGTCGGAGAATTCGTAATGGGCGAAGATCAGGCCGGCTTCGATGCGCAGCATGTCGAGCGCCTCGAGCCCCATCGGCACCACGCCGAGCGGCTTGCCCGCGTCGAACACCGCGTCCCACAGCGCCACGCCGTCGCGCGGATGGCACCAGATCTCATAGCCGAGTTCGCCGGTATAGCCGGTGCGCGACACCACCACCGCCGGCCCCTGCGCATGGCCGAGGCGGCCGATGGCCGAGCGGAACACCCCGAGCTCGGCGACGGAGGGCTGCGTCGGCGGCGTCACCACGATCCGGCCGAGCAGTTCCCGGCTGCGCGGCCCCTGCACCGCGATGTTGTGGAGCTGGTCGGTCGAGGAACGCACCCAGGCCTTGAAGCCCTTCTGCGCGGCGAGGGCGCGCAGATGCACGCCGACATAGGGATCGCCGCAGACGAGACGGAACTGCTGCGGCCCGAGCCGGAACACGGTGCCGTCGTCGAGCATGCCGCCATGCGGATAGCAGATCGCGGTGTAGACGACCTGCCCGACGGCGAGCTTGGTGATGTCGCGCGTCACCGCATGGTCGAGCAACGCCTCGGCATCGGGGCCGAGCACCTCGAATTTGCGCAGGGCGGAGAGGTCGATTACCGCGACCTTCTCGCGGCAGGCCCAATATTCGGCGACCGCACCGTCGGCCAGGAAGGAATTGGCGAGCCAATAGCCGCGATATTCGACCATGCGGCGCGACAGGGGGGCGATCCTGGAATGAAAGGCCGTCTCCTTGGTGAAGACCGGCGGCGAATCGGGTGTCATGCGGGTCGCGATCGCTTTGGGGAATTCATGTTCCGCGCCGTAGACGCGGACCTGGATGTCGGTCGGGTTCCAGCCATTGGCGGGGTCGATATCGTCGGCGCAGGACGAGGCGGCGCAGGTCAGGTCGGTCAGCGCGCGCAGCAGCACATAGTCGCCCGGGCGCGACCACGGCTCGTCCGCGCCGATGGTGCCGTCATGGTTGACCTGCGTGTTGAAGAAGAAATTGATCGCCGGCCAGCCGGGCCGCGCGGCGATGCCGAGCGGGGCCAGCACCTTGTTGAAGTTCTCCGAGCAGGAATCATGGCCCGGATAGCCCATGTCGTCGTAATATTTCATGGTGCAGGCGAGGCCGAACGTGTCGTGCCGCCCGCAGGTATCCTGGATCACCTCGACGGTGGCGCGCATGCGCTGGTCGTAGAATTTCGAGAACAGGCCGGGCCCGGGATAGGCGCGGCCCATGATCGTGCGCGTCGCAGTGGCGTCGAGCCCGCATTCGATGCCTTCGGCCAGCAAAGCGGTGTCGAAGGCCAGGAAGTCCGAGCACTGGCGCCCGTCGATGTCCATGATCTCGATATATTGCCCGGCCTTGACCTCGAAGCGCTCGGCCGTCGCCGCCTTGATGCGCAGGTCGAGCAGGGGCTCGGCGAGCGGGGGCGCCGGCTGGCTGCCGACGGCGGGCCTCGCCTCGGAGCGCGCGATCTCCGCGCCGAAATCGGTGGCGGGGGTGACCGCGTCGGCGGTCGAGGGGGCTGAGGGCACCACCAGGACGAGGGTCATGTCGGCGGCGGCCGACAGGCTCAGCGCCTCGCCGGCGCCGGCCTCACGTCCCGAGACGAGGATGCCGCGTGCCGCGGCGAGGTCGCGGCCGGCGAGGCGATGGCGCGTCGGACCCGCATTCTCGTTGGCGGCGATGAGATCCGCCAAGGCGCCCGGCGGTGCGGCGGGGTGGGAGGAGGGCAGGGTGTCGGCGGGCGAGAAGGCGTAGAGCAGGGCGTCCTGGCCGCCTTCGAGGTCATAGAGGGTGAGCCGGTCGCCTTCCCCGAGCGCGAAGACCTGGCTCGAACCGCCGCGGATGCGCAGGCTCTCATGCATGGCCGGGCCTCGCCGGGGAGGTCTTGAGAACAGGTTTTTGGGCCAGGGGGGCGCGGCCCCTCACCTCTATCCTCTCCCCGCAGGCGGGGCGAGGGGACTTCGACGTCGAGGCCTGCTCCGTGCGTTCGTCATCTCGCACAAGCGCCGGACGCCCCCTCGCCCCGTTCTTACGGGGAGGGGGTAAGGGTGAGGGGCAACGCCCCCCCTTCCAACCGGATATCGCAAGCCCGCCCGCCATCACGTGATCTCCTCGCCGAGCGCTCGGTACCGGCCGCCGAAGAACAGCAGCGGCTCGCCCTCGACATTGTGCTCCATCGCCACCACGCGGCCGACGATGATGCGGTGGTCGCCGCCTTCGTACTGGGCGTAATGCAGGCAGTCGAAGGCGGCCATGGTGTCGGGCAGGATCGGCGCGCCGAAGCGGCCGGCGGTGTAGGCGACGCCGGCCCATTTGTCCTCGCCCTGCCGCGCGAAGCGGCTCGACAAGGCGCGCTGGTCACGGCGCAGCACATTGACGACGAAGCCCGGCGCCTCGAGGAAGGCCTTGAGGCTGCGCGCGGTGTTGGCCACCGAGAACAGCACCAAAGGCGGGTCGAGCGACACCGAGCTGAAGGAATTGGCGGTGATGCCGATGAGCCCCGCCTCGCGGTGGCTGGCGGTGACGATGGTGACCCCGGTCGCGAACAGGCCGAGAGCGCCACGGAATCGCTGGGGATCGAGAATCTCGTGGTGAGAGTCCGTCCCCGCTGCGATCGGCTTGGTTGCAGAGCCCTGGGCCATCTTTCCTCGCATGCTCGTCGAAGGCGGGGCGCCGGAGCGCCCCGGTCCGATCCTACGCCGTTTTGCGCATCGCGCTCGGATTCGCCTCGGCCAGCAGGCGCTCGGCCAGCGCCCTTTTGCCGTCGGCGTCCATCTTCTTGATCTCGTTGTTGAGAACACGCTCGTTGATCGAGGTGTTCCAGTAATCGAGCGCCTCGAAGCCGAGCAGCGAGGCCTTGCCGACGAACTGGCGCAGCACCTCGTTGGTCGGCCCCATCACCCAGCCCGCCTTGGCGTCGCGCAGATAGCGCTCGATCTGCAGCTCGGGCTTGTAGCCGGTGCCGCCGCAGGCATGCAGCATCTTGTCCGAGACATGGGCGACGTTCTTGGCGGCGGCGAATTTGAGCTGCCACAGCCAGTGCAGCAGGCTGGCGCGCGGCAGCACGGTGACGTCGTCCTTGTGGATCGACCAGTCATTGTTGTTGGTGGCGTCGTCGAGCGCCTTGGCGATGAGGAAGTCCATCGAGCGCACGACATTGGTGTCGATGATGGCCTCGCCGACATAGTCCTGGATGGTCGGATAATCGGCGACGCGCATGCCGACATCCTTATGGGTCTTCTTGGTGGTGTGGGCCTTGGCGATGTCGATCATGCCGAGGGCAATGCCGCTCCAGCAGGCCGAGGAGCACAGCAGGAAGTAGGGGTCGACCACCTCGTCATTGGAGCGGGCGCCGTCGCCGACCGGGCCGACCAGGCGGTTCTTCGGCACCACCTTGTTGATCTCCAGCGGGCCGGACTGGTTGCCGCGCAGGCCGAGGCCGTTCCAGCTCGCCGGGTCGTAGCTCGCCTCGTCCCCGAGGATGAGGAAGCAGGACAGGTCGGCGTAATTGCCGTTGAAGTTCGGGCTGGTCGTCTGGACGATATACCAGTCGGCGAAGCCGCCGGAGGTGGTCCACGACGCCTTCTTGCGCACGTGCCAGCCGTCCTTGGTCTCTTCCGCGCCGGAGGAGATCGGGTACCAGAAATGCGAGCCGGTCTCGGGGTCAGAATAGGAGAGGGTGCCGATCAGGCAGTCCTTGTCGATGCGGCTGAGGATGTCCTTGAGGGCGGGGTTGTCATGGTGGCGCAGCAGCGCGGCGGCGACCGCGCCCGTATGCATGGTGTAGCACATCGCCGTCGAGGCGCAGCCATAGCGGGCGATGGTCTCCACCACCATGGCGGCGCAGGTGTGGTTCTCGCCGAGGCCGCCGAGTTCCTTCGGCACGATCAGGCCGAGGAAGCCGTGCCTGGCCAGGATCTGGAAATTCTTGCGCGGATAGATGCGGTTCTTGTCGCTCTCGATCGCATTGGCGCGCAGCTCGGTCTGGCAGAGCTCGATGAGCTTGGCCTGCAGCGCCTTCTGCCGCTCGGTGAGCATCCATTGCGGATCCCATTCGAAGCCGAGGCCCCAGAACGGTTCGCCGCCCCACATTTTCGCTGCCGACATCGCTGCTTCCCTTCGGATCGCCTGTGTGATTTGCGCGGCTGTCATCGCCCGCTGATGGGCTGAAATTTTCCAGACAAGAAACAAGTTTGTCCAGCAGGAAATTATCGGCGGCCGAATTCTTTTCTCCAAGGGCGGTGCGATCGGTGAGAGCGGCGCGCCGGCGGACCCTTGCCTGCCTAAAAAATAATCGCTTTGGCGTGCGTTTGCCGCACCTCGCCGAAAACAAGATATTGACGCCCGGCAGCAGTGTGTCACTCTTCACTCATAGGAAAAAAGAGAGACGGTGGGTAAAGCCTGGCCGTGACGACACACCGTTCCGCCATGGCTGACCGCCGCGCAAAGCATCCATCAGGACGAAGCGTGGGGAACGATTGATGACGACAACGACAGGCTATGTGACGAGCGCGGAAGGCGAGGGCCAGCTTCTGCGCCATATCGATTGGCGCGGCGCCTTCTGGGTGGCCAGCGGCGTGCCGGCGCTGGTGCTGTTCTCCATCGGCGGCATCGCCGGCACGACGGGAACGCTCGCCTTCCTGATCTGGACGGCATCCATGATCATGGGCTTCATCCAGTCCTTCACCTATGCCGAGATAGCCGGCCTGTTCCCGAACAAGTCGGGCGGCGCCTCGGTGTATGGCGCCACCGCCTGGCTGCGCTATTCGAAGTTCATCGCGCCGCTGTCGGTCTGGTGCAACTGGTTCGCCTGGTCGCCGGTTCTCTCGCTCGGCTGCTCGATCGCGGCAGCCTATATCCTCAACGCCCTGTTCCCCATCCCGGTCTTCACGCCGACCTCGCCCGAGGTGGTCAGCTACATCGCCGGCCATGCCGGCACGGCCCCCGCGGACGCGGTCATCGCCGTCACCACTGCGGCGACCCCGGCGATCCGCAGCTGGGCGCTGTTCAGCCACACCCTAGGCCCGGTGGGCTTCTCGCTCAACGCCACCTTCTTCATCGGCGCGGTGCTGATGCTGATCACCTTCGCCATCCAGCATCGCGGCATCCTCGGCACCGCCAACATGCAGAAATATATCGGCCTGCTCGTCATCGTCCCGATGCTGATCGTGGGCGTCGTGCCGATCATCACAGGCCAGATCAACTGGGCGAATTTCTCGCCGCTGGTACCGCTGGCGAGCGCCTATGCTCCCGCGCCCGGCAGCTGGAACATCCCGGGCTGGACCCTGGTGCTCGGCGGCATGTTCATCGCCGCCTGGTCGACCTACGGCTTCGAGACGGCGGTCTGCTACACCAGCGAGTTCAAGGACCCCGGCACCGACACCTTCAAGGCGATCTTCTATTCGGGCCTGCTCTGCCTGCTGCTCTATATCCTCGTTCCCTTCACCTTCCAGGGCGTGCTCGGCCTCGACGGCATGCTGGCGCCCTCGATCGTCGACGGCTCCGGCGTCGCCTCGGCCATGGCGCAGATGGTGCATGGCGGCACGCTCATCACCAATCTCCTGGTGATGCTGATGATCCTCGCCTTGATGCTGTCGATCATGACGGCGATGGCCGGATCCTCGCGCACACTCTACCAGGGATCGGTCGACGGCTGGCTGCCGCGCTACCTCAGCCATGTGAACGCGCACGGCGCGCCGACGCGTGCGATGTGGACCGATCTCGTCTGCAACCTGATCGTGCTCGCCATCGCCTCGACGGACGCGACCAGCTTCTTCTTCATCCTCGCCGTCTCCAATTGCGGCTATATCATCTTCAACTTCCTCAACCTCAATGCCGGGTGGATCCATCGCGTCGACAACGGCCATATCGCGCGGCCCTGGAAGGCGCCGGCCTTCGTCATCGCGCTCGGCGCCATCTTCGCCTATGTCAACGCCGTCTTCATGGGCGCCGGCGCCAAGACCTGGAACCCGAACGCGCTGTGGGCGGGGCTCATCTTCGCCGCGCTGATCATCCCCGTCTTCTGCTTCCGGCATTATGTGCAGGACGGCGGCAAGTTCCCCGAGCACATGCTGGCTGATCTCGGCCTCAAGCAATCGGACCTCGCCGTGAAGAAGGCGGGCATGCTGCCTTATCTCACCCTGGTGGCGGGCCTCGCCGTGGTTCTCCTCGCCAACTGGTTCTTCGTGCTCTGAACAGAGGCGATTGCGGCAAGACCGAAGCAGGAGGGAGACGCGCGCTCCCTCCTTTTTTATGGCAGGGCGGACGCCGGGGCGCCGCCGCGCGCCGGCAGCCGGTCAACCGGCTGCGACCTCGTTGCTGCCGGCGCGACTGCCGTTTTCTTTCGGCCGGCGTAATGCCGCGGCGCAAAAGCAATTGAACGCCGCACCGCTCGGGCCCTATTGCCTGGTGGTGCGCCGATACCCACCCTTTCGTCTGCGTTTCACTTCGACATTTCAATGTTATATTGCAGCATTTCTTATGTAATGTTTTCGGGGGCGATCGGAAATATGAAGAATTGATGCCTGTTGTGATTGGATGAACGAATATTCATCCGCGATTAACCATAGCAATGAATCTCTAAGCCTGAATTTTGACACAAAATTTACCCCTTCCGGTCAAGAATCGCTGGGTGAGTGTGGCTTTGCGGTTACAGACTCTGCGTCGGTTTTCTGGCATTGTCCGTTCAACGTCTTCTAGTAGTTGGAGTTTGATTTAAATGAAGATCCGTCTGGCCCTCGCGGCCCTCTTGCTCACCTCGACCTCGGCCTTTGCGGCCGATCTCGCCCCCCAGTCGGTCGAGCCTGCTGCGCCGATCGCCGCACCCGTGTTCAGCTGGACCGGCTTCTACGCCGGTGTGCACGCCGGCGCCGTCTTCGGTGACGCCAAGAGCACCGATTCGGAGTTCGGCATCCGCGCCAAGTTCAACAACACCGGCTTCATCGGCGGCGCTCATGCCGGCTACAATGAGGAATTCGACAACAATGTCGTGATCGGCCTCGAAGGCGACATCGACTACACCAGCCTGTCGAAGACGACCTCCCAGACCGTCGACGGCACCTTCGGCTCGGCCAAGTTCAAGAGCGACTGGCAGGGTTCGGTCCGCGCCCGCGCCGGCTATGCCTTCGACCAGATCCTGCCCTACGTGACCGGCGGCGTCGCCTTCGCCGACGAGAAGCTCAGCGTCGAGATTCCCGGCACCGGTTCCGATTCGTCGAGCAAGACCCGTGTCGGCTGGACGGCGGGCGCCGGCGTCGAATACGCTATCGACCAGAACTGGATCGTGCGCGGCGAAGTCCGCTACACCGACTTCGGCAAGCAGAACATGACCCTGCTCGGCGACCGGGTGAAGACCCGCTTCAACGAGACCACGACCGAGCTGGGCGTCAGCTACAAATTCTGATCCTTCGCCATCCGCTATCGTCAAAACCCGGCCTCGTGCCGGGTTTTGCTTTTCAGGGGTGCGGGCGGCGCTCAGAACCCCATGATTCGGGCGGGACAGGATCGCGCCCTCTTTCGGCGGTGCGGGAGCGGACGGATGCCTGTGCTCCCGGGCTATTCCTCGATGACGCGGGCGATCTCGTCCAGCAGGGCGGTGTCGTCGCCGGCCATGCCGTCCATGTCCGCCATTCGGGCGATGACGGTGGCGGCGATCCGCTCCTCGACCGTGTCTTCCGCATAGGCGTAGTAGATCACCGCCCGCTGGCCGTCGCGATGGCAGCGGCCTTCGATCTGCTGCAGCTGGATGGCGCTGTGGCGCATGTCATGGATGACGAGCGAGCGCTCGCGCTCCCCGCCCGGCAATTCGCCGCGGTGGAGCGAAATCGATTCGGTCACGGTGAAGACGACGGCGTCGAGTTCGCCGCGCTGGAACGCGGTCCGCACCGCCTCGTTCTCCTCGCCGGACCGGGTGCCGTTGATCTCGCCGACGCGCCAGCCCCGGCCGGCGAGCCTGGAGGCCAGCAGCGCGCTGGTCTCGAGGAAGGCCACCGACAACGCGACCTGCTGCCCGTTCGCCATCAGATCGTCGGCGAAATCGGCGGTGCCGGCGATGCGCAGGAGGCTGCCCTTCTGGCGGAAGCGCAGATCGGCCGCCCAGCCCGCAGGACGGCGGGTGCTGCCGCCGAGGAGGCCGAGCTCGCGCCGGAATTCGCGCCAGGTCGCCTCGTAGAGGCGGCGCTCGGCGGGCTCGAGAGCCGTGGGCGCGAGTTCCCGCTGCACTTCCGGCCAGCCGGCGATGTCTTCCGGGCGGCGCCTGAGGCCGATGGCCTTCCGGCCCTTGTAGAGGAGTTCGGACATCACCCGCCGGTCGCCGTCATTGGGCTCCCACGACCAGTTCTTCCAGCGGCCGCGCGGGCGCCCGATTCGCAGCGTCTTCATCAGCGCGCGGAAGGAATCGAGGTCGCCGCCGGCGCTGCCCGTCGCCTCCGCCATCAGCCGCGCGAGATAGGACAGCTCGTGCGGCGCCTGGCCGGCCGTCGCGCTCATATAGAGCGTGAAGGAGGCCGCCGCCGCGATCTGGCGGCAGACCAGGCCCTGCTGCGAAGCGGGATTGCGGATACGGTGGCTTTCGTCGATCACCACCAGCGGCCAGATGCGCCTGGGCGTGCCGTGCTTGGCCAGTTCGTTGTTCCGGCCGCGGACGGAACGCCGCGTGCTCGCCGCCGGCGGCGCGAGCAGCGATTTCGTGCGCTCGAAATTGAGCAGGGTGACGGATTTGGGGGCCGCCCCCGCCTGCGCGATCGTCCGCCGCCATTGCGGAATGGCACCCTTGGGGCAGATCACCAGCACCTCGGCTTCCGGCATGGCGGCGATGGCGAGCCAGGCCGACAGCGTCTTGCCGAGACCGGTGAGATCGCCCAGGAGGAAGCCGGACCGGCCGGCCGAACGGGCGGCGAGGATCGCGTCGCGCGCCTGCAGCTGGTGCGGGCGCGGAACGAGTGCCGGGCCGGCGGTTGCGCTCAAGCCTGTGTCCGGAAATAAGGCTCGACCGTGCCCTTGAGCTTGATGGTCAGCGGATTGCCCGCGCGATCCTTGGCGGCGCCGGCGGCGACGCGGACCCAGCCCTCGCTGATGCAGTATTCCTCGACATTGTTCTTGTCGACGCCGTTGAAGCGGATGCCGATGCCACGTCCCAACAAGGCCTCGTCGTAATGGGGGCTGTTCGGATTGACGGAGAGGCGGTCGGGAAAGGTGTCGCTCATGAAGGAATCCTGGGATTGGCTGTTTCGTCGGTAGCGGTGAGACCTAGAGCAAAATGGCCGGCGGTTGAACGGCAATCTTGCGCCCGGCGTTCCCTGCGCGGCTCCGCCATCGTCCGGAGGGCTGCGGAGGCCGGCGGCATGGGCTATTGAGGGGCGGGCCGGCGCCCCTGCCGGCGAAAGGACAAGGCATGGCTCGGCAAGCGGTCATCGGCCTCATCGGCGGCATGAGCTGGGAGAGTTCGGCGGAATATTACTGCATCATCAACCGCGAGGTCCGACGCCGGCTCGGCGGCGTCCACTCGGCCCGCAGCCTGATGTGGTCGGTCGACTTCGGCGACATCGAGCGGCTGCAGCATGCCGGCGACTGGGAAGGGTTGGCCGAGGCGATGCGCGACGCCGCCCGGCGGCTGGAGCGGGGCGGTGCCGACTTCATCGTGATCTGCACCAATACCATGCACCGCCTGGCGGATGCGGTGACCGGCGCGGTTTCCATTCCCCTGCTGCACATCGCCGATCCGACGGCCGAGAGGATCAGGGCAGCGGGACTGCGCCGCGTCGGCCTGCTCGGCACCGCCTTCACCATGGAACAGGATTTCTACACGAGCCGCCTCGCCGGTGCCTACGGCCTCGACGTCGTCATCCCCTACGCGCAGGATCGGCAGGCCGTGCATCGCATCATCTATGAGGAACTCGTCGCCGGCGTGGTGAAGCCCGCCTCGCGCCTCGCCTATCGCGAGGTCATCGCAAGGCTGGTCGAGCGCGGCGCGCAGGCCGTGATCCTCGGCTGCACCGAGATCATGCTGCTGGTTTCGGCGGAGGACAGTGCCGTGCCGCTGTTCGACACCACCACCATCCACGCCCTCGCTGCCGTCGACCGGGCGCTTGCCGTGGGCGGCCGATCGGCCTCGGCCGACGTCGCGCGTGCATAAGGCCGGCGTCCTGCGGTAGAGAAGATATCCGGATAGCACGAGAGGAACCGCTGCGATGGATGAACGATCCCTGAAGAAGGCGAAGATGACCGCCGAGATCGCCATGCTCCTCAAACAGTCCAAGATACAGGCGCTGCAAAGGCACAAGGACGCCCATTCGGAGCGGCAGGCGCGCGAAACGGCAGCCAAGGTCGAGAAGATCCGCGAGGCGATCCGGCAGATCGATGTCGAGATTGCCGAGCAAAAGGGCTCATAGCCTAGAAAAAATGCAACTTACCCATGTTCTCAGCGCATGGATTGGGCACTGACATGCCCGAGCTATGCGCTGAAAGCGGCACTGCGTTGCGGTATGGATTGTTGCAACGCAGCAAAAAAAGAGGAGAATGCACTCAACAGAAAGGAACACATCATGATTTTCGCAAGCATCATCGCTCACCTCAAGGACCGTCTGGCCAAGCGCGCCCGCTTTCGGCGCATGATCGACGAGATCAATTCTCTGTCGAACGCCGATTTGACCGACCTTCGGGCCGATCGCACGGACATGCTCCGCAGCGCCTATCAGGAAGTCTACGGCCACTAAGCAGAAGCGTTTCCCTGGAAACGCTATCGGGTCTCAGTCTTCGTTGAGACGCGTCCTTGACGCTCCGCTGCTTCCGTCAAAAATCGGAAGACGCTTCCAAAAAGCCTCCTGCCGGGGACATATTCGCCCCCGGGGCAGTCGAGCACGAACTTGGCGCACGAACTTGGCGCACGAACTTGGCGATTGGGGAATGCGGACATGCCGTCCGCCTGCCGAAACGCTCAGACCCGCAGGCAGAGCGGACAGGCTGTCCGCCCTCCCGGGACACTTATTCCGCGGCCGCCTTGGTCGGGATGCTGGCCTCTGCGGCTTCCTGTGCCTTCAGCGCCTCGGGATGCGGCATCGAGATGATGTTGTAGCCCGAATCGACGAAGTGGATGTCGCCGGTGACGCCGGTCGACAGGTCCGACAGGAGATAGAGCGCGGAGCCGCCGACCTCCTCGATGCTGACGGTACGCCGCAGCGGGGCATGGCTGCGCTGGTAATTGAACATCAGCCTCGCATCGGCGATGCCGGCGCCCGCCAGGGTGCGGACCGGGCCGGCCGAGATGGCGTTGACGCGAACGCCCTGCGGGCCGAAATCGGAGGCGAGATAGCGCACCGAGGCCTCGAGCGCCGCCTTGGCGACACCCATCACATTATAGTTCGGCATGACGCGCGTCGACCCGCCATAGGTCAGGGTGACGATCGAGCCGCCATGCGGCATCAGCGCCGCCGCACGCTTGGCGATCTCCGTGAAGGAGAAGCAGGAAATCACCATCGTCCGCGTGAAGTTGTCGCGCGAGGTATCGGCATAACGGCCCTTGAGCTCGTTCTTGTCCGAATAGGCGATGGCGTGCACAAGGAAGTCGATCGTGCCCCATGTCGCGGCGAGTTCCTCGAACACCGCATCGACGGAGGCGATGTCCTCGACGTCGCAGGGCAGCAGCAGCGACGAGCCGATGCTGTTGGCCAGCGGTTCGACCCGCTTCTGCAGGGCCTCGCCCTGATAGGTGAAGGCGAGTTCGGCGCCCTGCTTGGCCAGGCTCGCGGCAATTCCCCAGGCGATCGAATGGTTGTTGGCGACGCCCATGATCAGACCGCGCTTACCCTGCATGAGCCCTGTCATGGCGTGCAACTCCAATATCCGGTGTATCGTGTTCGTGCGGACGCCAGCCGATCCGTGCTTGACCAGGCCGTATCCACATCGTTCTTTTAGCACAGTTCGATTAAGCTTCCGGCACTTTGGGCCGGCCGCCGATCACATTATCTATCCCTTTGTTACCCATGACTTTTCGCGGTCATGAACCACGGGCTGTCATGGCCGCCGTCCTCCCCGCGGAAGGGCGGCGTCGGCTGTCCGGCCGGGCCTCACGCGTCGAGACGCTTGAAGACCAGCGCAGCGTTGGTGCCGCCGAAACCGAAGGAATTGGACAGGACGTGGCTGATCTTCGCGTCGTCGATGCGCTTGCGCACGATCGGCATGTCGGCGAAGATCGGATCCAGCTCCTCAATGTGGGCGCTTTCGCAGATGAAGCCATTGTTCATCATCAGAAGTGAATAAATTGCTTCCTGCACGCCGGTGGCGCCCTGCGAATGCCCGGTCAGCGCCTTGGTTGCCGCGATAGGCGGACATTTGTCCCCGGCACCGAACACCTTGCGGATCGCATCGATTTCCGGCGGATCGCCTGCCGGGGTCGAGGTCGCATGCGGATTGATATAGTCGATCTTGCCCTTCACGGTGGAGAGCGCCATGCGGATGCAGCGCTCGGCGCCCTCGCCGGAGGGGGCGACCATGTCGTGCCCGTCGGAGGTCGCGCCATAGCCTGCGATCTCGCCATAGATGCGCGCGCCGCGCGCCTTGGCATGTTCCAGTTCCTCCAGCACGAGGACGCCCGCCCCGGCCGAGATCACGAAGCCGTCGCGATTCCTGTCATAGGGCCGCGAGGCCACCGCCGGCGTCGCATTGTATTTCGAGGACATCGCGCCCATCGCGTCGAACATCACCGCGAGCGTCCAGTCGAGCTCCTCGCATCCCCCGGCGAACATCACGTCCTGCTTGCCGTATTGGATCGCCTCATAGGCATTGCCGATGCAGTGGTTCGAGGTCGCGCAGGCCGAGGAGATCGAATAGTTCAGGCCCTTGATCTTGAACCAGGTCGCAAGGGTGGCCGAAGCAGTCGAGGACATCGCCTTCGGCACGGCGAAGGGCCCGACCTTCTTCGACGAGCCGGACTCACGGGTCTTGTCGGCCGCATCCACGATGGTGCGGGTGGAGGGGCCGCCCGAGCCCATGATGATGCCGGTACGCTCGTTGGAGATCTCGTTCGGCTCAAGGCCGGAATCGCGGATCGCCTGGTCCATGGCGACGTGGTTCCAGGCGGTGCCGCCGCCGTGGAAGCGCATCGCCCGGCGATCGACGAGGGTGGCCGGATCGAGGGTCGGCGCGCCGTACACCTCACAGCGGAAGCCGTGCTGGGCGAACTGCTCGGCCCTCGTGATGCCGGATCTGGCTTCGTGCAGGCTCGACAGGACTTCCTGGGTGGAATTGCCGATCGAAGACACGATGCCCATGCCGGTGACGACGACACGTCTCATGGCGGTCCCTTCCGAAATTGCGCCGGAGCGGTGCCGCTTCAGCCGAAGCGGTCACGGCTGCGCCGCCTAAAACCCGGGTCCCGGAAGCCTGCCTCCGGAACCGCATCCACAACATGCAGGGCCGCTGGCGGCCCTGGATTGATCACACTGAAACCAACGCGGAGCCGGTGCTCCGCGCTTGCCTCCGTCTCATGTCAAAACGCATCAGGATAGGCAAGTCCAGTCTAGCCACGCGGTGCTTCGGCCGTCATGCCCAAAAATGCGCCAGACCTATGCGGGCTGGGTCTGGAACAGACCGACGCGCAGATCCTTGGCCTCATAGATGGTGCGCCCATCCGCCTTCAGCCAGCCGTCGGCGATGCCGAGCACCAATTTTGATTTGAAGACGCGCTTGAAATCGACGCCGTATTCGACGTGCTTGACGCTCGGCAGCACCTGGTCGGTGAATTTGACCTCGCCGACGCCGAGCGCGCGGCCGCGGCCGAGTTGGCCGATCCAGCCGAGGAAGAAGCCGGTCATCTGCCACAGCGCATCGAGGCCGAGGCAGCCGGGCATCACCGGGTCGCCCTGGAAGTGGCAGGGGAAGAACCAAAGGTCGGGCCGGACGGCGAGCGTGGCGCGCACGAGGCCCTTGCCGTTGGGCCCGCCTTCTTCGGAAATCTCGGAAATGCGATCGAACATCAGCATCGGAGGCAGCGGCAATTGCGCATTGCCGGGACCGAACATTTCCCCGCGCCCGCAGGCCAGAAGATCTTCATATTCAAAGCTCGAACGGCGTTCCGCCATTGCGTCTAAGTCCTCATCGACCTGTCAAACCGCACGGCCCGCATGGTTCCACGGCGGGCCGCCGCCTCCCCCTTAACATAGCAACCTGCGTGCCGAAAGCCGGTGGAGACGGGGGCGAGGACTATAAACTTTTATTAATGTTGGCAATTCTTTCGCCGCGCGGTCATGGCTGCCTCCGATCTTCCCGGGCGCTGGCGCCCTTGCATCCCCGACCCGCGGCGCTATCGTCCCCGGCATCGCAACGACCATGCCTGGCACGGGGAGGAAACATGCAGCGCGCGGCCACCGGCTTCCGGATCACGGCGGCATGAGCACGGATCTTCCCCAGGAGATCATCCGCAGGAAGCGTGACGGGAGCGTGCTTTCCGCCGGGCAGATCGATGCCTTCGTCGGCGGCCTCGTCGCCGGCAGCGTCACCCATGCGCAGGTCGCGGCCTTCGCCATGGCGGTCTTCTTCCGAGGCATGACCATGGACGAGCGCATCGCGCTCACGCGGGCGATGACGCGCTCGGGCACGGTGCTCGACTGGTCGGTGCCGGGCCTGCCCGGTCCGGTGCTCGACAAGCACTCGACGGGCGGCGTCGGCGACAATGTCAGCCTGATGCTCGCGCCGCTCGTCGCGGCCTGCGGCGGCTTCGTGCCGATGATCTCGGGGCGGGGGCTGGGCCATACCGGCGGCACGCTGGACAAGCTCGATTCGATTCCCGGCTACCGTTCCCAGCCCGGCCTGGCGCTTTTCCGCAAAGTCGTGCGCGAGGCGGGAGCGGCGATCATCGGGCCGACCCCCGAGCTCGCGCCGGCAGACGGCACCGTCTACGCCGTCCGCGACGTGACGGCGACGGTCGAATCCATCCCACTGATCACGGCGTCGATCCTGTCGAAGAAGCTTGCGGCAGGGCTCCAGGGCCTCGTCATGGACGTGAAGACGGGCTCCGGAGCCTTCATGCCGGACCTGGAGGGGGCGCGGGAGCTCGCGACCTCGATCGCCGCGGTCGCAACGGGGGCGGGCCTGCCGACCACGGCGCTGATCACCGCCATGGACCAGCCGCTGGCGAGCGCGGCCGGCAATGCGGTGGAGATGCGCAACGCCCTCGACTTCCTCACCGGCGTACATCGGGATACCCGCCTCGAAGCCGTCACGCTGGCGCTCGGCGCCGAGATCCTCGTGCTCGGGCGCCTCGCCGGCAGCCGCGAGGAGGGCGAGGCGATGATCGGCAAGGCGCTGGCGAGCGGCGCCGGTGCCGAGCGTTTCGCCAGGATGGTGGCCGGCCTCGGCGGCCCGTCCGATCTCGTCGAGCATCCGCAGAAGCATCTGCCCGTCGCGCCGGTGATCCGGCCGGTCCTTGCCGCCGATGCCGGGCCGGTCGGCGCCATCGACACCCGGGCCGTCGGCCTCGCCGTGGTGGCGCTTGGCGGCGGCCGGAGCCGTCCGGGGGACGGGGTCGACCATGCCGTCGGCTTCACCGCGCTCGCGGCCCTCGGCGACAGGGTGGGGCCGGACCGGCCCCTCGGCATGGTGCATGCGCGCAGCGAGGCGAGCGCTGAAGCCGCTGGCATGGCGCTGCGCCGCGCCTACCGGACGGCGGAGGCCGGGCAGGCGCCGCTGCCGCCGGTGCTCGAGCGGATCGGAGGAGCCTGACGATGGCGCGCGCTTTCGTCCTGGTGATGGATTCCTTCGGCATCGGCTCGGCCGACGATGCCGCCGCCTATGGCGATGCCGGCGCCGATACGCTCGGCCATATCGCCGAGGCCTGCGCCGCCGGGCGCGCCGACCGGGCCGGCCTGCGGTCGGGCCCGCTTCGCCTGCCCGTGCTTGCCGGCCTCGGCCTGGGAGCGGCCGCGCAGGCGGCGACGGGTCGCAGGCCCGCGGGGCTGGAAGCGCCGGGAGATGACGAGGCGCTGTGGGGCTATGCCGAGGAACGGTCGAAGGGCAAGGACACGCCCTCGGGCCATTGGGAGATCGCCGGCTTTCCGGTCCCCTTCGACTGGGGTTATTTCCCGAAGGTCCCGCCGGTCTTTCCGCCCGGCCTGATCGCCGCCATCGTCGCGGAGGCCGGCCTGCCCGGCGTGCTCGGCCTCTGCCATGCCTCCGGCACCGAGATCATCGCCGAACTGGGCGAGGAAAGCGTTCGCAGCGGCAGGCCGATCGTCTACACCTCCGTCGACAGCGTCCTGCAGATCGCCGCTCATGAGCAGGCGTTCGGGCTCGATCGACTGCTCGGCCTCTGCGGGATCGCGCGCCGCCATGTCGATGCGCTCGATATCGGCCGGGTGATCGCCAGGCCCTTCGTCGGCGACGCCGCGACCGGCTTCATGCGCACCGCCAACCGGCGGGACTATGCCGTGCCGCCCCCTGCCGATACCTTGCTCGACATCCTCGCCCGGGCCGGGCGGACCACCGTCACCATCGGCAAGATCGGCGACATCTTCGCTCACCGCGCCACCGGCGAGACCCTGAAGGGCGCCGGCAACGACGCCCTTCTCGATTCTACGCTGGAGGCCATGGACCGCCTGCCGCCGGGCGGCTTCCTCTTCGCCAATTACGTCGACTTCGACATGCTCTACGGCCATCGCCGCGACGTTGCGGGCTATGCCGCCGCGCTGGAGCGTTTCGATGCGCGCCTGCCCGCTTTGCTCGGGCGCCTCGGGGACGGCGATCTCCTTGTGGTCACCGCGGATCATGGCTGCGATCCGACCTGGCCCGGAACGGATCATACCCGCGAATTCGTGCCGGTCCTGGCGCGCCTCGCCGGCCGGCGGGGAACCATCGGCCGGCGCGACAGCTTCGCCGACATCGCCGCGAGCGTGGCCGCGCATCTCGACCTCGGTTGGGACGGCGCCGGACATTCCTTCCTCTGAGGCTTGCCGGAGGGGCCGGCGGCGATTCGCCTCGCTCACCTCTTCTCAACCATGATTCGAAGCGGGTCCGCCATCGCGCTCCCCGTTAACCCGGCGGCACCCTCCATGCGCCAATGTGCTCGTCGATAGTGTCGAGGTTGAGCGGTCCGATGATCGAACGCATGCACATCGTCCTGAAAGGCGGCGGCGCCGCCGACGACAGAGCGCACTTCTGGGTCGCGGTCGCCCTGATCGCCGCAACGGCGGCCCTGCTCTTGGCGAGCTTCGCCGAACTGATGGCGCTGTAGCTCCGGGACCGTAGGCATCCTGCCTGCATCTTCGGAAACGCCGCGCTTGCCGGGAGAGCAGCAGGATGCCTGCGATCCCTGGAGGGCTACGCCAGATTGTCGGGGCCGAAGCTTTCCGGCAGGAGTTCCGCCAGGGTGAAGCTGCGGCGAAGGCCCTTGGGGCCCGCGATATGGATGGGCGTCGAGGGGGCGGCGAATTCGCGGATGCGCTGGCGGCAACCGCCGCAAGGCGTCGTCAGGCCCGGCGCGTCGGGCTGCGCATCCATCCAGCCCAGCACCAGGATCTCGGCGATGGCGGTCTCGCCGCTCGCCACCATCAGCGAGATCGCGCCGCCCTCGGCGCAGGCGCCGACCGGGAATGCCGCGTTCTCGACGTTGCAGCCGGCATAGATCCGGCCCGAGCGCCCGCGGATGGCGGCGCCCACCTTGAAACGCGAATAGGGGGCGTGGGCGTTGTCGCGCACGGCCCTGGCGGCGTCGAAGAGGTCGTCGATCACGTCAGCGTTCCTTCAGATAGGGCATGCCCGCCGCCCGGGGCGGATTGGCCGCGCCGACGAAGCCGGCCAGCATCAGCACGGTGAGGATATAGGGCAGGGAACTGATCAGTTCCGAGGGTACCTGCCCGATGCCCGGAACGACCAGTCCCTCGCCGATGCGGATCGAGATCGCATCGAGCAGGCCGAACAGCAGGCAGGCGCCGAGGGCCGGCCAGGGCCGCCATTTGGCGAAGATCAGGGCGGCGAGGCCCATATAGCCGCGCCCGCCCGTCATGTTCGAGACGAAGGCGGCGGAATCGGCGGTCGACAGATAGGCGCCGGCGACGCCGGTCAGCACGCCGCAGACGAGCACGGCCCGGTAGCGCAGCCAGGAGACCGAGATGCCCGCGGTGTCCACGGCCTGCGGGTTCTCGCCGACGGCGCGCAGGCGGAGGCCGAAGCGGGTCTTGTAGAGCACCCAGGCCGTCAGCGGCACGCAGGCGAAGGCGAAATAGACCAGGATCGAATGGCCGGACAGCACGTCCGAATAGATCTGGCCGACCACCGGCACGCCGAGCACGGCCTGGGCGCCCGGCAGGTCGACCGGCTGGAAGCGCGCGGCGCCAGACAGATCGGGCGTGCGGCCGCCCTGCCCATACCAGACATTGCCGATGAAGGCGGTGAGGCCGAGCGCCAGCATGTTGATCGCCACGCCCGAGACCACCTGGTTGCCGCGGTAGCGGATCGAGGCGACGCCGTGCAGGAGCGAGAAGCCGACCGACGTCAGCACGGCGGCGGCGAGGCCGAGCCAGGCCGAGCCGAAGGTCGCCGCCGTCACCGCCGCGGCGAAGGCCCCCGCCAGCATCTTGCCCTCGAGCCCGATGTCGACGATCCCCGAGCGTTCCGAATAGAGGCCGGCCAGGCAGCACAGCAGATAGGGCGTCGAGATGCGGACGGCCGCGGCGGCGACGCTGGCGAGCATGTTCACGGTATCCACGGCGTCAGGCTCCCTTGTTCCTGCCGGGCGTCAGCAGATGGAACAGCGCGGCCAGCTGCGGCCGGAACATCAGCTCCAGCGCGCCGACAAACAGGATGATCATGCCCTGGACCACCACGATCAGGTCGCGGTTGAAGACGGGATTGTCGAAGGACAATTCCTGCCCGCCCTGGATCAGCGCCCCGAACAGGATCGAGGCCAGCACGATGCCGACGGGGTGCGAGCGGCCCATCAGCGACACGGCGATGCCGATGAAGCCGGCGCCGGCCGTATAGTCGATGATCATCTTGTGCTGTTCGCCCATCAGCACGTTGATGCCCATCAGGCCGGCGAGCGCGCCCGAGATGATCATGGTGATGATGATGATGCGCGTCGGCGAGATGCCGGCATAGATCGCGGCCGTCTGGTTCTGGCCGACGGTGCGCATGGCGTAGCCCAGGCGGGTGCGCCAGACCAGCGCCCACACGAAGAGGGCGGCGAGCAGGGAGATCGGGAAGGCGAGGTTGACGAGCGTGAGGTCGACGTCGATGCCGAACGGCGCCAGCACGTCGCTGATCATCGGCAGATAGGTCGTCTCGGGGAAGGGGGACGATTTCGGCTCGCCGGCGCCGATGGGCATCATCACCCGCACCAGCAAATACTGGATCAGCGCGCTGGCGATGAAGTTGAACATGATGGTGGTGATGACGATGTGGCTGCCGCGCTTGGCCTGGAGATAGCCCGGCACGAAGCCCCAGAAGGCGCCGAAGGCCATGCCGGCGACCATCGCCGCGGGAATGGCGAGGAAGGACGGCAAACCATGCATGTTGAGGCAGGCGACGGCGATGCCGATGCCGGCGAGCTGGCCCTGGCCGTCGACGCCGATGTTGAAGAGGCCGGCATGGGAGGCGACCGCGACGGCGAGGCCGGCGAAGATGTAGGTCGTGGCGTAATAGAGCGTGGTGCCGATGCCGTTGGCGTCGCCGAAGGCGCCGTCGATCATGGTGAGGCCGACGGTGAGGGGATTGGCGCCGACGAACAGCCAGACCACCACGCCGCAGACGACGAAGGCGACGACGATGTTGACGAGGGGGAGGAGCAGCGCGTCGGCCCACCAGGGCAGGGTGGTCGCCGCGGCGGCGCCGGCGAGGCGGAAGCGAAGGCCCTGGCGCAGGGGCGTTCCGGTATCCCTCATGCCGCCTGCTCCGAGACGCCGGCCATCAGCAGGCCCAGTTCCTGTTCCGTCGCGTCCCGGGCGGCGCGCTCGCCGGTGATGCGCCCGCCGCACATCACGAGGATGCGGTCCGACAGGCCCATGATCTCGTCGAGTTCGACGGAGACGACGAGGATGGCCTTGCCGGCGTCGCGTAGCGCGATCAGGCGGCGATGGATGAACTCGATGGCGCCGATGTCGACGCCGCGCGTCGGCTGGCCGATGATGAGCAGCGCGGGATCGCGCTCCATCTCGCGGGCGAGCACGATCTTCTGGGCGTTGCCGCCCGAGAAATTCGCGGTCTTCAGCCTCGGGTCGCGCGGACGGACGTCGAAGCGCTCCATCTTGCCGACGAGGTCGGCGATGATGCGGCCATAATTGAGGAAGGGGCCGCTGCCGAGCTTCGGATCCTTCTGGTAGCCGAGGATCGCGCTTTCATAGGCCGCGAAGGGCTTGACGAGGCCCATCCGCATGCGGTCCTCCGGGACATGCGCGAGGCCGAGGTCGCGCAGGGTGGCGGGGTCGGCATCCTTGATGTCCGCGCCCCGCAGGCGGATCTGCCCGGAAGCGACGGGGCGGATGCCGGCGATCGCCTCCAGCAGTTCCGACTGGCCGTTGCCCGCGACGCCGGCAATGCCGACGATCTCGCCCGCACGCACCGTGAAGGAGACGTCGTCCACGCGCGCGATGCCTTTCTCGTCCTTGACCGTGAGGTTGCGGACTTCGAGGATGTCGGCGCCGGGACGGGCTTCGGTCTTGTCGACGCGCAGCAGCACGCGCCTTCCCACCATCAGTTCGGCGAGTTCTGCCGTGTTGGTGCCGGCGGTGTCGAGCGTCGCCACCATCTCGCCGCGGCGCATCACCGAGACGCGGTCGGTGATCGCCATGATCTCGCGCAGCTTGTGGGTGATGAGCAGGATGGTCTTGCCCTGAGCGCGCAGGACCTTGAGGATCTCGAACAGCTGGTCGGCTTCGGCGGGCGTCAGCACGCCGGTCGGCTCGTCCAGGATGAGGATGTCGGCGCCGCGGTAGAGGGCCTTGAGGATCTCGACGCGCTGCTGGCTGCCGACGGGCAGCCCGCCGACGACGGCGTCGGGATCGACCTCGAGGTGGTAGCTCGATTCGAGGCGGGCGAGTTCGGCGCGGGCATGGCCGGCCCCGCGCGCGAGAATGCCGCCGCCCTCGGCGCCGAGCATGACGTTTTCGAGCACGGTGAAGGGGTCCACCAGCATGAAATGCTGATGGACCATGCCGATGCCGGCGGCGATGGCGTCCTGCGAGGAACGGATCGCCTTCGGCTCGCCATTGACGAGGATCTCGCCCGCGTCGGCCTCGTAGAAGCCGTAGATGATCGACACCAGCGTGGACTTGCCGGCGCCGTTCTCGCCGATGATGCCGTGGATCGTCCCTTTTTCGACCACGAGGTCGATCGCCTTGTTGGCATGGACGGGGCCGAAGCGCTTGTCGATCCGCTTCAGTTCGAGGGCGGTGGGCAATGGGGCCTCATGGGAGGAAGTCTGGAGCGCGGGCATCCTGTCCGCTCTTGAGGTGGTGCGTCGAGGCGGAAGAGCGGACAGGTTGTCCGCGCTCCCGCTCGAGCCCTCAGTTCACGGGGCAGGTGTTGTCGGCGGAATAATCGTGCACGACGATCTTGCCGGACACGATGTCCTTGGTCACCGACGCGATCTCGGCATTCATGGCATCGCTGACGAGCGCCTTGTTGTTGTCGTCCATGGCGAGGCCGACGCCGTTCTCCTTCAGGCCGAGCACGTTGGAGCCGGTCTTGAAGGTGCCGGCCTCGCCGGTCTTGAACGCTTCGTAGACGGCCTCGTCGACATGTTTGAGGACGGAGGTGAGCACCTTGCCCGGATGCAGGCCGTTCTGGTTCGAATCGACGCCGATGGAGAGCTTGCCTTCGTCGGCCGCGGCCTGCAGCACGCCGAGGCCGGTCTGCCCGGCGGCCGCGTAGACGATGTCCGCACCCTGCGAGATCTGCGCTTTCGTCAGCTCGGCGCCGCGGCCCGGATCGTTCCAGGCCGACGCGGTGGTGCCGGTCATGTTCTGGATCACCTTGACAGCCGGGTTGGCCGCCTTGGCGCCCTGGACATAGCCGCAGCCGAAGGAGCGGATCAGCGGGATGTCCATGCCGCCGACGAAGCCGATGGTGCCGGTCTTCGAGGTCTTGGCGGCGAGATAGCCGGCGAGGAAGGAGCCTTCGTCGGCGCGATAGGTGTAGGAGGCGACGTTGGGCAGGTCGACCACGTCGTCGACGATGCCGAAATGGATCTTCGGATAGGCCTTGGCGACGGCCGTCACCGCATCCTCATAGGCGAAGCCCAGCACCATGATGGGATCGTTGCCGTCCTTGGCGAAGCGGCGCAGGGCCTGCTCGCGCTGCGAGGCGTTGGTGATCTCGAACTCGCGATAGCTCTTGCCGCTCTCCTTCTTCCAGCGCTCGGCTCCGTGGAAGGCGCCCTCGTTGAAGGACTTGTCGAATTTGCCGCCCAGATCGTAGATAATGGCCGGCCCGGGCTTGCCGGCGGCAAGGGCTGCCGCGCACACGCCCATCGACAGGGCCAGACCGAGAAGGGTCGATTTCATCACGCTCTCCCGCGCTTGTTCCGGACTCTTGGATGCGGGGGCGCTGCCGAAGGAAGCCGGAACCGGCGAACGAGCGGCAGCGCTCCTCGTCGCGAGCATGGCATGGCGGTCGAGCTATTGAGAAGAGGCGTTGTGCGTTTCATATCGCTTTTCATATCAAACGCCGTCGAAGCCGGCGCTCTCTCGCGGACCGGCAGGGGAAACAGCCATGAAACTCGTCCGTCGCAGCCTGGCGCTCGTCGCCCATGACCTCAAGAAGGACGAGATGGTCTCGTTCGCGCAGGCCCACCGGGCGATTCTCGTCCGATACGACCTGGTGGCGACGGGAACGACGGGCGGGCGGGTGCTGGCGGCCTGCCCGGAACTGTCGCTCACCACCGTCAAGAGCGGGCCGCTCGGCGGCGACCAGCAGATCGGCGCCCTCATCGCCGAGGGACAGGTGCAGGGCCTGTTCTTCTTTGTCGATCCCCTGTCCCCGATGCCGCATGATGTCGACGTCAAGGCGCTCACCCGCCTGGCGCTCGTTTACGACATCCCTATGGCGCTCAACGCCGCGACAGCCCATATGATCGTAGGGCAGATGCTCGATTGAGTGTCCGCCCACAAATTCCTGTCTGTACAGGGCGGCCAAGTGCCTTGCGGCCCCTGAATGCCCCCCTTATATACCCGCCGAACCCGCGAGTTTTGTGGGGTTTCCGATAGGGACCGGCCGGGTTCCTGAGGGCTCTCCCGGCCTAGGCGCTGCTGCTTCGGGGCGCGTCGGTCTGCTGAAAAGGAAGGATGAGATCTATGGCTAAAGTTATTGGTATCGACCTTGGCACCACCAACTCCTGCGTGGCCGTCATGGAGGGCTCGACCGCCCGTGTGATCGAGAATTCCGAGGGCATGCGCACCACGCCCTCCATCGTCGCCTTCACCGACGACGGTGAGCGGCTGGTGGGCCAGCCGGCGAAGCGCCAGGCCGTGACCAATCCGGAACGGACCTTCTTCGCCATCAAGCGTCTGATCGGGCGCACCTTCGACGACCCGATGACGCAGAAGGACAGGGGCCTCGTTCCCTACAAGATCACCCGTGCCAGCAATGGCGACGCCTGGGTCGAGGCCGACGGCAAGTCCTATTCGCCCTCGCAGATTTCGGCTTTCACCCTTCAGAAGATGAAGGAGACGGCGGAGGCCCATCTCGGCCAGCCCGTGACGCAGGCCGTCATCACCGTTCCCGCCTATTTCAACGACGCCCAGCGCCAGGCGACCAAGGATGCCGGCAAGATCGCCGGCCTCGAAGTGCTGCGCATCATCAACGAGCCGACGGCCGCCGCTCTCGCCTATGGCCTCGACAAGAAGAAGACCGGCACCATCGCGGTCTATGACCTCGGCGGCGGCACCTTCGACGTGTCGATCCTGGAGATCGGCGACGGCGTGTTCGAGGTGAAGTCGACCAACGGCGACACCTTCCTCGGCGGCGAGGATTTCGACATGCGCCTGGTCGAGTACCTGGCGGACGAGTTCAAGCGCGAGCAGGGTATCGACCTGCGCAAGGACAAGCTGGCGCTCCAGCGCCTGAAGGAAGCGGCGGAAAAGGCCAAGATCGAACTGTCCTCGACGGCGCAGACCGAAATCAACCTGCCCTACATCACGGCGGATGCTTCCGGTCCGAAGCATCTGGCGCTCAAGCTGTCGCGTTCCAAGTTCGAGAGCCTGGTCGACGATCTCGTCCAGCGCACGGTCGAGCCCTGCCGCAAGGCGCTCAAGGATGCGGGCCTGGCGGCCGGCCAGATCGACGAGGTCGTTCTCGTCGGTGGCATGACGCGCATGCCCAAGATCCAGGAAGTCGTGAAGCAGTTCTTCGGCAAGGAGCCCCATAAGGGCGTCAACCCGGACGAGGTCGTCGCCATCGGCGCCGCCGTCCAGGCCGGCGTTCTGCAGGGCGACGTCAAGGACGTGCTGCTTCTCGACGTCACGCCGCTCTCGCTCGGCATCGAGACGCTCGGCGGCGTCTTCACCCGCCTGATCGAGCGCAATACGACGATCCCGACCAAGAAGAGCCAGACCTTCTCCACCGCCGAGGACAGCCAGACGGCCGTCACCATCCGCGTGTTCCAGGGCGAGCGCGAAATGGCGGCGGACAACAAGGCGCTGGGCCAGTTCGATCTCGTCGGCATCCCGCCGGCGCCCCGCGGCATGCCGCAGATCGAGGTGACCTTCGACATCGACGCCAACGGCATCGTCAATGTCTCGGCCCGCGACAAGGCGACCGGCAAGGAGCAGCAGATCCGCATCCAGGCTTCCGGCGGCCTTTCGGACGCCGACATCGAGAAGATGGTCAAGGACGCGCAGGCCAATGCCGAGGAAGACAAGCGCCGCCGCGAGTTGGTCGAGGTCCGCAACCATGCGGATGCGGCCGTGCACCAGGCGGAGAAGACGCTGAAGGAACTCGGCGACAAGGTCTCCGCGGCGGATCGCTCCACCGTCGAAGCCGCTGTGACCGCGCTCAAGTCCTCGCTGGAAGGCGATGACGTCGAGACGATCAAGGCGCGCACCAGCGAGCTGCAGCAGGCTTCCATGAAGCTCGGCGAGGCTCTCTACCAGGCTGGTCAGCAGGCCGGCGCCGGTGCCGGCGCCAAGCAGGACGATGTCGTCGACGCCGATTTCGAGGAAGTCGACGACGACAAGAAGCGTGCGTAAGTCGCGTAGCCGGGTGTGAAGGCCCTCGCCAGGATCGGATCTCCTCTTCGATCTGAGACGGCGGGGGCTTTCTCGTATTCTGTGAGGCATCGTCGTCACCGGGACCTGACCCGGCGGCGGCGATCCGGGTTTGCGTGTCGAAGACGATCGCAGGCTGTCTGGGACCGCTGCAGGCGGCGGATGGTCCTGCTTGGATGCTCTGAGCGGTTCAATGGCCAAGCGTGACTATTACGAAATACTGGAAGTTACCCGCGAGGTAACCGAGGTCGAGCTGAAGGCTGCTTTCCGCAAGCAGGCGATGAAGCATCACCCCGACCGCAATCCCGGCAACACGGACGCCGAGGCCAAGTTCAAGGAAGTGAACGAGGCCTATGAGGCGCTCAAGGACCCGCAGAAGCGCGCGGCCTATGACCGCTTCGGCCATGCGGCCTTCGAGCAGGGCGGCATGGGCGGTGCCGGGGCCGGCTTCGCCGGCGGAGGCTTCGGGTCCTTCTCCGACATCTTCAACGACATCTTCGAGGATCTTGCCGGCCGCGGCCGTGGCCGCGGGGGTGGTGGTTCCGGCGGCCGGGAGCGCGGAGCGGATCTGCGCTACAACATGGAGATCGAGCTGGAGGATGCCTTCAACGGCAAGACCGCCACGATCAAGATCCCGACATCCGTGACCTGCGAGGCCTGCTCGGGGACCGGCGCCAAGGCCGGCTCCAAGCCGAAGGCCTGCCCGACCTGCGCCGGCCATGGCCGCGTGCGCTCGACGCAGGGCTTCTTTTCCATCGAGCGGACCTGCCCGACCTGCCAGGGCCGCGGCGAGGTGATCGAGAATCCCTGTCCCTCCTGCGGCGGCGCCGGCCGGACGACGCGCGAGCGCACCCTTTCGGTCAACATTCCCGCCGGCGTCGAGGACGGCACTCGCATCCGCCTCGCCAATGAAGGCGAGGCCGGCACCCGCGGCGGCCCGGCCGGCGACCTCTACATCTTCCTGTCGATCCGGCCGCACGAATTCTTCCAGCGCGACGGCGCGGATCTGCATTGCCGCGTGCCGATCTCGATGGTGACGGCGGCGATCGGCGGCGAATTCCAGGTGCCGACCATCGACGGCGACAAGGCCAAGGTCGCGGTGCCCGAGGGCACGCAGACCGGGCGGCAGGTGCGCCTGCGCGGCAAGGGCATGCCGGTGCTGCGCTCGCGCGACCATGGCGACATGTATGTCCAGCTCTTCGTCGAGACGCCGAAGAACCTCACGCGCCGCCAGCGTGAATTGCTGGCCGAATTCGACGAGGAATCCTCGAAGGAAACCCAGCCCGAGAGCGCCGGCTTCTTCGCCAAGGTGCGTGATTTCTTCGACGGCTTGAGCTGAGCGCGGGTCCGGAGCGCGGACATCCTGTCCGCACCGGCGCGCTATTGGCAAGAAAGAGAAGCGGACAGATGTCCGCTCCCGGTGGTGGGTGCCTCATGCGTCTTCTGGTCTTCGGCCTCGGCTACAGCGCGTCCCACTTCATCCGGCTCCATGGCGGGAGATTCGCGTCCGTCGCCGGCACGTTCCGCTCGCCGGAGCCGGTCGCCGGCATCGCCTCGCTCGCCGGTGTCGAGAGGCTCCCCTTCGATGGCCGCACGCCGACCGGCGCGATCGAGGGCGCGATCCGCACCGCCACCCATGTGCTGACGTCGATCGCCCCCGACGAGGCGCAGGATCCGGTCCTGCAGCTGTTCGGCGAGGCGTTGCGCCGGTCGCCCGCGCTCAGATGGGTCGGCTATCTCTCGACGGTGGGGGTCTATGGCGATGCGGGCGGCGCCTGGATCGACGAGACGGCCCCGGTCCGGCCGACCCTGGCGCGCAATGCCGTCCGGGCCGAGGTGGAAAGCCGCTGGCTCGATCTCGGCCGCGAAGGCGGCGTGGACGTGCAGGTTTTCCGCCTGTCGGGGATCTACGGTCCCGGCCGCAACGCGGTCGTCAATCTCAAGCGCGGCACGGCGCGGCGCGTCGTCAAGCCGGGGCAGGTGTTCAACCGCGTCCATGTCGCCGACATCGCCGGCGCGGTGATGGCCGGCATCGGCCGCCCGAAGGCCGGCCCCTTCTTCAACGTCACCGACAACGAGCCGGCGCCCCCGCAGGACGTCGTCACCTATGCCGCGGCGCTGATGGGTATCGAGCCGCCGCCCGAAATCCCCTATGACGATGCACGGATGTCGCCGATGGCCCGCTCCTTCTACGGCGAGAACAAGCGCGTCTCGAACCGCCTGATGCGGGAAACCCTCGGCCACGTGCCACTCTATCCGACCTATCGCGACGGTATCAGGGCCTGTCTCGATGCGGACGGGTAGGGCTGGAGCGACGAGGGGGCGTGATCAATGCCGATCTTTGAAGACGACCACCCGGCTCAGGATGAAGCTCGCGACGGGATAGGTGACGGCAATGCCTGCTGCGGCATATCGGTAGCCGATATGGAGGAGGTCGGTGAGAACATGGGTGCCGAGCGCTGCGGCTAGCGACAGGATCACCGAAATGACCAGGAAACGGGGCAGATAGAAGCTGTGCTCGCCGGTCTTGGTAAAAGTGAAGCTGTGGTGGCCGAGATAGGAAACCAGGACGGAGACGACGGAAGCCACGAGGGAAGCGGCCGAAGGGCGGATGACGAACGAGGATGCGGGGGGCAGCCATATCGCAATGAGAAAGTAGATCGCGGTGGCGACGATGCCGACGACCCCGAAGCGCATGAGTTGGCGGAGCGACGCGGTCTTGGCGAAGGATCCCGATCGGAGCGTCATTGCCTTTTCCAGACCATGACGATCGTCTTGCCGAAGAGTTGGCCCAGGCCTCTGTCCAGTATCCGGGAGATCGGCACCAGGCAGCGGTCCCAAAACAGCACTTGCTTGGCCGACGGCGTCGAGGTCCTCAAAAAGAGACGGTTTGCGAGGGCGGCCACGAAGCCCATGCAGTCGAGATAGAAAATCTGCTCGACCACGAGCCCGTCCGGCGTGAGGCGGCCGGCATCGGATTTGCGATAGCGCCTGAAATGCCCGACGGCCCGATCGAAGTTGCTGAATATGACGTTGAAGGCGGGAGAGAGAACCACAATCCGGCCGCCCGGTTCGAGGTAAGCCATCGCCTTGCGGATTTCTCCTTCATCGTCCTCGATATGTTCGAGAACGTCGATATAGAAGATGGTATCGACCTTGGCGCCTGCATCGAGATCGCTCAGGACGCCGCATGCCGCTTTGCAAAACGGTGGTAGTGTCCCTGCCGATATCAGCGAACGAAGATGTTCCGCATGTTTCGGATCGGGATCGAGGCATAGCCAGGCGGAGTGGCTTCCGCCACATAGGTATTTGGTCGAGCCGCCGATGCCCGCTCCGACCTCGATGACCTTGTCGCCCGCCAGCGGCCTCAATTTACTCGACCAGTAACTCTTCCAGTTATCCGCCTGTGCGAAAGCGTCGAGTTCGTCGCCCTGATAAGCGAACTGCGTCAGATCGGGGCTCTGCGTCGCGGTCATGGCGTGTCACTCGTCGCGTGAGGAAGGCGATGATCGTCCTTCTCGCCGACGACGAAGATCGTCGCATCGACGGCTGGTATGAAGGCCTTGAGAATACGGGTGTTGAGCAGTTGAAACACGGAGATTGCTCCGAGGACGAGAGCTTGCAGAAAAATCACGGCCAGCGACGCCATCACATAGGAAGCCCAGCCGGGAACGGCCAGATCCGTGCCGAGCCGGACGGCGACGACCACAAGGCCGGCTGCGAGCGTAATCCCGCAGATGATGCAGGCAAAGACGATCATGCGCACGAGCGCCACCTCGGCATAGACGGAGATGGCGCTGATGCCGTGGAGCGCCAGGCTGACGAAATTCATATGCGACCGACCGGCAAGACGTCTGCCGCGATCCAATTGCAGCCGGACATACGGAATGCGGGAACGGGAGATCGCTGCAGCGAGGTTGTTCCAGATCGCCGAGTTGTGGGTCAGGGCTACGACTGCGCGCCGGGGCAGCAGGCTGAAATTGCCAAAATTGATTGTCTGGCCGGTCAGCAGCTTGAAGGCGAGCTTGTAGGCGGCATAGAAAGCCCTGAACATCAGGCTTTCCTGACGAAGGCCCCGCTGGGCGACGACGATGGAATCGGGCTGCTTGCGCCATGCCGAAATGAGCTTCGGGACGTCGTTGGGCAGGTCCTCCCCATCGGAGTCCATCACGACGACCGCCTCCATGTCGGGAACCTGCAGGGCGGCGACGAGACCGACCGCGATGGCCCTTTGGTGGCCCAGATTGCAGGCCAGACGGAGAATCTTAAGGCCCCTGATCGTGTTCGAGATGGAGTCCGCGAGATTCCGCTGCGCCCGTTGTGATGACCCGTCGTCGACAGCGATGATCTCGACGCCGTAGGGCTCCAGCCCTCCGATCGCCCCGAGCTGGACCAGCACCTGCTCAAAAGCCGACCAGTCGTTGAAAACGGGCGTTACAATAACGATACTTCCTCGCTTGAGCGCTTGGGGTTCCGAATCGAGTTCCAACTTACGTTCCTCCCGAGACACTGCGCCGTTCTTTGCCTAGAGCGTTCTTCAGAAGCTTTTGCAAACTCCTCGATCAGTAAAGTTTGTAAAAACAATAAGTTAGAAAGAAATTTCGGTTCGATGGAAGCGCAATTTGCCTAGTGCCTGACGCCTCCCGTCCGTCGCCAGATGCCGTAGGCATCGTTGAACCATGTCAACTCGAAGCCCATGCCGGCGAGGTCCTCAGCCTGAATCATGTCTTGAAACCAGCTTTTCGCATCGGCCGCGATTGAGTCCTGCGTTCTTTTGGCCCACCCGGTGCTGTCGAGTTCAGCATATAGCGATCTCGTCACCACCCCCTTGGCGCGGAGAATGATGGCTGGACTCTCCGAAGAGTAGACTGCGTCGCCGAGGGTCTATATGTATAAATAGATTATATTCCATCTCTTTTGATGTATATATTGCTTTACCGTGTGTAATTTTCACGTATATATTTAATGTATTCATTTACAAAGACCTCGTGACATTCGTTCGGAAGAAGGGAGAATTCTCTAAAATAGGAAATAAAGTCACTTTCCGTCGAGGCCGATTCGTCAGGATCCATAGCCGAATCTAGCACGTCTTAAATAATTAAATCAAATATGATCCAGCGAGGAGTTTTTATAGAAAATAACGATCTGTGCCATAGTCAGTATATAATGCTTTATGCGAGAGGTAATTATAGAAATATTTTGAATAGAGAAAATTTATTGCAACGAAAGATAGTTTTTTTAGTTTATATAATTTTACACTACAAATAATAGATAAGTAGAAGTCGTTCCCTGGCAGTAACATGTATCTTCCGCACAGGAGCGTGATCATGAGAGGCATATCGTGTTGTCGCCGAGCCGTCGGGATTTTCCATAATCCCATGTCGCTTCACGGCGCGAATGTCTCTCGGTGCTCCAGTGCATGAAGAGACGGCCCGCGAACGACATTGGCGCGTCTTAGGTCGTCGACTCATAAATCCTTGAGCCAGATGCGGACGGAGACGAGCTTGAGAGCGGCGAGATAGTTGTCATCGAGCTTGTCGTATCGTGTAGCGATGCGCCGATAGTGCTTGATCTTGTTGAAGAAGCGTTCGACCAGATTTCTCTGGCGATATAGGTATTTGCTGAAGCAGATCGGGTCTTTGCGATTGGCCTTGGGCGGAATGTTGGCCCAGGCTCCCTGTTCGTTGACGCTCTGGCGCAGAGCATTGGCATCATAGCCCTTGTCGGCCAGAAGCATTGCTCCCTTCGGCAGATCACCGATCAGCTCTTGCGCCCGGGCGATGTCGCTTTCCTGGCCGGCGCCGAGGAGGAGGCGGATGGGGCGGCCTTTTTTGTCGACGAGGGCGTGGATCTTGGTGGTGAGGCCACCTCGGGAACGACCCACACATCGATCTCGATCCCCCTTTTTGCCGCCGCACCGTGCTGGTGGACGCGAACGATGGAGCTATCGATCATCTGGACCTGGCCGTCATGGGCCGCGACGATGGCGTCCATCAGTCGGTCCCAGATGCCGGCTTTGCGCCAACGCTGGAAGCGATTGTAGATCGTGGTCACCGGACCGTAGCGTTCGGGCAGATCCGACCAGCGCGCTCCCGAGCGCAGAATCCAGAAGATGCCGTTCAACACACGCCGATCGTCAACACGAGCAACACCCCGCACTTTATTGGGAAGGTGAGGCTTGATCGCCTCCCATTCCTTGTCCGTCAGATCGAAGCGACCCATGCTCAAACTCCAAAAGGAGCTTGAATCACACTGAAATCAGATTGAAAACCCTCAAATTTTATGAGTTTTCAACCTAGCCGGCCCGCCGTGAGCATGAGGTCAACCTGACCAGGCCACATGCCGACCCGGAAGGCTTGCCCGCATTAGAAGAAAGGCCCCGCGATGTTCTTCGTTTTGCTCTCCTGACGGGTACCCCTGCGGTCGTTGGGGCCCATGCGCCACGCCTATGCCGCGAGCGCTTCGGCCAGCCTGTCCACGAAAGCCGGCAGATCGTCGGTGACGTAGTCGACATGCGGCTCGTAGCGGCCCTGCAGTTCCCAGTCTTCGCGCAGGATGTCGCCGGGCGCGTGCGGTACGACGAGGATGGTGCGCATGCCGCGGGCATGCGGCACGATCAGGTTGCGGGACAGATCCTCGAACATGGCGGCGCGGGAGGGGTCGACGCCGTGCTGGCCGAAGAAGCGGTCATAGGTCTCGACGGCGGGCTTGGGCAGGTAGTCCGCCGCGACGATGTCGAAGACATCCCCGAAATGCTCGGTGATCTCCAGCTTGCGCACGATGTTCAGCGCGTGGTTCACGGTGCCCGAGGTGAAGATCAGCTTGCGGCCGGGCAGCGCCCGCAATGCGGTGCCGAGCAGGGGATCGGCCTCGATCCGGGAATGGTCGATATCATGGGCGAAGTCGAGGAATCCGGCCGGGTCCAGCCCTTCATCCACCATCAGCCCGCGCAGCGACGTGCCGTAGCGCTGGTAGTAGTATTTCTGCAGGGCCCGCGCCGTGAGGCCGTCGACGCCGTAGTAATCGGCGATCCAGGTGGTGATGCGGTTGTCGACCTGTTCCCACAGATTGGCATGATGCGGATAGAGGGTGTTGTCGAGGTCGAACACCCAGGTGTCGACCGCGCCGAAATCGGCGGCCAGCTTCTCTCTCGTCGAAAACAGGATCTGGTCCATCGCCATTCTCTACCACGGCATGGGCAATATCGAACCGCAATCTTAAGAATGTGTCATTCCGGATGCGATGCGGCCCGCCGCGGCGGGCCGCATCGGCGCGCGGGCGGGACGGTCAGCGCCGGATGAGCGTGCCCGCGCCGTGATTGGTCATCAGTTCCAGCAGCACCGCATGGGGGACCTTGCCGTCCATGATGACCACCGCCTCGACGCCCCGCTCCAGGGCGTAGATGCAGGTCTCCACCTTCGGGATCATGCCGCCCGTGATGGTGCCGTCGGCGATCAGCCGGCGGATGCCCTCCACGTCGATCTCCGTGATGAGGTTCTTGTCCTTGTCGAGGATGCCCGGCACATCCGTCAGCAGCAGGAGGCGTGTCGCGCCCAGGGCGCCGGCGATCGCCCCGGCGAAGGTATCGGCGTTGACGTTGAACGTCCCGCCGTCGGCCGATGCCGCCACCGGCGCCAGCACAGGGATGATGTCCGAGCGGATGATCTGGTCGAGCACGGTGGTATCGACCTTGTCGGGCTCGCCGACGAAGCCGAGATCGATCACCTTCTCGATCGCCGAATCCGGGTCGTGGATCGTGCGCGTCGCCTTCTTGGCGATGACCATGCGGCCGTCCTTGCCGGACAGGCCGACGGCGCGCCCGCCCTCGGCGTTGATGAAGCCGACGAGCTGCTTGTTGATCGATCCCGCCAGCACCATCTCCACCACTTCGACGCTGGCCGCGTCGGTGATGCGGTAGCCGGCGGCGAATTCGGACTTGATGCCGAGCCGCTGGAGCATTTCCGAGATCTGAGGCCCGCCGCCGTGCACCACCACCGGATTGATGCCGGCCTGCTCGAGCAGCACGATATCGCGGGCGAAATCGCGCGCGACCTGCTCGTCGCCCATGGCGTGGCCGCCATATTTGATCACGATGATGGAGTCGTCGTGCTGCTGCATGTAGGGCAGCGCTTCGGAAAGGATCGCGGCCTTGTCGTGGACGCTGAGATTGGGGCTCATGGGCTTCGGCTTCCGGAAAAGGGACGGACGGGGTTCTACAGCAGTCTGCACGGATGAAAAGAGCTGATTGACGGAGGGTTCTACCCCGGGTGCGTTATTCCAGCGCGACCGGGGCAGCGCCGATCCTGGTCCGCAACGGGCGCTCCTCCATCATGACCAGGCTGTAGAGCGTGACGAGGATGCCCGCCGTCGCGCTGATGAACACCCAGCGGAAGACCATGCCGATGTCGAAGCCGCCCGCCGCCAGCACCGGCGCGAGCGTATCCATGGTCACCGTCGCCGCCTTGTCGGCGGGAACGCTGCCCATGACGATGGCGCCGAAGCCGGCGACGATGATCGCCCCGCCGAGCGAGCGGAAGAAGTTCATGGCGCCCGTCGCCGTGCCCATCTGGTGCGGCATCACCGCGTTCTGGATGGCGACGGTGGTGACGGGCAGCAGCGTGCCGATGCCGGTGCTGGCGGCGGCGAGCAGGATTTCGAAGACGACGAGCGGCAGGCCCTGCGGGACGGCGGCGACGGTGGCGAGGGTGATCGCCGCGACGGACAGGCCGATCGTGGGCGTGCGCTTGTAATGGATCATCCGGGCCATGAGGCGCCCTGAGAACGTCGCGCCTGCCACCGTGCCGACCATCAGCGGGATCAGCGCGAGACCGGACTGGCTGGCCGTGAGGCCATAGACGCCCTGGAGGTAGATCGGCGTGTAGATGGTGAGGCCGATGAAGACTCCCATGCCGAAACAGGCGGCGGCGGTGCCCATCGAGACGACGGGATTGGCGAGCACCTCGGCGGGGATCAGCGGCTCGGGCGCCTTCATCAGGCGGACGACGAAGGCGATCCAGAACAGGATGGAGAAGCCGATGAGGCCGAGGATCGGCGCGGACGTCCAGGCGTAGCGCGGACCGCCGAGGCTCAGGGCCAGCAGCAGGGCGACGGTGGCGAGGATCATCAGGAAAGCGCCGAGGAAATCGAGCCTGTGCGGGCGCTCGTGGCGGGGCAGCTTCTTCAGCAGGGAATTGGTCATGGCGAAGGCGAGCAGGCCGAGCGGCAGGTTGATCCAGAAGATCGCCGACCAGTGCAGCTTTTCCGCCATGAAGCCGCCGAGGATCGGCCCGGCGATGCTGGAGGTGACGAAGACGCCGGCGATGTAGCCTTGGTAGCGCGGCCGGTCCCGGGGCGAGACGATGTCGGCGATGATGGTCTGTGCCAGCGAGATCAGCCCGCCGCCGCCGAGCCCCTGCACGGCGCGCGCCAGGATCAGCACCAGCATGCTCGGGGCGAGCGCGCAGGCGGCCGAACCGATCACGAAGATGGCGATCGCGACCAGCAGGGTGACGCGCCGGCCGGCGATGTCGGACATCTTGCCGTAGAGGGGCGTCACCGCCGTCGAGGTGAGGAGATAGGTCGTGACGATCCAGGGCAGGTTGGCGAAATCGCCGAGTTCCCGCCCGATCGTCGGCATGGCCGTTGCGACGATGGTCTGGTCCAGGGCGGCGAGCAGCATCGCGACGAGCACGCCGACGATGATCGAGCGCACTTCATGAGGGCTCAATGGAGCCTTGCCCGGCGCCGATTCTGGTGGGGTCATCAGGCTTGTCCGAAAGGAATGTAAAGGCCGAAGCCCGGGAAAGTCGAATGCGGCAGCGGAACGGACGTGAATGATTGTCCCATTCAAAGGCGAGGATGGCCTGGGTCGTCCCCGTGAGCCGCAAGGGAAGCGGCGGAATCCGGGATGCGAGGCGACGTCCCGGCCCATGGATCCCCGCCTGACCGCTGCGCGGCTCGCAGGGGAGGCGGGACACGTCCCAGATTCCCGGCCGATAGGGAGGTCCGTCCCTTCGTTCAGAGCGATAGAGAACGGGCGGCGGCGCGTCCGCCACCGGCTCCATGCGAAACCCAGCCGCGCCAGGCAGTCTCCACGAAAATGTGGCGCGGTGCGGGCGGCAGGCTCACTCCGCGGCTTGTCGGGCCGGGGCCGGCACGGGCGTGAGATCGAGGGGGAGCCTGCGCTCGGCCTCGCCGATATAGTCGCGCGTCAGGGGCACCGTACCCAGCGATTTCGCCACCTGGATCTGGAAGACCATGTGGCCGCCCCAGCGGAAGGTCGCTTCCGAGGAGGCGAGATAGAGCTCCCACATGCGGCAGAACCTGTCGTCATAGAGGGCGCGGATCTGGTCGCGATTGTTGTTGAAGCGCTCGCGCCAATGCCTGAGCGTCTCGGCATAATGCAGGCGCAGGATCTCGACGTCGGTGACGATCAGGCCGGCGCGCTCGATCGCCGGCAGCACCTCCGACAAGGCCGGCGAATAGCCGCCGGGGAAGATATATTTCTGGATCCAAGGATTGGTGGCGCCCGGCCCGTCGGACCGTCCGATGGCGTGGATGAGCGCCACGCCCTTTTCCGTCAGCATGTCCGCGATCTTGCGGAAATAGGCGTCGAAATGATTGACGCCGACATGCTCGAACATGCCCACGGAGACGATACGGTCGTAGCGGCGGCTTTCGTGGCGATAGTCGACCAGTTCGAAGCGGACCCGGTCGGCGATGCCGGCCGCCCGGGCGCGGGCGTTGGAAACCTTGTGCTGCTCTTCCGACAGCGTGATGCCCGTGACGTTCGCCTTGGTGACGTTGGCGATGTACAGGCCCATGCCGCCCCAGCCCGAGCCGATGTCGAGCACCGTGACGCCCGGCTCCAGCAGGAGCTTGGCCGCGATATGGCGCTTCTTGTAGGCCTGGGCCTCCTCGAGGGTGACATCCAGGTCGGGGAAATACGCGCAGCTATATTGCCGGTCGCTGTCGAGGAAGAGGTCGAACAGTTCGTCCTTCAGGTCGTAATGATGGGCGACGTTGTTCTTCGACTTGCCGGCAGGATTGTATTGAGCCAGGCGGCGACTCAGCTTGCGTCCGAACGCGGCGAAGCGGCTGAGCGGCCCGATATCCGTCGACCACCCGATATTCTGCATGAAGAGGGCGACCATGTCGTAGACATCGCCGCTCTCGATCGCGACGCGTCCGTCCATGAAGGCTTCGCCGACCTCCAGCTCCGGATTGGTGAGGAGCTTCCACGCCGTCGCCTTGTCCTTGATCCGGATCGCGCTGACGAAGCCCCCGCCCGGCCCATAGGCATGCGTCCTGCCGTCGGGATCAATGATGGTCAGCGCACCCTTCTTGATCAGGCGCTTCAACATCGTATCGAGAATAAACATCTGTAAAACCCTGAAAGACCCGTAATGCTGGAGCCTGTTCCGCCGCTTTCATCGCGCTCTGTCACGCACGCGCTGGGACGGCAGTTGGTTGCGGGCTGGCAGATTCGACACGGTCCGTTCCCAAATTGAACGCAATTTTGCCTGCAATGCAACGTCTTTTCCGCATGGGACAGATAAAACGGCTCGTGCACGGGGCGCGGCGACGCCGAATACATGGCGCCCATGCGATAGCTCCGCTCCGGCTGCTGTTCCTTTGCGCGGACCACCATGGCGTCACGGAACTCGCATATTCCATAACTTGATGACAACTCGCCGGATGGCGGGCTGTTCGAGCATCCGATTGTTGACGAATGATGGCGGCCGAGGCCATCACGAAGGCGTGGTTTGCCGTTGCGCCACGCCGAATGCCTTCTATGATGTCGCCGCAATAATTGTCTGAGGAATGTTCAAGGTGTCCGCTCCGTTTCGTCTCGCCCAGATCCGCCGTGAGGACGGCCGCGCTGTCGTGGCCACGATCGACAATATCTGCCGCCTCGTGCGCGGCGTGACGACCGTGCTCGAACTGGCCCAGGCGGCCATCGCCGCCGGCAGGACGCTGCGGGAGGAGGTCGAAGCCCGCGGCTTCGATGCGCCGGTCGATCTCGGGGCCATCCTGGCTGCCGGCAACGTGCTCTCGCCGATCGATCATCCCGATCCGAGCCATGTCATGGTCGCGGGGACCGGCCTCACCCATCTCGGCAGCGCCGAAGGGCGCGACAAGATGCACAAGGATCTCGCCGATCTCTCGAAGCTCACCGATTCCATGAAGATGTTCCGGCTCGGCCTCGAAAGCGGCCGTCCGGCGCCGGGCGAGGAGGGCGTCGCACCGGAATGGTTCTACAAGGGCGATGGGGCGACCCTCGTGCCGCCGCAGGGCGTGCTGCCGTCGCCCTCCTTCGCGCTCGATGCGGGCGAGGAGCCTGAATTGGCCGGCATCTACGTCAACGGTCCCGACGGGCAGCCCTGGCGCCTCGGCTTCGCGCTCGGCAACGAATTCTCCGACCACGTCACGGAGCGGCAGAACTATCTCTATCTCGCCCATTCGAAGCTGCGGGTGTCGGCGATCGGCCCGGAACTGCTGGTCGGCGACCTGCCCGCCGATGTCCGCGGCACCTCGCGCATCCTGCGCGACGGTACGGTCATCTGGGAAAAGCCCTTCCTCACCGGCGAGGCCAACATGTCCCACACCATCGCCAATCTGGAGGGGCATCACTTCAAATACGGCCTCTTCCGCCGCCCGGGAGACGTCAACGTCCATTATTTCGGCACGGCGACGCTGAGCGTCTCCGACGGCATCGTCACGCGCGAAGGCGACACTTTCGAGATTTCATCCGAGCCCTTCGGCCTGCCGCTCGTCAACAGCATCGGCCGCGCCGCCGCACCCTGGCCCGTGGTGAAGGCGTTGTAGTCTTCCCGGGACCGCGGGCTTCCAGCCTGCCTCTTTCTGGAAGCCCGGTCCCGGAATTCACGAAAAATACTGCTCCAGCAGGCGCTGATAGATGCGCGCCAGGCTTTCCAGCTCGATGATCGCCACCCTCTCGTCGACCTGGTGCATGGTCTTGCCGACGAGGCCGAATTCCACCACCGGGCAGACGTCCTTGATGAAGCGCGCGTCCGAGGTGCCGCCGGATGTGGACAGCGCCGGCCGCCTGCCTGTCTCCGCCTCGATCGAGCGGACGATGGCGTCGACGAAGGGGCCGGGCTCGGTCAGGAAGGCCTCCGACGCGCTCCGCTCGAAGGCGAGCGAATAGGAAACGAGGTTGCCCGCCGCGGCGTCGAGCCGCGAGCGGATATGCTCCTCGAGGCTGGCGCGATTCCACAAATCGTTGAAGCGGATATTGAAGGTCGCCCGGATCTCGGCGGGGATGACGTTGAAGGCCTTGTTGCCGGTGTCGATCGATATGATTTCGAGGTTCGAGGCGTCGAAATGGGCGGTGCCCCGGTCGAGCTCGCCCTCCGTCAGGGCCGCGAGCAGGCGCACCATCTGCGGCACCGGATTGTTGGCGAGGTGCGGATAGGCCACATGGCCCTGCTTGCCGTGCACCACCAGCGTGCCCGACAGCGAGCCGCGCCGGCCGATCTTCACCATGTCGCCGAGCTGGGCCGGATTGGTCGGCTCGCCCAGGATGCAATGGCCGATGCGATCCCCCTTCGCGACGGCCCAGTCGAGCAGCTTGACCGTGCCGTTGATGGCCGGCCCTTCCTCGTCGCCGGTGATCAGGAAGGCGATCGGGTCGTCGGGATGGGCAGCCAGATGACGCAGGCTGGCGGCAACCGAGGCGGCGACGCCGCCCTTCATGTCGACGGCGCCGCGTCCGAACAACTCGCCGTCGACGATGGCGCCGGAAAACGGCCCCTGGCTCCAGCGGCCTTCGTCGCCGGGGGGCACCACGTCGGTGTGTCCGGCGAACATCAGCGCGGGCCGGTCGGCGGCGCCGATGCGCGCATAGAGGTTGGCGACGTCGGGGGTGCCCTCGTCGCTGAAGGTGACGAGATGGGTCTCGAAGCCGGCCTGCCGCAGCACCTCGGCGAGGAGATGCAGCGCTCCGCCTTCCGCAGGGGTAACCGAGGGGCAGCGAATCAGGGCCTGGGTGAGGGCGACGGGATCGTGGGGATCGAAGGCAAGCTCGGTCATGTCGCCGTCCTGGACTGCGGGCGCCGGCCCGCTCGTGGAACGCGTCGCTTTCGACGCAGGGAGGCGGACGGGACGTCCGCGGTCCCAGCGATCTCAGTCGCGGAGCAATTCGTTGATGCTGGTCTTGGAACGGGTCTGGGCGTCGACCGTCTTGACGATGACGGCGCAATAGAGCGAGGGCCCCGGGCGCCCGTCCGGCAGCGGCTTGCCGGGCAGGGTGCCGGGCACGACCACCGAGAACGGCGGCACATAGCCCTTGTGCGTCGCGCCGGTGTTGCGGTCGATGATCGTGGTGGAGGCGCTGATGAACACGCCCATCGACAGCACCGAGCCGCGCCCGATGACGACGCCTTCGACCACTTCGGAACGGGCCCCGATGAAGCAGTCGTCCTCGATGATGACCGGATTGGCCTGCAGCGGCTCGAGCACGCCGCCGATGCCGACCCCGCCCGACAGATGGACGTTGCGGCCGATCTGGGCGCAGGAGCCCACCGTCACCCAGGTATCGACCATGGAACCCGAAGCGACATGGGCGCCGAGATTGACGAAAGAAGGCATCAGCACCACGCCTGGCGCGATATAGGCCGAATGGCGCACGATGCAGTTGGGCACGGCGCGGAAGCCGGCATGGCGGAACTCGGTGGTGCTCCAGTCGTCGAACTTCGAGGGCACCTTGTCCCACCAGAAGGTGCCGCCCGGGCCGCCGGGGATGGTCGTCATGTCGTTGAGGCGGAAGGAAAGCAGGATCGCCTTCTTCAGCCATTGATGCGTGATCCACTTGTCCTTGCCCGTGGCGTCCTCGAGCGGTTCGGCGACGCGCAGCTTGCCCTCGTCGAGCAGGCCGAGCGAGAAATTCACCGCGGCCCGGATTTCGCCCTTGGTCTCGAAATTGCACTGGGCGCGGTCTTCCCAGGCGGCGTCGATGACGGTCTGCAGGCGGGCGATGTCCATGATGCGTCCTCAAGATGATCCGGCCGCACATGCCGCGCGGGCCGCATCCTGTCAAGCACCACGCGCATCCGGAGCTTGACGGCGCACGCGCCGCCCCCTAATAGGCCGCCATCGTAAGCGTTCACGTCAATCAACGCGCCACACGGGTTGTCCTCGCGGCAGCCCTTTGATCCTATGGCGCTTCCATGACTGAACTCGACAAACCCGTCATTGCGGCTCCCGCGTCCAATCCGGTGACGGCGCTCGTCCCGCTCATCGCCATCGTCTTCTTCGGCTTCCTGGCCATCGGCATCCCGCTGCCGGTCATTCCGGTCGAGGTGCATGACGTCCTCGGCTTCAGCCCGGTCACGGCCGGCTGGGCCGTCGGCATCCAGTCCCTCGCGACGGTGCTCACGCGCCAGGCCGCGGGCCGGATCTGCGACATGTCCGGGCCGCGGACCGCCGTGCTGGCCGGCTTGCCGCTCGCCTCGCTGGCGGGGGTCTTCTATCTCGTCGCCGCAGCCTTCGCCGACCCTCTCGTCCATCTCGCCTTCCTCTTCGTCGGCCGGCTCGTCCTGGGCGTGGCCGAAAGCCTGTTCCTCACCGGTGCGATGGCGTGGGGCATCGTGCGAGTCGGGCCGGCCCATACCGGCAAGGTCATGGCCTGGCAGGGTATCGCCATCTATGCCGCGGTGGGGATCGGCGCTCCCCTCGGCATCGAGGCGATGGTACGCTGGCAGTTCGCCGGCGCCGCGCTGTCGACCGTGCTGCTGCCCCTGGCAGGCGTGCTCGTCGCCCTGGCCTTGCCGAGGCCGGCCCTGCTGCACCATTCCGCGGAGCGCGTGCCGTTCTACCGGGTGGTCGGGCTGATCTGGCGGCACGGCCTCGCCATGTCGCTGGCCACCGCGCCCTTCGCGGCCCTGGCCGCCTTCGTCGCCCTCTATTATGCCTCGCGCGGCTGGACAGGGGCGGGCTACCCGGTCATGGGCTTCGGCGCCGGCTACATCGTCATGCGCCTGTTCTTCGCCGGCCTGCCCGACCGCATGGGGGGAGCCCGTGTCGCCGCGATGTCCCTGCCGCTCGAATGCGTCGGCCAGCTCGTGCTCTTCGCGGCGCCGGGAAGCTTCGTGGCGTTTCTCGGTGCCGTCCTCACCGGCGTCGGCTTCTCGCTGGTCTTCCCCGCCATGGGCGTCGAGGCTGTCCGCCGGGTGCCGGCCCACAGCCGCGGCCTCGCCGTCGGCGGCTTCGTCGCCTTCTTCGACGTCGCGCTCGGCCTCACCGGCCCGGCGGCGGGGCTGCTGGCGAGCGGCTTCGGCTACAGGGCGATCTTCCTCGGCGGCGCGCTGTGCTCGGCACTGGCCTTGGCGATGGCCTGCGCCTTCGCCCTGCCGGCCCGACAAAAGGCTTGACGGCCCGGCCCATCATTGATGCTGTGCGCCCGTCGTTTCAGCCGATTTGAGGTCTTCAATGTCCAGTTCCAGCCAGCGCCACGCCGAGCGCCTCGATAAATTCGCGCAGGTGGCCGTCAAGGTCGGCCTCGGGCTCGTTCCCGGGCAGGAACTGGTGATGACCGCCTCCGTCGAGGCGCTGCCGCTGGTGCGCCGCATCACCGAGCATGCCTACAAGGCGGGCGCCAGCCTCGTCACCACGCTGTTCTCGGACGAGGAATCGACCCTCGCCCGCTACCGCTTCGCGCCCGACGGCAGTTTCGACACCGCCTCGGCCTGGCTGTACGAGGGCATGGCGACGGCGTTCCGCAACGGCGCCGCCCGCCTCGCCATCGCCGGCGAGGATCCCTCGCTGCTCGCCGGGCAGGACCCGGCCAAGGTCTCGCGCGCCAACCGCGCCCGCTCGGCCGCCTATCAGCCGGCCCTCAAGCTGATCGCCGGCTTCGACATCAACTGGAACATCGTGTCCTTCGCTTCGCCCGCCTGGGCCAAGGCGGTGTTCCCCGGCGAGCCGGAAGAGGTCGCCGTCGCGAAATTGTGGGACGCGATCTTCGCCGCCTCGCGCATCGACGAGGACGATCCCGTCGCCGCCTGGGCCCGCCACAATGACGATCTCCACGCCCGTGCCGCCCATCTCAACGCCAAGCGCTACGCCTCGCTGCGCTTCACGGGCCCGGGCACCGACCTCACCGTCGGCCTCGCCGACGACCATGAGTGGCACGGCGGCTCCTCCCGCGCCAAGAACGGCATCGTCTGCAACCCGAACATCCCGACCGAGGAGGTCTTCACCACGCCGCATCGCGACCGCGTCAGCGGCCATGTCGCCGCCACCAAGCCGCTGTCCTATCAGGGCACGCTGATCGACCGCATCTCCGTGCGCTTCGAGGGCGGCAGGATCGTCGAGGCAGACGCCGCCAGTGGCAAGGACGTGCTCGCCAAGGTGCTCGAGACCGACGAGGGCGCCCGTCATCTCGGCGAGGTGGCGCTGGTGCCCTATTCCTCCCCGATCTCGAAGAGCGGGCTGCTGTTCTACAACACCCTGTTCGACGAGAACGCCGCCTGCCACATCGCGCTCGGGCAATCCTACAGCCAGTGCTTCCTCAATGGCGGCTCGCTGACGCCGGAGGAACTGGCTGCCCGCGGTGCCAACAACAGCCTCATCCATATCGACTGGATGATCGGCTCCAACCAGATCGACATCGACGGCCTCGCCGCCGACGGCAGCGCCGAGCCGGTGATGCGCAAGGGCGAGTGGGTGTGAGCTTTCCCTCCGGGGCGTGACGGCGAAAGGGGCGATCGGTGACCGCCCCTTCGCATGGCGGCGGATCGGCGTGTCGATCACCGATCGACAGGGGCCGCGGCGATCGCCCTCCTATCCGAACAGCGCGTCGATATCGGCTTCCGTGAGGTCCAGCGCGGTGCCGCCGCTGGGATCGAGGATGCCGCTGGCGAGCGCGGCCTTGCGCGTCTTGAGGATCTCGATCTTTTCCTCGACCGTATTCTCGGCGATCAGCTTGTGCACGAACACCGTCTTGGTCTGGCCGATGCGATGGGCGCGGTCGGTCGCCTGCGCCTCGACGGCCGGATTCCACCAGGGGTCGTAGTGGATGACGGTGTCGGCGGCCGTCAGGTTGAGGCCGCTGCCGCCCGCCTTCAGGCTGATGAGGAAGAGCGGGACCTTGCCTTTCTGGAACTGGTCGATCGGCCCCCGGCGGTCGCGGGTGTCGCCGGTCAGCAGGACATAGGGGATCTCGGCTTTCGCCAGCTCGGCTTCGATCAGCGCCAGCATCGAGGTGAACTGCGAGAACAAAAGGATCCGGCGCCCGGCATCGATGAGGGTGGGCAGCATCTCGACGAGGCGGTCGAGCTTGGCCGAGCGGGCTTTTCCGGCGGGCGCCTTCGCCATCTTCACCAGGCGCGGATCGCAGCAGACCTGCCGCAATTTGAGAAGCGCGTCGAGGATGATGATGGTCGAGCGCTTCAGTCCCTGGGTGGCGATCGCCTCGCGCACGCGCTCATGCATCGCCAGGCGGACGCTTTCGTAGAGCGTGCGCTGCGGGCCTTCGAAGGTGACGATCTCCGGCATCTCGTTCTTCGGCGGGAGATCGGCGGCCACCTCCGCCTTCGTGCGGCGCAGCATGAAGGGCTTGATGCGGCGGGTCAGCTCGGCCAGGCGCGCGGTATCGCCCTTTTTCTCGATGGGTGTGCGGTAGGCGCGGGTGAACCCCGTCTTGTCGCCGAGATAGCCGGGCGCCAGCACGTTGAAGAGCGACCACAATTCGCCCAGATGATTCTCGATCGGCGTGCCGGTCAGGGCGATCTTCTGGCCTGCACCGAGGCTCGCGACGAGCTTGGTCGTCACCGCCTCCGGGTTCTTGATCATCTGCGCTTCGTCGAAGACGATCAGCGACCAGTCGACGGCTTTCAGGGTTTCGTGGTCGCGCGAGATCAGCGGATAGGTCGACAGCACCAGATCGGATGCGCCGATGCGTTCGAAATTCTTGGCCCGGTCGAGGCCGTGCAGGGAGAGGAGGCGCAGGGACGGCGCGAAATGGGCGGCCTCGCGCTCCCAATTGCCGACGACGCTGGTCGGGCAGACCAGGAGGGCCGGGCGGCTCAGCCTGCCGGCGGCCTTCTCGTGCAGCAGGTGCGCCAGGGTCTGGACGGTCTTGCCCAGGCCCATGTCGTCGGCGAGGAGGCCGCCGAATCCGGACCGGGCGAGGAACTGCAGCCAGTCGACGCCGCGCGCCTGATAGGGGCGCAAGGTCGCTTGCAGCGCCGGCGGCGGGGGAAGAGCCGGAATCCGGCCGAATTCCCGCAGGCTGCGGCCCATGATGCGCAGGGCCTCGCCGCCTTTCCACACGAGGCTGGCGCCGGCGGCGGCTTCGAGCGCGGAGAGATCGGCCAGGTCGTAGCGGCCCAGCCGCAGCTTCCCGTCGGCCGGGTCGTAGCGGCCGGCGCCGAACAGCGCCGCGAGATTTTCAAGGACGGGCCGGATCGTGGCGATCGGGATCGGCAGGTAGCGCGTCTCGTCGAGCCGGAGTATCAACGAAGCGTCCGCCGACATCTCGTCGAAGCTCGCGAGCGCCCCTCCGCCGATCAGTCGGGCGATCACGGGCACGAGGTCGAGGCGCTCGTCGCCGACGAGGGTTCCGAGCCTCAGCTCGATCCAGTCGATGCCGCTGCCTTCCTCGATGTCGGCGAAGAGGGCGCCGGAATGGGGGAGGAGCTGGAAGGGGAAGGTGTCGGAGACATCGACAAGCCAGCCTTCGGCGCGCAACTCGGGCACGATCCGGTTCATGACGTCCAGCCAGTCGTCGTCGGTCTGGCAGGCCAGCGCCTGGGCATGGTCGCCCGAGATCGGACGAAAGCCGCGCTCCGACAGCGGCCGGAGCGGGGTCTGGCGACGGATTCTTTCGAGGACCTTGGTTTCGCGCTCCCGCTTGCGGCGCAGGACATGCAGGACGCCGTCGATCGTCGTGACGATCTCGGTGCGCGCATCGCCGGGTGTCACGTCGACCGGGCCGTAGCGAAACGAGATCTGGGCCATCGCGAGCTCGACGGCCGCGAGGTGGGACGCCTCCCAATAGTGGAAGCCCGGCTTGGCAGAAGCCTTGAACAGGCGGAGCGCCGGCTGCAGCTTGGCCTCGAGCGCCCGCGGCGGCGTCAGCAGGCGCGGGGCCGGGAGAGGAATGGCGCGCGGGCGCTGGTCGAGCTGGCTCGAGACGAGCCGTGCCTGCCTGAAATCGAGCGGGGGCGCATCGAGGAACGTCTCGATCAGCGCGGCGCTGTCGATCCCCGCCACGCCGACCGGATGGAAGGTTCCGGCAGCCGGATCGATCAGGACGGGAGGGGCGAGCTTGGCCAGCCACACGGCCTCGTCCGCCGCCTCCGGCTTGAGCAGGACGGGATACTGGTCGCCCTGCGGGGAGATCTCCCAGGCGAGGCGGGATTCGACCTGCGGCCCCTCGCGCAGCACGGGCCCGTTCACCTCGTCGAGGCGCAGGCGTCCCGTCTGTGCCGCCATGCGCAGGATGTCGAAGCCGGCAGGGCCCGAGAGCCGCACCGTATTGCTGCCGCGATCCAGGTCGCCGGCGTGCCGCAGACGCCTCAGCACTTCATGGTCGACGGTCCTCAGATAGCGGGGGGCATTGACGGGCGAAACGTCGAGATTGGCCTTGGCGACCTTGGCCGAGAAGCTGCCATCGGCCTTGAGCATGGTGACGGAGGGTATGATGCCGATCTGCGGCATGCCGACGGATCGGACCGGCGGCGCCGCCTGCAGCACATAGATCAGCCGATGCTTGACGCCTTCGTCATAGATTTCGGAGCCGGTCGACTGCGCCCGGTCGAGCTGGGTGAGCCATTGCGCGATGGCGGGCGTGATCTCGACGGAAGGTGCCCTCGCATGCGGCGCGGCCTTCTCCGCCATGCGCGGCGACGGCTGGGCCGCTGCCGCGGGGGCCTGCGCGGGCCCCTCCTTGCGCTGCTCCAGGATGTGGAGCAGCGTCGCCCCGACATGCTTGCAATTGTAGCTCATCGGGCAGGTGCAGTGGCCCGCGATCTTGGGCTCGCCGCCGCCGGCCTTGGCGACGAAGCCGATCCTCACGCCGTAGGGTTGTGGTGCCGTACCCCTGACCCGGGCGGTGAACAGGCCCTTGTCGCCGAGCCAGGCGACATCGCTGACCACCTTCAGGCGCAGGAGACCCTCGGCCTTGGCGAGCGTCGCTCGCGACAGCGACTGCTCGACGGCTCTCCGCGTGAAGGGAAGCTGTTCCGGCCAATCTGCAGAGGTCATTATCTTCGGCGACGCAGCCGTTCCTATTTCGTGCCGTAGATGCGGTCGCCGGCATCGCCGAGCCCCGGTACGATATAGCCGTGCTCGTTGAGGTGGCTGTCGATCGCCGCGGTCCAGATCGCAACGTCCGGATGGGACTTGCGCAGGCGTTCGATCCCCTCCGGCGCGGCCAGAAGGCAGACGAAGCGGATGTCCTTCACCCCCCGCGCCTTGAGGTGATCGATGGCGGCGACCGCAGAATTGGCGGTCGCCAGCATGGGATCCAGCACGATGACGAGGCGATCGGCGACATCCGGGGGCGCCTTGAAGTAATATTCCACCGCCTTGAGCGTCTCGGGGTCGCGATAGATGCCGATATGGGCAACGCGCGCGGACGGTACGAGGTCCAGCATGCCTTCCAGAAAGCCTTCGCCGGCACGCAGGATCGGCGCGAGCACCAGCTTCTTGCCGGCGACGCGCGGCGCCATCATGGTGGTGAGCGGTGTCTCGATCTCGACCATCTCCAAAGGCAGGTCGCGGGTGACCTCGTAGCAGAGCAGCCGGCCGACTTCGTTGAGCAGTTGACGAAAGCCCTTCGTCGAGCGCTTCTTGTCACGCATCAGCGTGAGCTTGTGCTGCACCAGCGGGTGGTCGACGACGGTGACGCCTTCCATCGGGATCTCCTTCACGATTGCCCCTCCTTCCTAGACGATTTCCGGCGCCCGGTAAGGCGTCAAACCAAAACCGTCCACGCCTTTGTCTCCGCGTCCGGGAGATCGGAGCGGCGCGGCGGCGGAATATGCGACATTTTGCGCCACGCGAGATAAAAAGATGGCGTGAAACTTGCTTTGGCCGGCCGCCCATGCAGGATGCTGGCAATGATGTTTAGACCATCCTGAACTGGCTTCCGTATGGCGTTGTCGCAAAGGCTCGAGTTCCGCCAGACGCAATCCCTGGTGATGACGCCGCAGTTGATGCAGGCGATCAAGCTTCTCCAGCTTTCCAATCTCGATCTGACGACCTATGTCGAGGCGGAACTCGAGCGCAACCCCGTGCTCGATCGCGCCGACAGCGATGGGGTTGCCGCCGATGAACCCCCCGCCGCTCTTTCGGCCGATCCCGCCGAGGGGGACTGGCTGCGCGAGGACATGGCGCCGTCGCGCCAGGCGCTGGAGGAAGGGCTCGGCACCGATCTCGACAACGTCTTTCCCGACGAGCGGCCGCCGGAACGGGTGGAGGCGCCGGCGGCGATCGAGCAGGCGGCCGGCAGCGATCCCTATGTGTCGTCCTGGTCGAATATCGGCGCCGGCGGACATGGCGGCGAGGACGACGTCAATTTCGAGGGACTGACGGCGGCCGAGACGTCGCTGGCGGATCACCTGGAAACCCAGCTGATGCTGGCGGTCGAGGACCCGCGGCTCCGCATGATCGGCCATTTCATCATCGATATGATCGACGAAACCGGCTATTTCGCCGGCAACCTCGACGAGATCGCCGAGCGCCTGGACGCCGAGCCGGCCGATGTCGAGGCCGTGCTCGCCGTCGTGCAGGGCTTCGATCCTTCCGGCGTCGGCGCGCGCTCGCTGAAGGAATGCCTGGCGATCCAGCTTGGCGAACGCGACAGGCTGGACCCGGCGATGGCCGCGCTGCTGGAGCATCTCGATCTGGTGGCCAAGCGCAACATTCCCGCCTTGCGCCGGGTGTGCGGCGTCGACGAGGAGGACGTCGCCGAGATGATCGCCGAGTTGCGGGCGCTGACGCCCAAGCCCGGCCTTGCCTTCGGCTCCGCGCCGATCCAGCCCGTGGTGCCCGACGTCCTGCTGCGGTCGGCTCCCGACGGAACCTGGCTCGTCGAGCTCAATGCGGACACCCTGCCGCGCGTGCTCGTCAACCAGGCCTATTACGCCCGGGTCGCCCGCAATGTCCGCAACGACGCCGACAAGGTCTTCCTCGCCGAGGCCTTGCAGACGGCCAACTGGCTGACGCGCAGCCTCGAGCAGCGCGCGCGGACCATCCTGAAGGTCGCCACCGAGATCGTGCGCCAGCAGGACGCCTTCTTCGCCCTCGGCATCCAATATCTGCGCCCGCTCAATCTCAAGATCGTCGCGGACGCGATCGGCATGCACGAATCGACCGTCTCGCGCGTGACCGCCAACAAATTCATCGCCTCGGCGCGCGGGTTGTTCGAGCTCAAATATTTCTTCACCGCCTCGATCGGCAGCTCCGACCGGGGCGGGGAAGCCCATTCGGCGGAAGCGGTGCGCCATCGCATCCGCCAGATGATCGATGCGGAGGCGCCGAACGACATCCTCTCCGACGACACCATCGTCAAGCTCCTGCGCGAGGCCGGCGTCGACATCGCCCGGCGCACGGTGGCCAAATATCGCGAATCCATGCGCATCGCCTCCTCGGTCGAAAGGCGGCGCGAGAAAGCGCGGCGATGAAGACGGTGGCCGGCGTCGTGGATCGGCGCCCTCCGCCGCCGGTCCGTTCGGAGTGAGGCCATGGCTCTGCCGGTTCTTCCCGTCGACGGCCGCCAGTCCGCCGCAGCCCTCGCCATCCAGCGCGGCACGGGCCGGCTGCTGCGCCAATATGGCGTGGCGCCGATACCCGAGGTGACGCTGCCCAATGGGCGCCGGGCCGATCTCCTCGCCATCGGCCGCAAGGGCGAGATCTGGATCGTCGAGATCAAGTCCTCCGTCGCCGATTTCCAGGTCGACCGCAAATGGCCGGACTACCTGGCCTGCTGCGACAGGCTCTTCTTCGCCGTCGGCCCCGATTTCCCGCTCGATCTCCTGCCGCAGGAAGCTGGATGGATCGTGGCGGACGCCTATGGCGGCACCATGCTCCGCGAGGCGCCCGAACAGCGCCTGGCGGCTCCGATGCGCAAGGCGATGACGCTGCTGATCGCCCGTCTGGCCGCCGGGAGGCTGCACCAGGCGATGGATCCCGACGGGGCGCTGGGCTTCGACTTCGAGGCGTGAGCCGCAAGCCGACGGAGAGAGTGATCACCCAGGCTCATCACATATCTAATTTCTCAAGGAGTCTTGCCCTGGGGCTGCTGGAAATGGTCTAAAAGGCTGTTTGAAGTTGCCCGGTCATTCCCCGGTGGGTGCGGCGCGGGAAGGGCTCCCGTGCCGCGGGGCGCGTCCCGGCCTCGGGATTGGGGCCTTCGCGGCTCGCCGGCGATGGCGGAAGCTTGGATGGCTGCGGTTTTCAAACAGACTGTAAGATGATAGGCGGACATTAGAGGAAAATCGCGCTTTCCTGGAATCGCAATTTTCCTCTAACCCATTGTTTTAACGCATTTTCCTAATCGAAAAGTCTAGCCACTTTTCTGGAAAATGCTCTAGAGTGCGCCCGACCGCCGGCCGAGGCATGCGGGGCAGGAGGATATGCTTCCATGGATATGAGTGGCTCGCAGCGCATTGAGGCGCCGCGTGAAAAGGTGTGGGAAGGCCTGAACGATCCCGAGATTCTCAAGCAGTGCATTCCCGGCTGCGAAGCGATCGAGATGACGTCGCCGACGGAGATGACCGCCAAGGCCGTTCTCAAGATCGGCCCGGTCAAGGCGACGTTCGCGGGGAAGGTGACGCTTTCGGATCTCGATCCGCCCAACGGCTATACCATCACCGGTGAGGGGCAGGGCGGCGTCGCCGGCTTCGCCAAGGGCAGCGCGTCGGTGCGCCTGGAAGCGGACGGCGACGAGGCGACCATTCTGCATTATGCCGCCAAGGCCGATGTCGGCGGCAAGATCGCCCAATTGGGCGCGCGCCTGATCGACGGCACGGCGAAGAAGCTGGCCGGCGATTTCTTCGAGAAGTTCGGCCAGGCCGTCGCGCCGAAGCCCGTCGACGAGAATGCCCCGCCCGAGCCCGAGAAGAAGGGCTGGTTCGGCCTCAAGAAGAGCTGATAGCTCGGGCGCGGACGTCCTTCCGGTCCCTGGATCGGGCACCGATGGCGGCCCGCGCCCGTCATACCCGCCTGAAGGTGAAATAGGCGCCGCGCCGGCCCTCCCGCAGCGCCTTGGCCTCGTAGCGCGTCGAGCGCCAGCCCTCCCACGGCGTCAGCCAGTCGGCCTGGCGCTCGGCGGTCCACACGAAATCGGCGGAGCGCGCCACGCGCGCGAGCGCATAGGCGGCGTAGTCGTCGATGTCTGTGGCAAAGCGCAGTTCCGCGCCGGGCTTGAGGATGCGGGCGAGCCGCGCCAGCATCTCCTCGCCGAGGAAGCGGCGCTTGCGGTGGCGGCGCTTGGGCCAGGGATCGGGATAGAGCAGATAGAGCCGGTCGATCGAGGCCGGCGGCAGCCATTCGACCACGCGCTTGGCGTCCTCGTCCCACAGCCGCACATTGGCGAGGCCGTTCTGCTCGATCTGTGCCAGCATTTTGGCGGTGCCGTTGACATAGGCCTCGCAGCCGATGAAGCCGACATCCGGGTTCTCGCCGGCGCGCTGCGTCAGGTGCTCGCCGCCGCCGAAGCCGATCTCGAGCCAGACCTGGCGGATGTCGACAGGAAACAGCGCATGCAGGTCGGCAGGCGCCGGCCTGTCGAGATCCAGCCGCAGATCCGGCAGGGAAGCCGCCATCAGCCCGGCATGGCCGGGGCGCAGGGTCTTGCCTTTGCGGCGGCCGAAAAAGGCGCCGTGACCCCGTGGCGGTGCTCCTTCGCGGTCCGCCTTCTCGTCTTCATTCTCGCCGGTCACGAGAGCTCCATAGAAAAAGCCTTTCCCGGAGGCGGGAAAGGCTTCTGATCGCAGGAAACGGAGAAAAAGTTAAGCGCGCACGGCCTTCCTGATGGCATCGGCGAGATCCGTCTTCTCCCAGGAGAAGCCGCCGTCGCGGGCCGACTTGCGGCCGAAATGACCATAGGCCGAGGTGCGCGCATAGATCGGCTTGTTGAGGTTGAGATGCTCGCGGATGCCGCGCGGCGTCAGGCTCATCACCCCCCGCAGCGCTTCCTCGACCTTGGTCTCGTCGACCGTGCCGGTGCCGTGCAGGTCGACATAGATGGCGAGCGGCTCGGAAACGCCGATGGCGTAGGCGAGCTGGATGGTGCAGCGGTCGGCGATCTTAGCGGCGACGACGTTCTTGGCGAGGTAGCGGGCGGCATAGGCGGCCGAGCGGTCGACCTTGGTCGGGTCCTTGCCGGAGAAGGCGCCGCCGCCATGCGGCGCGGCGCCGCCATAGGTGTCGACGATGATCTTGCGGCCGGTGAGGCCGCAGTCGCCGTCCGGCCCGCCGATGACGAACTTGCCGGTCGGATTGACGTGCCAGACCGTCTCCTCCGTGACCCAGCCCTCGGGCAGCGTCTTGCGGATATAGGGCTCGACCAGCTTGCGGATGTCGCCGGAGGTCAGCGTTTCGTCGAGATGCTGGGTCGACAGCACGATCTGGGTGACGCCGACGGGCTTGCCGCCTTCATATTTCACGGTCACCTGGCTCTTGGCATCGGGGCCGAGCATGCCGAGTTCGCCGGACTTGCGGGCCTTGGTGATGTCTTCGAGGATCTTGTGGGCGTAGTAGATCGGCGCAGGCATCAATTCCGGCGTCTCGCGGCAGGCATAGCCGAACATGATGCCCTGGTCGCCGGCGCCTTCGTCCTTGTTGCCGGAGATGTCGACGCCCTGCGCGATATCCGCCGACTGGGCGTGCAGCAGCACCTCGACCTTGGCCTTCTTCCAGTGAAAGCCTTCCTGCTCATAGCCGATGGCCTTGATGGCGCGGCGCGCAGCGCTCTTGACCTTGCCCTTGGTGATGGAGGCGGGGCCGCGGGTCTCGCCGGCGATCACCACGCGATTGGTGGTCGCCAGCGTCTCGCAGGCCACGCGAACCTGGCTCGGATCCATACCCGCCTTCGCGGCTTCGCGGTAGAACAGGTCGACGATCTCGTCGGAAATGCGATCGCACACCTTGTCGGGATGGCCTTCAGCGACGGACTCGCTGGTGAAAAGGTAATCGGAACGAGACACGAAGGATTCTCCACGGCATAACGAAAGCTTGATATGCCTTCGTTTTGGCGAGGGGATGCTCCGCCGTCAAGCGGCAAATCGTACGTTTTGTTCGTTTAAAGGAACGCCGTGGCGGTTTGGCGCGGGTCGCGGAGGCATGCTGCGCCCGCGGCGGGGGCAGCATGCCTGGTCTCGCTCGGCTGGCGCGAACCGCTCAGGCCGCATCCTCGTGGCTGAGGGTCGATACGAGGTCGACGACCCGGCGGCGCACCTTCGGATCCTTGATCCGCGCGAAGGCCTTGTTGAGCTGCAGGCCTTCGGTGGTCGAAAGGAACTCGATCACCTGGGAGGTGTCGCCCTCGTCGGACGCCCCTATGCGCCCGGCCGCTTCCGCCGGAAGTCCCTCGAAGAAGAAGGAAATCGCCACGCCCAGGATCGAGGCGATCTGCTGCAGGCGGCTGGCGCCGATACGGTTGGTGCCCTTCTCGTATTTCTGTACCTGCTGGAACGTCAGGCCGAGCGCTTCGCCCAGCTTTTCCTGGCTCATGCCGGTCAAAACGCGGCGAATACGAACCCGGCCTCCGACATGCTGATCAATGGGGTTAGGTACTTTTTTGATCATAAAATGTACTCCCGTCCACGTCCAAGTTATTGAAAAATATGACAACTATTGTCGAAACCAACCATGTCCAAAAAGTGGCGGAATCACGACAGTGCAAACACACAATTGTGAAGCCATGGTCTTGCTCGCGAGGACGCCGTTTGCGCGTTTTATTGCTGAAATGCGCGTCAAAATAGAATCTTGTAACGCCTCACGATACGGCGGCACCATAATCAATCCAGACGTGTGCTTTCAAGCCTCGGTTTGCGGGGCGCGGCGAAAACACACAGCGCAGATTGTGGCGATCAGAAACAGTATAGCAATAATTGTATTGCCGGCTTTGGCGAAGGCCGTCGGCGCCAGCGCGGCGGGCAGGCGCGAATCGAGGACGCCGCTGGTGCCGAGGGGCAGGCGAGCCAACACGCGGCCGACGGGGTCGATCACGGCCGAGATGCCGTCATTGCCGGCTCGCACCAGCGGCAGTCCTTCCTCGACGGCGCGCGCCCGGGCCTGGACGAAATGCTGATAGGGGCCCGGCGTGAGGCCGAACCAGCCATCGTTGGTGACGTTGAGCAGCCAGCCCGGGCGGTGGGCGGCATCGATCGCCGCATCGGGAAAGATCGCCTCGTAGCAGACGAGGACCCCGACGGGCGGCGCATTGGGGATGTCGAGCGTGCGCAGGCCGGGACCGGGCGTGAAGCCGCCGCGCTGCTCGGTCAGCTGCCGCAGGCCGATCGATTCGAGAAACGACTGGAACGGCAGATATTCGCCGAACGGAACGAGGTGGACCTTGTCGTAATTGCCGATGATGGTGCCGGTGGCATCGATGACGTGGAGGGAATTGTAATACAGCACCGGCCCGTCGTCGGTGGTGGGCTGTTCGGCCCGGCCCGCGCCGGTCAGCAGGACGGCATTCGGCTTGAGCAGGTCGCCCAGCACCGCGAGCGCGTCCGGGTCGCTCGACAACAGGAAGGGAAAGGCGGATTCCGGCCAGATCAGGTCGGTGACCTTCGCCATGCCGTCGGCGCCGTCGGCGGTCGGCTGGCGCGACAGCGCGAGATATTGCGTGAGGATCTGGTTGCGCAGGCTCGGGTTGAACTTGTCGTTCTGCGGCACGTTCGGCTGCATGATCCTGAGCTGCACCTTGTCGACGAAGCTTGTCGGCGTCCCGGCGAGGCGCCAGGCGCCGAAGCCCGCCATGGCGAGGAGCAGGGCGAGGGCCAGGGCCGGCCAGCGCCAGCCGCCGCGCCCGGCCATCAGCGCCGGGCTGGCGAACAGGAGGAGGGTGATCAGCGTCAGGCCGTAGATGCCGACGAGGGAAAGGCTCTGGGCGAGATGGATCTCGCTCGCCAGCGCATAGCCGAACAGGTTCCAGGGAAAGCCGGTGAGGACATGGCCCCGGAGCCATTCGGCGCCGGCGAGCGCCACGGCGAAGGCGGCGATGCGCCCCGGCCCGGGCGACCACAGCAGGCGCGCCAGCGCGAAGGCGAGGGCCGTGAACAAGGCGAGGCCAGCCGGCAGCATCACCACGGCGAAAGGCATCAGCCAGGCGAACTGGTCGGCGTCGACGAGGAAGGCACTGCCGATCCACCACAGGCCCGCGAGGAAATAGCCCAAGCCGAACAGCCAGCCGAGCCCGGCCGCCGCGGCGGCGTCCCGCAGCGCGAAGCCCCGCGTCCGGCCTGTCGCGTCCGGCGGCCCGTCGAGAGCCAGCCCGTCGAGAAGCCATACCGCCACCGGCAGGCTGATCGCCAGCACCGGGAAGAGGTCGAACGGCGCCATCGCCAGCGCTGCCAGCGCGCCGGCGGCGAAGGCCAGCCCGGCCCGGCGCCAGCCGCGCAGCGTCGCGACGCCGGTCGAGAGCCGTGTGATCACGTCGCCCCGTCGGTGCCGGTCCGGCCGGGGCGCAGGGCGTCGTCCAGCGGGAGATCGCCCGGGGCCGCCGCCGCCGCCTCGGGCGCGTCGTCGCGGGAGACGGCGGCGGGCCGCGTGCCGTCCTCGGCTTCCCGGGGCGCGGGGAGGAGGAGGACGGCGTTGTTCGCAAGCCGGCGGTCTTCCCGCATCCTCGGCGCGCTGTTGCCGGTCGTATGGATGCGGACCCGCTTCACCCTGCGCGGATCGGCGTCGAGGATCTCGAATTCGAGCGCGCCCGGGCCCTGCATGATCTCGCCGCGGACCGGCACGCGGCCGGCCATCGTGACCAGCAAGCCGCCGAGCGTATCCACATCCGCCTCGATGTCCTCGATATGCATGTCGACGCCGATGGTGCGGGCGATATCGTCGAGGTCGGCCCGGGCATCGGCGGTGAAGGTGCCGTCGCCCGAGGCGACGATCATGTCGGCCTCGTCCTCGTCATGCTCGTCCTCGATGTCGCCGATCACGATCTCGACGATGTCCTCCATCGAGACCAGCCCGTCGGTGCCGCCATATTCATCGATGACCAAGGCAAGCTGCGTGCGCATCGTCTGCATCTTGGCGAGAAGATCGATGGCGGGCATGGAGGGCGGCACGAACAGCACGTCCCGTATCAGCGATTTGACGGAACTGAGCGGCGTCGTCAGCGTGATGTTGCCGAGCGCCAGGGGCGGCACGTCCTTCGCCGCCTCGCCGTTGCGGCCCTTGCGGCTCCGGCGGGCTGCGATGGCGGCCCGGGAGGCGAGCCACGCCACGAAGTCGCGGATATGCACCATGCCGCGCGGGTCGTCGAGCGTCTCGTTGTAGACCGGCAGGCGCGAATGGCCGGCGGTCTGGAACACCTTGAGCAACTCGGCGAGGGAGATGTCCAGCGGCACCGCCACGATGTCGGCGCGCGGCACCATCACGTCGTCGACCCTCTTGCCGCGCAGGCTGAGGATGTTCTTCAGCATCGCCCGCTCCTCGGGCGAAAAGCCGGAATCCTCGTTGGCGCGCGAATCCTCCAGCGCGTCGGCGAGGTCTTCGCGGATGGAGGGATGGGACTTGATGCCCAGCGCCAGCTTGATGCGCTCGAACAGCCCCTCGCCGTGGTTTTCCTGGAGGGCGGCCGAGCCGCCCGGACTTCGATCGTTGTTGTCGGACATGGCCTTCGGGTCAGCTCGCTTCGCGCAGAAGGGGCGCGCCGGCATAGGGATTTTCGATGCCGAGCGTCGCGAGGATGCGGATTTCGAGGGCCTCCATCGCTTCGGCTTCGGCATCGGTCAGATGGTCGTAGCCGAAGATGTGGAGCAGCCCGTGCACGACGAGATGGGTGAGGTGGTCGGCGAAGGGCCGTTCGGCTTCCTCCGCCTCGCGCTCGATCGTCTCATAGGCGAGGATGATGTCGCCGAGCATCGGCGTCCTCGCGATCGCCTTGCCTTCCGCCTGGGGGAAGGAAAGGACGTTGGTCGGCTTGTCGAGGCTGCGCCACTGCGCGTTGATGGCCCGGATCGCCTCGTCGTCCGTCAGCACGACGGAAAGCTCGGCGCCCGGCGCATGCCTCAGCGCGGCGACGGCCACGCTTGCCGTCACGGCGCGCCGCACCCTTTCTTCCATGTCATCGAAACGCTGCCAGAGATCGCTCTCCTCGGCGATGTCGATGGCGATCTCGTGCCTGCTCATGGCACCCTTTCGCCCTTCGCTTCATAGGCGCGCACGATCTTCGCGACCAGTTCATGGCGCACGACGTCGCCGGCGTTGAACCGGCAGATGGCGATCTCCGGAATGTCTTTCAACAGATCGACCGCTTCGATCAGGCCCGATTTCTGTCCGGGCGGCAAATCGACCTGGGTCGGGTCACCGGTGATGATCATGCGCGAGCCCTCGCCGAGGCGGGTGAGGAACATCTTCATCTGCATCGCCGTGCAGTTCTGCGCCTCGTCGAGCAGCACGACCGAATTGGCGAGCGTGCGTCCGCGCATGAAGGCGAGGGGCGCGACTTCGATCATGCCCGAGGTCAGTCCGCGCTCGACGCGCTCCGGCGGCATCATGTCGTAGAGCGCGTCGTAGAGCGGGCGTAGATAGGGATCGACCTTTTCGCGCATGTCGCCGGGCAGGAAGCCCAGCCGCTCGCCGGCCTCCACCGCCGGCCGCGAGAGGATCAGCCGGTCCGCCTCGCCCTTCTCGATCAGGGCGGCAGCGTGGGCGACGGCCAGATAGGTCTTGCCGGTGCCGGCCGGGCCGGTGGCGAAGACGAGCTCATATTTCTGCAGGGCACGGATATAGGCGTCCTGGGCGGGCGTCCGCGCGGCGATGGTCTTCTTGCGGGTTCCGACCGACGCGGCGCCGCCGGAGGCCGGCACCGCCTTCGGGGCGCCTTCCGGGCTGAACAGCACGCCCTGGGAGGCCGCCATGCGGAGTGCGCCGTCGACGTCGCCCAGCGTGATCTGCTGGCCGGCGCGCAGGCGCTGATAGAGGCTTTCGAGCAGCCGCTTGGCCTGCTCGACGCTGTCGCGCGCGCCGCGCAGGGCAACGTGATTGCCGCGCGCCGTCACCTCGACGCCGAGCTTGCGTTCGATGAAGGCGAGATTCTGGTCGTGCTGGCCGAAGAGCAGCGTGGCGAGGCGATTGTCCTCGAACGCCACCACGACCTCGGCCGGCGGTTCGGGCCGGGGCTGCGGGGGCATCCGGTTCCGCCGTTCTTCATCCACCTTCACGCAACCGCCTCCCTCGTTGGCGTGCCTGCCAGGATGCCATGGAGCGACCATGCGCCCATGGCCGTGATCTCGACCGGGGCCACCGCCCCGATCAGAGCCTCGTCCGCCTCGACCTGCACGGCCTGCAGGAACGGCGAGCGCCCGGCGATCTGGCCGGGCCGCCGGCCCTTGCGGTCGAACAGCACCGCCATGGTCCGGCCGATGCTGGCCTGGTTGAAGGCCTTCTGCTGGCCTTCGGTAAGGGCCTGCAGCCTGGCGAGCCGGCGGGCCTTCACGCTTTCCTCCACCTGGTCGTCCATTCCCGCGCCGGGCGTTCCGGGCCGCGGCGAATATTTGAACGAATAGGCCGACACGTAGGAAACCTCTTCGATGAGCCGCAGCGTCGCCGCGAAATCCTCTTCGGTCTCCCCCGGGAAGCCGACGATGAAGTCGGACGAGAACGCCATGTCGGGCCGTGCGGCCCGGATGCGGCCGATCAGCCGGAGATAGTCCGCCGCTGTATGCTTGCGATTCATGACATCCAGAATGCGGTCGGAGCCCGACTGCACGGGCAGGTGCAGGAACGGCATCAGCGCCGGCAGGTCGCGATGGGCCTCGATCAGGCTGTCGTCCATGTCGAGCGGATGCGAGGTGGTGTAGCGCAGCCGGGTCACCGGTTCGATGCGGGCCAGGCGATGCAGCAGCATGCCGAGCGTCCAGTCGCGGCCGTCCGGCCCCTCGCCGTGATAGGCGTTCACATTCTGGCCGAGCAGGCTGATCTCGCGCACGCCTGCCGCCGCGAGCCTCTCGACCTCGGCGACGATGCCGGCGACCGGACGCGAGGTCTCGGCGCCGCGCGTATAGGGAACCACGCAGAAGGTGCAGAACTTGTCGCAGCCTTCCTGGACGGTGACGAAGGCGGACGGGCCGCGGGCCAGCGTCGCCGCCCGCTTCGGCGCCGGAAGCACCGTGAATTTGTCCTCGACCGGAAATTCGGTGTCCACCGGCTTTTGCCGCTGCCCTGCTTTCGCGAGCAGGTCGGGCAGGCGGTGATAGGTCTGCGGCCCGACGACGAGGTCGACCACCGGCGCCCGGCGCAGGATCTCGGCGCCCTCGGCCTGCGCGACGCAGCCGGCGACCGCGATCTGCATGTCGCCGCCCGCGCGGCGGCGCTCGTCGCGCGCCACGCGCAGGCGGCCGAGCTCCGAATAGACCTTCTCCGCCGCCTTCTCGCGGATATGGCAGGTGTTCAGGATGACGAGATCGGCATTGTGCGCTTCCGATGTCTCGACATACCCCGCCGCCGTCAGCGTGTCCGCCATGCGCTGGCTGTCATAGACGTTCATCTGGCAGCCATAGGACTTGATGAAGACGGTCTTGGTGCCGGTATCACCTTGCGGCGGGCGTTGCTCTGTCTGCGTCTCGTCGGAAATCATGAATCTCGTCAAGGCCGATACGGCCGCCAGTTGGATATGAAGAGATAGCCGCTTTCGCCGTCGATGAGAAGGGCGCGCGCGAGTTTCGCGGGACTCGCGCACCGGATTCGATGGCTATCCGCCGGCGGGGGGCCTGCCCGGCGCCGCGGCGCCGGGTCCGATCGTCGCGGCGACCATCGGCCGCCGCGCATCTTGCTTGCCAGGGGCGGCCTGGTGCCTGCACTGTGCGGCTTCCGGCAACGCGATATCCCGATTCATGCCATCCGTCGATCCCGCCCTGTTCCGGCCCGAGGCCGTCGCCCCCGAGACCTCCGCGATGAACGCCGACATCGTCGCCAAGATGTCGAGCCTGCCGGACATATGGGCCTTTCCGGCGGAGATGATCCGCGAGGTGCGCCGCCAGGGCAAGGGGCTGTTCCCGGCGCAGGCCAAGAGCCCGCGTGCGCGAACGGAGATCATCGAGGGCCCGAACGGGCGGGTGCCTGTCCGCATCATCGCCCCGCATGCTTCCAGCGGCGTCTACCTGCATATTCACGGCGGCGGCTGGATGCTCAACCAGGCGGACTTCCAGGACGAGACGCTGGAGAGGATCGTCGAGGCGACCGGCCTGGCCTGCATCTCCGTGGAATACCGGCTCGCCCCCGAGCATCCCTATCCGGCGGGGCCGGACGATTGCGAGACCGTCGCGCTGTGGCTGGCGGGCGCCGCGGCCGGGCGTTTCGGCACCGACCGCCTGTTCATCGGCGGGGAGAGCGCCGGGGCGACCCTCTCGGCCGTGACGCTGCTGCGCCTGCGCGACAGGCATGGCCTGACCCCTTTCCGCGGCGCCAACCTCGTCGCCGGATGCTACGATCTCGGCATGACGCCCAGCGCGCGCCGGTTCGGCCTGGAGAAGCTGGTCCTCACCTCGCGCGACATCGAGCTCTTCGTCCGCGCCTATGTGCCGGCGGGCCAGAGCCTGCGTTCGCCGGATGTGTCGCCGCTCTATGCCGATCTCGCCGGCATGCCGCCCGCGCTGTTCTCGATCGGCACGCGCGATGCGCTCGTCGACGATACGCTGTTCATGGCGACGCGCTGGGAGGTCGCCGGCGGCTCCGCCGCGCTCAGGATCTGGCCGGGCGGCTGCCATGTCTTCCGGGGCTTCGACTTTCCGATGGCCGAGGCGGCCTTCGCCGAGGAGATCGCCTTCTTGCGCTCGCATTGAAGCGGGCGATCCACGTGGGAGAAGGCGCCCCTCCCGCGAGGCAGGGCCGCGCTGCCGCAGCCTCCCCCGGAGGGGCTCAGACCGCCGGCCTGTAGGGCGCCCGGCCGCTGCACAGGGCGTCGTCGAGCAGTTCGAGCCGGTCCTGGCCCCAGAACACCTCGCCGCCGAGCACATAGGACGGCGAGCCGAAGACATCCGACGACAAGGCGTCGGCGCGGTTGCGCTCATAGGCCTGCGCGGCCGCCTCCGACCGTGCCAGGGGCAGAAGGGCCTCGCCGTCGAGGCCCGCCTCGCGCGCCAGCTCCAGAAGGACGGCCTCATCCGCGAGATCGCGTTCCTGCTCCCACACGGCTGGAAAGGCTCGCGCGAGGAAGGCGCCGGTGTCGGCGCCGCCGGCCTCGACGGCGATGACGAAGCGGTCGGCGAGGGCGACGTCGAAAGGCCAGTATTTCGGCTGGAGGTGGAAATCGAGACCGAGCCTGGCGCGCCAGCGCTGCAGTTCGAGCGACCGGTAGCGCTGGCGGACGGGATGGCGCCGGGCGAGGGGCAGGCCGCCCGTCTCGGCGAAGACCTCGCCGAGCTGGACCGGCTTGCAGGAGATGGCGAGCCCGTGCCGGCCGGCGATCTCCATCAGCCGGGCATGGCCGATATAGGCCCAGGGGCTCGAAAGCGAGAAATAATAATCGAGATGCTGAGTCATCGCCCTATCGGCATGGCACGCCCGGCCCTCGGCCTGAGAGGATGCGGGCGCCCCGGCATCCAGGCCGGCTGAGACGGCGACGGTCGCGGTTTTCAGGCTCGCGCGAGGCGGCGCTCCTTGTCGCGATCGCGGCGGCGATCCATGATCGGCTGGTAGGCGATCGCAGCGTGATGGCTGCAGTAGGGGCCCTGCACGCCGACGCGGCTGCCGCAGAAGCGGAAATCCTCGCGGCCCGGATCGCCGAGCGGCCAGCGGCACATATGCTCGCGCAATTCCATGATGGTCACGCGCTCTGACATGGGAACAACGACATCTTCTACCGGACGCAATTTAGGTTCCGCCTGTTCTTCGACTGCGGCGAGCGGCGTTAGCTGCGGGGCGAGTGCCGTATTGCCGCGTATGACTGGGGTAGGCGCCTGCGGGCGCAGCGGATGCGAAGGAGTCCTCGTCGGCTTGGCGCGACGCTGCGGCGCCGGCGCCGGAGTCTTGGCGCGGCCCGACAGGCCGAGCCGGTGGACCTTGCCGATGACGGCATTGCGCGTGACACCGCCAAGTTCTGTGGCAATGGCGCTAGCAGAAAGACCTTCTGACCACAGTTTCTTCAGAAGTTCTACCCGCTCGTCTGTCCAGTGCATCAGCCTCTCCTGCGTTCCGCCTTGTTTTCGCCCGAATGCACGTCGCCGAATCCCTCTCCATCAGCCGCGACGTCGATTGAACATCGCTGCATCTGCACGCCATGAACTGAGTGGATTTACGAAACGCCGCACGACATATCGCGCTTAACGAAGCCTTAACTACAATAGGCACTGACTCGGGCGCAAGAGTCCTGCCGGGGTGGCGCGCGTTTTCCCCAGCTTCGGCGGTGTTGTGAGTCATTTTGGCAACATTTCAGGCGGTAAAAACCACCGTGGCGGCCCTTCACGGGCGCTGGGCGAAGGGATCGACCGGAAACCAGCGGCGTATGAGGTCGGCATAGACGCCTTGTTCCCAGATCTGGAAGAGCGCGAAATCGATGGCCTGGCGCAGGGCGGTGTCGTCCCGGCGCAGGGCCATGCCGATGCCGTCGCCGAAGAAGTGGCTGTCGAGATAGGGCGAGCCGGCGAAGACGCAGCACCCGGCCGAGCTCGACCCGTTGAGCCACAGCGACAGGCCGATGCCGTCGCCGAAGGCGAGACCGACGGCGCCTTGCTGCAGCGCCGCCCGCAGCGCTTCCTCCGACGCATACGGCACCAGGCTGGCCCGGGCGAAATAGGCCCTGGCATAGGCCTCGTGCGCGGTGCCCGCCACGACGCCGAGGCGGCGTCCCGCCAGGCCTGCCGCCGTCAGGGTCGGCGAGGCTGCGGCGCCGCGCATGACGAAACGGGCGGGCCTGACATAATAGGGCATGGAGAATTGCAGCCGCGCGCGCGCCTGCGCCGTCGGGACCAGCGAGGCTGCGATGACGTCGGCCTGGCCGGCTTCCAGGGCGGCGACGATCGTATCCCAGCGCCGGGCCTGGATGGTGCAGGAAACCTGCAGCTGATGGCATATCGCCCGCGCGATATCGACGTTGAAGCCTTCGAGCGCGCCGCTGGACCCCTGGAAATCGAAGGGCGGAAAATCGTCCTCCGTCAGGAAGCGGATCTGGCGGATCGTCCTGAGATCCGGCTTTTCCGGTCGCCGGTGCGGATCCCACAACCCGTAGGGGCCGGTGGCCGCGAGGTCGGCGGCAGGGGCGGGCGGGCCCTGCAGCGCGAGCCAGGCCACGGCGGCCGCGAGCACCGCGAGCCGGCGTCCGGCAGTCCTGCGGGGAGAAGGGCGCCCCGCCCGGCCGCCGGCGTGCATGGCGCCGCCGAGCCTCCTCACGGCAGCCGCGACGGGGTTCGGGACGCCATCGTCAACGGCGTGACGCCAATACGTCCCGCACCAGGGCCACCGCGTCGTCGGGCGCTTCGTGCATGTCGAAGCTCGTCGCGAACCGCGCGTTGCGGTCGAGCACGAAGACGGTGCTGGTATGATTCATGTTGTAGTTGTCGCTGGTCGTCGGCACGACCATGGCGCTCACGCCGTAGACCTCCCAGGCGACGGCGAGATGCGCCCGGTCGCCGGTCAATCCGCGCAGATGCGGGTCGAAGGCGGCGAGATAGGATTTCATCTGTGCCGGCGTGTCGCGATCGGGGTCGACGGTGATGAACAGGGCATTGATCCGGTCCGCGTCCGGGCCGAGCCGGCTCAGAACCTCGGACAGCTGGAACAATGTCGTCGGGCAGATGTCGGGGCAGCGGGTGAAGCCGAAATAGACCAGGCTCGGCTTGCCGAGCAGGTCGCGGAACGTGAAGGGCAGGCCGTCATCGTCGACCAGTGCGAACGGGCCGCCGACCGGCCCCGCCGGCGCGGCTTCCTGCGGCCAGAAATGCCAGACGCCAGCCATCGCTATGGCGAGGACGCCCCCGGCGGCCGCGAGCCACTCCCTGCGTGTGAATGAGGGCACAAAGATCCGTTGTCAGCGTGTCTGGAGCTGGAAAGGTCCAAATGGCCTTAGGCGAGAACCGTCGCCCGGTCAATATGACACTCTGTGCCCGGGCCGCCGGGCGCTTCTAGCGGGGAAGGGTGTTGGCCAGGCTCTCGTAGCTGCGACGCAGCTCCACCAGGGCCTCGTCGATCTCGCGACGCTGGCGCTCCAGATGTTCGATCTGCTCGCGGACCGTGTCCGCGCTGATGTCGAGGCTCGCGGATTTTCCCTCGCCGTGATGGGCGATCATCTCCCCGATCTCGACCAGGGTGAAGCCGAGCCGCTTGCCTTTCAGGATGAGCTGGAGATGCTCCCGGTCACGGGCGCTGTACAGTCGCGTCAGATTGTCGCGGGTTGGATTCAAGAGACCTTTGTCTTCATAAAACCGCAGCGTCCGCAAGGTGACACCGAATTCCCGCGCCAGATCGCCGATCGTATAGGTCGCGGCATTCACCGCCGCATCGTCCGTATCCGCCATGAATACGGTGACGGCCTCGCCTTTTGCGTCTGATGCCGATGTGGGGTCCGACTTCGACATGGTCTCTCTCTCGTGCCCGGAAGGGGGCTGGCTGCGCAATTATCCAATTTAGCGGCGGGGGTGGTATCCCAGCTTGGCGCGCGTCCGGCAAATATAGTACCAAACGTGCGTGTGAATCTCTAGCGCAAAGACGCGGCCTCTGCCACTATCTCGTAAGGCTCCCATGCAAAAATATGTTTTGCCTGACCGGAAGGAAAAGCCTTTCGGGTGAAGAAGTCGTGTTTCGCTGCCTCAATACGCTACCGCCCAGGCTATTGCAGTTTCCGGTTGACAACCGCAGCGAGTCATACCGTCAAGAGAATCATAAAAAGCGCTTTGGAACGGACTCACAACTCTTCCGGATACAACGGCGCCGGAGCAGGACGGTTAACTCGAAATTTACCCTATCCGGCGAAAGCTCGCTGTGCGAACGACGGTATTGCGTCGTACCTCGCCGATGCGGCCAAGCGTTGATCACGGGAATTTGAATGAAGCAGAGCGTGCCATGGAGCGTCAAGGGGGTCGGCCCCGATGCGCGCGAGGCCGCGAAGGAGCTGGCACGCCGGTCCGGCATGACGCTCGGCCAATGGCTGAACGCGATGATCGCTGGGCAGGACGGCGGCCAGGCCGTCAAGGAAAGGCCGCCGGCTTCCGAATCCCCCCTGGCCGCGATCGCGCGGCGGCTGGAGGCCATGAAGTCCGAGGGCCACCACCCCGGCACGCTTCGCAGCGCCATCGCGAGCGGGGTGAGCGAAGCGGTCGTCGCGCAGCATATCCGCGCCAGCGAAGCGCGCACGGCCGATCTCTTCGACCGGCTGATGCGCCGCCAGGAGGAAAGCGAGGCCCACATCGCCAGCCTCATCGGCGGCATCGTGGACAGGCTCGCCGACCCCGAGGCGATGGAGGCGGTGCCGGCCGCGGAGACGCGGCAGGAGCACCATGAGTATGGCGATGCCGGGCCTGTCGGCCGGGTGCTCGGCGATCTCGCCGCCCGCCTCAATGCGGGCCGGGACGAAGACGTCGACATCGTTGCGGCCGACCTCGAACGGCGCCTCGCCGCGATGGGGCGGGATCTCGATGCGGATTCGGCCGCCTCCCATGGCGGGGGGCCTGCCGGCGTGGCGACGGCGGACCGGAGCGGGGCGCCGGGCGAGACGGGCCTCGCCGCATTGCGGGGCGATATCGCAGACCTCGAGCGCAAGCTCGGCGAGCGCCTCGCGCAGGCAGGCGCCCCGGGCCCCATCGCCGCGATCGACCGCAAGCTCGACCTGCTCGTCCGCCAGGTGCAGGATCCCACGGTTCTGGCGACGATCCAGAGAGACGTCGCCGACATCCGCGAGCGCAGCCGCGGCCCCGACCTTTCCCAGGTGATCGGCCGCCTCGACCACCTCCTCGCCCGTTTCCAGCCGATCGAAGCCGCGCTCGAGGATCTGACGGCGCAGGCGCCGCGTGCCCTGGAGAAGATCGGGCGCCGGCTCGAGATCCTGCAATCGACGGTCGAGAGCGGCCAAGCCGCCGCCAGCGCCTCCCTCGCCGGGCTGATGGCCGAGCTCGACGCCCGGCTCGAGGCCCTGCAGCGCGGCAATGCCGACAGGCAGGGCGGGCGCGGCGACGATGCCGCCCTCGTGGCCCTGGAACGCCAGGTCCGGCAGATGGCGGAGGAACTCGAGGCGCTGAGGGCGTTTCGTCCCGACGCGAGCGGTCTCGCCCCGGTGCTGCACGAAGCTCTCGGCGGCATGGCGCTCCAGTCCCTGCCGGAGGAATTGCGCCGGCTCTTCGGCGAGCTGCGCGCCTTCCAGGACAACGAGGCCCGCGGCACCAGGAGGACGATGGAAGCCCTGCAGCGGACCCTGCGCGAACTGGCCGATCGCCTCGCCGCGGTCGAGGATATGGCGCGCACGCGTGCCGGTCCGGCCATTCCGGAGCATCTGCCCGACCTCGGCGAGGGGGCGGCGCTGTTCGGCCGCGACCGGCCGGACGACATCGTCTGGTCCGACGAACTTCCCCGCGCGCTCGCCGGCGATGCCGGCCCGACGGCGCGAAACGGCGAAAAGCCGGCCGAATTGCCGGTCCCCCATGTGCGGGGCCGGCCGAGCCAGGTGTCCGTGCTCGGCAGCGAGGCCCGCAGTTCCTTCATCGCCGCGGCGCGCCGGGCGGTGCGGGCGGCGGCCGAAGCCGACGGCAGTTTGACGCGGGAGGCAAAAAATACTGGAAATTCGGAGGTTGAGCCTTTTTATCAGCGACACAAGCGTTCTATTCTTCTCGGCCTCGCCGCAGTCACCATGATGATGGGTGCGCTGCAGGGCGGGCGTGTTCATGTCTTGCCGGGAGAAGCACGCAATATGTCCACCGGTCCTTCCGTGGATGCCGAGCGATCGCCTGTTTCGCCTGCCCTGACGGCCGCTAGAAACGAAGCGAAATCATTCTACGAGGAGGCCTGCAACCTCGATCAGCCGGATGCGTCCACGCTGGATCTCGTCAGGGCCTGCGGCCTCTACCGCCAGGCCGCCCTGCGCGGCTATGTGCCGGCCTTCTTCCGTCTCGGCCTTGCCTATGACCGGGGCCGCGGCGTGGGCCATGACGCCGTGCTGGCGGGCGTCTGGTATCAGCGTGCGGCCGATCACGGCTCGGTCAAGGCGATGCATAATCTCGCCGTGCTCTATGCCACGGGCGCGGTCACCGACGGCCCCGACTACCGGCAGACGGCACGCTGGTTCCGCCAGGCGGCCGAGCGGGGGCATGCGCCGAGCCAGTACAATTACGCTCTGCTCGCGGCGCAGGGCCTCGGCACCCCGCGCGACCTCGGCGTCGCCTATCGCTTTCTCTCGCTCGCCGCCGAGCAGGGCGATGCGGAAGCGGTGGCCAAGCGGAACGAGATCGGCACGCGCCTGACGCCGAGCGAGAAGGCCGCCATCGACGGGGAAATGACGAGGAGCTGACGCTCCCCGCCGCGGGCCGCTATCCGCCCAGGCAGCGGGCGCGCGGGAAGGCGAAGACCCGCCGGTCACCCATCAGATGGGCCGTGAAGCCGTTGGGGAACAGCGGCGCGAAGGCCTCGTCGCGCACGTTGAGGCCGCCGGCATAGGCGCCGAAGGCGGGCAGGATCGCCCGAAGCCCGTCGCCGGCAAAGCAGCGCCGCCGCACCGAGCGCCCCCGCGCCGCGACGCGCGCCACCGGGTGGAGGTGCCCCGCGATCTCGCCGGGCTGCGCATCGGCCGAGGGCTCGTGACGGAACAGGACGGAGCCGATGGCGAGCGTCGCCGTCGCGGTGCCGCCGAAGCCCACGGGCGGATCGGGGTCGTGGTTGCCGGCGATCCAGAACACGTCGCGGCCGGCGAGGCAGCGGGTCAGCGTCTCCCGGTCGCCCGCAGCGATCCGCCCGCCGGCCCGGCGGTCGTGGAAGGAATCGCCGAGGAAGACCAGGCGCCTCGGCGCGAAGCGGGCGAGGAAGCGCGCCAGCCGCGCCAAGGTCTCGGCGGTGTCGTAGGGCGGCAGCAGCGTCCGCCGCTCGGCGAAGGACGAGCCCTTCTCCAGATGCAGGTCCGACACGACGGCCAGGCTCTCCTCCGGCCAGAACAGGGCCCCGTCGGTGGTGGCCAGGAAGTCGGTGCCGGCCACGCGAAGCACGGCTTCGTCGCGCCGGATCATCTCAGCCTGCTCCTCCGCCGTCCGCTCCATGCATCGCCTCTGCCATCAGGTCGTCCGCCGCCTCGGCGAGGACGATGTCGGTCGCCTCGCCATAGACCGCTTCGCGGCCGATCTCCAGCATGATCGGCACCGCCAGCGGCGAGACGCGGTCGAGATCCTTATGGATGATTCGGCCCCTGATGCGCGAGAGCATGTTGGAAAGGCGGGCGATGTCGAGCAAGCCGGTGGCCGCGTCGTTCTGCGCCGCACGCAGCAGGATGTGGTGCGGCTCGTGCCGGCGCAGCACGTCATAGACGAGATCGGTCGACATCGTGACCTGCCGCCCGGTCTTCTCCTTGCCCGGCGCGCGGCGCTCGATCAGCCCGGAGATGATGGCGCAGGTGCGGAAGGTGCGCTTCATCAGGGCGGATTCGGCGAGCCATTCCTCCAGATCGTCGCCGAGCATGTCCTGCGCGAAGAGCTGGTCCATCGCCGCGCGGCTCATGTCCGACAGGCCCCAGACGGCGAGGGCGTAGTCGTTGGCGACGAAGCCGAGCGGCTTCAGCTTCGCCCGTTCCAGGCGGCGCGTCAGCAGCATGCCGAGGGTCTGGTGGGCGAGGCGCCCCTCGAAGGGATAGCAGACGAGATAGGAGCGCGAACCGCGCGGAAAGGTCTCGATCAGCAGGTCGCCGGCCGGCGGCAGCTCGGAATTGTCGCGCTGCAGCCGGAGCCAGTCGCCGACCTGCTCGGGCAGGCTGTTCCAGTGCCGCGGATCGGCCAGGATGGCGCGCACGCGGGCCGCCAGATGGGTCGAGAGCGGGAATTTGCCGCCGGCATAGGACGGAATCTTCGGATCCAGTCCCGGGCCGGCGCGCGTGACCAGCACATTCTCCTCGGCGATGCCCTCGAAGCGCAGGATCTCGCCCGCGAACAGGAAGGTGTCGCCGAGGGTCAGCGTCTCCGCGAAATATTCCTCGACCTCGCCGAGCACCCTGCCGCCGAAGCTGCGCCGCAGGGGAGCCTCGCCCTGCGCACGCTTCGGCGGGCCGCTCGCCTTCGGATCCATGAACCAGGGCAGATAGGGCGTCGGCACCGAGGCGGCCATGCGCTGGGGCTCGCGCGCGCCGCGATGGCTGAGCCGCACCTTCAGCATGGCGGCCTCGACGATGGTGCCGACATTGAGCCGGTAGGCCTGGGCGATCGCGGGGTTGGAGACGCGCCACAGCCCGTCCTTGCCCTGGCGGATCTTGGCGAAGCGGTCATAGCTGCGCAGCGCATAGCCGCCGGTGGCGACGAAGGCGACGACGTCGTCGAAGGTCTTGCGGTCGAGCCCGGCATAGGGCTCGGCCGAAACCACCTCGGCATGGAGGTCCTCGCTGCGGAAGGGCATGCCGCAGGCGGCGCCGAGCACATGCTGGGCCAGCACGTCGAGGGCGCCGGTACGGGCGACCGGCGTGTCCTGCTCGCCGGCATGGGCCGCGTCGACGGCCGCCAGGCATTCCAGCACCTCGAAGCGGTTGGTCGGCACCAGCACCGCCTGGGAGGCCTCGTCCAGCCGGTGGTTGGCGCGCCCGATGCGCTGCATCAGGCGCGAGGCGCCCTTGGGCGCGCCGACATTGATGACGAGGTCGACGTCGCCCCAGTCGATGCCGAGATCGAGGGTCGAGGTGCAGACCACCGCCCTCAGCCGGCTCGCCGCCATCGCCTCCTCGACCTTGCGGCGCTGGGCGACGTCGAGCGAGCCGTGGTGCAGGGCGATGGCGAGGTTCTCCTCATTGTGGCGCCAGAGTTCCTGGAACACGAACTCGGCCTGCATCCTCGTGTTCACGAACACCAGCGTCGTCCTGTGCGCGAGGATGAGGCCGTAGATCTCGGGCATGGCGTGGCGCGCCGTGTGCCCGGCCCAGGGCAGGCGCTCGGCCGATTCCAGGATGTCGAGCTGCGGCGCGGCACCGCCCTCGGCCACCACCAGGTCGGCCATGGCCGACATGCCGGCGGCCTGCGGCACGATCCAGCGCCGCAATTCGTCGGGGTCGCGGACCGTGGCCGAAAGCCCGACGACCTGCAGGTCCGGCGCGAAGCGGCGCAGCCGCGCCAGGCCGAGCGCGAGGAGATCGCCGCGCTTGGAGGTGACGATCGAATGGAGTTCGTCGAGCACCACGCGCTTCAGGCCGCCGAAGAGTTCTGCGGCCTCGCGGCTGGCAAGCAGCAGGGCGAGCTGTTCGGGTGTGGTGAGCAGGATGTCGGGCGGATCGCGCTTCTGGCGCTGGCGCTTGGCCTGCGGCGTGTCGCCGGTGCGGGTTTCGATACGCACCGGCAGACCCATGTCGGCGGCCGGCCGCTCGAGATTGCGCGCGACGTCGACGGCGAGCGCCTTCAGCGGCGAGATATAGAGCGTGTGGAGGCCCGCCGGCGCACCGGGCGGCCGGGCGGCGAGGTCGACGAGGCTCGGGAGGAAGCCGGCCAGCGTCTTGCCGGCGCCGGTCGGCGCGATCAGCAGGGCGGACCGGCCGCTCCGCGCCTTCTCGACCAGCTGGAGCTGGTGGGGACGCGGCGTCCAGCCGCGTGCGGCGAACCAGTCCGCGAAGACAGGGGGGAGGGTGGGGGGATGCCTGGCCGGAAAGACCTCGCCCGCTGGGTGCTTCATGCCGCTTTCGCCGGTTGAGCCAGCGATATCGGCATCGGCAGGCCAAAAGTCCAGTCCGTGCGTCAGGAGCGTTCCAGCACCGCGACCATGCCTGGCACCGGTTGGCCGCGGTCCCTTCGGGCCCATTCGTCGTTGCGGCAGGCGATCGCCAGACCGGCGGCCCCGGCCCAGGCCGCGATGGCGGCATGCGAATGGGCATAGCGCATGTCGTGGTTGAGGATGAAGGCCTCCGGACCGTCCCAGCGCTGGGCGGAGAAGGCGAAGAGGCCGCCGGGCGCCAGGACGCGGGCCGCCTGCCTGAAGATCGCTTCGAGATTGCCGAGATAGACGAAGACGTCGGCGGCGAGCAGGAGGTCGGCGCTCTGCGCCGGGCGGCCTTCGAGGAAGGTGGCGACGTCGCCTTGCTCCAGCCGGTCATAGAGGCCCTTGCGCCGCGCCAGGGACAGCATGGCCGCGGAAAGGTCGACGCCCTCGATCGAGGCGCAGGAGGCGCGGAAGGCTTCGCCGGCCAGGCCCGTGCCGCAGCCGAGATCGAGGGCATGCCCGAAGCGGAACGGCTTGCGGAGCGGTTCCAGCGCCGCCAGCAGCAGAGCGGGGCCGCGATAGCCGAGGCCGTTGACGAGGGAGGCCTCGAAACGATCGGCATAATCGTCGAACAGGGCGGCGACATGCGCCGGCGCCATGGCCCCGTCGGCCTCGATCGCGCCGAGCCGGGCGAGGCGCGCGCCGGCCCCGGCCTCGTCCACGGCGTCGATGTCGAGACATCGGCGGTAGGCCGCGATCGCCGCCTCTCGCCGCCCGGCGCTTTCGAGGAGATCGCCGAGCGCGAACCACCCCGTGGCCCAGCCGGGAACGGAGGCGAGCGCCTGCTCGACGAGCTCCGCTGCGGCCTGGAGGTCACCCTCGGCCTTGTAGCTCATCGCATAGGCGAAACGGCGGTCGGCGATGATGTCGCCGGAAGAACGGGGATATGACATGGCGGCGGGAGCATAAGGACGGATCCGCATCGAGGGAAACGCTTTCCTGCGTCGCCGGCTTCGACCAAGCGCCGGCGATCCGCCTGAAAACGGCGGCCGTCGAGGCCGCGTGAACCCGCGAGCCGCGGGCGCCGCCATTGGCGCCGCCGCGGCGCATGCCTATCTCTGCAGGATGAGGCCTTCCGACCTGCTGATCCCGACACCCGCCGGGCTTCATTGCCCGCTCGCCGATGTCCATGTCGATCCCGTGCGTCCCGTCGAGAGGGCGCTGATCACCCATGCCCATTCCGATCACGCCCGTGCCGGCCATGGCAGCGTCCTCGCCACGGCCGAGACGCTGGCCATCATGGCGGCGCGCTACGGCGAGGATTTCTGCCGCACGCGGCAGATCGCGGTGCCGGGCGAGGCCATCGGCCTCGGCGGCGTCGAGGTCCGGTTCCACCCGGCGGGCCATGTCCTCGGTTCGGCGCAGATCGCCTTCGAGGCCAAGGGCCTGCGCATCGTCGCCTCCGGCGACTACAAGCGCCAGCCCGATCCGACCTGTGCGCCGTTCGAGGTGGTGCCCTGCGACGTCTTCATTTCCGAGGCGACCTTCGCCCTGCCGGTGTTCCGTCATCCCGATCCCGCGCACGAGATCGGCAAGCTCCTCGACTCCCTCGCGCTCTTTCCCGAACGGACCCATCTCGTCGGCGCCTATTCGCTCGGCAAGGCGCAGCGGGTGATCGCCCTGGCGCGGCAGGCGGGCCATGATGCCCCGATCTATCTGCATGGCGCGATGGAGCGGATCACCCGGCTCTACGAAGGCCTGGGCATCGCGCTCGGCGATCTGCGCCTGGTGCGGGAGACGCCGGCGAGCGATCTCGCCGGCGCCCTCGTGCTGTGCCCCCCCGGCGCCCTGCATGATTTGTGGGCCCGCAAGATGCCGGACGCGCTCACCGCCTATGCCTCGGGCTGGATGCGCATCCGCGCCAGGGCGCGCCAGAGCGGCGCCGAACTCCCGCTCGTCATTTCCGACCATGCCGACTGGCCGGACCTGCAGCGCACGATCCTGGAGACCGGCTGCTCCGAGCTCTGGGTCACCCACGGCCAGGAGGATGCGCTGGTGCATTGGGCGGCGGGCGCGGGCCTCAAGGCCCGGCCTCTCCACATGGTCGGCTATGGCGACGAGGAGGGCGAGGGATGAACCGCTTCGCCGAACTGCTCGACCGCCTCGCCTATGAGCCCGGCCGCAACGCCAAGCTTCGCCTGATCACCGACTATTTCCGCGCCACGCCCGATCCCGATCGCGGCTATGCGCTGGCCGCGATGACCGGGGCGCTGTCGTTCCGCAACGCCAAGCCTGCTCTGCTGCGCGCGCTGATCGCGGAGCGCACCGATCCGCAGCTCTTCGCGCTCTCCTACGACTATGTCGGCGATCTCTCCGAGACCATCGCGCTGATGTGGCCGGCCGAGCCGGGCGCCAACCATTCGCCGACGCTGAGCGAGGTGGTCGAGGCGATCACGCAGGCCGGCAAGGCGGCGATGCCGGGCCTGATCGCCCGCCATCTCGACGCGCTCGACGAGGTCGGCCGCTGGGCCTTCCTCAAGCTGATCACTGGCGCGCTGCGCATCGGCGCCTCGGCCCGCCTCGCCAAGAGCGCGGTCGCGGCGCTGGGGACGCTGGCGCCCGACGACATCGAACTCGCCTGGCACGGTCTCGCGCCGCCTTACGAGGGCCTGTTCGCCTGGGCCGAGGGCCGGGGACCGAAGCCGGAGACCGGCGATCCGACGCCGTTCCGGCCGGTGATGCTCGCGCATGCGCTGGAGGAGAGCGACCTCGCCGCCATCTCGCCCGAGACCCACGCCGCCGAGTGGAAGTGGGACGGCATCCGCGTGCAGGCCGTCGGCGCGACCGTAGACGGCCTGCCGGTGCTGCGCCTCTATTCGCGCACCGGCGAGGACATCGCCGCCGCCTTCCCCGATCTCGTCGAAGCCCTGCATTTCGAAGGGGCCGTCGACGGTGAATTGCTGGTGCGGCGGGAGGGCAGCATCGAGAATTTCAACGCCCTGCAGCAGCGCCTCAACCGCAAGAGCGTGACGCCGAAGCTCGTCGCCGACTATCCCGCCCATATCCGCGCCTACGACATCCTCGCCGACGGCGAGGAGGACCTCAGGCACCTGCCCTTCGGCGAGCGGCGGCGGCGCCTGCAGGAATTCGTGGCGCGCGTCGGCTCGCCGCGTCTCGACCTGTCGCCGATCGTCGCCTTCGCCTCGGGCGAGGACCTCGCCGCCGCCCGCGCCGACCCGGCCGCCGGCGGGGCCGGCGCCGATGCCGACGCCGTCGAAGGCCTCATGCTCAAGCGGCACGACAGCCCTTACGTCCCCGGCCGCCCGAAGGGGCTGTGGTACAAATGGAAGCGCGAGCCGTTCCGCATCGACGCGGTGCTGATGTATGCCCAGCGCGGGCACGGCAAGCGTTCCTCCTTCTATTCCGACTATACGTTCGGGGTGTGGAGCGGCGACGAGCTCGTGCCGGTCGGCAAGGCCTATTTCGGCTTCACAGACGAGGAATTGAAGGATATCGACCGCTTCGTGCGCAACAACACCGTCAACCGCTTCGGTCCGGTGCGCGAAGTGGTGCACGGCGCCGATGCCGGCCTGGTGGTCGAGGTCGCCTTCGAGGGGCTCGCGCGGTCGACCCGGCACAAATCGGGCGTCGCCATGCGCTTTCCGCGGCTGGCGCGGCTGCGCTGGGACAAGCCGCCGCGTGAGGCGGACCGCATCGAAACTTTGCGCGCCATGCTTGACCGCGCCGCCGCCACGCCTGAAATAGAGACGGCTTTGCCGGGAGATTGAAGCATGTCGGCGCTTGAACGGTTCATGGGCGGCTCGGTGCTGAGCACGCTCCTCAAACTCGTCGTGATCTCGATCGCGGTCGGCCTGGTCCTCGCCTGGCTCAATCTCACGCCCTGGGACGTGATCGCCAATCTGCGCCGGTCGTTCGAACATCTGTTCGCGCGCAGCGCTTCCATCCTGCACGACCTCGTCAGCTATTTCCTGGTCGGCGCGGTGATCGTGATCCCCGTATGGATCATCATCCGCCTGCTGAAATCGGCGCCGTCGGGAAGGCGGTAGGGAGGGTACCGGCGCCTGGATGACGTGACCGCTCCGGCAATCGCCGTCGCCTCCTTGCTTCCCGCCGAATTAGCGCTTGCAAGCAGCGGCCTTGCCGTCGGATAGAGCGTTCCCCTTTTGGCCTCGGTGCGCCGCGCCGTCGATCGGCCGGGGCGAAATGGACCGCCATGAACTATTCACCCGCCGTTGCCGTCCGGCCCGTCGCCGTCAGCCATCGCATCGTCCTGGGCATCGCCGCGCCGATGACGCTGGCGCATCTGTCGACGCCGCTCCTCGGCCTGGCCGACACCACCGTCATCGGCCAGATCGGCGACGCCTCGCTGATCGGGGCGGTGGCGCTGTCGGCGGTGCTGTTCGATTTCCTGTTCTGGGGCTTCGGCTTCCTGCGCATGGGCACGGCGGGGCTGACGGCGCAGGCGCTCGGCGCCGGCGACGGGCTCGAGCAGCGCGCGGTGTTCCTGCGCGCGCTCGTCATGGCGGCGGTGCTGGGCCTGGTCATCGTCGGCCTGCAGGGTGCGATCGCCGCCGTCGCCTTTCCGCTGCTCGGCGGCTCGCCGGCGGTCATGAGCGCCGCCAGGCTCTATTTCCATATCCGCATATGGTCGGCGCCCTTCACCTTCGCCAACTATGCCGTGCTCGGCTGGCTGATCGGCATGGGGCGCACCACCACCGGTCTCTTCCTCCAGATCGGCATCAACATCGCCAACATCCTACTCTGCATCGTGCTGGCGCTGGGGCTGGGCTGGGGCGTGACCGGCACCGCCGTGGCGACGAGCGCGTCGGAAATCTGCGGCGCGGCGGTCGGCCTCGTCGTGGTCGCCGCGCATTTCGGCGGACGGTTCGGCATACCGGCGGCCGTCGTCTTCGACCGGCCGAAGTTCGTCCGCATGATCGCGATCAACCGCGACATCATGCTGCGGACCCTGCTGCTGCTCGCGGCCTGGCTGTTCTTCGCCCGCCAGGGCGCGCAGGCCGGCGACGTGACGCTGGCGGCCAACGCCATCCTCAACAATTTCTTCCTGCTCGGCGGCTATTTCCTCGACGGCGTCTCCACGGCGGCCGAGCAGCTCTGCGGCCGGTCGATCGGTGCCAACAACCGGCCGGCGTTCGAGGCCTCCGTGCGCTATTCGCTCCTCTGGAGCCTCTTCCTCGCCGTCACCATGTCGGCGCTCCTCTTCCTCGCCGGCGGCACCTTCATCGACTTCATGACCAAGAGCACTCCGGTGCGCGAGGAGGCGCGGCATTTCCTTGCCTATGCCGCGATGACGCCGATCGCCGGCGCGCTCGCCTTCACCTTCGACGGCATCTATATCGGCGCGACCTGGAACGCCGCCATGCGAAACCTGATGATCGTCGCCCTGGCCTGCTATTTCATGCTGTGGTGGCTGCTCCAGCCTTTCGGCAATCACGGCCTCTGGCTGGCCCTGATCGGCTTCCTCGTGGCCCGCGGCGCCGGCCAGGGCCTCGCCTATGGCAGGCTGCTGCCGCGCGCCTTCCCCTGAGGCGTTCGGCCGACGATCCCGTGCTTGAACCCGTCGCGGCGAGCCTTTATCAACCGTTCGACCACACCGCCTCCGGCGTCCTGCGCGAGGTTGTGGCGGAGCGATCACATCGTCGCCGCGCCGCGCTTCCCATCCGCCTCACGATCCGTTCGATCCACAAAACACAGGGATGGAGACAATGACGACAATCATTCGCTATGAGGGCCGCGGCGCGATCGTCACGGGCGGCGCCTCGGGCATCGGCCTGAAGACGGCCGAGCGCATCATCGCCGAAGGCGGCTCGGTCAGCATCTGGGACGTCGACGCCGGCCGCATCGACGCGGCGCGCCAGTCGCTCGGCGAACGGGCGCATGGCGTCACGCTCAACATCGCCGATCCCGACGCCGTGGCGGCAGCCGCGCTCGAAGCCGAAAGCCAGCTCGGCCGCGTCGACGTGCTCGTCTGCTCGGCCGGCGTCGCCGGCAAGAACGAGGTGGTGGTCAACTACCCGATCGACGAGTGGAAGCGCGTCTTCGACATCAATGTGAACGGGCTGTTCTACTGCAACCGCTTCGTCGCACCCTTGATGCAGAAGCATGGCTATGGCCGCATCGTCAACGTCTCCTCCATCGCGGGCAAGGAAGGCAATCCGACGGCTTCGGCCTATTCCGCCTCGAAGGCCGCGGTGATCGGCTTCACCAAGTCGCTCGGCAAGGAATTGTGCAAGGACGGCATCACGGTGAACGCCATCACCCCGGCGACCGTGGACACGCCCATCCTCGCCCAGGTCAGCCAGGCCCATATCGACTATATGCGCTCGAAGATCCCGATGGGCCGCTTCGGCACGGTCGAGGAGCTCGCCTCGATCATCACCTGGCTCGCCAGCGAGGAATGCTCCTTCACCACCGGCGCCGTGTTCGACATCTCGGGCGGCCGCGCCACCTATTGAGGGCGACGCGATGGAAGGGCGATCACCGATCGCCCTTCTCGGAAACGCCGCGCCTGGCGCGAGAGGGAAGGTCGATCGGCGATCGGCACTCCCCTCGTTTCAGGCGATCATCGCCCTCGCCGCCGCCCCGGCCTCGGCGAGGGCCTGGCGGGCGTCGGCGAGCATGCCCGTCATCTGCAGGAAGCCATGCGTGGCGCCCGTCGCGAGGTGCACCCGCTCGGGCCGCCCGAGCGAGGCGAGGCGCGCGCCGAGATTGAGGGTGTCGGAGAGGATCGGGTCGATCTCCGCCGCCATCAGGTGCAGCGGCGGCAAGGCGCGGAGCGCCGCGTCGCTCGCATGCAGGGGCGAGGCGAGCGGATTGCGCCGGGCGGCCTCGTCGGCGACATACCAGTCCCAGTAGCGCCGCATCTTGCCGGTGGTGAGCCCGGGCCCGTCACGAAAGCGCCGATAGGACGGCGTGTCGAAATCCGCGTCATAGGCCCCGTAGAAGAGCAAGGCGCCGGCCGGCAGCGGGCGCCCGGCCTGCTGCTCGTGCAGCATGGCGGCGAGCGCGAGATTGGCCCCCGCCGAATCGCCCGAGACGATGAGCGGCCCCGGCCGCACGCCGGCCTGCGCCGCGGCTTCGAACGCGGCGCGCAGGCAGGCGACGATGTCGGTGAGGCCGGCCGGAAAGGGGTGCTCGGGCGAGAGGCGATAGTCCGGCGACAGCACGGGCAGTCCCGCCTCGATCGCCAGCACGCGGGCGCAGCGTTCATGCGTCTGCGGGTTGCCGAAGGCGAAGCCGCCGCCATGGATGAAGATCAGGGCACCCGCGCCGGCATTGGGCGGCACCAGGACCTGCACGGCGCAATCGGCGGAGCCGAGCGTCGCGTCGGCGGGAACCGTCACGTCGGCGGTCGACGCCATGGCGGGGAGGTCCCGGTTCCAGCGCTGGTTGATCCGTGCCACGACATGGCGGCCCTCCGCCGGCGGCATCAGGGTGGTGTCGGGCTGAGGTCCCGCTTCGGCTTCGACCGCCGCCAGCAGCGCGGCGAGATCCGGCGTCAGGCGCCCTGGCAGGGTTTCGACGGTGAGAGCCGTCCCGGTCTTGTTCATTGTCCTATTCCCAAAAAGCGCGGGCCGGCATCGGCGGCCGGTCCCCATCACGGTTCGGCATTGCGGCCGCTCCGCCTGCAGGATAATCGAAGGGGCGGGGCCTTTGTCACCATCGAAGCGGCGGCGTTGCGGCCGATGGCCGCCGGCAGGCCGCCGCTCCTGTCGCCTTCCTTGGGGGATGCCGCATGAAATTCGTCTTCAGCGAAAGCCAGAAGAGCCACGATCCCCGCTTCTTCCTCAGCAGCGGCGCCCAGCGTCCCAACCCCGAAGTGCCGCGCCGGGCCGACATCCTGCGCCGGGCGGCCCTGGATCTCGGCCTGGAGGAGGTCGCGCCCGCGGAGGCCGGGCTGGCGCCGGTCGCGGCGGTGCATACGCCCGAATACATCCATTTTCTCCGCCACATCCATGCGCGCTGGCAGCGGATCGAAGGCGCGTCGGAGGAGGTCATCCCCAACATCCACCCGGACCGGAGGGGCGGCGCCTATCCGGCCTCCGCCGTCGGGCAGGCCGGCTACCACATGGCCGACACCTCCTGCCCGATCTCGGCGCAGACCTTCGACGCGGCGCTGGCGAGCGCCCATACCGCCTTCCATGCCGCGGGGCTCGTCCTCGGCGGCGAACGCGCGGCCTACGCTCTGTGCCGCCCGCCCGGGCACCACGCCTTTGCCGATCTCGCCGGCGGCTTCTGCTATTTCAACAATGCCGGCGTGGCGGCGCAGGCGCTGCGCAGCCGGCATGACCGGGTCGCCATCCTCGACGTCGACCTCCACCACGGCAACGGCACCCAGGGCCTGTTCTACCGCCGCCGCGATGTGTTCACCGTATCGATCCATGCCGATCCCGTGCGTTTCTATCCCTTCTTCTGGGGCCATGCCGATGAACGGGGCGAAGGCGAGGGGCTCGGCTGCAACCTCAATTTGCCGCTTCCGCGCAAGACCGGGGATGACGGCTTCATGGCCGCGCTGGAGCAGGCGCTCGCCCGCATCGATGCCTTTGCGCCCGGCGCGCTGGTGATCGCGCTCGGCCTCGACGCCTTCGAGGGCGATCCTTTCGGCGGCCTGTCGGTGACGACGCCGGGCTTTGCGCGCATGGCCGGCGGCATTGCGCAACTCGGCCTGCCCGCCGTCATCGTGCAGGAAGGCGGCTATGTCTGCGACGAACTCGGCGCCAATCTCGCCAGCTTCCTCGGGGCGGTCTGAGGGCGACGACGGGCATCGGCCGTGGTTTGGTGTCATTAGGAACAAAGAGAGAACAAAAGCTCGACTCTCTGCGAATCCGCCCGTATTTTACGGCTTTCGGATTCGAGGAGCGAGGCATGATCGACAAGAGAATTATGGAGATGGCGCTTGCCTTCAAACACCATGCCCTGGAGGCTGAAAAGAATGCGGACGATCTGATCCGCAGCGCCGACGGCGACGCGCGCATGGCGCTCGTCGGCATGATCCGCGCCGCCGGGCTCTTCAAGCTGGAGGCGGAGATGTATCGCGCCAACGTCATGACGCCGGCATTCGCCGAACTCCTTGCCGAATTGCGTGGAGAGGCCAATGCCCCTGTCCTGCACTGACGCAGCGTTGCCGTCCGGCCTGGATGGGGAGGTCGAGCAGGTCATCGCCGCGTGCGGCGGCGATCCCAAGGAGGCGGTCAGGGCGCTGGTGGTTTCCAACGCCCATCTTCAGGCCGAACTGGCATCGCTCGATGCCGAGATGGCGCAGTTGCTCGCGGATGTCTCGCGCGGCTATGCCCGGGGCCATTGGGACTGGCTTCTGGAGCGGGCCGACGTCCCGATTCCCTATCTGCGCTGAGCCGCGCTCCTCTCCCTCTGGAGCGCGCGGGGCCTGTCGCCGGCCGGCATCATGAAAAAGCCGTCGCTCCAGCGGGCGACGGCTTCCTGCAGTGGCGGTTCGTCCCGGCGATCAGAACTTGTAGGAGACGCCGATCAGGGTCGAGACTTCGTTGAAGCGGATCTTCACCCGGTCGCCGAAGAAGTTGGAGTTCTGCTTGCCGAAATCGGTGTAGCGGACCTCGCCGCGCAGCAGCCAGTGATCGTCGATGGCATATTCGACGCCGCCGCCGACCGTCCAGCCGACACGGGTCTTGCTGCTCGAAGCGCTGCCGATGTCCGGGATGTACACGCTGAGCTTCTGGTCGCCGAAGGCGACGCCGGCGGTCACATAGGGCAGGAACCGGTCGAAGGCGTAGCCGAGGCGGGCGCGGACCGAACCCTGCCAGTCGCTCTTGAACTTGGCCGAGCCGAAGGTGCCGTCGACGGTCTGAGAGGTCGTCTTCGACAGGCTGGTGTAGTCGATGTCGCCTTCGAGGCCGATCACGACATTGTTGTCGAATTCCTCATTGTAGCCGACATGGCCGCCGCCGATGAAGCCGGTGTTGTTGAACTTGGCGCGGATGCCGAATTCCGAGTCGGTGGCCTTGGCGTCGCTGAAGACGGCGCCGAGGTGGACACCGGCGTAGAAGCCCGTCCAGCTGAACGGCAATTCGACGGGCGCAGCCGGTTCAACCGGCTGGGGCGCGAGATCGGCGGCAAAAGCCGCGGTCGACGTCATAAGGAGAGCGAAGGCGGCGATGCATGTTTTCATGAGACTCATCCACAATGTTCAGATGGCTTTAATTAGCATCTTTTCTGCCCGAAATCTGTAGTAAAAAAGCCGTGATCAAGCGGGTTTCGACATAATTACCTTATTCCGGCCCGCGCCGCTGCCGCGATCACGGCATCCGGCGCTCCTGCCGTTGCGGCATATCGCAGCCCCGCCTTGCGGGCTGCCGTTGACGCACCGATCCTTTTTGGGATTCACGCTCCGGTCCGGCAGTGGTAGGAAGGCCCCGCCGAACTAACGAGATCGACGGAGAACATGCATTGAATGCGGCAAAATCACTCATCGGTGCATTGGCGCTGGTCTGTCTCGCTTCTCCGGGCGAAGCCCTCGACGGGGACACGAGGCGGCAGCTGATGGAACTCGCGCCCCAGGCCCGTCTGGAGCAGGCCTATGATACCGAAGCGATGCGCCACATCAACAAGGATAAGAATCCGTACACGGCCGACAAGGTGATCGCCTACACCTTCGAGGATCCGGTGTTGCATCACGATGCGATCATCGCGCCGGGCGCCGTCTTCCGCAGCAAGGGCGACTGGTATCATCTGTCCTATCAATGCAGCACAGGCCCGCGGCATGTCGAGGTCCAGTCCCTGAACTATAAGATCGGCGACAAGATCCCCCGCGCCGCCTGGGAGAAGTACAACCTTTACAATTGACGGCGCATGCCGCCGCCGATCGCATCCGTTCGGCCCCCGCCTTCGTGCAGGAAAGGACAAAGTCCGGCCTTGTCCGCGGCTGATGGGACGGGGGCGAGGCCGCGGCGGCAATAGCGGCTTCGGCCGATGCCGAGCCCCGCCGCAAGCACCCCATGCCGCCACCGGCTCCTGGTCAAAATCGGTATGTGATGAAGTGGTGGTGGTTCCTGCCCGTCTCCACATCGTCGAAATACAGCCAGATTGCCTTGACGGCGCCGTCTTCCCGCATCTGGGGATGGACATCGGTCAATCGAACGCGGGGCTCGTTGCGGGCGAGATGGATCTTCACGGCTTCGGCCACTTCACTTGCGGTGAGGCCGGTCTTCGACCGCGAGCGCCCTTCCAGGAGCGCGAAGCATCTCTCCGGATGATGCGGCAATTCTCCAGGCGACGTCCTGAGCAGCTGCCCCATGCGGATCTTGAGCGCATCCAGCCTGTCTGCGGGCGTTGTGGACATAGTGCCGATATCCGTCGCGAGCCGCCATGTCTGCGCTCCGACGATCCGATAGCATCGATGTGGCCCGCGGGCCACGCCTTTCGCCTTTCGCCATCCCCGGCCGGAACCTTCGCCGCCACCGCAGATTTCATGATCGGAAAGCCTGCACGCGGCAGCAGCTTCCCTTACGTATTGTCAGGTCCTAGAAGTTTCCCCCCCTTTCGCCCAGCGCGTCGGAGAAAAGTCGTTGCCTAAAGTCGCCCGTCTCGTCGGAGCTGTCCTGACGCAGTTGCGTGTCCTCTGTCTCAGGGCCGCCGGTCATGACATCCGGGTCGCTTTCGGATCCACGATCCACCGTTCCGCGACAGTCAGCGCCCGAAAGGGAAGGATTCGCATCGGCGCCAGGACGCATCTCCTGCCGGGGAGTTCCATCACCTGCGCACGAGGTTCGTTCAGCGCCGGCGAGAACATGTTGCTGGGCACGGGTGCCCTGATCGGAACCGGCAACGGCAAGATGACGGTCGGCTCCGACATCTTCATCGGTCCCTACTGCGTCATCGGGGGCGGAGGGGACCTCTCGATCGGAAGCGACGTCATGATCGCCTCGCATTCGCGCATCATGTCGTCCGAGCACATCATCGACGACAGCGCGCAATCCATATGGGCCGTCACCACCAGGGGGGTGAGAATCGGATCGGGCGTCTGGCTGGGAGCCGGCGTGACGGTCCTGGACGGCTCGGATCTTGCAGACGGGACGGTGGTGGGCGCCGGCGCCGTGATCAGGGCGAAGACGGATGCCAATTCCATCTATGTCGGCATTCCCGCCAGGAAGCTCCGGGAGCGCCGCCTGACCCCGCACGAGCCGATGCCGGAAGGACCGCGCCCGCAGGATTGAGCCGGACTTCCCCGCCTCTCCGGCCGGTCGGAGAGGCCAACCTCTACGTCGTGCCGCCGAGCTTCTTGGGCAGGATCTTCTTGCGTTTCTGGCCGAGCCCCATCTGCTTGGCGAGTTCCGAGCGCGATTTGGCATAATTGGGCGCGACCATCGGATAATCGGGCGGCAGCCCCCATTTGGCGCGGTATTCGTCCGGCGTAATGCCGTATTGGGACTTCAGGTGCCGCTTCAGAGACTTGTACTTCTGACCGTCCTCCAGGCTGATGATGTAGTCTGGAGTAATGGACTTCTTGATCGGCACCGCCGGCGTCAGTTTGGAATCGGCCGGCTCGTCCAGCTCTTCGCCTTTCGCCAGCCTGATCAGGGCGGCGTGGACATCCGCGATGACCTTGGGAAGGTCGGCGAGGGCTACGCTGTTGTTCGATACATAAGCCGATACAATATCTGCGGTAATCCCGATATCGACGTCATCCACTTCCACTTCTCCAAGGCGACTTTGTCAACAAGGGATGCATAGATATTTTGCACTGCTCCGGCAAGATGAATCGATGATCACGACGTGCTGCGCCGAGCCGGCGAAGGCCACCCGCCCGCAGAGCGTTGCTTGGCGGGAACAAAAAGATCAAGTATTTGACAAAAAAGGCGCTTGCGGGAAACTCGGCAGGGCGCATCCGGCTGCGGCCGGCCCCGGGAGGATAGTTCGTATCTACTTTGTTCCGACCGGAGCGAACAAGAAATTTATACTTTTTCGGCCCTTCCGGTCATCGGCTCCCCCATGCCGGCGCGGCCTCAACCCGGCATGTCGTTGGAAACGACGGCGAGCGAGGCATAGCCATCCTTGTTGTAGATGTCGTCACGGAACTGGATGATGCCCTCCGGCGTCGCCCAGGCGGTGACATAGGTCCAGAACACCGGCACCTTCTGCAGCGGCGCCGCCGTGACATGGTCACCGGAGCGGATCACCTCGTCGATGCGCTCGCGGGTATAGTCCGTGCCCTGGAGGATCCAGGCGCAGAGGTCGCGCACGTCCTGCACGCGGGCGCAGCCGGAGGAATCGAAGTGATATTCGGAGCCGAAAAGCGATTTTTCCGGCGTGTCGTGCATATAGACGCCATAGGCGTTGGCGATGTTGATGCGGACCTGCCCGAGTGAATTGTCGAAGCCCGGATCCTGCGTGAACCGCATGCGGGTGGCCTCGTCGGTGTTCCAGTCGATCTGATCGGCCCGGATCTCCTGTCCCTGCGGATCGTAGATGCGGATATGATGGTCGGCCAGGTAGTCCGGCTCCTTCTGCATCATCGGGATCAGGTCCTTCTTGATGATGGAGAGCGGCACCGTCCAGAACGGGTTGAAGTTGACGTTCTGCACTTGCGTCGACATCACCGGCGAAGGACGGTCGGGCCTGCCGACGATGGTGTTGTGGCGCTGCTCGACCGTGCCGTTGTTGACGGCCTCCGCCTCCGTGGCGGGTATGTTCATCATGATGTAGCGGCCGCCGAGATTGCCATCCATCGCGCGCAGGCGCACGAGGTTGATCTGCAGCTGGTTGACCCGCACGTCGATCGGGATGGCGAGAGCCGCGCGCGAGGTGTCGCCGACGACGCCGCTGGCGAGGATGCCGTGGCGGGCCTGGAAGCGCCTGACGGATCCCTCCAGATAGGAATCGAAGACGTCGGAATCGGCCAGGGACGGCGCGAGGTCGCCGGAGACGACGAGGCGGCGGCGCAGCGACACGACGTCCGCGTTCCGGTCGCCGAGCTGAAGGCGTTCCTTGCCGCCGACCCGCGGCCAGCCGCCCCGGCCGGCGATCTCGGTATATTTCCGCAAGGCGTTCTCGGTCGCCTGCAGCGTATAGGGCGAGAACAAAGGCGAGGCGCTGGCGTCGACGTCGACCGGGCTGGCGATGGAGTCGTAGTCCTCCTTCATTTCCATCTGGCCGAGGTCGAGATTGTTGGCCCGCGCGGCCCGCGCCAGGAGGGATGCCGCGATGCCCGAGGTGAAAGCCGTCAGCAGATGTCGGCGTGAAATCGAGGGCATGGTCATGATCCGCCTTTTGAGGACATCCCGACAAAGCGGCGGACCAGATGACACCTCGATCGGCGCATGCCGGCCGCCCGCCGGACAAGCCATCATTGCTCGCGGCGAAAAGCGGCGAAATCACGCAGGCTCGGCAGGATGGACAGGCTCCTCACCGGGAATTGAAGCCGTGTCATCGGATGTGAGGATGAGCCGGGCGAGACGGGCAAGCCCGCGACGAGTTCGATGGAATCGGGCCGGGGATCTTCGACAGGTCGAGGGGGCCGAACTCTTCTTCGAACTTGGAGCGCCAGTCTTCTTCCGACATCACGCCGGCCGTGGCCCAGACATCAAGCGCGTCCACCGACACCCAAGGCCCGTTGGGCTTCAACATGGCGAACGCCGAGGAAGTGTTGAACAACACCGCCGGCCGCCAATCCCAATCGCAGAATGTCATCGAAGGCACCTCCAGCCAAAATGGAAGCAATGGTCGCCCGAATAGAAATTCTTCAGCGCGAGCTATAGTGGCATATCTAGCCGCAGCCCGTGGCGACTCGTAAATCGTGATCTCGCCGCCGCGTACGCCGCGTCCCGTATAAGCTACTGAAAAGTAATCGTATTTTTGGAGCGGGCGATGGGAATCGAACCCACGACATTCAGCTTGGGAAGCTGACGTTCTACCTCTGAACTACGCCCGCGCGAGGCCTCGGCCCGCAACCATGCTTCCTGGCATCGTCCAGGAAAGACGGTCCCTCCTTCTATCTTATTTGTTCGGGCGCAATCAAGGCCGTCCGCGGGGCGGCGGGACATTTCCTATGAGCCGGTCTCGCGCAGGGGCGCGAGCGGGCCGGGGGCGGCCGGGCGGGAGGAGACCAGCTTGGGGCCGGGGGAAGGGCCCGTCATGCCGGGACGGGCCGGCAAGGCGCGGTGGCGCGCGTCGACGAGCGCCTGGAAATGGGCCAGCAGCGTGCGGTAGAGCGCTTCGCCCACCGCCGCGTCCTCGAGGCCGATGTCGATGTTCGGATTGTCGTTGATCTCGATGACGACGACGCCGGACCGCGTCTGCTTGAGATCGACGCCATAGAGGCCGTTGCCGATCAGGCGCGCGGCCCGCACCGCGGGGCCGATCACCTCGGCGGGCACCTCTTCCACCGCGACGGCTTGCGTCCTGCCCTCCACATGCCCGCCGGCCCCGTCGTGCTGGATGATCTGCCAGTGGCCCTCGCTCATGTGATATTTGGCCGCGAAGATCACCTCGCCCGCCAGGACGCCGATGCGCCAGTCGAACGGCGTATAGATGAATTCCTGCACGAGGATGATTTCCGAATGCTTCAGCATCATCCGCGCCATGTGCTCGAATTCAGCCCAGCTCTCCGCCTTTTTGACGCCGAGGCTGAAGGCGCCGTCGGGCACCTTGAGCACCACGGGATAGGCCAGGCCGCCCTCGAAGCGCGCCAGCGTCCGCCTGGTCACGAACAGCGTCTTCGGCGTGGCGACCTGGTTGCCGAGGAGGATTTCGGACAGGAAGGCCTTGTTGGTGCAGCGCAGGATCGAATCGGGGTCGTCGATCACCGGCATGCCTTCGTTCGCCGCCTTCCTGGCGAAGCGGAACGTATGATGGGCGATCGCCGTGGTCTCGCGGATGAACAGCGCGTCGAACTGGGTGAGACGCGAGAAGTCCTTCTTCTCGATGAGCTCGACGGCGATGTCCATGCCCTGGCCGATGCGGCCGATCGCCTGCAGCGTCTGCAGGTTCGACGGCGGCATCGGGTCCGCGGGATCGTGCAGGATGGCGAGGTCCATGCGCGGGCCGCTGGCGGCCGGCGTCGCCCGCCAGGGCCGGCGCGAGAACCTGCCGAGGCCGTCGAGGAAGACGGCATCGCGGCTCACGTCGATGTCGCGCGGGTCGAGCGGCCGGAGGTTGGCGACCTTCCAGCCCTCGCCGCCGTCGAGCCGCTCGAGGTCGATGGCGAGCAGGGGACAACGGAACGTCTCGAAGCCGCGGGTCGCCAACTCCGCCAGCTCGGCGTCGCCGGCCTGGCCGAAATAGACCTGGACGCTCATGGCGTCGACCGAGCGCGGCACCGCGCCGAGCGGCCCGAGCGCGCGGCCGAGGCTCGCCAGCTTCGGCGCGCATGCCGATTTCTGCTGCATGCCGGTGATGGTCTCGACGCTCGGGGTCACCCGGTCGCCGCGGGCTTCGGCGAGGAGCGAGACATAATAGCCGATGCTGAGATAGTCGTAGCCGCGGCACAGATTGACGATCCTGCGCGGGCGGTGGAAAGGGCCCTTTCCTTCCGCGATGAAGTCCTGGGCGGTCATCACCCGTTTGTCGGGGTCGGGCCAGCGGAAATCGCTGCGCTTTTCGACGATGATCACTTGGCTTGACATGGCCTGCTTTCATGAGGGGGCGCCGGGTCGTCCCGGTGGGGCGGGGATACCGGACGTCGGTAGCGGATGGCCTCCGCGCCATCCTGGTAATAGCCGGCGACCCGCTTGAACGGCCGGAACCCCGACCGCTCGAACAGCCGCTGCGCCGGCAGGTTGTCGAAGCGGGTCTCGAGGCGGAGTTCGGTGGCGCCCGCCCGGCCCGCCCGATGCGCGGCATCCTCGATCAGCAACCGGGCGATGCCCTGCCGCCTGGCCTGACGGGAGACGGCGATCGAATAGAGCCTGGCGACGCGGGTACGGGCGTTCCGAAGCACGACCGAGCAGCCGATGACCGCGGGGCCCTCGGCGACCACGGTCACGGCAGCCGCCGGGCTGGCGAGCAGTTCGAGCCAGCTGCGCCGGGCGATCCTGTCCGTGGCGAAGGCGGCGGTTTCGAGGTCCATCAGGGACGGGAGGTCGTCTCGGGTCGCTTGGCGCAGTCGAAGGCTTGTCATGAACCGAACGCATGTCCGCTGGAGACACTCGAAAAATAGGCCTTTGCCGCAGGGGCCACAAATCAGGAAAAAATAAGGGCTGCGGCTTGCATCCGCCGGGCGGCGGCGGGGTGTGCGTTGAAATCATTCGTTTTTTTCCTGCCCGGGACGGATCCGAAGGCGTCAGGCCCTCGTCAAATCGACGAATGGAGGCGTTCGCCATGGCGGGGATCGCCGGTCCCGTGCGAGGATGCGGCCCTGCGTCCGATTCATCCCGTCCCGCCGGTCCGGATCCCATGGCTCGAAATCAACCCCACAGCCTCGCCGTCGGCGGCCTGGCCGCTCTCGCCGCCGCGCTCGGCATCGGGCGCTTCGTCTACACGCCCATCCTTCCCGGCATGATGGCCGATCTCGGCTTCACGGCCGGGCAGGCCGGGTTGATCGCCTCGGCCAATTATGCCGGCTATCTCCTCGGCGCGGTGGCGGCGGCGGCACCCATGCCGCTGTCCCGCCGCCTCACGCTCGCCGTCATGCTGGTCGCGAGCACCCTGACCACGCTCGGCATGGCGGGCCTGTCCTCGCTGTGGGCGATGGCGGCGATGCGGTTCGCCGGCGGGTTCGCCAGCGCCTGGGTCATGGTGGTGGCGAGCGGCCTCGTGCTGCGGCGCAGCGGCGAGGGGCAGGGGGCTTCCCGGCCGGGCCTTTATTTCGCGGGCGTCGGCGTCGGCATCGTGCTGTCGGCGCTTCTCGTCGCCATCGTCCAGGGTGCCGGCCTCGACTGGCGGACGGAATGGCTGATCTGCGGCCTCGTCTGCGTGCTGCTCACCGGCATGGCGATCGCCAAGATCGGCGCCGAGCCGGCGGCGGGCGGGGCGCGGACCGCGCCGCTTCCCGGCCCGCATCCCGGCGGGGGCGTGGGGCTCCTGCTCGCGGGGTACGGCCTGTTCGGCCTCGGCTATGTCGTGACCGCGACCTTCCTCGTCGCGATCATCCGGGCCGATGCCTCGCTGCGCGCGGTGGAGCCGGTCGCCTGGCTCGTCGTCGGCATCTGCGCCATGTTCTCGGTCCCCGTCTGGCTGAAGGCGGCGGCGCGCTGGGGAACGCTGCGAGCGTTCGCCATGGCCTGCCTGGTCGAGGCGGCCGGCGTCGCCGCTTCGGCCGCCATGGCCACGGCGGCGGGCATGCTGCTCGCCGCGGCCCTGCTGGGTGCCACCTTCATGGGGATCACTGCCCTCGGCCTGCTCGCGGCGCGCGAGCGCGCCCGCGGCGATCCGCAACCCTTGCTCGCGCTGATGACGGCGGTGTTCGGCGTCGGCCAGATCGTGGGGCCGTATTCGGCGGGCCTCCTGCATGACCGCACCGGCGACTTCAGGCTGGCCTCCGGCGGTGCGGCTCTCGCCCTCGTCCTCGCCGCAATCCTCGGGTTCGCCGCCTGGGCGCGCGGGCGCTAGCGGCCTTCCCGTTTGACGTAGGCCCCTCTACGGGCATAAATCCAGCCGGGACAAGCGCAGTCGCCCCGGCGGCGCCGCGCGGCTGAAGACGCAGTCCGTGCTGGCGTCTTCACGCAGGATCCGTGCCGCTGTTCTCTTCGAATGCAGGCGGGCCCGGCAAGGGCCACAGGAGGCGAGGCTCAGATGTACCGAAGCATTACCCGGCATATCCAGGTGACGGTCCAGCCGCAATTCCTGCCCGAAGAATCCCGCCCGGACGAGGGCCGCTATTTCTGGGCCTATACGATCGAGATCGTCAATCGCGGCCCGCAGACCGTGCAGCTGCGTTCGCGCAAATGGGAGATCACCGACGAGCGCGGCCGCCGCGAGGAGGTGCGGGGCGCGGGCGTCGTCGGCGAGCAGCCGGTCCTCGATCCGGGCGAGCGGTTCGAATACACCTCCGGCTGCCCGCTCTCCACGCCGTCCGGCGTGATGGTGGGGACCTATCAGATGGTCAGCGATTCCGGCGAGGCCTTCGATGTCGACATTCCCGCCTTCTCGCTGGACAGTCCGCATGTGAGACGGGTCGTCAATTGAACGCGCCGGTGGATGCCGCAGGCCGGCGCCCGGGAGGCGATCCGCCCTCTCCTTCCGGCCTGGGCGGCCAGGCCATCCCGCCGGCGCCCGGGTCTTGTTCGTCCGCAATGTTCCGCTCGCGTGCACGCTGCCATTGACAGCGGCGGCGTCACGCCTAATATAAATTTCGCAAACAGCCGCCCCGTGGGGCGGCGTTTTGATTTTTGGGCCATCGTGGCGAGCTCAAGGCGGCGCGTAAGCGTCTGCCGAACGCAATCCATCCGGCCTGTCATCTTTCCTTTCCCAGGACTGCAATACAACATCGACATCGATATCGCCGAACCGAAAGCAACGCCCGTGACCCTTTCCACCAAATCCGTCTCGCCTCATGATCCCGCTCATTCGGCCATCCTGCCGACCTATGCCCGCGCGGACGTGACCTTCGAGCGAGGCGAGGGCATGTGGCTGATCGCGTCCAACGGCGATCGCTATCTCGATTTCGGCGCCGGCATCGCCGTCAATTCACTCGGCCACGCCCATCCGCACCTCGTCGCGGCCCTGACCGGCCAGGCGCAGAAGCTCTGGCACACCTCCAACCTGTTCCAGATGCCGGACGGCGAGCGCTTCGCGCAGCGCCTGGTGGAGGCGACCTTCGCCGACCGCGTCTTCTTCACCAATTCCGGTGCGGAAGCGATGGAATGCGCCATCAAGATGGCGCGCAAATACCATTCGGCCAACGGCCAGCCCGAACGCTACCGCGTCCTCACCTTCGAAGGCGCGTTCCACGGCCGCACGCTCGCCACCATCGCCGCCGGCGGCCAGGCCAAATATCTCGACGGCTTCGGCCCGAAGGTCGACGGCTTCGACCAGATCGCCTTCGGCGACCATGAGGCGCTCGACCGCGCGATCACGCCCGAGACCGGTGCCATCCTCATCGAGCCGATTCAGGGCGAGGGCGGTATCCGCGGCGTGCCGGCCGTGTGCCTCAGGGGGCTGCGCCAGCTTTGCGACGACAAGGGCATCCTGCTGATCTTCGACGAAGTCCAGACCGGCGTCGGACGTACGGGCAAGCTCTTCGCGCATGAATGGGCGGGCGTGACGCCCGACATCATGGCGACCGCCAAGGGCATCGGCGGCGGGTTTCCGCTCGGCGTCTGCTTCGCCACCGAGGAAGCGGGCAAGGGCATGACCTATGGCGTGCACGGCACCACCTTCGGCGGCAACCAGCTGGCGATGGCCGTGGGCAATGCGGTGCTCGACGTGGTCCTGGAGGACGGTTTCCTAGATCACGTGCGGCAGGTCGGGCTGCTGCTGCGCCAGCGCCTCGCCGAGCTGCAGGACCGTTTCCCCGACCTGATCGAGGAAGTCCGCGGCCAGGGATTGATGCTGGGCCTGCGCACCCGCATCCCGCCCGGCGAATTCGCCGCCGCCCTGCGCGCCGAGAAGCTGGTGACGATCCCGGCCGGTGACAGCGTCGTGCGCCTGCTGCCGCCGCTCATCGTTTCCGAGGAGGAAGTGCTCGAAGGTATCCGCCGTATCGAGGCTGCATGCGTCGCTCTCTCCAGCAAGCCGAAGACCGTCGGATAAGCCTGATGCCGAAGCATTTTCTCGATCTTTCCGATATCCCCGCCTCCGGATTGCGGGAGGTCCTCGATCTGGCGGCCGCCATCAAGGCCAAGCGCGTCAAGGGCCAGCTCGCGGCCGAACGTCCGCTCGCCGGCAAGACGCTGGCCATGGTGTTCGAGCGCCCCTCGACCCGGACCCGCGTGTCCTTCGACGTCGGCATGCGCGAGCTCGGCGGCGAGACCCTGATGCTGACGGGCGCGGAGATGCAGCTCGGGCGCGGCGAGACCATCGCCGACACCGCCCGGGTGCTGTCGCGCTATGTCGATGCCATCATGATCCGCATGCTCGACCACGACGCGGTGCGCGACCTCGCGCTCAACGCGTCGATTCCGGTGATCAACGGGCTGACGAAGTTCTCCCATCCCTGCCAGATCATGGCGGACATCCTCACCTATGAGGAGCATCGCGGCCCGATCAAGGGCAGGACGGTGACGTGGACGGGCGACGCCAACAACGTGCTGGCCTCCTGGATCGAGGCGGCGCAGCGCTTCGACTTCACCATGCGCGTGGCGACGCCGCCCGAACTGTCGCTGCGGCCCGAAATCGTCGCATGGGCGAAGGCCAACGGCGCTCGGCTCGAGACCGGGCACGACCCGCATGAAATGGCCGACGGCGCCGATTGCATCGTCACCGATTGCTGGGTCTCCATGGGCGACGACGAGGGCCATCGGCACAATCTGCTGCGACCCTTCCAGGTCGACCGCAAGCTCATGGACGCGGCCAAGCCCGACGCCCTCTTCATGCACTGCCTGCCCGCCCATCGCGGCGAGGAGGTCACCGACGAGGTGATCGACGGCCCGCAATCGGTGGTGTTCGACGAAGCCGAGAACCGGCTGCATGCGCAGAAGGGCATCCTCGCCTGGTGCTTCGGCCAGTCCGCCGGCCGGAACGCAGCATGATGGAGCCTCATCTGATGGAGGATGACCACATCCTCCCGTTCCAGGCCGAAGGCCTCGACGTGCGCGGGCGGGTCGTGCGCCTGGGGCCGGCCATCGACACCATCCTGCGCCGGCACGATTATCCGGCGCCGGTCTCGCGCGCGCTCGGCGAAGCCGCGGCGCTCACGCTCCTGCTCGGCACGACGCTGAAATTCGACGGCCGCTTCATCCTGCAGACCCGGACGGACGGCCCGGTGCGGATGATCGTCGTCGATTTCCAGGCGCCGGACAGGGTGCGGGCCTGCGCGACCTTCGACCGCGCGGCCGTGGACGAGGCGATCGCCGCCGGCCGGAGCAGCACGATCGACCTGCTCGGCCAGGGCCATCTGGCGATGACCATCGACCAGGGCCCCGACATGGCGCGCTACCAGGGCATCGTCGCCCTCGAAGGCGAGAGCCTGGAGGCCGCGGCGGACCAGTATTTCCGCCAGTCGGAGCAGATCCCGACGCGCGTGCGCCTCGCCGTGGCCGAGAATTACGTTGCCGGCAAGGGCCAGAGCTGGCGTGCCGGCGGCATGATGATCCAGTTCCTGCCGTCCTCGCCCGATCGCATGCGCATGGCGGACCTGCCGCCCGGCGACGCCCCCGAGGGAGCGGAGATCCTGCAGCAGGACGGCACCCTGGAGGACGACGCCTGGGTCGAGGCCAAGCTGCTGATGGGCACGGTGGAGGACCACGAACTCACCGACCCGACGGTGCCGGCCGAGGAGCTGCTCTACCGGCTCTTCCACGAACGGGGCGTCCGCGTGTTCGAAAGTTCGCCGGTGATCGAGAAATGCCGCTGCTCGCGCGAGGCGGTGACGAGCATGCTGCGCAATTTCTCGCAGCAGGATCGGCGCGACATGGTCGCCGACGACGGCTCGATCACCGTCACCTGCGAGTTCTGCAACACCCGCTACGAATTCGACAAGGCCGAGGCCGACGAACTGGCGAAGGCATAGACGGCGGACGCGCGGGCCGTCGGCCCGCGCTCCCCGCATCCGGTCACGGTCGTTCCACATCGAGAAGCTCATGGCCCCGCAGCGTTTTACGCCCCTCGAAATGACCGCGAAGCTCGTCTCCTTCGACACCGTGAGCGCGCGCTCCAATATTCCCCTCATCGACTTCGTCGCCGGCTATCTCGCCGCCCACGGCGTCGAGAGCCTTCGCCTGCCGAACGAGGCCGGCGACAAGGAGGCCCTGTTCGCCACCATCGGACCGGTGGACCGCGGCGGCGTCTGCCTTTCCGGCCATGTCGACGTCGTGCCGGTGGAGGGGCAGGACTGGTCCTCGCCGCCCTTCGAAGCCCGTGTCGCCGACGGCAGGCTCTACGGCCGCGGCAGCTGCGACATGAAGGGCTTCGTGGCGACCGCCCTCGCGCTGGTCCCGGACTTCCTGGCCGCGTCGCTGAAGGCGCCGATCCATCTGTGCCTCTCCTATGACGAGGAGATCACCTGTTACGGCAGCCTCGACATGATCCGCCGTTTCGGGCGGGACATGCCGATGCCCATCGCCTGCATCGTCGGAGAGCCGACGCTGATGCAGGTCGTCGACGCGCAGAAATCCCTGTCGAGCTACGTCACCCGCGTGGCAGGCCGCCCGGCGCATTCGGCCATGCCGGCCTTGGGAGCCAACGCCCTGCACGCGGCGGCGCGGATCGTCGTCGAGCTCGACGACATCGCCGACGAATTGCGTGCGGCTGGCGATCCGTCGGGCCGCTTCGATCCGGGCTACTCCACCGTGCAGGCCGGCCTGTTCAGCGCCGGCAGGGCGATCAATATCGTGCCGGACGAAGCCCGCATCGTCTGGGAGTGCCGCGGGGTGCCGGCGCTGGCGCTCGAGGCGATCCCTGATCGCATCCGCGCCTTCAGCCGCGACGTCGTGCTGCCCCGCCTGACGCGGACGGCGCCCGATGCCGCGATCACCACCGAGCTGCAGATCCGCGTGCCCGCGCTCGCGCCGGATCCGGGCTCGCCCGCCGAGACGCTCGCGCTGCGCCTCGCAGGCCGCAACCGAACCATGGCGGTCTCCTACGGCACCGAGGCCGGGCATTTCCAGGAGGCCGGCGTGCCGACGGTGATCTGCGGCCCCGGCTCGATCGAGCAGGCGCATCGCGCCGATGAATGGATCGCGCTGTCCGAGCTCGACGCATGCGCCGGCTTCCTGCAGCGCCTGGCCGGCGAGCTGGCCGCCTGAGGCCGATCGGCCGGAGGCTCATTCGCGCCCGATGCCGGTCGGACATTCCGAGGAGACGATCCATGTTCTACGAGCCGCGCAAGGGCGACCACGGCCTGCCGCACGATCCCTTCAAGGCGCTGGTGGCGCCGCGGCCGATCGGCTGGATCACGACGCGGTCGCTGCAGGGGGCCGTCAATCTCGCGCCGTTTTCCTTCTTCAACGCCTTCCAGGCGCGGCCGCATCTCGTCGGCTTCGCGGCGGGCGGGCGCAAGGACAGCGTCGTCTTCGCCGAGGAAAGCCGCGAATTCGTGTGCAATCTCGTCACCGAGGACCTCGCGGTGCCGATGAACGCCACCTCGGCGAGACTGCCGCGCGGAGAGAACGAGATGGAGCATGCCGGCCTGGAGGCTGCGCCCTCGCGTCTCGTGGCGCCGCCGCGCGTGGCACGTGCCGCCGCGGCGCTCGAATGCCGCTGGACGCAGACAATCCACCTCCAGGATGCGCAGGGTGAGCCGAGCGATGCCTGGCTCGTCTGCGGGGAGGTCGTCGGCATCTATATCGACGACCGTTTCGTGGTCGACGGCCGCGTCGATACGGCAGCGATGCGGGTGATGGCGCGTCTGGGCTATCAGGACTATTCCGTGGTGGAGCGCACCTTCCAACTGCGCCGGCCGGAATAGTCCGCCTCTGCGCGCCGGTGCTTTTTTCGTCAGGGCATTTGCCAAAACCCCACTTTTGGAACCTATTGTCGGGTGCCTGAATCCTCCCGGGATTCAGGCAATGCGCTGCATTGTCTCAATCGTTCAGATGGAGGAATCATGCTTCAGGAATTCAAGGAATTCGCCCTCAAGGGCAATGTCGTCGATCTCGCCATCGGTGTGATCATCGGTGCGGCCTTCGGCAAGATCGTCACCTCGCTCGTCGAGGACGTCATCATGCCGATCGTCAGCGCGCTGACGCCGGGCGGCCTCGATTTCTCCAATGTCTACTTCATGCTGCGCGGAACCGCGCCGGCCGGCGCCTCTCTCGCCGATGCCCGCAAGGTCGGCGTGCCCTTCGCCATCGGCAGCTTCATCACGGTGGTGATCGGCTTCCTCATCATCGCCTTCGTGCTGTTCCTCGCCGTCAAGCTGATCAACACGCTCCGCCGCCAGCAGCCGCCGAAGGAGTCGGCGAAGCCGGAGGCTCCGGCCGACGTGAAGCTCCTGACGGAGATCCGCGACCTGCTGGCCGCCCGGCAATAGGGCCGCGGCCGAGTCGCACTTCACGGAGAAGCGCTCGTCCTGGGAACGCGGGCGTCCCGCCCGCGCGCTCCATTCGTGCGGGCGATGCGATCCATTCCAACAATTGATTTCGGTCCCGCCTGCCATGGCCTATGCTTGTCGGCCGGCCGTGTAGGCCGAAATCCCGCAAGGAACGATGCCGTGACCGCCGCCGCTGCCGAGAAGATCCCGCCCGCAATGCCGTCCTTTCTCGACGGCCTTCGTCCGGAGGCGCTCGGCGCGCCGGAAAGCGGCATCGTCGAGGTGATGAATTACGGGCGCACGCGCGAGGGCATGATCCCGCTCTGGGCGGGGGAGGGCGACGTGCCGACGCCGGCCTTCATAACCGAGGCCGCGACGCGTTCCCTCGCCGCCGGCGAAACCTTCTACACCTGGCAGCGCGGCATTCCGGACCTCCGCGAGGCGCTCGCCCGCTATCACACCAATCTGTTCGGCAAACCGTTCGAGCCGGGTCGCTTCTTCGTCACGCAATCGGGGATGCATGCGCTGCAGACCTGTGTGCGCATGGTCGCCGGCAAAGGCGACGAGGTGATCGTGCCGAGCCCGGTCTGGCCGAATTTCCCGGCCGCCATCGGCGTCGCCGGCGCGACGCCGGTGATGGTGCCGCAGATCTACACGGATGCGGGCTGGCAGCTCGACCGCCAGCGCATCGCCGATGCGGTGACGCCCCGCACCAGGGGCATCTTCATCAATTCCCCTTCCAACCCCACAGGGTGGGTGGCCACGCCGGACGATCTCGCCTTCGTGCTCGATCTCGCCCGCCGCCACGGCCTGTGGATCTTCGCGGACGAGATCTACACCCGCTTCCATTATGCCGGCGGCCGGGCGCCGTCCTTCCGCGACATCCGCACGCCCGAAGACCGCATCTTCTTCACCGATACCTTCTCCAAGAACTGGTCCATGACCGGCTGGCGCATGGGCTGGATCGAGGCGCCGCCCGAACTCGGGCAGACCATCGAGAACCTCGTGCAATATTCGACCTCGGGCGTCGCGGCCTTCATGCAGCGCGCCGGCATCGCCGCACTCGACCGGGGCGAGAGCTTCGTGCAGCACCAGATCGCCCGGGCGCGCCAGGGGCGCGACATCGTCGTCGACGGGCTGGGCGCCACCGGCAAGGTCCGGTTCGCGCCGGTGAACGGCGCCTTCTACCTGTTCTTCACCGTCGAGGGCCGGCCGGATGTGCGCCGCCTCGGCCTGGAGATCGTCGATGACGCCAATGTCGGCCTCGCCCCCGGCACGGCGTTCGGCCCCGGTGGCGAAGGCTTCATGCGCCTGTGCTTCCTGCGCAGCCCCGAGCAGCTGCAGGTCGCGACGCAGCGGCTGGTGGACTGGCTCGGCCGGATCTGACGCCGACGCCGCGCCGGCGTCGGACCCGGCGGCCTCAGGCCCGCGTGGTGTTCATGTCGAAATCGTCCAGCCGCTTGGCCTTGTAGACGATATAGGAGATCACCCAGGCGGCGATGAAGATGGCGATGATGGCGAAGCCGAGATTGTTGAAATTGTCGTTCAGCGCGGCGATGAAGTCCCAGAACGCGCCGGTCAGGGCGAATCGGTCGCCGATCAGCCCCAGCGTCTCGATGCCGCCGATCAGCACGGCGACGACGACGGAGACCAGCGTGATCGTCATGTTGTAGTAGAGCTTGCGCATCGGCTTGACGAAGGCCCAGTCATAGGCGCCGAGCATCATCACGCCGTCCGTGGTGTCGACCAGCGACATGCCGGCCGCGAACAGCACCGGGAACACCATGATCGCCTCGAACGGCACGCCCTTGGCGGCCTGGGTCGCGGTGACGCCGAAGGTCGCGACCTCGGTCGCCGTGTCGAAGCCGAGGCCGAACAGGAAGCCGACCGGCAGCATGTGCCAGCTCCTGGAGACGAGCCGGAACACCGGCCGGAAGATGCGGGCGAGGAAGCCGCGATTGTTGAGCAGGATGTCGAGATCCTCCTCGACATAGGCGCCGCCGATGCGCACATGGCGGTAGCTCCTGTAGATCGACAGGAAGATCATGATGTTCATGGCCGCGATCACGAACAGGAACAGGGCGGAGACGCCGGTGCTGATCGTGCCGCCGATGTCCTGCAGGCTCCGGAAGCCGCCGAGCAGGGTCGCCGCCCCGGCGACGGCGGCCGCGACGATGACGATGACGAGCGAATGGCCGATGGCGAAGAAGAAGCCGACGGCGACGGGCCGCCGCCGCTCCTGCATCAGCTTGCGCGTGACGTTGTCGATGGCGGCGATATGGTCGGCATCGACCGCGTGGCGCAGGCCGAGCCCGTAGACCACGAGCGCGATGCCGAGCAGCGCCGGGTTGCCGTGGAAGGCCATGAGCGCCCACAGCCAGCCCCCGAGATTGAGGATGGCGAGCACGACATAGATGGCGATGAGCCGCCCTTTGAAATCGGGCGTGCTTTCGGTGAAGAAGCGTCGAATCGGGATTGGCATGGAGGATTTCTGCTTTTGACGTCTCATGTCATTGCAGCGACCGGCTTGCCCCGAGGGGGACCGATACATCGGGACACCCCGCCCGATGTTCCTGCTTTGACGTCCGGCGATGGCAGGTTTCCTGGCTCGCGGGTCGGCGCCGTTCTCCGGCCTTCCCAGGTCCATGCGGGTCCCAGTGGCGATGTGGAGGCGGCTCGTCGCTGACAGTTGCGGGGGCAGCCGCGGCCTTGGGCCACTGCCCGCACCGCGTTCCCTTTTGATCCCCGGAGGGAACCATCAGGGGACAGCTAGCCGTGCCCGCCCGTCGCCGTCAAGACTGGCCTGCGACAAAGCCCGGGCGGAGGCCTCGGCCGCCAGGCCTATGGCGTCGAGCCGAGGCGGTAGAGGCCGGCCTTGGCCACTTTGCTCGCGGGATCGAGCTCGAGGGCCTTCCGGAAGTCGCCGATCGCAGCATCACGCTGGCCGCGCCGCTCCTGCACCTTGGCGCGCAGGGCGTAATAGTCGGGGACGGTGTCCTGGGCGGCGATGGCCGCATCGGCGTCCGCCAAGGCGAGGTCGTACTGGTCGGCGGCAAGATGGGTCTTGGCCCGCTCCACCAGCGTATCGGCCTTGCTGGCCGGCAGCGACAAGGCTTTGTTCATGTCGTCGAGCGAACTGTCGTAATCGCCGAGCTCGCGCCAGGCGATGCCGCGGGAGACATAGGCCTGCGCGAGATCGGGCAGTTCGCGGATGGCCTCGTCGTAATCGGCCATGGCCTCGTCATAGCGATGGAGCGCGGCGTAGAGCTGTCCCCGCTCCAGCCGGGCGGCCGGGAAGTCCGTCTCCAGCGCCAGCGCCCTCGAATAGTCCGACAGCGCGCCCTCGGTGTCGCCGAGCTGCCAGCGCACATAGCCGCGGCTGAAATAGGCGGAGTCGAATTCGGGATCGAGATCGATCGCGGCCTGCAGGTCTTCCTGGGCTCGCACATAGTCCTTCATCTCGATCAGCGAGCGGGCGCGGCCGTAGAAGGCGTTCTTGTAGGTCTTGTCGACGCGGATGGCCTGGGTGTAGTCCTCGACCGCGGCGATATGGTCCTCGAGCGCCCGCTCGGCGTCACCCCGGCCCTTATAGGCCTCCTGGTCGCGGGGATCGAGGGCGAGCGCTGCGTCGAAATCCTTGGTGGCTTCCTCGTTGCGGTTGAGCTGGATCAAAGCGAAGCCGCGATTGACCAAAGCGAGCGATGCGTGTCGGTTGGAGGCGATGGCGCTGGCGTAATCGTCGAGCGCCGCCTGGTCGCGGCCGAGGCGCAGATAGGCGTCGGCCCGGGCGGTCAGGGTGGCCATGTCGCGCGGGCGCAATTGCAGGGCGGCGGTGTAATCCTCGACCGCATGGCCGTCATCGCCCTTGTCGGCATAGGCGAGCCCGCGACGGTAGAGCACGATCGCTTTGGTGGATTTGGAAAGCGGCCTGTCCAGAAGCTGGGTGCAGGCGGGGATGCGCTGCTCCGCCGCCCCTCGCGAGCAGTCCTTGTCGGCCGTGTCGGCAAAGGCGGGCGAGGCGAGCGCCAGCGCCGTCAAAAGGATGGAAAAACGACGAAAAACGATCATTCCGAATCCGGGTCAGGCATATCGGGGAGGCGGCGACACGGCGGTCGGCGCTCGCATCCATAGAGCAAGCGGGAGCCGCAAGGAATGGCGGATTGACGATGGATGCACGGCAAAACTGTGATTTCGCAAGCTCTTGTGAGGGCAGACGAATTTGTGGTATCGATTTTGGGTCGATTTGGCCGGAAGACTGGGCCGGTTCGCCTTTGCTTTGCGGGGCGCTCGTTCAGGACACCCTCTCCAAATTTCGCAGAACCGGGCGAACACGGCACGCCGTGGGTCGTCCATGCTTTGGAACGAAGTAAAGGACTACCTATGAGCACGGGAACCGTGAAGTGGTTCAATACCCAGAAGGGCTACGGCTTCATTCAGCCGGACGACGGTGGCCGCGACGTGTTCGTGCATATCACCGCAGTGGAACGCGCCGGCATGCCGGAATTGCGTGAAGGGCAGAAGATCGGCTACGAGATCCTCACGGATCGCAAGACGGGCAAGGCCGCCGCCGGCAATCTCAAGCCTGTCTAGGCTTGCGATATCGCTATCCGCCTCAGGGCGCGCTCCGGCGCGCCTTTTTTAATGGCCGAGGGCGGGCCGGATCAGCCTGTCCTTCCCGCCCGGATTCCTTTCACGAAAAGCTGAAGAAGCTTACAATTTGCTCATTTGCCGCCATGAAACCGGCGTGACAGGGTTGTGTTAATCCATTCTCCACAAGGTTGAAGGCAAGTGGCGGGATCGCCGCTTGCTGCACTGCCCTTCTCGAAAGGCCGCTTCATGATCCGAATTCTCGCGGGCCTCGTCGGCCTCGCCACCCTTGGTTTTGCTGCAGGAGCAGCGATGGGGCCGGTGCCGTTCTACTTGCCCGTCGCCGCGTTGATCCTGGCGGCCGTCCTCTTCGCGTCCGCAAGGATTCCGACGGTCATCCGGTTCCTGATCGGTCTGTTCGCGGTCTCGTTTCTGCTGCTGGGCGTGGTAACGGCCGCCCATGAGGCCGGACTGACGCCACCTGCCATGGAAGCCTTCCTGCCGCCACCGCAGGCCGCCATCGTGGCCGCCCTGCTGGCGCTGATCAACTACATCATCTGCTACATACCGGTCGTACGGCGCATCATCGACATGGTGAACCCCTTCTTCGAGTCGGATGATCCGGATCGTCTCGAGCTAGGGTATTTCGGCGACTGGAATGTAAGAGACCGTACACTCGGTCTCGGCTTGCTTGGCATCATCATCATCCTCAATGTGATCCAAGTCTATATGTTGGTCCTGTTCAATTTCTGGAACAACAGATTCTATACGGCACTGCAGGACAAGAACGCGGTATCATTCTGGTACGAGCTCGGTTTCTTCACGGCGCTCGCCACCTTGTGGATCATCCGGGGCATGTGCGAGTCCTACCTAACGTCCATCCTGAAGCTGCATTGGCGGCAATGGCTGTCGCGCCGCTACATCAGCCAATGGCTCTCGGACAAGGTGCATTACAGGCTGGCGCTCGCCCATGACCGGGCCGACAATCCGGACCAGCGTATTTCGGAAGATATCAATAGCTTTACTGACCAATCATTTGATATTTATATTAATATATTTGTAACTTCTCTGAATTTCTATGCATTTGTGCAGATATTATGGAGTATATCGGCTCAATTCCCCTATAAGATATACGGCTTTGATCTAAGCAACATTCCTGGATATCTGGTTTGGATGGTGCTTGTTTTTGCCGTCGTCGTGACATACCTGACGCATCTCGTCGGCCGTCCCTTGGTAGCCATCTCTTTCCGGAAGCAGAAGGTCGAGGCCGATTTTCGTTACAATCTCGTGCGGGTGCGGGAGAACGCCGAGCAGATCGCTCTGCTGCAGGGCGAGCCGGTGGAACAGATCGGATTGATGGATCGCTTCAAGGCGGTCTTCTCGACGACGCTGGCCCTCATCATTCGCCAGCTGAAACTGACCGGGGTGACCCTGGCCTATGCCCAGGTCAACGTCGTGCTGCCCTTCGTCCTGCTCGCGCCGGCCTATTTCGCCACCGCTGATATGAAGCTCGGCGCGATGACGCAGGCGGGCGACGCCTTCGGAAACGTCCAGGGCGCGTTCTCCCTGTTCATCACGATGTATGGCACGCTCGCGGCTTTCAAGGCTGTCGTCAACCGTCTTACGAGCTTCGATACCGCCATCGAACGCGCCAACGAGGCCAAGGAAAAGGGCGTCAAGCTTGCGACCTCGGCCGGCGCGCGGAACATCGAAGGCGTCGATGTCGACGTCGACCTACCAGGTTCCATCGGTCTCCTGCACAAGATCTCCTTCGCTCTGCGCAAGGGCGAGCGCACGCTGGTGACCGGTGGATCCGGATCGGGCAAGACCACCCTGTTCCGTTCGATCGCCGGCATCTGGCCCTATGGCAAGGGCAGGATCACCCTGCCGCAGGGCGAGGATGTCATGCTGCTGCCGCAGCAGCCCTATTTCCCGATCGGCACGTTGCGGGCGACGCTCGCATATCCTTCGGAGGAGAAGGCCTTCGCCGACGACATGCTGATCGAGGCGCTGACCCGGGCCGGCCTCGGCCATCTCGCCGGCCGCCTTGACGAGCACGACAACTGGTCGCATGTCCTGTCGGGAGGCGAGAAGCAGCGGGTCGCCGTGGTCCGGGCGATCCTGCGCAAGCCGGTCTGGCTGCTGCTCGACGAGGCGACGTCGGCGATGGACGAAGACAGCGAGGCCGATATCTACCGCCTGCTGCGCGAGGCGCTGCCCGGCACCACGATCGTTTCGATCGGGCATCGCTCGTCGCTGGCGGCGCTGCACGACCGCCGCCTCGCTTTGGTCAAGGACGACAAGGGAACCCGCATGGAGGAAGCGCCGCTCGCGGCGTTCGGCACCTGACAGGGCCCGTGCGTCGAGGTTCTGCGGCTCGTTTCCTGGGGAAGCCGGGCCGCAGGCGGCTCTACGGCGCCTCTCATTGGACGAGAAGGGAAAGAGGCGGGTCGGGGGACCCGCCCACCGGGATGTCGATCTGCGGACCGGCATTTTCTCGCCGTCTTTCGCACGGCCTGCCGGACGATCCGCCGATCTTCGAGCACGCAAAACAAGGCCGGTCGCGAGACCGGCCTTTGTCACGCCATGCGCTGCGGGATCACGCCGCGGCTTCGAAGACCATGGTGCCGAACGGGCCCTTGAAGATGAGCTGGCGGCCGTCATAGGTCCAGTCCGTCGCGGTGCGCAGCACGAACAGGAAGACCTGCTCGTTATGCATCAGGCGATCCTCGCATTTGCGCTTGCTGATCGCCACCGGCCCGATGGCCAGATGCTGGTCCTGGCGCGGCACGATGGTGGCCGACCAGTTGTTGCAGGCCGAAAAGCCGATGCCGCGATTGCTGTCCGAGATCAGGACCGTCGGCCGGTCGCCATTGAACTTCTGGTCCTTGTAGGACACCGCGGCGAAGGTGCGGTTGAAGGGGAAGGGCAGCGACGTCTTGTTGTCGAGGGGCTTGGGAATCGCGGGCGGGACATTGTTGGGAGGTACCGAGGCAAACATCGAGCAGCCCGCCAGGGTGAATGCCGACAGGGCGGCACATGCAAGAGAACGCAGAACGCGCATCAAAACCTCCGGTTGGTCGCTGCGCACGATAGGGCGGAACGATAATTTCGCAACGTGCGCTTATACCGTGACGAATCGCCAAGAAAAAGGCTTTCCCCCGCAGCCGCCGCCCTCCCGGCCACTTTTAATGCTGCGCGGGCCGGCTGGCGGGTCGGGGCCGCCGGTGCCGGCCGGTTTTCCGCCTCAGCCGCCGCCGAGCCGCGCCGCGATGCGGTCGATCAGGCCCTCGCGCAAGGCGCGATAGGCGTCCAGCTTCTGGTCGCGATGGCCTGCGACGAGGCTGGGATCGGGCGTCGGCCAATATTCGACCTCGCAGGCCAGCGTCCGCGTCAATTCGAGCGCCCGGTGATGGGCCTCGGGGGCGAGCGTGAGGATAAGGTCGAAATTCAGGCCTTCCAGTTCTTCCAGTTCCTCGAAGCTGTGCGGGCGGTGCCGTCCCATCGAAATCCCGATCTCCTCGAGCACGCCGGCGACGAAGGGGTCGGGCTCGCCGGGGCGCACCCCGGCCGAAGCGAAGAAGATCGAGCGGCCGAAGTAATAGCGCCCGATCGCTTCTGCCATGGGTGAGCGGATGACGTTGTGCCCGCAGGCGAACAGCACCGATTGCGGGCGCCGTATCCGCGGCTCCGCCAAAGGGGGTGTCTCCGCCGGCGGCCGCGTCGGCGCCGGGGAGCCGGGGGCCGGCCATGGCGGCGGCGGGGCGGACGGGCTGGGCAAGGATCAGCCCTTCCAGTACAGGGCCGAGACGAGGGTGAAGAGCCGCCGCGCCGTGGCGAGGTCGAGCGCGATCTTGCCGGCCAGCCGCTCGCGGAGCATCTCAGAGCCTTCATTGTGCAGGCTGCGGCGCGCGAGGTCGATGGTCTCGATGCGGGACGGCGTGGCGGTGCGGATCGCGTCGTAATAGCTGTCGCAGATGGTGAAATAATCGCGCACCACCCGGCGCAGGGGGATCAGCGAGAGCACGTGCGCCACCACCGGCTCGCCGTCCGCCTTGCGGATGTCGAGGACGAGCCGGCCCCCCCGCTGCGAAATATGGAGGGCATAGGGGCCGCAATCGTGGCCGACCGGCGCGAAGACGTTCGCCTCGATCAGGTCATAGGCGGCGACGGCCCGTTCATGCTCCTGGTCGGCCGTGCCGCGGCCGATGCTGTGCTTGTCGAGATGCACTGCGATCAACCGGCAATGGGGCCCGAATTCGTCCATGGAGGCTGGTCTACACGCTATTGCTCCGGATCGAAACCGATCGCGCATGGGCGGCGAGGCCTTCCGCCTCGCCGAGCGCGATGGCAGCGGGGCCGAGCGCGGCGAGCTGCTCCGGGCCGCAGCGCAGGATCGAGGTGCGCTTCATGAAGTCGAGCACGCCGAGGCCGGACGAGAATCGGGCCGAACGGGCCGTCGGCAGCACATGGTTGGAGCCGCCGACATAGTCGCCGATCGCCTCCGGCGTATGGCCGCCGAGGAAGATGGCACCCGCATTGCGGATGCGCGCGGCCATGGCGTCGGCATCGCGGGTGATGATCTCGAGATGCTCGGCGGCCAGCCGGTCGGCAAGGGCCGGCGCCTCGTCCAGCGAGGCCAGGGTGATGACGGCGCCGAAATCGCGCCAGCTCGCACCGGCGATGTCGGCGCGCGGCAGGGTTTCGAGCTGGCGGGCGAGGCTGCGCTCGACTGCGTCGGCGAGATCGGGGCTGTCGGTGATCAGGATCGACTGCGAGGCGGTGTCGTGCTCGGCCTGCGCGAGGAGATCGGCGGCGATCCAGTCCGGATTGGCGCTGTCGTCGGCGATGACGAGCACCTCGGAAGGCCCGGCGATCATGTCGATGCCGACATGGCCGAACACCCGCCGCTTGGCCGCCGCGACATAGGCGTTGCCGGGGCCGGTGATCTTGGCGACGGGCGCGATGGTCGCCGTGCCATAGGCGAGGGCGGCGATCGCCTGCGCCCCGCCGATGCGATAGACCTCGTCGACGCCGGCGAGCTTCGCCGCGGCCAGCACCAGCGGGTTGAGCGCGCCGCCGGGGCTGGGCACCGCGACGACGAGGCGCGGGCAGCCCGCCACCTTGGCGGGGATGGCGTTCATCAGCACCGAGGAGGGATAGGCGGCCGTGCCGCCGGGCACATAGAGGCCCACCGCCTCGATCGCCGTCCAGCGCCATCCCAGTTCGACGCCGGCATGGTCGGTGAAGCGCAGGTCGGACGGCCTCTGCCGCTCATGGAAGGCACGGATGCGCTGGGCCGCCAGCTCCAGCGCGGCGAGGGCCCTGGGATCGCACAGCGCCTCGGCCGTGGCGATCTCGTCGGCGCCGATCCTGAGCGTTTCCGCGCTCAGCGTCAGCCGGTCGAAACGGGCGGTGTAGTCGATCAGCGCCGCGTCGCCGCGGGCGACCACCGCCTCGATGATGCCGCGCACGACGGTGTCGACGTCTTCGGAGATCTCACGCTTGGCGGCAAGGAGGGCGGCGAACGCGGCGGCGAAATCGGCCTGCGTGCTGGTGAGCCGGACCGGCATGACATTCCTCTCGAGGGCGGCGGCCTGGGGTCAGGCGCGGGCGGGCGGGGGAGAGCCGCAAGGCCAGGCGGGACCGAGATCGGACATCGCGGCTTCCAGGCATTCGACCTTGAGACGGATGGCACCGCCGTCGTCAAAATGCAACGTCACGATGCCGGCCGGATCCTCGCTCTTCTCGAAGCCGATGGAGAGCAGCACGGCCTGCGTCGGGGCGTGCTGGTCGAAACGGAGGCGCTGGACATGCAGCACGCGCTCGAAATGCAGGCCCGACCGGCGCCGGATGCGCTCGCCGCTCTGGGCGCCGCACCAGTCGAAGCGGTCGACCACCAAGGCGAAGCGCTTTTCCGCCGGAAGCCAGGCCATGTCCGCCGGCAGGACCGCAGCATCCTGCAGATGCGTGGAGATGACCGCCAGGTCCTCCTCGTCGAAAGCGAGCAGCTTGAGTTCTTCGGGCATCAGCATGCCCATGATTTAGGACGACACCGAACGGTCAACAAGAGGCGCCGTGTCCGAAGCAAGGGATAAGGGAGGGAAACTTCGCGGAACAGGCGATATCGGCACGCGTCAGGCGCTTGGCGGCGGATGCAGCCGGGTGTCGAGCGCAAAGGCCTCCTGCGTTCTCATGCGATAGGATCCGGCGGCCAGCGACGCGATGAAGATCAGGTTCCAGCTGTGCGTCGACACCGCGCTCGGGATCAGGACGAATTTGTGCCGATTGAGCAGATCGTTGCCGAAAGCCTGCTGCCCCGCTCCCGGAAGCCCGGGCCTCAGCCAATTTGGATTGGGAACATCCGAGGGATCGACGATATGGACGCTCGGCGTGTCGGTGATCGTCATCGACGTCAGGGTGTGCCGGACCATGTCCAGGGCCTTGAAGCCCTTGTGCACGGCGACCTCCAGGATCGCGGTTGCGGGATCGACGCTGCAATAGACGACACGCTGACCGGCGCTGTTCCAGCGCCCGCCCGCCCGATAGGCACCTTCGCCGCTGTCCCACGTCGGGGCGAATGTCGATTGATCCAGGCGCCAGGCAACGAGGTCGGTGCCGCCGAGAGCGGCGGGAAGAGGCGTCATGCGTAAACGCCATATTCGAGACGTTCGAGATAGTTCTCGACCATCTCCACGCCCGCCGGCGTGGACAGGAGGTCGATCGGACGCCGCTGGTTCAGCCCGATGGCCGGCTGCTCGAGCCACTGTTCCGCGTCTGTCTGCGAACCGAGAAGGGCCGTCGCCCTGGCGAGGATTTCCGCGAATTTCCAAGTCCTGCCACTTTGTTCCAGGCTCAGGACCCTCGATGGAGCATCCCTGCGCCGCTGGAAGGTACGAAGGCTCATGCCCACCGCCTTCTCCAGCGATGCCGTCCTGGGCAGGATGCGGAGATTCTCGATCAAATGGGTCAAGGCGTGTCCGGGCAGGCCTTCGAGCAGCATTTCGTGAGCGTCGAGCGGTTCATTCATGGCCCGTGCGAAGACACGGCTGCCGCCGAGCAATTCCACGACGCGGTGAAGCTGGTCAGGCTCGTTCATGCTCGTCTTCACCCATCGAGGACGGGATCGTCACCTGTCGCCTTATATATGACAGGTGACGCGAAGGTGCAAGAGCGACCGGTGCCCTGTCTCCCCCGTCGCAGTCCCCCCCCCACGCCTGGCGCGGCGATCCCCGGCGAAACCGGGTTGCCTTGGGCGGGCGACGGGGTATGACTGGAAGGGCTTTCCCATTCCGCATCGTCCGAGACTTTCATGACACAATCCACTTCCCGCAATGGCGGCCGCCTGATCGTCGACGCGCTGGTGGCGCAGGGCGCCGGCCACGTGTTCTGCGTTCCCGGCGAGAGCTACCTCGCGGTGCTCGACGCCCTGCACGATGCGCCGATCGACGTCACCGTCTGCCGCCAGGAGGGCGGGGCGGCGATGATGGCGGAAGCGGCGGGCAAGCTGACGGGCCGGCCCGGCATCGCCATGGTCACGCGCGGGCCTGGCGCCACCAACGCCTCGCACGGTATCCACATCGCCATGCAGGATTCCACGCCGATGATCCTGTTCATCGGGCAGGTGGAGCGCGGCATGCGCGAGCGCGAGGCGTTCCAGGAAGTGGACTACAAGGCCTTCTTCGGCTCCATGGCCAAATGGGTGGTGGAGATCGACAAGGCGGAGCGCATTCCCGAATTGGTCGCCCGGGCCTTCCGCGTCGCCATGCAGGGCCGCCCGGGCCCCGTCGTCATCGCCCTTCCCGAGGACGTCCTGATGGAGGAGGCCGAGGTCGCCGATGCGGCCCTGGTCGAACCGGCGCTGACCTGGCCCGGCAATGCCGACATGATGCGGCTGCAATCCCTGCTCTGGGCCGCCAGGAAGCCCTTCGTCATCGTCGGGGGCTCGGGCTGGTCGGAGAGGGCGGTGGCGAGCCTGACGCGCTTCGCCGAGCGCTTCGACCTGCCGGTCGGCACCTCCTTCCGCCGGCAGATGCTGTTTCCTGCCGACCACCCCAATTATGCCGGCGATGTCGGCATCGGCCCCAATCCGAAGCTGGCGCAGCGCATCAAGGACGCCGATCTCCTCATCCTCGCGGGCGGGCGGCTGTCGGAAATGCCGTCCTCGTCCTACACCCTGATCGATGTGCCCACGCCGCGCCAGGCCCTGGTGCATGTCCATGCCGGCGCGGAGGAACTCGGCCGCGTCTACCAGCCGGCGCTGGCGATCCATGCCTCGCCCCAGGCCTTCGCCTCCGCCCTCGAAGGGCTGCAGCCGCCCAACAGCCTGCCCTGGTCCGGCGAGACCCGCGAGGCCAACCGGGATTTCCACGCCTGGACGGACGAGCCGAAGGCCCTGCCGGGCTCCTTCCAATATGGCGAGGCGCTGCTCTGGCTGCGCGAGCGCCTGCCCGAGGACGCGGTGATCTGCAACGGCGCCGGCAATTATGCCATCTGGGTGCAGCGCTATCTGCGCTTCCGCCGCTTCGGCACGCAGCTCGCCCCGACATCGGGCTCGATGGGCTACGGCGTGCCCGCCGCCGTCGCCGCCAAGGCGCTCGACCGCGACAGGATGGTGGTGTGCTTCGCCGGGGACGGCTGTTTCATGATGAACGGGCAGGAATTCGCCACCGCCGTGCAGTACGACCTGCCCATCGTGGTGATCGTCGTCGACAACGGCATGTACGGCACCATCCGCATGCATCAGGAGCGCGAATTTCCCGGCCGGGTTTCCGCCACGCAGCTCCGCAATCCCGATTTCGCCGCCTACGCCGTCGCTTTCGGCGGCCATGGCGAGCGGGTGGAGACGGCGGCGGCGTTCGGGCCGGCGTTCGAGCGGGCGGTGGCGTCCGGCAAGCCTTCGATCCTGCATTGCCGGCTCGATGCGGAAGCGATCACGCCGATGACGACGCTGGCGAAGATCCGCGAGCAGGCGCTGGCGAAATGAGCGGGTTCTCCCGGGACCGCAGGCTTGCAGCCTGCTCCTTCCAACGCAAGGTGCGCTGGAAGCCCGCGGTCCCGGGAACGCTGCTTTTCCTCCTGCTCGCCGCTACCCCTGCGCAAGCGGGGGGCGACGCCGACAAGGGCAGGGCGGCCTTCGCCAAATGCCGTTTCTGCCATCAGCTCGGCGAGGGAGCGAAGAATTCGGTCGGGCCCGTCCTGAACGGCGTCGTCGGGCGCCCCGCCGCCTCCCAGCCGGGCTATGCCTATTCCGCAGCGATGAAGGCCTCCGGCAAGACATGGGACGACGCGGCGCTGCGGGCTTTCCTGGCCGCGCCGGCGGCGGTCGTGCCGCACACGAAGATGACGTTCGCGGGCGTGCGCGACGCCGGAACGATCGACGATATCCTCGCCTATCTCATCCGGTTCGGCCCGGACGGGCGGGCCGTGCCATGAGGCAGCCGCTGCAGAACCGGGTGACGCCCTTCGGCGACATCGTCGCGAGCCCCGCACGCGGCACGCTGATGGGCAATCGCGGCGGCCGATTGCACGACGAGCGGCAGCGCCTCGGCGCCCGGCGCTGGACGTCCCGGCGCTGGATCTGCTGCGAGATCGCCGTCGCGGGCGTGCGCCGGACGGTGATGGGGCCGGATTCCTACACGGAACTCTTCTTCCTCGACGAGGTGACGGCGCTGGCGGCGGGCCACCGGCCCTGCTTCGAATGCCGCCGGGCGGATGCGCGCGCCTTCGCCGCCGCCTTCCCCGGCGGGGCTGCGGGCGCCGACGCCATGGACCGCACCCTGCATGCCGAGCGCCTCGCGCGGCATGAGGCCGGAGCCGTCGCCGATCTGCCGGACGGCGCCGTCTGGGCCGATGGCGAGGCGGCCTTTGCCCGCCGCGACGGGCGGGTGCTGCGCTGGTCGTTCGAGGGCTGGCTCCCCGCGCCCGGCCGGGACGACCGGCCGGCGCGGCTGCTCACGCCGCCCTCGATCGTCGTCGCGCTGCGCAATGGCTACGCGCCGCGATGGCACTGACGGCTATCAGGAGGCCATATGCGCCAGAATGAGGAAGAGGCGGTAATTCTGTCGTATCCGGGCTTGTCCCGGGTATCCGGACCTCGTCCGGAGTGAGAGTTCGCGGCCCGGCTGGATTGCCGGGACAAGCCCGGCAATCACAAATCCTGAACCGTCACCGGCCAAGAAACGCCTTATCTCGCCGCATACGGATCATAGGCCCGCGGCTCTGGCCGTCAGTCCGCCAGCGCCGCCGAGATCCGCCTGTTGAGTTCGTCCGGGTTGACCAGCGCCAGCGCCCCGCGCGTCTTGGCGACCAGGCCCTCCTTCTCGAGGGCCGACAATTCGCGCGACACCGCCTCGCGCCGGCAGCCGATGCGGGCCGCCAAATCGTGGTGGAAGGGCGGCGGCGAGAGCACGCGCTGGCCGGGATGGCCGTTGCGGGGCTGCGAGAGGCGGATGATCTCGGCATAGAGCCGGTGCTTGGTCTGCAGGAAGGAATGTTCGGCCAGCTTGGTGTTGAGGAACCGCACCCGGCTCGCCAGCAGGGTGAGGATCTGGCGGCAGACCTGGGGGTTCTGCGTCACCAGCTCCATGAAGACGGGGCCCGATATGATGCACATCTGCGAACGGTTGAGGGCGGTGACGTTGGCCGAGCGCCCGATGCCGTCGATCGCCGACAATTCGCCGAAGAACTGTCCGGCGCCGAGCTCGCCGAGGATGACCTCCTTGCCGGTGATGGTGCGGTAGAGCACGCGCACCTTGCCCGAGATCAGGAAATAGACGTCGTTGGTGTTGTCGTCGTAATCGATCACCAATTCGTTTTCCTCGAACCGTGCCCAGCGGACCCGGCCGTCATAGGCCTTGATCGTCGCCTCGCTCAGCGACTGGAAGAGCGGGATCTGCGACAAGGTATTCGACATTCTTTTCCCCATGCGGCTTCGGGCCACGCCCCCGGGCCCCAACTGACAATCATACGCCTGAAACCCGTCGCAGATCACCGATTTGCGGCCCGTGGGCGCAACGGTGGCCCGCGGCGGCGAGGCGTTCCCGCCGCATCAAGCGCAAACTGCGTCAACCCGGCGTGAATGTGCAAGGCTGTGTTTGCCTCGGTCCCTGCGGCATCCTAGAGCAAAGCGCGTCCAGGCGGAAACGTCGCTTTGCTCTAGCTCCTTGTTTTCAGACGCGTCTTTGCGTTTTGCCGATTCCGTCAAAACACAAAACGCTATAGTTTCCGTGGACGATTCGGATTGTGCTCGGGGATACAGGATGTCGAAAACGCGTATCGCGGTGCTGTTCGGGGGCCGCTCGCCCGAGCATGACGTCTCCGTCGTCTCCGGGCTGCAGGCGCTCAACGCGCTCGACAGTTCGAAATATGAAGGCTTCCCGGTCTATGTCGCCGCCGATGGCGCCTGGTTCATCGGCGATGCCTTGCGCAGCCGTGCCACCTATATTCCCGACGACGAGGGCCGCAAGGCCCTGACGCGGGTCGACCTCGACCTTTCGGCGGGGCGCGGCCGACTGATGCCGCGCGGCAAGGGCGGCTGGTTCGCAAGAGCGCCGGCGCCGGTGGAATTCGACGTCGCCCTCCTGTCCTTCCACGGCAATATCGGCGAGGACGGCCAGATGCAGGGCGTGTTCGAGACGGCGAACGTGCCCTATACCGGCATGCGCACCCTCGCCTCGGCGGTGCTGATGGACAAGGCCGTCACCAAGCGCGTGCTGGCGGGCCGCGGCATCGCCCTGCTGCCGGATGCCGTGATTCCGCGTCCCGCCACCGGCCTCGTGCCCGACAAGGCGGGCCTGGAAGCGGCGCTGAAGAACATCGCCTTCCCGGTCATCGTCAAGCCGGCCCATCTCGGCTCGTCCATCGGCGTGGCCAAGGCCGAGGATATCGACGCGGTCCGCGCCGTGCTCCCCAACATCTTCAAATTCGACACCACCGCCATCATCGAGCCCTTCGTCGACAACCTCGTCGAATACAATGTCGCGGTGCGCCGGGAGGACGGCGCCATCGTCACCTCGGCGATCGAGCGGCCGAAGCGGACCGCCGAACTGCTCGATTTCAAGGAAAAATACCTGTCCGGCGGCGGCAAGAAGGGCGGCGGCAAGCAGCCCGGCGTCTCCAGCCAGGGCATGCTGTCGCTGACGCGCGATATCGATCCGGCCCTGCCGGCGGCGCTGGAGAACAATATCCGGCAATGGGCGAGCGAGGCTTTCGCCGCCGTGGGCGGCACGGGCGCGCCGCGCATCGACTTCCTCTCCAACGAGAAGACGGGCGAGGTTTGGCTCAACGAGGTCAATCCCTGCCCGGGCTCCTTCGGCTATTTCCTGTGGGAAGCCGCGCGCAAGCCGGTCCTGTTCACCGCCTTGCTCGACCGGCTGATCGAGGAGGCGAAGCTCTGCCATCGCGCCGTGCAGCTGCCGAGCGATCCGACGCCGCCCGAGGCGCGGCTGTTCAGGCGCGGCTGAGCCCGCGCCGGGAAGGGGGCTTCCCGGCGCGCTTCCTCAATGGCCTGCGATCACCGGCACCTTGGTCGCTGGCGGCGTGTTGCGGCTGCGCTGGGTGCGCACCACGCCGTCGATGATGGTCATGCCGATGCCCGGCAGGTCGCCGAGCTGGATGCTGTCCAGCAGGTCCTTGCCGGCCGAATGCTGCGCCTTGTCCATCAGCACGAAGTCGGCGGCGCGTCCCACCTCGATCAGGCCGCAATCGAGCGAGCGCATGCGGGCGGTGTTGCCGGTGGCGAAGCACAGGGCGATCTCGGCCGGCACGTCGCCGAGCGAGGACAGCATCGAGACCATGCGCATGATGCCGAGCGGTTGCACGCCGGAGCCGGCCGGGGCGTCGGTGCCGAGGATGATGCGCTCCAGCTGGTTCATTTCCCGCGCCACGCGCAGGGTGTAGAGCGCGGCGCGCTCATTGCCGTTGTGCACGAGTTCGAGGCCGCGACCGCATCCCTCGCAGATGCAGCGGATCTGGTCGGTCGGCAGCGCCGTATGGCCGCCATTGATATGGCCGACGACGTCGGTATCGGCTTCCAGCACCACGTCCTTGTCGATCAGCCCCGACCCGGGGATGGACGGCCCGCCGGTATGGATGGTCGACTGGATGCCGTATTTGCGGGCCCAGGCCACCATCCGGCGGGCGGTGGCGCCGTCCTTGACGCCGCCGAGGCCGACCTCGCCGAGCAGCTTCACGCCCGCGGCGGCGAGGTCGCGGAAATCCTCCTCCACCATCTCCGGCTCGATCACCGGCGCGCCGGCATGGACCTTCACGCCGCTCGGCCGGAAGGCGGAAAAGGTGCGCTGGGCATAGATCGCCATCGCCTTGAGGCCGACGACGTCGCGCGGCCGGCCGGGCGTGTGCACCTCGCCGGCCGAGATCATCGTGGTGACGCCGCCATGCAGGTTGGATTCGATCCAGCCGAGCTGGTTCTGGCGCGGCGTCCAGTCGCCGGCGACGGGGTGGACATGGCTGTCGATCAGGCCCGGGGTCACCGCGGTGCCGTTGGCGTCGATCACATTGTGGGCGCCGGCGAGGTCGAGGTCCTTCTCGCGGCCGATGGCGGCGATCCGGCCGCCGACCGAGACGATGGTGTCGGCGTCGAGGATGGGCCGGTCAATGTCGCCGCTCAGGACGAGGCCTATGTTGCGGATGACGAGCTTTTCGTTTCCGCCGCCCGCCTTCGCCTCTTCATGCGCCATGTCCGTCTCCTTTGATTGGCTCTCTTTCGTTAGTCTACAAACAAATTCCGGGAGCTCAAGCAGGATGGCGCACAAAGAAAAAGCCCTCCGCGAGGAGGGCTTCAGGCTGCATGACGGGACCGTGCTCGCGACGGGCCTCCCTTTATTCCGAGGGCGTGCGCCATTGGTCTGATGAAAGCGAAAATCTACACGGATGACAAGGGTTTTGCAGGGGTGACCGGCAAATATTTCGCTGGATTCGGCGGCTCTCCCGGAGCGCTGCTCCGTCACCCGGCCTTTTCGCCTTCCTTCACCTTCTCGGCGGCGCGGATGGCATCATTGTTCAGCCGGATGCCGACGCTGTCCGGCCGCTCCAGCGGCTCCGGCTTCATCAGGCGCTTGCTGGTGATCAGGTCGATGCCGGCATAGATGCCGCCCTGCTGCTGGGCGACGATGCGCCGGGCGTCGCGGTCGCGGACATCCTCGATGATCTCCTCGGCTTCCTGATTGTCGACGCCGAGCGCCTCCAGCGTGAAGCGGCCGAGGCTGAGGGCGCTCTCGAAGGTCTCGCGCATGTGGAAGTCGACGCCGGCGTCGAGCAGAGCGAGGACGTGCTGGCGGTCATAGGCCCTGGCGAACACCTCGGTGAGCGGAAATTCCGCCTTGACCATCTCGACGATCTTCACCGCATCCGCCCGGTCGTCGATGGCCACGCAGATGACCCGTGCATCGGCCGCCCCCGCGGCCCGCAGCACGTCGAGCCTGGCGCCGTCGCCGAAATAGACCTTGCTGCCGAAGCGGGTGGCGACGTCGATCATCTCCACGTCCTTGTCGATGATGGTGGTCTCGACGCCCGATGTGCGCAGGATCTGGCTCACCACCTGGCCGAACCGGCCGAAGCCGACGACCAGCACCTTGCCGTGGGCGCCGTCGAAATTCTCGTCGATCGTCGGAGCGGGCGGCTCGATACGCTTCAGCGCCCGTTCCATCGCGGCGGCGGCGACCGGTCCGATCAGCATGGTGAAGGCGGCGAGCGCCCTGATGAAGTCGGACTGGCCGGCGGCGAGGAAGCCCGAGGCCGCGCCGAGGGGAATCAGCACGAAGGCGAACTCGCCCGCCGGCGAGAGAATCACGCCGGCGCGCATCGCATCGAAGGCCGGTGAGCCGGTGAGGCGGAAGACCGCTGCGACCAGCGCCGATTTGATGACGGCCAGGCCGAGGGCGAAGGCGAGCAGGAGCGGCCAGGAGCGGAGCACCAGGGCGCCGTCGATGGCCATGCCGACGCTCATGAAGAACAGGCCGAGCAGGAGGCCGCGGAAGGGCTCGATATCGGCCTCGAGCTCGTGGCGAAAATTCGATTCGGCCAGCAGAACGCCGGCAAGGAAGGCCCCGAGCGCCATCGACATGCCGGCCTGCTGCATCAGGAGCGCGGTGCCGAGCACCAGCAGGAGCGCGGCCGCCGTCATCACCTCGCGCGCGCCGGTGGAGGCGAGGATGCGGAAGAAGGGATTGAGCAAATAGCGGCCGACCAGCACGACGGCGCCGATCGCGCCGATCATCGTGGCGGCGGTCGCGAGCCCGCTGCCGGAGGCGTGCGCAGGCGCGCTCTCCATCGCGAAGAGCGGCACCAGCGCCAGGATGGGAACCACCGAGATGTCCTGGAACAGCAGCACGGCGAAGCTGCGCTGACCATAGGGCGCCTGCAGCTCGCCCCGTTCGTTGAGCACCTGCAGGGCAATGGCGGTCGCGGACAAAGCGAGCGAAATGCCGGTGATGGCGGCGCCGGGAAGCGACAGGCCGGACGCTTTGGCGATGGCGCCGAGGACGAGGGCGCAGGCGACGAGCTGCAGGGCACCGAGGCCGAAGATATCGCGGCGCATGGCGAGCAGGCGCGAAACCTGCAGTTCGAGGCCGATCACGAAGAGGAGCAGGACGATGCCGAGCTCGCCGATGTGCTGGATCGAGCCGGTATCCGTGAACAATGCGAAGCCGGACGGCCCGATCGCCACCCCCGCCACGAGATAGCCCAGAATGGCACCGAGGCCGATGCGCTTGAACAGCGGCACCGCGATGACCGCGGCGCCGAGAAACAGGAGGATGCTGGGAAGAAAGCTGGTGCTGGCGTGTTCCATACGCCTTCATGCAGCCTGGAGCGGCGGGAGGTCAATTCCTCAGCGCAGGACTCCTCTTGCGGGCACGGACATCCTGTCGGCTCCTTCCCCAGTCAGGCGTCGAGGATCGGGATCGGCTTCGTTTCGGAGGAAGAAGAGCGGACAGGATGTCCGCGCTCCAAAGAAAAAGGGCGGTGCCTGCGCACCGCCCTTCATATCTGACCAGGAGGCCGGACTTAGAAGTCCATGCCGCCCATGCCGCCGCCGCCCGGCATCGGGGGCATCGGGGTCTTGTCCTTCGGCGCTTCACCGATCATCGCTTCCGTGGTGATCAGGAGCGAAGCCACCGAAGCGGCGTCCTGAAGCGCGGTGCGCACGACCTTGGCCGGATCGACGATGCCCTTTTCGAGCATGTCGACATATTCCTCGTTCTGCGCGTCGAAACCGAAGGTCTGCGATGCGTTCTCAAGGATCTTGCCGACGACGATCGAGCCTTCGACGCCCGAATTCTCGCAGATCTGGCGGATCGGGGCTTCGAGGGCCTTCTCGACGATCTTGATGCCGGCACGGATGTCGGAATTGTCGGAGGTCAGCTTCGAAACCGCAGCCTTGGCGCGCAGCAGCGAGACGCCGCCGCCGGGCACGATGCCTTCCTGGACGGCCGCGCGGGTCGCGTTCAGGGCGTCATCGACGCGGTCCTTCTTTTCCTTGACTTCGACTTCCGTCGAGCCGCCGACGCGGATCACCGCGACGCCGCCGGCGAGCTTGGCCAGGCGCTCCTGGAGCTTCTCGCGGTCGTAGTCGGAGGTGGTCTCTTCGATCTGCGCCTTGATCTGGGCGACGCGGCCTTCGATGTCGGTCTTCTTGCCGGCGCCGTCGACGATCGTCGTCTTTTCCTTCTCGATCGTCACCTTCTTGGCGCGGCCGAGCATCTGGAGCGTGACGGTCTCGAGCTTGATGCCGAGGTCGTCGGAGATCACCTGGCCGCCCGTGAGGATGGCGATGTCTTCCAGCATGGCCTTGCGGCGGTCGCCGAAGCCGGGAGCCTTGACGGCGGCGATCTTGAGGCCGCCGCGCAGCTTGTTGACGACGAGCGTGGCGAGAGCCTCGCCTTCGACGTCTTCAGCGACGATGAGGAGCGGCTTGCCGGTCTGGACGACGGCTTCGAGCACCGGCAGCATGGCCTGGAGGCCCGAGAGCTTCTTCTCGTGGATGAGGATATAGGGATCCTCGAGGTCCGCGATCATCTTCTCGGCATTGGTGATGAAGTAGGGCGACAGGTAGCCGCGGTCGAACTGCATGCCTTCGACGATGTCGACTTCGGTGTCGAGGCTCTTGGCCTCTTCGACCGTGATCACGCCTTCATTGCCGACCTTCTGCATCGCGGTGGCGATTTCGCCGCCGATGAAGGCGTCGCCATTGGCGGAGATGGTGCCGACCTGGGCGATCTCGGCGGAGTTGGCGACCTTCTTGGAACGCTCGGCGATGTCCTTGATGGCCGCGGTCACGGCCATGTCGATGCCGCGCTTGAGGTCCATCGGGTTCATGCCGGCGGCCACGGCCTTGGCGCCTTCGCGAACGATGGCCTGGGCGAGGACGGTGGCGGTGGTGGTGCCGTCGCCGGCGGTGTCGTTGGTCTTGGAAGCGACCTCACGCACCATCTGGGCGCCCATGTTCTCGAACTTGTCGGTCAGTTCGATTTCCTTGGCGACGGTGACGCCGTCCTTGGTGATGCGGGGCGCGCCGAACGACTTTTCGATCACGACGTTGCGGCCCTTCGGGCCCAGCGTGACCTTGACGGCATTGGCGAGAATGTCCACGCCGCGCAGCATCTTGTCGCGCGCTTCCGTGGAGAATTTGACTTCCTTGGCAGCCATAGGGGTGTCCTCAGAATAAAATTGGACGAGGTATCAGCCGCTTACGCGACGATGCCCATGATGTCGGATTCCTTCATGATGAGGTAATCCTCACCATCGAGCTTGATCTCGGTGCCGGACCACTTGCCGAACAGCACGCGATCGCCTTCCTTCACGTCGAGGGGCGTCAGCTTGCCGGCCTCGTCGCGGCCGCCGGGACCAACGGCGACGACCTTGCCCTCCTGGGGCTTTTCCTTGGCCGTGTCGGGGATGATGATGCCGCCTTTGGTCTTTTCCTCGGCATCGACGCGCTGGACGACCACGCGGTCGTGGAGCGGACGGAACTTCATGGCTTTCTTCCTCTTGTGCGACAGGCGCTTGATGCGCCGTCATTCCACATCGAAGGGATTGGTCCGTTAGCACTCACCCGAGGGGAGTGCTAACAGTGACCGCGATGTAGTCCGGCGCCTCCGTCCTGTCAAGATGCGGACGCGCGCGGCGTCCGGTTTTTGACGGTCATGCCGCGCGGGCCCTGCCGAATGTCGCCGCGATGCAGGCGGCCAGGATCAGGGCGGCGCCGGCCAGCGTCCATGCCGTCGGAATCTCGGCGAAGATGCAGTAACCGAAGAACATGGCCCAAATGAAGGCGGAATATTCCATGATGCCGAGCCGGCCCGCCGGCGCCCGCGCATAGGCCCAGGCCATGCACAGATTGCCGGCGGTCCCGAAGATCCCGGCCATGCCGATCATCAGCCAGTGGGAAAGGGAGACGGGCTGCCATTGCCAGGCGCTCGCCGGCATGACGAGGAGGAAGGCGAAGCCGTTGGACAGCAGGACGATCGTCATGATCGAATCCTGCGCGCTCTGCTGGCGCATCAGCACCATGGAGAGGGCGTAGAACAGCGCGCAGCCGAGGGCGGCGGCGATGCCCAGCAAGTCGAAATCGCGCCCCGCTCCGGTTTCGCCGCCATGCACGATGACGACGACGCCGGCAAAGCCGACGAGGATGCCGACGAGGGCGCGCGGCGCCACCGGTTCCTTCAGGATGAGCCGTCCCAGCAGCGCCATCAGGAGCGGCGACAGGAAGGTGAGGGTGATGGCCTCCACCAGAGGAAGCCGGGCGATGGCGGTGAAGAAGCAGGCGGCCGTGCACAGGGCGATGACGGCGCGCAGGAAATTGCGGCGCAGGGCGGCCGGCTTCGGCCAGCCATCGCCGAACAGGAGATAGGCCAGCACCGCGAACAGCGTGCCCGAGCCGTAGCGCAGCGCCACCGCCTGGGTGAGGGGGTAGGCGGCGGTGATCACCTTCATCACCGCATCGAGGAAGGAAAAGAAGGTGACCCCGAGCCCGGCCATGAGGACCGGATGGAAGGAGGCCTCGGTCTTCATGGCGGGGTTTCCGTCTGCGTTGCGAGGGGGCTGGGCCCGCGACGCGGGCAGGTTCCGGACGATCGCGTCGCGCCCGATCTCGTTTCGACCTTGAGGCAAATCAAGCGGATCGAGCCCTCGGCGCCATATCACTCGGCGGCATGGGGCGATTTGGCGTCTCGTTCATGCGCGGTCCGGCAGGATATATCGACCGCGGATGCGGGGATGTCGTCCTCTTCCTATACCGGGCGAACACGCCCGTCGATGCCGCAGGCGCCGATGCGGTGCCGGCGGGGACAGGCGCATCGGCAAGGCCGGATGCGCGCGACCGCGACCAATCGCCGTCCGCCTTCCGCCGAAGGGTGCATCGCGCGCCGAACGGCGTTATGTGTGGGCCAGTCAGACACGGATCGATGATGATGAATTATACGGCAATTTTCGAGGACGCGGTCGAGATGCTGAGGCGCGAGAAGCGCTACCGCGTCTTTGCCGACATCGAACGGATCGCCGGACGCTTCCCCCATGCCCTGTGGCGCACGCCGGCCGGCATGCGCGAGATCGTGGTGTGGTGCTCGAACGACTATCTCGGCATGGGCCAGCACGAAGGCTCGATCGAGGCGATGATCTCGGCGGCGCGCAGGTTCGGCGTCGGCGCCGGCGGCACCCGCAACATATCCGGCAACAGCCACCAGGTGGTGACGCTGGAGGAAGAACTCGCCGACCTCCACGGCAAGGAGGCGGCCCTGGTCTTCACCTCGGGCTACGTCTCCAACCAGACCGGCATCGCCACCCTCGGCAGGCTGCTGCCGGATGCCCTCATCCTGTCCGACCAGCTCAACCACAATTCGATGATCGAGGGCGTGCGCCAGTCCGGCCGCGAGAAGGCGATCTTCCGCCACAACGATCTCGACCACCTCGAGGACCTCCTGCGCAAGGCGGGCCGGGAGCGCGCCAAGCTGATCGCCTTCGAGAGCGTCTATTCCATGGACGGCGACATCGCGCCGATCGGCAGGATCTGCGATCTCGCCGAGCGCTACGGGGCGATGACCTATCTCGACGAGGTCCATGCCGTCGGCATGTACGGCCCGCGCGGCGGCGGTATCGCCGAGCGCGACGGCGAGATGGGGCGGGTCGACGTGATCGAGGGCACGCTCGCCAAGGCGTTCGGAGCCCTGGGCGGCTATGTCGCCGCCGCCGCGCCCGTCGTCGACGCCATCCGCTCGCATGCGCCGGGCTTCATCTTCACCTCGGCGCTGCCGCCGCCGGTGGCCGCCGCCGCGCAGGCTTCCGTCCGCCACCTCAAGACCTCGCAGGCCGAGCGCGACGCCCAGCAGGCCAACGCCGCCCGGACCAAGGCGGCGCTCATCGGCGCCGGCCTGCCCGTCGTGCTGTCGCAGACCCATATCGTGCCGGTGATCGTCGGCGACGCCGAACGCTGCAAGGCCGCGAGCGACATGCTGCTCGCCGAGCACGGCATCTATATCCAGCCGATCAACTACCCCACCGTGCCGCGCGGCACGGAGCGCCTGCGCATCACGCCGACGCCCTTCCATGGCGAGGCGCTGATCGCGGGGCTGACGGAGGCGCTGGTGGCGGTGTGGCGCAAGCTCGACCTGCCGTTCCAGCCGATGGCGGCAGCGGCGGAGTAGCGCGCGGAGGGTCGATCACCGATCGACCTCTTTCCGCTCGTTACGCGCCGCGCTTCCAAGAAGGGCGATCGGTGATCGCCCCTCCTTGTTGTCCTCAGCCCTCGCTCGAGATGCGCTCGATGATCGCGCCGCAGCCGGCCAGCTTGCGCTCCAGATTCTCGAAGCCGCGGTCGAGGTGATAGATGCGGTTGACGGTGGTCTCGCCCTGGGCCGCCAGGCCCGCGATCACCAGCGATACCGAGGCGCGCAGGTCGGTCGCCATCACCGGGGCGCCCTTGAGGGTGGCGACGCCCTCGACGATTGCCGTCTGGCCGTCGAGATGGATGTGGGCGCCGAGGCGGGCGAGTTCCTGCACATGCATGAAGCGGTTCTCGAAGATCGTCTCGGTGATGCGCGAGCGGCCCTTCGCCTTGGTCATCAGGCCCATGAGCTGGGCCTGCAGGTCGGTCGGGAAGCCGGGGAAGGGCGCCGTCGTCACGGAGACCGGATCGATGCCGTGGCCGTTGCGGCGCACGCGGATGCCTTCATTGGTGGTGGTGATCTCGGCGCCGGCCTCGGCCAGCACGTCGAGCGCGGTCTGCAGGAGGGCGGGCTCGGCGCCTTCGAGCATGACGTCGCCGCCGGCCATCGCCACGCACATCGCATAGGTGCCGGTTTCGATCCGGTCGGAGATGACGCGATGATGGGCCCCGTGCAGCCGGGAGACGCCCGTGATCTCGATGGTGGCGGTGCCGGCGCCCTTGATCTTGGCGCCCATCTTGAGGAGGCAGTCGGCGACGTCGACGATCTCGGGCTCGCGCGCCGCGTTGTGGATGACGGTGGTGCCCTGCGCCAGCGTCGCCGCCATCAGCGCGACATGGGTGCCGCCGACGGTCACTTTCGGGAAATCGATCTCGGCGCCCCTGAGGCCGCCCTTGGCTTCGGCGACGACATAGCCGTTGTCGATGTCGATGGTGGCGCCGAGGCGCTCCATCGCCATCAGCAGGAAGTCGACCGGGCGCGTGCCGATGGCGCAGCCGCCCGGCAGCGAGACGCGGGCCTTGCCCATGCGGGCGAGCAGCGGGCCGAGCACCCAGAAGCTGGCGCGCATGCGCGAGACGAGCTCATAGGGCGCGGTGGTGTCGACGATGGAGCGGGCGTCGAGGCGCACCGTCTGCCCCGTCAGCTCCACCTCGCCCGGGCGCTTGCCGGCGATGGTGACGTCGATGCCGTGATTGCCGAGGATTCGGGCCAGCAGCGACACGTCGGCGAGGCGCGGCACGTTGGTCAGCGTCAGCACGTCTTCGGAGAGCAGGCTCGCGATCATCAGGGGCAGTGCGGCATTCTTCGCGCCGGAAATCGGAATGACGCCGTGAAGCGGCGCGCCGCCGGTGATCTTGATGCGATCCATGTTCTGTCCTTCGATAGGGCTGCAGGCAAGTCGGGCGAGGGCCAGGTCACGCAAGCTCCGGCCGGCGAGGCCGGCCGATGGAATCGATCTGACCGGACTCCCGTGCCGGGTGACCAAAAGCCAAGGTTAACCGTCTTGAGTAAACGAACCGCAAAGGCCGGACAAGGGCGCAGCCGCGCCTGTGCTCAACCAGTTTCCTTCTGTGGCATTTCGGTATCGCCCGTCACCTCGGCTTCCGATTCGGCCGCCGCCGCCGCCGGTCCCGGTTCCACCGCCGCGGACGCGCGCCCGCGGGCCTGCGACTTGCGGCGGCCGAGATTGGCCCGCAGCGCCTTGGCGAGCCGCTCGGCCCGCATCTGCGCCTCTTTGCTGGGATGCGTCATGGCTGTTCTTGCAGGAGATCGCGCGATCCGGCTTGCACCGGCGCCTCCCTTGTGGCATCAGGACCCCGCGCAAGGCAAGCGCTGCAGTAGCTCAGTGGTAGAGCACTCCCTTGGTAAGGGAGAGGTCGAGAGTTCAATCCTCTCTTGCAGCACCATTTTTTTGCGAGCAATCTCAATAACATGCTGTACTTGCTAGGGTTTCTGGGCCGCTTTTGGTACAGTGAGCTGGTACAGTGCGCATGTCTCTTCCCCCTCCGAAACGTGATTCTCAAACAGGCCGTTGGAAGTTCCGCAAGGCGGTTCCGCTCGATCTACGAGAGCGAGTCGGCAAGCAGGAAATCATAAAATGGCTCGGGGCGGATGCTCCCAAAGCGCGTGAAGCCAACGGCGAACTGCATCTGTATTGGGACAAGCGCTTTGCCGCGCTACGCGGTGGGGCTGGAGATGACACCCTGTCTCCAAGGGACGCCGCCGTCCTATCCGGGGAATGGTACCGGTGGTTCGTCTCACAGAGGGAGCACGAGGGGGACACCTCCCCGGCTGGCTGGCTTCACACCTTGGACATGCTCGAGGACATACGGTCATCCGTGGTGTCTCGCGACGATGAAAGCGAAGTTGCGTACACGGAACAGGATGAATTCGCGCAACCCCAAAGAACTCCCTCTGCGGGCTTGCTAGAGCGTCGCGTCAATGCCTTCCTGGAAAGCCATGGACACGTCGAACGGTTCTTGGTGGAAACGGGCCGTGCCCTCTCAGACGAGTCGCTACGGGGCTTCCTGAGAACGATGCTCGGGGATTTCTACGCCGCCCATCGGATTCTCGCGAGGCGAGCCGGACGGGACTTCGGAAAAGACGAGCATGCCGAGAAGCTGCCGACACCTTCGTCAGCAACACCCACCTCGCCCCCGCGGCGTAAAGGCCTCGGTATTCTTGATGTTTGGGAGAAGTACGCATCGACCATTGCTCCTGCTGCTTCCACCGTTCGGCGTTGGGCACCAGCCATTAAGGCCTTCGACGCGTTCATTGAGGGTCGCGGAATGGAGACGGTCACGCCCGGCGATGCCACGTTGTTTGCAGACCACCGCGTCACTCAGGGCGTTTCAGCGACCTCCGTTCACAAAGTGGAATTGGCAGGCGTGAAGCGAATGTTCAGCTTCGCACATAAACGCGATTGGCTTGCGGTGAACCCGTTGGCTGGCCTGCGGAGTGAGCGCAGGAGCAATGAGGACGAACGGGAGCGCGAGGGCCGAGACTTCCACCCTCCCGAATATCGGGCAATTCTCCGCGCTTCCCGCAACATCTACGCGGCTCCAGGCAGATTTGAAGTCGTCCGCCAGAACGCCACGCGCTGGGTGCCTTGGATATGCGCCTATTCGGGAGCCCGCCCCGGCGAGGCCATCCAGTTGCGCAAGGAGGACTTCGGCATTGAAGACGGCATCCCGTTCTTCCATATTCGCGGTAGCGCGGGCACGGTGAAGACAGGCAAGGGACGTAAGACGCCTATCCATCGCCATCTCATCGCTCAGGGCCTGATAGACTTCGTCCACAGGGCCGCAGACGGCCACCTCTTTGTCTCGATCAAGGGGGAGGGCGAGAAGGCTGTAGCTCAGGCCATTGATACGGCACGCGGGCGCCTGGGCGAATGGGTGCGCAGCATTGGCGTGAACGACCCCGAGATATCTCCAAATCACGCATGGCGGCACACCTTCAAGACCATAGCTCACGACACGGGCATGTCTGAGAAAACGGCAGACGCTATCTGCGGGCATAGTCCGCCCACTCAAGGGCGCAAGTACGGCAAGGTCTCGCTGGCAGCCAAGGCTGCAGCGCTGGCAGCATTCCCCGAATTTGCTCTTGAGGAGGCCTCCGCAGCTCTCAGGGCAAAAGGCGGCTGATTGCGCGCCCTAGAACACTTGCGGGACAGCCGGGGAGGGCACCGTCAGCCGGGCGTGAGAGCGAGAGAGAAAGAGATGTAGACACGCGCCGTCTGCTCATCTCTGGCCGTCGCCATAGGTGCCCGGGCGGACACGTCCATAACTGAAGGGGTCTAGTAGACATCATGCCACAGCTCAGCGCATGATTGCCTAGGTCTGGACAAGGAAAACCAAATTGACGCCCGCAGACTACACCGCAATCGTGGTGGTTCCGACGGTTCGCGAATTTCTCTTGGCGCGGGTCAACGCACGGCTCGCTTACCTTAGTTGCGTCGCCTCGTACCACGTTATCGATTATTTGGCGGTTGCCGAGGGCCGCACCGGGCAGAACAAGACCTCTTCTATCATCGATAAGGTAATTAGCTATTGCGACCCCGCCCTCCGTCTCGTCCAAGGGCTCTGCAATGGTACAAAGCACGCTGAGGCTGGCAAGGGACCGCAACCGGGCAAAGAGCAATTGGTAGGTCCATTTGCCTTCGGTCAAGGCGGATTCGGCGTGGGACGATTCAGCGGGCCGCCCGGCCTCGTCATCCCGCATAATGGTACCGCACTCTACATTGACGAGGCGGTCCAAAGCCTCCTCCTTGCGCTCGCGTCGCTATACCCCATCCATCTAGCCGCAGGCGCCTTTGCTTTTTTCGACGAACACATGCGGAATGGCCATCAAGCAGCTTGGGCTGGATTCAATGCCGGCCCATAGCCACCGGATCCGCCACCCAGGCGAGGGGCGTGTCGCCGCCCGCAAGATGGGTCTTACATGGTCGCCTCCCCGGCTAGTCCGAGAGTCGAAGATAAATATCGAGAAACACAATGAAAGATATGGCACGGTATCTCGAACTCATTGTCGATCCAACGTTTGCCGAATTTGAAAAGAATCCCAATTCAGTTCGAAACGCCGCCCGCATTTGATCAAATAACTCAACAATGCATCGTGCGACACTGTGCACGGGCAAGTCGAAGGTCGCTCGTCAAGGCGGCTGTTGACCATAGAGGCTGGCCCTGGGTGCGTGGCACGGAAGAAGAAAGACTTGCAAGGTTACCCCTGCAAGGCCGATGAACGGGTGTGACGATTTTTGGAGGCCGGGCGCGGACTTCTCCGCTGAGCCTGCCCTTGCGACAGAGAAGATGTTTTGCCGGGTTCGGCGCACTCAATTCCAGAAGCCTATTTTCGTCAAGAACGCGTCGACACTGGCCTTCCATCCCAGGGCATACTGAATATAATTGTGGCCTTCCTTCCCATATGGCGGTACCTCCAAAAATTTTACGCTTCCGCCCGAAGTAACAAATGCGTCTCTTAGAGATTTTGCAACATCGATGTTTATAAAATGATCGTTTTCACTATAGATCCACAATTCGGGAACTTTGCTATTTTCTCCGTACTGCTTGAAGGCTGATACCAGTTCATCCTGACAATTGACATGGTCAGGTCGATCAGACCCATGGCCACCTGCAAAGCTGATTACACCAAGCACCTTTTCTTTTGTGGCGGCGGCGACGGATACCAACCCCCCGACGGAGTATCCCACCAAGACAATTCTCGAAGCATCTATCGTTGGATCCCCGCTAAGCGCGTGAATGGTGGCCGTGATGTTCTCGGCCCCCGCGAGCCCGACATCATAGAAGTCCGGGCGAGAACAATCCCTCTTATAGAATTCTACCGTCGGGCCATTATTTCCATAGCCGCGGCGGATGGGGACTGCTACGGCGGCGCCACTGTTGGCGAAGATGCGGGCAACATTTGCAAGCTCTCCCGGACCAAGCGTGCGGATAATTGACTTGTCGCGCGCCATGCCGTGGGACAGGATAACGAGAGGGAACGGCCCCTTCCCATCCGGTCGGTACAATGTGATTGGTATGCCGGTCCCATCGACGTCGGCCTGAAGAGTCGATACGGTTACGCCGCCAGCAAGCGCGGCACTCGTTCCTAGAATAAGAAAAGAGAGCAATATCAAAAGTTTGTACATGACAGGTTCTTTGCCGTATACGCATGTAGGCCTTGCCATCACGGTCATATGGATTTTGCCCTCTGTCAACTTATCGGCAGTGCTCACTTGACAATCCCCTTCGCTCACCTCGCCGGTTATCCGACCCGCATAACGGTCCTCAGCACGCGGAAGTCGCCCCAGATGGGCAAGTCGAGGTGCCCACTGCGGTGGTGGCTAAAAGACGTAGAGGCCGCCCGGTGTTAAACAGTACCGCCTTGCGGGCGGTTGGTGCGGCCTCTCGCCATCGTGGGTTAGCCTATCCGGTTAGCAGCCTTGGTCTTAATACCGAGATAGGTGGACCCTGCATTGAGCCCGGCCCGGCAATCTGCAATCCGAGGTTCATGAAGTTAGGCTTCTGCCCCCGCGGAACCGAATTGATTTGGCTCACGGCCTGATAGGCCTTGCCGCGCTTTTCGTCCTGTAGCTAGCTGGGCCGTAGACCAGTCGAGGTTCTCGTCAAGGCGGCCGTTGTAACGCCCTTCCTGGGCATACATGTCCCTCAAGAGGCCATCCACGGTCGTCCCGCCGATACCGTTCTGGTCGGCCGCTACGGTGGTCGAGGCGCGGGCCGCACGGGCTTCCAGGGCCGTGTCGAACCTGTCGGCCGCCGTGGCGTCCTGCTGCTGGGCTTGCTGCCTGCCGAGGGCGCGGACGTTGTCTTCGTAGGCGGCCGTGCCGTTGCGGGCTTTGCCTCGTTGCGCCTGTTCATGGCGTCAGCCTCCTGAGATTGACTCATAAAGCTCGCGCCGGTCTGCGCTGCGGCTACCGCGAAGGAGCCGATAGCGAGCGTGATGTGGTCACAGATAGTCATCTACCTTTTCAAATGTGATGGAAAGTTGGGGGGAGCAGTCCTCGGTTGCGGGCCTTCGTTTCGATGTCGAAGGCTAAGCAGCGCGTTCGCGCAGCCGCACCCGACCAGACCCTTCGCAGGGCCTCGGGTAAAAGCATGTGTCCTCTCGCTGGAGTGACTGGAATTGAAAAAGAAAAAACCCCGCCGAAGCGGGGCCGTTGTTTATTTTTTGCTATTAGCTATATTAGGTTTCGAACCGGCTTTTTGTTAACAACTACGTTCGGGCAATGGAGTCTTTAGATGTCGACGTGGAATGAATTTAAAGGCAAAATAATTGAAAGGAGAGATTCTTTTAGAACTGACCATCGCATAGCTCACGAATTCGCACTTCGTTTTATTGCACACTTTAGACACAAGATCGAAGCACAGCCATCTTATATGGCACGCATGTCTGGACAAATGGTACAGCTACCATATGTTTATGATTTAAAAATAAACGAAGGCGGAGTAGCCCAAGTAATTGAGGATTCGACGCATTCGATGGATTTTTTACACCTAAGTAGTGGCTGGTGGGATCTAGCGTTTGCTGTGAAAATAGGAGATTCATTTCCAGCTCAGTCTGGCGAGCTTGTTGTTGTTCGCTTTCAGTTTGTATTTGATGGAAACGAAGCCCTGATTGCGCTTCCTACTCCACTAAAATCTCCTAAGGTCGACATACTGGCTGAAGATACTTGGCACCTGCTTTCGGATGCTGTTATCACTGCAATTTATTCGCTCATTCAAAACCCGATTGCGGGCAGGCAAAAACCAAATCCTGGGATGGGTCTTGCAAGCTTTGCGTTTTAGAAAGGACAGTCGGCGGCGACCCGGGTTGGGGTTTTGGTCGTGTCGGTGAAGCCGTGGGCGCCAGCTTCATCGGGGGGCTTCGGTCTCGAAGAGCGTACCCGTGTCGCGGTCGTATCCGAGGTAGATCACCTCTCCGGTTGCCCGGCCCGTGTAGCGGTCCTTCAGCACTCGAAAGACGGTGATCGAGCGCCACCGCTCGTCTTCGTGCTGCTGGTCTCTTTCGAGGCCGAACATGTAGTGACACCAAAAGCCGATGGCTGCGGTGCGTGAAATTGCATACAGGAAGCAGGACAGAAACCTTGATGCCAGCGTGGACTCGGCAGCGCGGCTTGCGAGCGCCTCCGAAGAGCCAGGAAGCCCATGTCGCGTGTCTGTTTCCCTTGAGGCCAACACCATGCCTCTCCTAGAAAACGCCTCTGGCATCATGGACAAGCGTTGGGGTTACGAGAGGCTGGGATATTCGCAGCGCTGACACGCCTACCGGGGCGCTTCGGCGACCGTCCATGTGGCGTCAGCCATTGCAAGCCTGACCCTTGGTGGAGTGGCTGGTTCTTCGATGCAGATGCGAACGTCACCTTGTCGGCGTCAATGCTGGCGACTCTTGGGCTGGGCTTTAGACGCAGCCGCCCCACGCCGCGAAGCGTTACGGCCCGGAGGCAACGACCCTTTCCGCTGAAACCATAACTGAACGACCTTACCCTCGACATAAGGCCTTCCGATTTCGATGAGGGCGGCGACGGCGAGGGCGACCAGGGTGCCAATAACGATAAATATGATGTCACGCGTCTCGCTGGCCGTAACGGATTGCCAGATGAATTTCACTTTAGGGGCCGCGAGACCAGAACTATTCGACGTGTCCACTTTTGGAAGTGACACGACGCTGCCGAGCATCTCGGAACCTGTCACGAGATTGACGCTACGAACTTCATCGGCGTCCTCATCGTCGAAAGCCACCTGGGAGGCCCCGATGAGATTCGTTGACGCTGACAATGGTTGCGAAGGTTGGTCCGGGAAGCCAAGATTCGACAACACTCGCGATTCATCTTCTGGAGCCGTGGCTAATTCCTCCGAAACCTGAAGCGAGCGTGTAGAAAATGTATCGTGAACGGATACATTTGGGGTGTCGCAGTCCACAAAATTAGGGGCTGGTCCGGTGAACTTTATCTCGTACGAATACGACGATTGATCATCAAAAATATTGGACTCTGGAATCCCCGCGCTTAATCGCTCGCTAAGTGAAGGCGAAACTAGTGATCCCGCTTTGCCGCGGACAAATTTTTCGCTAGAGACGGATTTATAACATTCCGGGGTCGTCCCTGCCGCAAAAGGTCCAATTCGTATTCGGGTTATGCTTGAATCGATTTGACGAAAGATGATGCGCATTCCATTTTCCACCGCGCGCAAATCGATCTGCGGTCCCGAAGTCCCTGGAGGCGCCTCAAACATGAAATTTAGCCCCTTTTGAGCGGGGCTTCGCTCCACATGCGTCACAAGCGACGTCAGCCAAAGTGTTGCTGCGACGCAACTCGCACAAATGATCGCCCAAGCGATGGTATCGACACGAATTCCGCGTGGTGGTTCGGCGTTGGCAACCTCGCTGGTCGACTTACCTTTTGTGATACGCCGCAGCGCGGCCTTCTGAGCCACACGCGTTGCAATGCGTTCGCGGGGACCTAGCTTCATGCCCATTCTCCGGAAGCCCGCGCGCCATCTCTCCAGCGACGATAGTCGTCAACACCTTAGGATAGCAAGATGTTGTCAACGGCCTGTTGGGCTTTGGTGTTTACCGCGACGAACATGCCAGCGGATGGCGGGGTGATTGACGATGGAAAGCACCGGCCAAGCAGCCTGGACCGTTACGGGGCCTATTAATGGTGGTAGAGGGTGGGTAGGGGGCAGCCCGGAGGTGAAAGACCATGATCATCTTCCACCTCCAGTGTTCATCCCGAGAAGACTGACAGAGACCGGGAGCGGGAAAGAGGTTATTTCCTCAGCTACCGCCATCATCACGGCCTTTGCTTGGCCCGCTGCTGAGGCGGGACCCATCACAGCATCGTGGAGAGGTAAGGCCCATGCCATTCAGGATGGTGAGAACGGCCACCATGATCTGGCTTTCGGTGTGCATGAGTGCGAGTCCTGCAGCGTTCCCGACGCTACCGCGAAGGAGCCGATGGCAAGCATGATAGGGTCACACATAGTCAATTTCCTTTTCGATTTGGTAGGGAGTTGGGAGCAGTCCTCGGATGCGGCGCGTGTGCGCAGCCGCACCTGATCAGACCTTTGCAGGGCCTCGGGTAAAAGCAGGTGTCCTTCCGCCGGAGTAACTGGGGTGAAGCCAGAATGGCGTTGCCCTCAGAGGGAAAAAAGAAAAGGCCCCGCCAACGCTCCTGTGAAGACGGATTGAACGGGGCCGTTTGGGGTAGGTTATGGTGAGAGATGGAGGAGCGAAGGAGAATGCGCTGGGTCTGGCTACCTCGTTACATAAGTCAAACGCAAAAGTGACGCTTTTAATTGGGACTAATGCGAGCGGTGCAGCGAGGGCTAGCGTTTTGACGTATGCCCGCATCTTGCGTTTTGCCTCCCGAGAGCCCTATCACCCATGACGCCGAAGTGCCTGCGGCAGAGGTACCGGCGTCCAGCGACCGACGGCGCTTAGGGCGTAGTCATTTTTGCACCTCTTACTAATCTCGACATTTTCGTGATAAAAAAATGCCAGCTTCCACAAATTAAACCCGTCGCCCACGTGCTCGAAGCTTCCAATGTATCCGGCGTTTCCAGTATAATTTCCAAATTTGTCCAATGGTGTCATATTTCCGCAGACGATAATTCCGTCAGGGCCTCGCGCGGCTACCATATAATTGATCATCGCATTGTCGGGACGCCCCGTCTTTGATTCAATGGCCTGTTTTACCATCACAACTTGTGCCGAGGTTAACGCCACGTGCTCATAAGCCTCGGGATGAGGCCGCATTGAAGCGCAGCCCGACAGCGCAAACGCCGCCATCGTCAATATCGTTAACCCGCGCATGCTTGCCACTCTCCTGTTCTCACACGACGAAGGCGCGTCATGTTGGTGTGGTCAACTTTTATGCCCCGTCTTGTAAGACTATCCAGTGAAATTTCACGGGTCTTATTGGAGCGCGCCCCACCTGGCCGGATGACGTTGCGACACGTTCAAAAAGGGACGCTCGTCCGCCATGGCAGTCGTCTTGGTCGTATCGCTGAAGCCGTGCCCGCCAGCATCGTCGGGAGGCTGCGTCTCGTGGAGCGTGCCCGTGTCTTTGTCGTAGCCGAGGCAGACCGTCTCGCCGGTCGCCCGGCCCGTATAGCGGTCCTTCGGCACCCAAAGACGGTGATCGAACTCCAGCGCTCGTCTTCGTGCTGCCGGTCCCTTTCGAGGCCGAACATGTAGTGGCGTCGGAAGCCGATGGCTCGGCAGCCTTTGAAGTGACGGATCATCGCCCGTCCACCTTCCTGGTGAGGTTCCCTTCGGACGTGGCCGAATGGGTAACGAGGTGGGTGAGGACGCAAAATCATCGGGCAACACTGGCCGAGAGTTCCATCGTCCATTGCCCCTAGGGGTTGCCCCTAGCGAAGCAAATTGCTGCCGGCAGTCTTTGCGCGGGCTCTTATTGTTGATACACGTAGAGGCCGCGTTAAGCCAATCGGCTTCGATTCTCCAGCCAAGTTCGTCAAACTGGGCTAAATTACCAGAATACATGAATTCGTGGGAATCAATACGTAAAATTGAAATGGGTCTACTTGTGAAAATACAATTTCTGTTTGTTGTCGTAGCGCTTGCACTTGGTTCTTGTGCTCCTACCCGCCCGAACATTCATGTGGACTCCAATGGCAATCCTAGGCAGGAAGACGTCGCGGCTGCATGTAGCTCCCATTTCTCACGACAGTCACCGCAATGGGAGCGCTGCATGCAGCGCGTGAGTCAATCGGCAGCAAACATTGCCCGCTGCATCAAGACTGTCCCGCTGCCGGGGCTACAACGGTGCGTGATGCAGAAGTCGCACCCGGCGTTGGGGGCCAACTTTCAATAAGATTTGCAACACCTTCTGTGAGGTAAATGGGGGTCTCCGGCTACGAACCCGCCTGAAGCGTAATGTGGAGCGATAGAAGATGGCGAAGTCCGAAGCGACCAAGCGCCTTTGTTCTAAAAATTTGACATTGGCGTCCACCGCGCGACTTGCCGAACCTCTTTTATAGGATGCATGTCCCGTCCCGCGCGTAATGCCGACATCAGTTGAGCGTAGCGGTCTGGGTCCACCTCGCCGTTGTCAGACAGCGTAAGAATTGGCTGGTAGCTTTCATAATCTCCCGGGACGCCCCCTCTTCGATATGGAGCCGTCATTTTTACTTCAGCCTCGCCGTTGCCATCGGCCGCGTAAGCGATAATCGCGTCCCGCTTAATTCCCCCTATGGTAGCGTAACCGTCAAAGCCAAACATCGCGCGCAGACAAGTACCCCGCGTTGTCCCGAACCATTGCGAAGCCGCCTCCGCGCCCTGCTCAAAGGTCGGAGCCTGAAAAATTTGAATATCCTCAGTCCTGCCGATCCAACTTTTCCGCTGCGATACGCCGAAAGGTATGAGCGTTTCACCGTCGCGACCCGCCATCGCAGAATGAGCTAGCCACTTGCCGGCAAATCGCATTAACTCCATCCAAGGGTCGCCAAGTTTAAAAAGCGCCATTTGCTATCTCACCAGTCAGCGATGTCCCCTTGGGCCGCCGCATCGTAAAACTCCCGGTAAATATGCACCTCCACGTTGGAATTGTGCAACGCTCATTTCTCGCCATAGGGCCACGACTCCTGGTCTCCTCGCAGTTGAAGCACCGCCCGACTTCGCAAGCTTCCGTCCCCGACCAGGCGATAGAAACCTAGGTCCTTTTGTTTTGATGACCGCGTCTGGACCTATCACGGTCATGGTAATGGCATCGGAACGCTTGCGCGTCTGAGCGTTCCTCTCTCGTTTGATGACCATCTCGAAACGAGGCGCAATGCTTGGAAAGCGGTTGCGACACCAGCGGGAGGGGCGATAAGTCATTTTTCGACAGGTTATGGACTTGTGTAATAGACAAGCACTCAGAGTTGTCTCTCATATCGCGCTGGCGAGGGGGCGCCTTCCGCCCATGCGAAGTACGCTACCTTCCCGTTACCTTCCTTCAGCAGCGCCCTCTTCCGAGCCTTGGCTTCGGTCCTTTGCTTGTCCCGAAGGGTCGTATAGCGGAAGACCATGGGCTGAGAGACACCAATGACAAGACCCATTTCAGCCTGAGAAAGTTGAGGGAAATGGTCACAGAGCCAATAGACCATTTCGATGATGGGCATGGTTTCACGCTTTCGCGTCACCACGAAATCGTGAAGGGCGGCTTTCGCCGCTGAGACCACGGGAGATGAAGCCTTGGTCTCGACACTGTTGAGGGCGTCCGCCCACCGCTCCTCGATCCATTCCCGGCCCATCGGGCCTATCACGTCGAAGGGGTACGGTCTTGCCTTGGTCGGCGGGTGACGTTTGCCGAAGTCGCGTTCAAGGAACCAGGGCGCGAAGTGGTGTCGCTGGGTACCGCCACCGCCAGCCATGGTGACAACATCAAGTTCGCGGAGAACCTCGCGGGCCTTCCTCGGGCCAACGCCGTGGCGCTCTCCCAGTTCAGAGATGGTCATCCATTCCCCGGCGTCGACCAGGATCATTTCCCCGGTCTTCCGGTCAAAGACCTCTTGCGTATAGAGCATGCTCACTGCAGCCCCCGGAGTGCCGTTCGCACGTCCTCTTGAGCTTGCTGCGTGGCCTCGTTCTGGTCCCTCTCCAGCTTCGCCATCCAGACGCCGGCCGCCCCCAGCGCCGTGGCCAGCCATTGGGCGAGGCAGAGGACGATGCGGGGAGCGAGGTCTCGATAGACGCGCTTGGTCTTGCCCGTGGCATGGTTGTGGTAGCTGCCGACGTTGACTTCGGAGAGGAGACGGACACGGCGCACCATCTGGAACTGGAAAGCCCTGTCATCCTTGAAGCGGCGACCCTCATTGCCCTCCATGACGTACAGGGCGAGCACGGTACGGACGATGTCCCGTGGCTCGATGCCACTATCGGCCAGCTTCACCACGGCTCGAGCCGCTTCCCGCTGGTATCGATATTGCGGTGTGCCGCGCTCAGCGAGGGCCTTGGCGTCGGCGAGAAGGACACGCCAGCGTGCATCGAGGGCGGGCCATAGGGGGCTCTCGCGGTTCCGGGCGATGCGCTGGTCCACCAGCTTGAGATATGGCCGAAGCTCGGATGCGGTGACGCCCTTCTGCGTGGGCGCGCCGTGGCGACGATAGGCGGTGCTGTGGGCATTGCAGAAGCGGCCGTGACCGTGGGCGTCGAGGGTGCAGCCGGGGACGGCGCAGAGGCGATGCGATAATCTAGTCATGGTGAGATGCCCATGCCGAGGTACGCGGCACTTTCGTCATGAGTAAAGCCCATAGAAAGAATGGAGATGAGTTGTTCGGTAGCGATGGTCACGTTCGATATTCCTTGATGCTGATAAACGGCAGCACGGCACGCAGCGCGAGTAGCCGAGCGATGGTCGCGATTTGGATTTGTGATTGCAGTGTGGGGGCAATTCGACCGCGTGGAGACGAATGCCGGACGCGGGGACACGCAAACAGATGGGCGCCCAAAAATTAGGCAAACCCATTTATCGGGCATGACAACCGCGATGGCCTGCCCAGGGAGTGTGCGTATCCTAGAGTGAGGGGCAATTGCGCGCGCCGGGCTGCCGCCAGCACCAGGAGTCGGATGCAACCCTCGCAGGCGCGCTCAGCGAGGACCAAACGGGGACGCCGTCTCTCTCATGACCACGTTGGAATTATCGGCGCTGAGAACGCCGTCATTGGAAACCGATTAGAGCACGATAGCTCGTCGCTGAGTGCCCGCGTTGAGGCGCCCTTCGGCGATACCGTTCGTGATTTGCTCAACTTAAAATGGCGTAATGTTTGCCGCCCACCTCTCATCGCGCTGGGCCGCTGGGGGAACCTTGGCCATCCGTCGGGGGGACGCGTGATGGCTTGTTTGTTACGCCCGTCAGTAGTCAGTTTTTCGGAAATTGAGGCACGCCGACCTCGGTTCTCCGCTCCACAAGCGCTCTGTCGCCGTCTTAGTCTTGACGGCCAAAGTCAGTTGCTGAAACTACCGTCAAACAAATACGACTAGGGGTAGGAGCGCCGTGCGCATGACACTGAATTATGGAAAGTACAGATATGTCCTGGATACGGTCGAGTCTATCTGCAAATCTAGCGCTGTCGACGAGTGTATAATTGGAATTACGGCGCAATCTGATCAGCGCCGTCGTGCTTATCGCGATGCGAAGGTGCTCCAGTATCCCCACTTTGTAGTCCTCATTCAGGATCTAAAACGGGAAGATGCGCTCGGTATTGAAGAGTACCTGCAGGCGCAGATCAAGCAGCCAGCTGGGAAGGCGATATACAAGAAATATCATCCCGACAGGAGAGACGGCATGCATAGGCGAAGTGTCGGCGGCTCCGACAATTATACGGATGGGTACACCGTTTATCTTACATGGCGTTAGAAGGTCATGTCAGGGCTTCCTCACAGCCCCCAAGCGGCCAACGAATCTTCCGCCTTCGCGGGCTCCTCTCTCACCCTGATAACCGTCTGCCGCGTCAAACCGGCAGCCCTGGCAATCTCCGACGTGCCCGCTCCGCCTGCCAGCATATCCCGGACGGTCGTCAGTTGCTCCCGGCTGAAGCTCGGCTTGCGCCCAAGATATGCTCCCTTCTCACCTGCCTCCTGCTTGGCCCTGGCAGCTGCTATACCGGCCTTCTGGGCTTCCTTGGTAGCTTCCGCCTGGGCCTGCGAAAGGGCCGCCATGAAGCCGATGAGGGCATCCCTGACGGCTTGCTGCATGGGGTCTTTCGTAGCTCCGTCGAAGGTCAGTCCATTGATAACCGTCCGGATGACAACTCCCCGACGCATGAACTCTCGGATAGTGTCGCAGACATCCTGATAGTTGCGGCCGAGACGGTCTACCCAGCGCACCACTAGGGTGTCGCCCGCACGGAGGATGTCGAACAGCCTGCGGCCCTGAGGGCGCTCCATGAGCGTAGTGGCAATACCGGATACGCCATCATCCGAAACAACCTCATCGACCTTGAACCCTGCCTGTTCGGCTTGGGTGCGCTGGTGGGTGATGTTCTGTTCGGTGGTCGAGACGCGGGCGTAAAGGACGGTGCGAGACATGGTGACGAACATTCCAACTGATGTACGAAAGGGTACTGTCCGTAGAAATGCATGTCCGTAGATGGAAGTCAACCCTAGCGTACAACCCCTAACCCACACATCCGAGTGTCCGTTGCGGTATACCCCTGCGGACGAGCGTCTGGGTTGGGCTCCTCCCTTTCCCCGTGCTATGCTCCGTCAATACTACAGGCGGCTTGGGCGCCGACATTCACGGACGACAGCACAACGCCTAGCCACGCCAACGGCGCTGACACGGGCCAGCGGGCGCTCGCCTTCCTGGTGGTAGAGAAGGCAACCGACGAAGAGCGGCTTGCGCTTCAGGCGTGGGCCTCGCAATTGCTGGCGATACGAGACAGCGATAGGACGCGAGCAGGAAAGGCCAAGGCGGCGATAGCGCTCACCGCATCGGCCAAGGTCGTGTGGCCTGCCACGCGCATTATAGCGGCGAAGGTAAAGGAAGTCGGCTGGGCAATCGGAGCCGCTCGGCTAGTGCTGGTCTCGTGGGCGCTGGGTTAGGCATCGCGCTTGATGGTGGTCAGAGCGCGGGAATTGCCGCCCTGGGCACAGCCATTGGGGTGCCGCTCTAGGTGGTGCTAGGGGCTGGCGCAGCGTTCGCGAACGGGCTTCTGGAGGAACTGAAGCGGCTCGGTAGCGACAGGGGATAGCCTGGGGCGGAAGCTGTAACGATGGCGAAGAAGGGCGGAACATCGAAGCGCTTCACCATTGATGAGGTGCTACTGCACATGCGGCAGCGGCATTCCCATTGCCCTGAAGAGACCAAGGAAACGATTGCACGCCAAGTGGCCTGACGCCCATGGTAGACGAAAACCCCGATAGGGCGCGCCGTGGGGATTACCATCGACAGCCATGTCAGGCATAAGATGACCAACTATGAGAGCCTCTACCAAATCAAGGGCCTGATCCGCGAAGAGGCGCATCTCATTATTCTTCCCGAGGTGCTCGGCATTCTTCGCTCATGGCAGTAGCTACCCGCTAAAGGTTGGGGTGGTGGCGTCCCCTCGTCTTCGTCCTGCCTGAAGGCCACCTAGCAGCACGTCCGCGTCTGCCCGGCAAACCGTCCGCCGTGTCGCGCGGGTTACTGTCCATGATACCGCAGGTGGGGGCACGGGGGAACGCGCGTTCATCTCCGTCGAGGTCATGTCTCAGATTTTTCCGGCAAAACATTTCGACGCGCTAGAGGGCGGTCCTAACGTCTTCATACCCGAGCCCTTCCAGGGACTGTGGAGACGTGACGCTCAAGACGAAGGCTGCTACATACGTCAAGCTACCAGGCTTTCAGTGTTTGGCAGTCTATATTGGCAGGCAGGTGGTGGCCTTCTTCCTAGACCAGCGACAAAATCTAATATTTGGCGATTTTTTACTTCGCAAAAGATATAAGGTACGCTAAGTCCAATTTTTAAATAATCCGGCGGCTAATAAGATGAATGACAATGGACACAGTGAACAGCAGCGCTATTGGAATCAACTCGTTCTTGTGAAGATAGTCGCTTGTTATGTACGGAGGTATAGAGATGAGCATTCACAGTGGATAAGATCGATAGGGTTGTTCAAGGCAGTTGCGACAAGTGCAACGATTGGTGCTTGGATTATATGGAAGGAGTATGCTATCGTATGGGGGGTGGTAGTCGGTGCAACACAAGTTCTAGATGCTGCTAAAGATTATCTTCCTCAGGTCAAGAATCGCCATCTAGCGAGTGAGTTCGTATCTTCGGTCGAGAAAATCCTAATCGACGCGGAGTTTGAATGGTATGAAATTTACGCTGGGAAGGTCCCTGCTCCTGACATCATGGAGAGATGGCGCAGACTGTCTAGGTTGCTACACGATCATGAGACCAAATGTTTTCCAGATGGCTTGCCGGTCAATGACAAACGCCAGTCCCTGGCGGAAGAGGATGCGGCTACCTATTTTAAAGTGCAATATTTAGTGGAGGGATAGCAGATGACAAAGAGGATTGAAGGCGCAGACCTTCATAAGGCAGCCCGATGGGGGGAATTGCGAAGGAGCACCCTTGTCGGCTCGCCCAAACTTTCCATTCCTATGCCGTCCGGCGCGGCCTCTCCCCCTCCAATCCCTGATGATGTGAAACCAAAGGCAGCCGCAAGCGGGAAAGAAAACAATGACAAGTGATAAGGAAAAGCCTCGCTATCTTGAGGAGAGCAGTACTTTGCTACAGGTAACGCGAGCAAACGTTCCGATGCCCAAACGCCCGACTGCGCCTCAACAGGCCGCTTCTCCGTCTAGCAGCAGCAAGCCTACCAGCGCTTCGGGTGAAAATAGAGGGGGAAATAGTGGCAAATAAGGATACGGACACAAAGTGCTGGGTCGCTGCCGACAGCCAATTGATACCGGCACCGAGAATTAGCGTACCTATGCCCAAGCCAGTTGCTAGCGCCGGCCAAAATCAAACGAGCAGCACGCCAAGGGCTAAGCCAATCATCGACACCACTTCTAAGAAAACCACTTGACGTTGTTCTAAGCAGCCGTTCGGAAGGCAGCCTACTTGTTTTTGCACGTGTCCGGAAGTTTGGTACGGTGCCAATTGTTGGGCCGAGAATTTGCCTGTCAAAATCAATAGCATGCGGGCGGCTCTGCTGAACTCGCGGCGCTCTTGCGGCGTGGGCCATCCCGGCGGCACCGATCTAATATATGGACGCTTCACTCTGAGCGATTGTGAAGATTTATATCATTCCGCAAAGAAGACTTTCCGGAGGGCGTAGACCTTACCACCGGCAAGAAACGCCGCAGAAGGGAAAGAGCAAATTTAGCCTTCGATCCTTGCGGGTCGTCCACCATTTTAACGTCTGCAAGCTGATTTAGCCGAGAGTGCCAGCAACGATGCAACAAGAAACTTGGCAACAACTCCTGTCGTTCGAGAGCCGTGATCTTGTTTCGATGTGGTTCAAAAAGATTCATGGCCGTGAATTGAATGCACGCCGTGCAAAGGAGATTACTGCTGCGGCTGCACAGTCTCGTGAGTTCTTCAGAAATTCGAATTCTTCTGCCAATTCTGTCAAGCCGTTACTGACGTTTTACGGCGTCGCCAGTCTCGCACGAGCGCTAACGTTGCTTCTTAGACGAGATGGCGGCGAAGAGGGCCTTAGCAAGGGTCATGGACTTGAGACGGTTGACTGGAGCAATCAGCTTTCTGGCGAGCTATCTGTCGGTATAGCCGCCCTGTACGGGCTAAAGATTCGTACTTGTTCTGGGCTGTTTTCCGATTTCGCTGAGCATACACAAAGTCGCATTCCGATCCACGTCAACTCAAGCGCTGTGGATTGGAGATTGAAGTACCCAAGAGTGGACATAGGGGACGAATTCTCATTTGGAGAAATCACACGACGCATGCCGGATCTTCGAAAGGAGCACGAAATTCTGGGAGAAAAACTTCTCTATTCTGACATAAACGATATGAATTACGAACCAAATAAAGGTATAAACATAAAGGTTCAAGCTAAAACCTTCAAAAATTTTCAGGATGAATATTATTCCATGGGATATTCATTTCAAGAGGCTGGTAATATTATAATTATAGATAGCAATTCGGATCTGACAAATGAGAATATTCCTCAATTTCTCCATTCATATCTACATAAGACGTTTGGAACAATTCCAAATCTATTTTTGGTGGCGCCCATGCCTAATGGCAAACGGTATTCCCAATTATGCATGATGTATATAATCGCATTTGTGCTTGGAATGCTGGTGAGGTATTTTCCAACGCACTGGGTATCACTTTCCCAAGGCAACAAGGGTGACGCGCTGTGGCCTACTATCAATCGTGCACATCGTTGCATTGAGGAGTCTTTCCCCGAAATGGTGGCGGAGATGGTTGAAGATATACTATCTAATCCTTTATAGTGCAGATATTTGATTGCGGCTGCCGGCTGCCGGCTGCCGGCTGCCGGTTGGCGAGTGGCTTTCGGCTATAGGGCGCACCTGCGCAAAGTTGGCGACGTCATTGAAATTCCCAACTTCATTAAGAGGTGCCTTTGGTCAACCGAAAATGGCAGGGGGAGTAAGGCGAAGCGTGCTATCCATCTCTCCTGCCTACTGTACCAGCTTCGCCTCCTCGCTGGTCTCAGCCGAGAATTGATTTGATGAGCCGTTGCCGCGCCATACGCTCTTGCCGGGGCCTTCCGCTTTACAATGTGATGCATACATTCACCTCATCGGTACGTTCGTTTACGCTGTACGAATTGAGGGCGTCAGGACTAGTCGGATTGCCATCTCGTTTGTTCTCTTCAACGTATTGGTTCTTGTCTCGCTGACGTCCAACTCGTTTTAGAGACCATTCTTCGCCAAGCGCATCGAAGCCACGTTGCAGGGTGGTATTCCCAATCACCTGTTGGCGGATTTTGGGTGGCTCCTGTTCTCTGCAACCTTGGCTACTGTTGTCGGCACAATCGCCGTGTCAACGTTTCAGCGCATCTTCAGCCAGGCCGTAAGGCACTTCCAGGTCAATCGATCCATTCCCCAGCTGCTCCTTCGCGGGTTCGCTAGGGGAGGCCTTTCCTACATCCGAGACGCCGTAACAATTCCCTCGGCACCCCATCTGGAGGACATGCGCAGCGGCTCGGAGATTTCGTCGTCGGTCATCATCCTAAACATTACCGCCCAGGCTCTGATCACCGTCGCGGTCTTTGCGGCTCTCTATGCCGGTTCGCTCAATCCGGCCTATCGAGTCACCGCCAGCACGCTGTCGTCCGTCATCAATGGCTTTGCGACGATTGCCCTGTTCGTGTTCATCGATCCGCACCTATCAATAATGACAGACGATGTTGTCGAAGGGCGGACCACCGAAGCTTCATTTCGCCGCGCAGTCGTCTGGCTTGCGGGAACGCGCGTTGCGGGAACCATCGTCGCTCAGGTGATCTTCGTCCCCGCTGCGATGCTTATCGCAGTTGTCGCAGGGCACCTTTAGGCCAAAATGGGGACCCACGAAGGGCCTCCAAAGCCTACTTGCGTTGGTCCAGAAGATTGGTACAGTGAGAGCCGTCGCGGCTCAAAATTCTCAAGTAAAAACAATAGCATGTTCGCGGTGCTGCCGATTTCAATCCTCTCTTGCAGCACCATTTTTCCCTTAAAAATCAAATAGTTATGACGGCAGCACGACAGAGCGGCGGGTTGCCGTTTGGCCGGGGCAGCACCAGGGCAGCACCGATTTGGCCCGTCGTGGACAGGCCATCCGCTGCCCGACTCAGGCGGCATTGACAGCAGTTTGGCTTGATTCATTGTGGCATCTAAGGCCCGAGGCCGTGAGCACAATCGGCAAAACGGCGCCTTCGAACCGACGCTTTGACCGGCGGCCGTCCATAAAGATGGGGGAACCGATGTTGAGCTTTTGGGAAGTCGCTGCCGCCAGCGCCGTCGGCTGCGGCGGGGCAATCATCGTCTTGGGAGGCGCCGTCGCCTGGTTCCTGATCCATTTCCACGGGCCCGCGCACCATCCAACCTTCAACGAGATCATAGACGCTGAGGAGGCTCGCGCGGAGCGCCTGGCTCAGCTCTTGGCGCCGTTGCTGCGCAGGTGACAGCAGGCCGCCTCAGGCCGCTTAGGTCGCCCCTTAATTTTGTTTTCCGTTTTGTTGTGAGCCACCACGCACAAAGTGTATCATTGGTCGCAAGCGAAGGACGGCCTGCGAATGAGAGCTGCTGGTAGTGGCAAAGGATGATCTTTATGCAATTGAAATATAAAAACGCTCCGATCAATGAATTGATCATCGGGGCGTATTTTGATCAGCCGATACTCCAGCTTCATTCTGAGCACGTAGGTCTTTTTTGGGCTGAAGTGCGTAGCGATTTTCCAAAGATACAGCAGCAGCCCGAACTATCCCTTCCAATATCTGCACCAAATATCTCATTTCAGTTTGGTTTAACTAATGAGCCCTATCCTATGCCTCGTTTCTGGCTTTTGTCAGAAGACGAATCTATGTTAATTCAAATTCAGAAGAATGCCTTCATTGTTAATTGGCGCAAGGGGAGTGGGGAATATCCACATTATGGCGTTGTTAAATCTTTCTTTGATAAATATTTTTCTATTTACTTAGAATTCCTCAAGAGGGAACTGGCAATAGAGTCAGTAAATATCCAGATTTCTGAACTGACATATAGCAATTTGATTGAGAAAAATGAGTATTGGAAAAATAGCTTTGATACATCTCGATTGATATCTAGTATGTCAATCCCGCATTTAGGTGTTAATGTCGAAGGTGCTCCAGACTTTAATTACGTGACAGCTTATAGATTGGACACGGACTTAACGTTGAACCTCTCCGTACGAAGTGGACGAAAAATTACAGATGCTAGTGTGCCAGTTCTAGTGTTCGAATTGCGTGCAATCGGCGCATTAGGAACAGCAACTAAAGTTACGGCCGATGGTTGGTATATTAAAGCGCACGAAATGATAGGCCAATGCTTTACGGCCATGACAAATCCCGATATTCAACGTGACCATTGGCAACCGGTGTGATTCGGCATGTTTAGCGACCTATCCTCGGCTACCGCCTTCGCCCCTCCTCCCGACGTTTCGCTATACGTGCCGACAGATAGTTTTGTCGACAGGGCGCCGCCTGCGCAAAGCCGCAGACAAGCTGTCGTGACACAAGCGAACACGACCGCTTCAACGGTGACGATCGATCAACTCGCCCCTTTCCAAACGAGGGAAAAATCGGCGATGGCCGCCCACGCGCGTAGGCAGCTTGAGCTTTTGAAGCGTATACAGTTTCTGCGAGTTGAGGCGGAAATTGATAGCGTTCCGTTCTCTGAGGCATCGCATTCTGAATTTCTTGCTTTCATGCGATCTGTTCGGCCTACCGCCCGCCCGTCGCTCTTCTTAAACGACAATGGAAACCTCCGCGCTCTCTGGAAAAGCGAGCAACGTGAGCAAATAGGGTTGCAATTTTTGGGAGGTGGCCAAATTCAGTTTGTAATCTTTAAATATCAAAGGGAGCATCAGAATATACTGCGTCAGGCTGGCGTTGGCGCGCGGACTAATATACTCGCTATAATTCACGAAACTGGAGCCACGGAGCTCCTTCTTGGTTGATAAACCTTTGCCGGAACCCGGAAAAGTCATGCCGGAAGCAGATCATGTGCTCAGGTATATCGCACCTAGGCACATACAAGACGGCATCGTGAACGGTGAAGGCTTTCTAGCGCGCCCAAGAGACAATAATGCTTCTTCTGTGAACTGGATGGAGTGGTTTGATGCTCCTACAGAGAACCAAGTTGCCAGTATTAGAGCGGTGGCGAGGTTAACTTATGCAAAGACAGGAAAGCTTGTAGCTCTCAACGTCGGCCATACCACGCGCTATATCAATGAGAACGCTCAACGGGCGGTAGTGTTATCTTTAGTTCACGCCCCGCTTGACGCAGAAGCACCGTGGCCGGCAGATCCGTCTCATGGTTTGATGCAAGGCGTTCCCGCAGAGGACACACCTGAAGCGGCCTTAGTGACAGACTTAATCGCCGAGTGCATTTTGCCGATGATCTATGACGCAGCGGTCGCGCCAGAAAAAGTGTAATTGGTGCGGGCTACGCGATTAGCGGCCTCGATCGCTCCAGGTTAGCTCGGCGCGGCCCGAGCGGGTCGGCCGCGGCTACAGCGTCACCCTGAATGTGATATCGGCGACCGTCTTGCGCAGCCGCACGCCCGGCCCCTCGCCGTTCTCGGGGACGAAGATCACGCCGGCCGCCTCCATCACCGATCGCATTTTGTCCACACTGCTGACGCGCGCGTCCTGGCCCGCCTCGAAACGGTTGACGGTGTTGACGCCGACCGCCGCCTCGCGGGCCAGATCTTGCGTGCTCCAGCCCCAGTGCGGTATTACGGGGGGTATTACGGGGACAGTTTACTTAATGAGTTTTGATTTCGGGCCACGTTTCCGCGGTCGCAGCGGCCGGCCTGTGCGGGCCTCCAAATCTGCGACCCAGGCGGCCGCTCCGAGCGGCCGTCCGGTGGACTCGGCGAGGCGAAGAGCGTTGGCCGCTGCCTCGTCCTCCTCGCTGCCGAGGAGATCAGCGAAGTGCGGGAAGCGGTCGAGCACCGGGGCGAGTTCGGTCAGGCCGTCGCTCTCGCCGCTGAGATGGGCGCGGACGCTCGACCAGGGCCACTCCTCGGCCTTGGCGACGAGTCGGGCGCGCACCGGGTTGAGGCTGACATAGCGTAGGGCATGCGCGAAGTGGTCCTCGTCCATCGCCACCGAGCCGAAGCGTCCCTGCCATAGGTGTCCGGTCCAGCGGTTGCGGGCGTTGATGCGCGCCGTGTAGCGGCGATGCACTTCGCCAAGCAAGGCCCGCAGGCCGCCAGCCGCGTCGGGGATGACGAGAAGATGCACATGATTGGGCATGAGACACCAGGCGACCACACGCGTGCCGGATTTCGGGGCGTAGAGGCGCAAGAGATCCACGTAGGCCCGATAGTCGTCATCGCCGAAGAACACTCTCTCGCGCCGATTGCCGCGCTGCGTGAGGTGATGAACGGCGTCGGGAACCACGAGACGAGCGATGCGACCCATACTATTATCATAGCTGGAATCGGCTAATTAGTAAACTGTCCCCGTAATCGATGATGCCCCTCCAGGCCGAGCGCACAGGCATGGTCGAGCAGCTCGGCAACGCCGATGCGGCATGGCTTATGCCTTGATCTCCTCGAACAACCGGCGGCGGAACGAAGCCTGCTTCTGCCGAATGCGTGTCATCTTGAAAACGCCGGACCAGCTGTTCGCGAGTGTCCAGGTGCCCTCTATGCGTGTGCTCCTATCCCAGATCGTGCCGGCATAGAAGATTTCTCGGCGATGCGGTCCCGATGCGCCCACATAGACCTTGGAAAAACGCACGGCGTCACCCGACCGTTCGCCGTCGAGATGTCCTTGTATTTTCCGCTCGCCGTGCGATGGAAGAGGGAAAACCTCGCTGGTCGTACCGGTAAGAATGCCATCGAATTCGATCAGACTGGCTTCGAAGGCCACCGGCTCGAGTGTTCTCGGATAATAATAAGTGCCAAGCCAGTCGCCGGTCAAAAGCTCGGACTCTTCCGTCAACGCTGACCTCCGGGATTGCCACGACGACCTGCTTTACTCCGCATGCCCCTTTGGCGTCGAGTACCACCCTCGCAATAATGGCAGCGTCTACCGGTGACCGGCCCGCCGCGGCGGCGAGGGCGGGTCGCGCGGATCGAGGCCTGTTTTCCACTTTCGCACGGCGGCGTTCTACCTTCGGTGACGAAACGTCAGGAATCGAAGAATTACATTGATATCAATATGTTGAATTGAAAATCCGGTCGCAGCGGCGAGCCGGTCGGCGCGTGGCATCCTCACGTCGCGGGCATTCGAGAGGTGGCCGAAGCGCTCCTCAGGCGTCAATTGTCCATCTCCGAACGGTCAGGATCGCATCGCCTCGAACAAAACATGTACAAAGCTTGACATCTGCCTTTCCGCATGGCCTACTTTTGCCTGGAATGAAGCGCGGCGGGGCCAAGGTTCGCGATACCGTCCCGTGCCTTCCACCCACTCCGGCCGATCCCGGTTCGCCTGCGGCGCGCCATCCGCATCGAGGCGCCCTCCCATTTTCGTCCTGGCTTGGAAACCAGGACGGGGCCGGCGCCGAGAGGGATCGCTGCAGACCGCCCCATTGCGTCTTCTTCAGGCGCAATGCCGGGACCGCCGACATCCGGTAGCGCCGGGTGTGCGATCACCCGGCCGTCAGGTCTGTACACGGGGCTTGATGAGGAACTTGCCGGGATCGGGCCGCCTTCGGGCCTGCCCTCGATCCCGCGCGAGACAGGAGAGGCGCCGGCCGTCCGCCGTATCGTCCGCAAGGACGGGAGGGTGGGCCTTCCAGGCCGGATCGCCTTGTCGGACGCCGGCGGCCGGCAAACCCGGCCCGCAGCGTCCGCGGCCGCAGCAGCACGGGGACCCGGCTGTTCGGCCGGCGGGGTGCGGCGAAGATATAAGCCGTCCGCCAAGGCCCCTGTCCCGCCGTTCCGTGGGTGAGGCTTGCGCATGCCGATCGGCTTCCCTGGCCCGGAAGCCGTGTCGGGATGCGTGGCCTGTCCGGCAGGACTGGTGATGGAGGGAACCGTGCCCTCCGGCGCCGGCGATGCCTCCCGTCCGGCAGTCCGGGTTTGGGCCGCAGGCCCGATCCGGATCGATGGGAAAGAGCCGAGCCCCGGCGCGTTGCCTGTTGGCGCGTCTGGCCCGGCGGGAAAGGGGCGACGGCGGCCTTGCACAACATGCCAGGCCACGATTCCTCACGACCACGATCCTATACCGCACCACGGCTGACACGAGACCAGCCGTCGCCGCCCCGATCTTCCCCGTGCACAATCCGGCCCGCTCAGGGCGCGGCGACGAAGACGCATGTCTGCAGAGCCATCATCCGTCATCCCGTGCGCACGGCACCCCGCAGGGGTGCGGTGCAGACACGGGACCGCGTGCAGGATGAGGTTCCTTCTGCGCGCGATCCCGGATCTGCGATGCGTCACGGATGACAGCACCGCGTCCGGGATGACAAACCGCGTCGTCGCCGGTTTGGTGTTCTTCCCTGGGAGCGCGGGCGTCTCGTCCGCTCTTGCCACCCCCAAGTGCGACGTTTCAATCGGCGAGCGCGGCGTTTCCAGGGCGGGCGAGACGCCCGCGGTCCCAGGAGACACGAAGGGCCGCGTCTCATCCCGGCCGCTCCTGCCCCACCCAAGCGGGTCATTCATCCGCCCCGGGCTGAAGCTGCGCCTTGATCGCAGCCTGGTCGATCACCGACCAGACGGCTTGGATCCTTCCGCCGCTGAACCGGTAGAAGACGTTCTCGGTGAAGGCGACACGCCTGCCGTTGACGGGCAGGCCGAACAATTCGCCTATGGGCGTGCAATCGAACAGAAGCCTGGCGCCGACGGAGGGCGGGTCGCAAACGAGGAAATCGATGGTGAACCGGAGGTCCGGAATGGCCGCGACGTCGCCTTCGAGCATGCCGCGATAGCCTGCGAGGCCGAGCGCTTCGCCGTTGCGCCGGGCATCGTCGGCAACATAATCGCCGAGGCGCGACCAGTCGCGTCTGTTCAGGCAGTCGATGTAGCCTCGATACTGCGCCAGCAAGTCTTCCTTCGTCATCGGCATGATCCGCTATGGTTGCGTTCGCTTGTTGCAGGACAGGACGTTTTCCATCTTGATCGACAGGATGAGACCGGCGAGCGCGAAGGTGACGCCGTTGCCGAGCCAGATCGCCGGGGCGCCCCGCAGCACGCCGTAGAAGATCCAGAGGGCGGTGCCGGCCTCGATCATGAGCAGCGTGGACAGGCTGAAATCATTCGCCCTGCGGGTGCGCCACGTCTTCACCACCTGCGGCAGGTAGGCGAGCGTCGCCAGGCTGCTGGCGACGAGGCCGATATATTCGATGCCGTCCATGGCGTGCCTCCGGAGACGCGGGCCGTCACGGCCGCTCGCGAATTTGCGCTTTCAGGCCGGAACATAGCGGCGCAGGATGGACTTTGGCAGTACGCACAAACGGGACATGTAGGATCATGGATGATAGTGCCGCCCGCCGATCGAGGCAGCGCAAGGCCGGCCGCACCGGCTGCGCGGTCGAAGCGACGCTCTCCGTCATCGGGGGCGTTTGGAAGCCTGTCCTCGTCTTCCATCTGCTGAACGGCAAATTGCGCTTCAACGCCCTGTGCCGCGTCACGCCCTCGGCCACGCCGCGGATGATCACCTTGCAGCTGCGCGAGCTCGAGGCCGACGGGATCGTCAAGCGGACGGTGTTTCCCGAAGTTCCCCCGAAGGTGGAATATGAGCTGACGGAACTCGGCCAGTCGCTCGCGCCCGTGCTGCTGAGCATGCGCGATTGGGGGGAACGGCTCCAGCAGTCGGAGGCCGCAGAATCGTGAGCGCGCGGGAGAGGATCGCCGCTTCCCGGCGCCGGCAGGCCGCCCGGGTGACGGGGCGATTGGCGGCTTGATCGAAAGATTTCTGCCAAGTCAATGCATTAGTGTCGAGTATGAGGGCTTGTATCCGGAAGACATTTTGAGAGTCCATTTTGCAAGTCGGGTCTGGATAGCTGTCTGCGAGGGATAGTCATGATCGCACGATCGTTGCTGCGAAAGATTTTCGAGGAGGTCGGCGGGCAGTCCAAGGATACGGCACTCGACGTCGAATTTGCGGATGGTTCGGTCTGCCGGACCACTCCGAGCCGAAAGCAGAACGAGGTCTCCGTCAGGTTTCGAAATCGTCGCGGGGAATGGCACACGCTCCTGTTCTTCTACGAGGGCCTGTTCGAGAGCTTCGTCAGCGGCGACGTCGACCTGGAAGGCGACCAGCCGATCGCGACGCTGGCCAGGCTGGGGCACGCCAGCGCGCTCGCCTCGCCCCGGTCCTGGGCCCGCATGCTGCGCAATCCGCTGATCGAGATGCGCCAACAGGCACAGGAATGGCGGCAGAACGGCGATGACCATGCGCAGGCGGCCCGCAATGCGGATTTTCACTACGCTTTGCCGCCGGTGCTGTTCGAAGCCATGCTGGGACACACCGTCGGCTATTCCGAAGGCCTGTGGACCCCCGAGACGAAGACCCTCGATCAGGCCAAATTCAACAATTACGAATATATCTGCCGCAAGCTGCGCCTCGAACCCGGCATGAAGGTGGTCGATGTCGGAGCAGGCTGGGGCTACCTGCCGATCTATCTGACGAAGCGCTACGACGTCGAGGTCACCGTCTACAACCCCGTGCGACGGCAGAATGATTACATGCTCGAACGCTTTCGAAGGCATGGCGTGGACGGGAAGATCCGTCTGGTGGAGGGCGACCACCGGGACATCGTGCGGGAGGCCGGCCGCTTCGATCGGTTCGTCTCCATCGGCGTCCAGGAGCATGCCGGCTACAAGCTGAAGCAATACCGCCTGTGGGCCGAGGCGATAGCGGCCTCTCTGAAGGAGGGGGGCCTCGGCGTCGTCTCCACCACGAGCTGGATGGTCCGGCAGATGACCGGCCTGCTGACGCTCAAATATATTTTTCCGGGAGGCCATGTGCCGAGCCTGCCCGATACGCTGCGGGCTTTCGACCAGGCCGGGCTCATGCTTCTCGACGTCGAGAATCTCTGGCCGCACTACCAGCGCACGATGGAGGCGTGGCGGAAGAATTTCGCCGAGGCGTGGCCGCGGGTCCGGGCATCGGATCCGGATCTCTTCACGGAACGATTCAGGCGCCGATGGACCATGTATCTCGAAGCCACCGGAGAAGCCTTCGGCGATTCCCTCGACCTTTCCCACATCGTTTTCGCGAAGGGACGCCGGGCGGACTGTTTTCAGCCGCGGCAGGAACGGCCCCATGGCGACATCGCCTTCGTCGGCGGGGACGAGGTGCCGGAATGCTACCGCTGAGCCGGCGGGCGGCGTTCGACGTGCCGGCAGCCCGGCCGGGGCAGGGTGCCCCGGCCGAGGCGATCAAGCCCAGGCCTGACGCCGGACGATACCGGCGCGACTGGGCGTTCGCTTTCGGAGCGCGACGGCTTTCATCACGGTTCCTGCCCCAGGAGGTCGTAGGCTCCCTGGATCGGCCGGATGGCATGGAGCGCATTGTCATAGGCGATGGGCTCCGGCACGGGGGTGATCGAAATCAATTTCCACGTGAAGCCGGACGAATCGCTCAACGGCCCGACGCGGACCTCCTCGATATCGGCAAGGCCAGGTGAGGCTCGGAGCGCATACAGGCATATGCGCTCGATTTCCGCTGCGGAAAGCTTTTCACGGTCGGTCATTTTCCCTCCCTACCTCGTCGGTCGACGATCACATGCGGGACATCTTGCGCGGGCCCGCAGGCGCTTTCGAGATTGCGCGCCTGGCTGTCGGTGCGCGTAGGGGCACCCTTCCGGCACAGGTGTCCGGACGAAGAGAGGCGGCGCCGCATCGAGAGGCGCCCCGCGGTCGCGTATCGGCCAGCCGGATAACCGCGAGAGGAGCATGAACGTTCCCGTGCCGGTTTGCCGCCGCGCGCCGTCGGCCGCGATGCGCGATGACGATCTGCCGATATTCCTGCCGCCGCACGCGCGATCGCAGGGTATCGTTCGAGGAACGGATAGCGTGGACAGGGGTTTCCCGGGGGGAATAACGTTTCCGTGAGGACGATGCGGCTGGCCCTCGCCTCATCCGGGCCTGCTGCCCTTGCAACCGGGGCTTCGGATGCAGCTCGCTCCTTCCGAACGCTCGCGCGGCCCGGCCGTTCCCGTTGACAAAGTGTGATTCCCTTAGGTAAGGTGACAAAATGTTGACGGCGGGTTTGTTCCGCCCCCGCCTTCGGCCGCAGCGTCAGTATCGCGCGGCCGGGACGAATATTTTCTGTTTTTGCAGGTACCGATATGCCCGACCATACCGCCGAACGCCACGCATCAAGCGTTGAGGAACGCTATGGCGGGTTGCGCGTCGAGATGGCGGCGATCAGCGCCGAGCTGATTGCGGCCGGCCTCGGCATGACGCCGGGAGAGGAGATCCGCAGGCTCGCGGCGTGCAGCCACCCGCTCGCCACGCGCTATGTCCGGGCGCTGGATGCATTCCAGGAGGTTGCCTATGAGAGGCACGCCCCCTCCAGCGGCAGCGCTTCGATGAAGATGATGTGGCGTGGGATCTTCGACCTCTCCGGCGCGCCGGCCCGGCGGGCGAAGAAGGCGCGGCGCGTCTCGGCCCTGCCCGCGCTGTCGCCCTCCGCCGAGGCCATGCCGGGCTGAAGCGCTTCGCCCGCCCCCGTTTCGCAAATCGCCACGGCGCGGGCGGCCCGATCCCCGGCTTGGGGAGGCGGGCGGACGGTGCCGCTTTGCTTTCATGTCGGCACTTTTTGGCCGTCGATCACCGGCAAGTCCGCAGGGTAAGCCCCGGGCCTCGTCGCGTCCGTGTTTTCGCATCGGTGTCGCGGAGGTCTCCGTCTTCCGTGTAATCCAGTCCGGCTCCCCCTCGCCGATAAGCTCAAATCGTCGCGCGGCTCGGCTCGCCATTGCAATCGGTCTGTATCCCGTCTAGGATCGCACCGGATTTTATTTATGGAAATAGCGCGAAAGTCCGGCCTTTTTCTTGCAGCGCTTTTTTCTTGAGAAATATTCGAGCGGCATTCCTCTCGGGATCGATGTTCCGAGTGTCGGGTCTGCGCACCCGTGCTTCTTCCGGGGCTATTGTCCCCCGCAACGGCCCCGTACGGACGAGGCGAGGCGCAGGTGTCTACCGGGAGTGGTATCAGATGGCGAAGGTCACCTATTACGCGGTGCTGCCGTTCATCCGCAACGATGAAGGGGATCTGGTTTCCGGTGAGGCGGCCGAAGCGCCGAGCGCCGGCGCGGCCAAGTCCCGGGCGGCTGCCGCCATCGGCAAATATGCCGGGGCCATCGCCTTTTCGCGTGCGGGCGATCCGAGCCTCGGTGATTTCGAGGACGCGGTGGTCTTGGCGCGGTATGGCGAGACGCCGGATGACGTCGCGCTGGAATGAGGCCCTCTCGTCTGAGCGGGCAGGTACATGGAAAAGCCGGACATCTCCGGTGACAAAGGAAAATAAATGGCAGTTGTAACGGGTCTGACCAACCAGGACGCCTCCATCGTCCTGGGCATGATTGCGCGCGGCGACAAGGATAACGACATCGCGGCTTGGTTCGGCGTGATCCAGGCGCGGGTCACCGAGGTGAAGAAGGGGGCTCACGGCCCCGCCGTCCGGGCGGTGGACGACAATCTGCCGCCGAGGGGCGCCCCGGGGCCGAAGGGCCGGCGTGCGCGCTATTCCGTCGAGAAGGCGCTCGGCATCCTCAGGAAGGGCGGCGCCGATTCGGTGGCCGAGGCCATCGCTGTCCTCGAGGGCGCCATCGCCAAGTTCGACAACGGCGCCTGACGGCCCGGTGCCGGACGCCGGGCGCCCGCCCGGGACGGGCGTTCCCCTCTTCGTCGGCTGACGTTCAGCCGACGCTTCCTTGCGCCGGGCTATCGGCGCGGCGGCGACGCCGGGCAACCGGCACGGCATCGCGGGCAGCACCCGCCGCCGTCTGCCCCCTTTTTCATGACGCGCGGAAGACCGGCGATACGGTTCCGCGCTCCCCTGCGAGCGGCGCCGGCACCCTGTGCGCGCTTCCCTGTGCTTCTTCCCTTTCCCTGTGCTCTCGGATCCGCGGCCGCGTCCGGATTCACCGTGGCCGCAGCGGGTTTGCGCGCGCCGGATCGTCCGCCTCGTCTCAAAAATTCCGTGTGATCACGCTCGACCAAGTCTCCACTGTTCCACAGCTTTCCATCGCCCAGGGGAAAGACAATTCAGAGGGAATCGATTAACAGATTTCAGTGTGGGAAACGCACGGGATGATCCATGGTCTTCAGCTCCTATGGCTTTCTGTTCGTTTTCATGCCGGCATTCTTCCTGATCTATTTCTTGATCGGGAGCCGGTATCGGAATTTTGTGATCCTCGCGGGCAGCCTCATCTTCTATGCGCTCGGCGAGCGGTGGCGGATCGCCATCCTGCTGGTGTCGATGGGGGTCAATTTCCTGCTCGGACTTCGCATCAGGAGGGGGCTCGCCGTCTCGCAGCATGCGGCCCGGCGCTGGCTGGTGGCGGGCGTCGTGTTCAACCTCGCTCTCCTCGCCTGCTTCAAATATCTCGGCTTCCTGGAGGAGAACGCCAATGAGGTGCTGAGGCTCTTCGGCGGGCATGATCTCCTGCCCATGGCCGGGATCGTCCTGCCGCTCGGCATCAGCTTCTTCGCCTTCCAGGGCATCAGCTATCTCGTCGATATCTATCGCGGCACCATCCGCGGCACGACGAACCTGCTGACCTTCGCAGCCTACAAGTCGATGTTTCCCCAATTGGTCGCGGGGCCGATCGTCCGCTATGCCGACGTCGCCGCCGAACTGGCGGACCCCAAGGCAGATACCGATGCGGTCTTCGCCGGCATCGGGCGCTTCATCCGGGGCCTGGCGAAGAAGGTGCTGATCGCCGACACGCTCTCGGTCACCGCCGATGCGATCTTCGCGCTGTCGCCGCGGGAACTCAGCCTCGAAACCGCCTGGCTGGGCGTGGCGGCCTACACGCTGCAGATCTATTTCGACTTCTCCGGCTATTCGGACATGGCGATCGGCATGGGCCGCATGATGGGGTTCAAATACCCGGAGAATTTCAACCACCCCTATGTCTCGCGCTCGATCGGCGAATTCTGGCGCCGCTGGCACATGACGCTCTCGGCCTGGTTCCGCGACTATCTCTATCTGCCGCTCGGGGGAAACCGCCGCGGCCGGGGCCGCACCTATCTCAACCTGGTCATCGTCTTCGCCCTCACCGGCCTGTGGCACGGCGCGTCCTGGACCTTCGTCGTGTGGGGGCTCTGGCACGGCCTGTTCATGCTCGTCGAGCGCCGGTTTGATCCCGGCGGCTGGCCGGTGCCCGGCTTCGTGCGGCACATCTATACGATGCTGGTGGTGATGGTCGGCTGGGCCCTGTTCCGCGCCGAGTCGGCCGCGGCCGCGGCCGGCATGCTCAAGGCGATGTTCGGCTTCGGACCCGGAGGCGCCTTCGTCTGGCCGGTGGCGACCTTTATCGACCCGCTCGTCGCCGGCGCTCTGGTCGCCGGCCTCGTCTTCAGCATGCCGGTGCGTGCGCAGGTGGCCGCGAACCTTCCGGCGGCCTGGTGGATGCCGGCCTCGCTCGCCGTCGCCGGCCTCCTGCTGTCCGCGTGCGGCCTCAAGGTGCTCTCCGGCGCCTACAGCCCCTTCCTCTATTTCAGGTTCTGACGCGATGGCGCCGCGAACGGGCAGGACGATCCTCATCGCCGCATTCTTCGCCGCCCTGCTGGTGCCGGTTTTCGCCACCGTGCTGTCGCCGGGCTTCCTCCCCTTCATCCGGAAGGTGCTGGCCGGCGACCATTCCATGAAGATCGAGACGGAGCTGCTGCGCCGTGCCACGCCGCTGTGGAAGGGCGGGGCGGATTTCTACAATGATCTGCTGTTCAAGCTCGGCATCTCCCCCAATCCGGACCAGCTGATGATGGGCAGGGACGGCTACATGTTCCTCGGCAACGCCCACAACAAGGCCTATGACGAGGATCTCAGGCGCTACGATGCGCCGGCGTCCGACCTCGAAAAATGGGTTGACGACCTCGCCGGCGAGCAGAAATACTTGTCGGACCGCGGCATTTGCATGTTCTTCATCGTGGCGCCGTCCAAGGGCACCATCTATTTCGACAAGCTCGGGCCTGTCCCGCCGGGCTTTGCCGATACGCCGACGCTCTTCGACCGCGTCCTGGCGATCGCGGAAAAGCGCGGCGTTTCCATCCTCGACGTCCGGTCCGAACTCATTGCGGCGCGTGAAACCGCCGATACCTATTCGCCGCTCAACTCGCATTGGACGGACTATGGCGGCTACGTGGCCTGGCAGAAGATCGCCTCGATCGTCGGAGGGCAGATTCCCGGCATCAGGCTGGCCGGCACCGGCGGTCTCGCCGGCATCGGCCGCAAGGATTACGGCAACGAGGCGGCCGATCTCCTGAGCCTCGCCGAGCCGAACATCTGGACCTATCCGATCTACAAGCAGCCCTTTCCCACCTACTACGTGGTGGGAGCGGACGGGACGCAGACGCCCGTGCCGGGCGGCCGCCGGACGGAATTCAAGTCCCTGCCGGTCGAGACCTCTTCGCCGGCGGCGCCCAATCCCCAGCGCGTCCTCGTCATCACCGATTCCATGGGCGCGGCCCTGTCACCCTATTGGACGGCATCGTTCCGGCATGTGAAGCAGGTCGTCAACCATGTCAGGCCGCCGAAGGACCCGCTCCATTTCGAGCAGACCGTGGACGACTACCGGCCCGATATCGTGTTCTACGTCATGGTGGAGCGCTATTTCGCGCAGCCCCTTCGATGGAAGCCGGGGCAGTCTTGATCTTCGTCCCACCATGGAGAAGGGGACACAAAAAATCACGGGCGGCCGCTGGGACCGCCCGTGAACGTCACGGCTTATGGCAAGCGATTACTGGATGCGGCGATGTTCGCGGCGATACTGGCTGTGCGGATCGTGGTGGAAGTAGAGATCCTTGCCCTCGCCCCGATGATAGCGCTTGTTGGGGTACATCTTGTAATGGTGATGCCTGTAGTGATGGTGCCTGTGGTGCTTGTCCCACCGAACGTCCTGGACATCGGCGGAAGCACCGGTGTGCGAAACGGGAGCGGGCGCCATCGCCATGGCGGACGATGCGCCCACGCTGGCGGCAAGGCCGCCAACGGCAATCAATGCTGCGAAAACGAGTTTCTTCATGGCTTTTTGTCCTAGCGGTAATAATTCAACATCGGGGCAACGCATCACCACGGGCTCCGGTTCCTGCTCGAACTAAATAAGCAGTACGATTCCGGAAGAAACTTCCTGCGGCGGCATTTTTTCGCGATCGCGACTTCGGGTTTGCGAGACGATTTCCGGGATCGTCTTGCCGGCAATGGCGGTGCACCGCTCGATCGGCCGGCTAGGCGGGTGCCCGATGCAATCTAGAGCTGTATCGGCGCGGGGGATCAATCAAGAGCGGAGACAACGAGGGCGTATGCGATGTAAAAGCCCGCTCAGCTCCATCGCAGCGTTGTTCTCCGGCTGAATTGCCGTTACGTCTTGCAGAAAAGGGATTGTGCGTCGAGTCGATTGAAAACGTCGGGGAGAGAATGAAAATTGCAGCCATTACGCCGCGAGTCCGGCGAATTCAGACGATCGCATTGGTTTTTCTCATTGCCGCAGGGGTCCTCAATTACATCGATCGGGCGACACTTTCCGTCGCCAACCCGCTCATCCGTGCCGACCTCGGCATCGACGTCGCCCAGATGGGCCTGCTGCTGTCGGCGTTCCTGTGGGCCTATGCCTTCGCGCAATTGCCGGCCGGCGCCCTGATCGACCGCGTCGGGCCCCGCCTGATGCTGACCTGCGGCCTCACCGTATGGTCGCTGGCCCAGGTCCTCGGCGGAATCGTCCTCAGCTTCTGGCAATTCATCGGCGCGCGCGTCCTGCTCGGCCTCGGCGAGGCGCCGCATTTCCCGACCTGTGCGCGCGTCGCCCGCGACTGGTTCAACATCCGCCAGCGCGGCACCGCGACGGGCCTGTGGAACTGCGCCTCCTCGCTCGGCACCGCAGTGGCCGTGCCGATCCTGACCGCCGTCATGTTCCTCGTCGGCTGGCGCTGGATGTTCGTCGTCATGGGCGCCGTGGGCATCGTCCTCGCCCTCGTCATCTATTCGCTGTTCCGCAATCCCTCGGAAGTCGACCTGACCCCGGGCGAGCGCGACTTCCTCAGCGAAGGCGACGACGCCGCGGTGGCCGATCGCGTCAGCTGGGACGACTGGAAGCGTCTGTTCGCCTTCCGCACCACCTGGGGCATGATCGCCGGCTTCTTCGGCACGATCTATGTCCTGTGGATCTACACGGCCTGGCTGCCGGGCTACCTGGAGATGGAGCGCCATTTCACCATTTCGAAGACCGGCATCGTCGGCGCCATTCCCTTCGTGTTCGGCGTGGTCGGCAGCATCTTCGGCGGCTGGCTGGTCGACTATCTCGCCCGCCGCGGCGTCTCGCCGCTCAACGCCCGCAAATATCCGATGGCGGCGTCCCTCCTGCTCACGGCGATCTTCACCGCCGTCGCCGCGGAGACGCCGAACGACAGCCTGGCCATCGGCTGCATCTCGGTCTCGCTGTTCCTGCTGTATATTTCGAGCTCGGCCGCCTGGGCGATGGCCTCGGTGGCGGCGCCGGCCAACACCACGGCGTCGATCGGCTCGATGCAGAATTTCGGTGGCTATGTCGGCGGGGCGCTGGCGCCGACCGTCACCGGCTTCATCGTCAAGGCCAGCGGGTCCTTCGTGCCGGCGCTGCTGACCGGCGCCGTCATCGCCGTGGTGGCGGCGATCCTCTATATGGTGCTCATCGACCGGCCGATTCCGGCCAGGGATGCCGCCGGCCTCCGCGCCGCCTCCTGAACGCGAACGGCGAAGGCCCGCCATGAGCTACGGACTCTATGTCGGCAGGAACCGCACCGCCGACGGCATCGCCTATCTCGCCGGCTATGGCGACGAGCCGTCGAGCCATTGGCTGGAGATCGTGCCGCGCCGCCGGCATCCGGACGGCGCCACCCTCCGCGTCGGCGTCACGCCCGAGGCGGACATGCCCGGCCGGCTGTCGGACATCCCGCAGGTCGGAGAGACGGCGCGGCACATCCGCGTCAGCTACAGCTACTACAAGGGCGTGCCCGCGCCGCTCACCAATGGCGGCCTCAACGAATACGGAGTCGCGGTGCGGGACATCTGGTCGTCCTCGCGGCCGGAACTCGTCGCCATGACGCCGCCGGACCAGACGGGGCCGAACTACAGCGACCTCGCCCGCCTCGTGCTGGAGCGGGCCCGCACGGCGCGCGAAGGCGTCGACCTCATCGCCGGCCTCATCGCCCGCCACGGCTATTCGGACTATGGCGGCAATTCACACATCGTCGCCGACGCCGACGAGGCCTGGGTGGTGATCGAATTCGCCGGCGGCCACGGCCTGTGGGTGGCCGAGCGGCTCGGTGCCGACAGCATCCGTGCCTCGCGTCCCGGCTATGTCGGCGAGGTGCCGATCCACGATCCCGTGCAGGACGACTTCCTCTATCCGCCGCATTTCGTCGATTTCGCGGTGGAGCAGGGCTGGTACGACGCCGGGCAGGGCGGCCCCTTCGACGCCAATGCGATCTATGGCGACGGCAAGGGGCGCTGGGCCGGCGTGCAATGGATCGAGGCGGAGATGGCCGCCCGCGCCGCCCGGTCGCAGAAGATCGGCATGCCCGATATGCTGTGGGCGGTCAGGACGCCGACGCTGACGGGCGATACCGCCGGCTACGGCCAGGTCGTGCCGCTCGGCAAGCCGGCGCATGATGCGCTGCGCGTTCTCTGGCATACCCAGGCCGGCGCCGTCGCCGCGCCCTTCGTGCCCGTCTTCATGGGCATGATCGAGGTGCCGGAGGAATATCGCCAGCACCGCTATCTCACCAGCGGCGAAGCCTCGCGCTTTCTCGACATGCGCCATGCCGGCCGGGGGGACACCGTCTCCATGGTGCCGCAGGGCGTGGAATCGACGCGCTCCGCCAGCCAGGCCTGCAAGCGGCTCCTCAACCTCGTCTTCCAGCACCATGAGGTGTTCCTGCCTGAAGTCACGGCGCTGTGGGAGGGCGTCGAAGACCAACTGCTGGCATCGCACCGGCGCATCGAGCGCAGCGCTCGCATCCTGATCGAAGCCGGTGAGGCCGGCCTCGCGGCCGATCTCCTGACCTATTACGGCACGACGGAGCTGCGCCGCGCGCTCGACCTGGTGGAGCAGGTCACGCAGGGGCTGGAGATCCGGACCCGCTTCCTCTTCGGGTTCTCGGTCGATCCGATCCCCCGATGTCCGCCGCAGATCTGGTGACGCCTCCTATGGCCTCGCGGCGGATTCGCGCCGCAGCGCCAGCGCGGCGCCGATCGTGGTCAGGATCAGCGCGAAGGGCACGAAGCGGAAGGTGAACGCCGCATGCATGAAGGTGTGGTTGGCCTTGAGCTCGAGAAGGAAGAGCGGGAACAGGGCCAGTGCCGTCACCGCCAACACCCCGGCGCTCCGCCGACGCAGGACGGCGGATGCGAGCAGGGCGCACAGGACGACGGCGCATGCCGCCAGCGGCCACCAGCCGAGCGGCATGCGCGTGCTCTCGACCAGCAGGGCATAGCTCGCCTTGAAGGGAACATAGGCCTGCTCGCCCCCCGCGATCCAGCGGTTGAAGTCCTGGGTGGGCATGAAGGTCTTCTCGGCGAGGAGATCGCCGCCGATGCGGACGAGGGCCCATTTGGCCGCCCACATCGCCATGTAGCCGACGATCGCGATCACCTGGACGGCGACCGCGCCGGACAAAGCCGGCCGGAGCGCCCGGCCCGGGACGGCGCGCATGAAGAAGCTCCAGCCGAGCAGGAAGGCGAGGAGATCGGGATTGTAGAGGAAGTCGAAGAAATTATAGACCGCTCCCATGAGGAAGGCGGCCGGCAGGGCGGTGTCGAGACCCGATCGCTCCGACGGGCGCGGCAGCATCGCAAAGGCCCAGCAGAGCAGGAGGACGGCCATGGAGACGGCGTGGGTCGGCATGCGGGCGATGGCCTGCCAGTCCACGGTCGCGGACAGGAAGAGGAGGCCGGCGCAGGGGGCGGCGAGCGAGCGGATCGTCCAGCGGGTGGAGCGGCCGGGCATGACGGCCGAGGCGATGACGCCGAGCGCGGCGACGCCGAGCAGGAGGCTGCACAGGCTCTGCAGGCTGCCATAGGACAGGAAGCTGAGGGCCGGCTCGGTGAGCAGCCGATAGCCGTGCCAGTAGCGGGAATAGGCGAAATAGGGCTGTTCCGCCTGGCCGCCGACCGCGTCCCTCAGGCTTTCGCACATCGGCTTGGGAGGCTGCCAGAGCAGCGCCGGCGATTCCAGGGTGAACCACAGGGCATTCGCCGCCTTCGGGAGGATCGCCGTCGACAGGCCGACGCACTCGCTGAAATGGCTGGCGCGATGAAGCCCGAAACGCTCGACGCCCTCGCCGTCGCCCAGGCGATGGTCCTGGAAGGCCTGGCCGACAGCGGCGCGGATGGCGGCGGGATCGCGCTGCAGGTCCGCGAGCCAGAGCGAGGACAAAGCGAGGACGACGAGGACGGCCAGGCCGCAGCAGGCGCGCAGACCGGCCTTGAAAGGCGGGGACAGGTTCAATGCGGAGGTCCTGGCGGATGGAACCGGCGGAACGGACGGCGGCGGGGAGGAGGCGGCAAAGCGCGCCGCTTGTCAATTCGGGCTTGCCGCGCGCTGCCGCGGACGGCTGGCGCATGGCTCGCGGGGATGACTCGCAATCTGCGGATCCGCTGGCAAGATCTTGAATCAAAACAAGGAGTTGCTGACGGGTCACCTTCCACAGGAACTTGACGGCGCCGGCCGGGTCGCCAATTGGCATCTGTACAGATCGCGATAAAGGCGGCATACGCGCTGGGGACAAGGACGATCTCCGGCTGGCACGTCACAGCCGGTCGAACACCGAACGAGGGAGACGGACAAGTGGCACAGGCAGATATCGCGGTCATCGGCTTGGCGGTGATGGGGCGCAACCTTGCGATGAACATCGCTGAGAAAGGCTTCAAGGTCGCCGTCTACAACCGGTCGTCGTCACGCACGGACGAAGCCATGGCCGAGGCGGGTGATCTCGCCGGCAACATGATCGCCTGCCATTCCATCGAGGAACTCGTCGCGGCCCTCAAGCCGCCGCGCGCCTTGCTGCTGATGGTGAAGGCGGGCGAGGCGGTCGACCAGACGGTGGAACTGCTCAAGCCGCATCTTTCCAAGGGCGACATCATCATCGATGCCGGCAATGCCAATTACCGCGACAGCATCGCGCGCAACGATGCCTTGACCGCCGAGGGCTTCCAGTTCCTCGGCGTCGGCGTCTCCGGCGGCGAGGAGGGGGCCCGCCACGGCCCCTCGATCATGGCGGGCGGCAACAAGGACGCGTTCGCGCGGGTCGAGCCCGTGCTGATGGCGATCGCGGCGCGCTACGAGGGCACGCCCTGCTGCGCCTATATGGGACCGGCCGGCGCAGGCCATTTCGTCAAGACGCTGCATAACGGCATCGAATATGCGGATATGCAGATGATCGCCGAGGCCTATGGCCTGATGCGCGCGGGGCTCGGCATGTCCACCGCCGCCATCGCCGACGTGTTCGAGGGCTGGACCAGCGGGCCGCTCGCCTCCTACCTGATCGAGATCACGGTGCAGGCGCTGCGCACGACGGATCCGGCGACCGGCAAGCCGATCGTCGACGTCATCCTCGACAGCGCCGGCCAGAAGGGCACCGGCCGCTGGTCGGCCATCGAGGCGCTCGACCTCGGCGTGCCGGCGAGCGCCATCGCCGCAGCGGTGGAGGCGCGCGGCCTCTCGAGCGCCCGCGCCCTGCGCCAGGCGGTCAACGCCGCGCTGGGCGATGCCGAGCGCGGTTCGATCGGCTCGGCCACGCCGGAAGCCGTCGCGGACATCGAGAAGACGCTGCTGGCGGGCAAGATCCTCGCCTATGCGCAGGGCTTCGACGTCATGGCGGCCGGCTCGAAGCAGTTCGGCTGGGACCTGCCGCTGGCCGAGATCGCCCGCATCTGGCGCGCCGGCTGCATCATCCGCTCGCGCATGCTCGACCGGATGTCGGAAGCCTATTCGGCGACGCCCGCGCCGGCCTCGCTGATCCTCGATCCCGACTTCGCCGGCCAGATCAAGGAGAGCCTGCCAGCGGCGAGGAAGACCCTCGGCCATGCGGTCGCCGAGGGGCATGCCGTGCCGGCGCTGACCTCGGCCCTCAACTACCTGCAGCAATTGCGGGCCAGCCGTTCGACCGTCGACCTCGTGCAGGCGCAGCGCGATATTTTCGGCGCGCACGGTTTCGAGCGCATCGACCAGCCCGGCGCCCATCACGGCCCGTGGCATTCCGGCGCCGAATGACGAAAGGCGGGCCGGCGCCGCGAGGCGCCGGCCCGTTCGTGATCGTTGCGGCGTATCAGAAGCGGTTCGGCAGGCAGCGGCGGCCCGACGGTGCCAGATGGGTGCCGCGCGGGCAGACCAGGCGCCGCATCACGGGCGCGCGGCGGTTCGGCACGCAACGATTGAACGCATTCGGCTGCATGCCCGGGCCGCAGCCCATGCGCACGTCGCTCGCGATCGAGGGGTTCGGCCCGATCGGGGCGGCCGTCATGGCCTGGGCGGCGCCGGCGGCGGCGACAAAGCCGAGGACGGCGACGAGCATGGTGATTTTCGACATGATTTCGGTCTCGCTCCTGTTGATGTCCGGCACGGCCCGCTGAACGAATCGAAGGGATGATCCGTGCTCTCGCCATCGATTCGTTGCTTCGAATCGATGGCTGTCGAGCCGGTGGCCCGTTTCGGCCTGAGCCGGCGGAGCCGTGCCGCGACGATCTGACGTTAGGGCAGGTCGGTTAAGATTCCCGTGCTCGCCGCTGCGCGTGCCGGCCCCATCGTTCAATTCCCCGTGAGGCGCGATGCCGCCGCGGGACCGCAGGACGATGACAGCGCCTGCTTCGGTCGACGATCCCACATCTGCCGGACGTCGCTCACGTGCCGCATCGCGTGCGGCACGACGGCGTCAACGAGGCGGGCTTTCCATCTTATGGAAGACGGCGTCGACGGCGTTCATCAGCAGCTTGTCGGGGTGTTCGCGGCATTCGCGCCGGATCGCCATGGTGATGCCGAAGCCGTCCGTGTGGCCGCCGACCCAGTGATTGTTGTTGCGCGAATTGAGGGCCGACCACCAGCCGAGGAGCCAGGCATTGCCTTCGCCTTCGAGCTGCGGCGTCGACAGCCAGTAGCGGCAGGGCATCGTCCCGACGCCGAGCGCCATGAAATCATAGGCCGTCGCCGTCTGAGCCGCCAGCGTCAGAGGCATGGCGGCGAGCGCCACGGCAAAGAGAGACTGCCTCAACCCTTCATTCCCATCAATGATCAGATCGGGACGTCTGTCCCGTCGGCGCGGTGATGCGCAGGCCGGACGCGTCCGTCATGGTTCCCCATCGCGCCCCGGCGCATCGTGCCGGCCGGATCGCAACGCCGCCGGCGGCAGAGCATCTGCTGCGCGGCTGTTCATCGTATCCGCTGGCCTCGCGGTTGCAAGGCCTCGTCCGGATATCGCATCGATTCACGCGCGGGCAAGCGGCCGGGCGTTCGTCCCCAGCCAGCCCTCGAGGGCCGCCAGAAGGCGATCGACCTCGGCTCCGGTGTTGTACTGGCCGAGTCCGATGCGGACCACGCCGCCCTTGTCGAGGAGCCCCAGCCGCCGGACCGGTTCCACGCCGTAATTGTGGCCGTGCCACAGCGAGATGCCTTCGCGCGCCATGCCTTCGCAGATCGCCCGCGGATCGGCGCCGGGATGGACGAAGGAAACCGTCGGCACGCGGCGCGGCATGGCCTGGCGGGCCGTCAGTCCCTGGATCGCAACGCCCGGGATCCGGGCGAGGCCCTCGATCAGCTGCGCGGTGAGGGCCTGCTCATGCGCATCGATCGCCCGGATGCCGGCGACGATCTGCGCGCGGCGCCGGTCAACCGGCTCGGCGCCGCCGAATCGGGTACCGACCCATTGATAGTGCTCGATTGCGCCGAGCACGCCCGCAAGCGCCTCGCGGCTGGCGGTGCCGGTCTCGAACTTGCCGGGCGGCTCCGCGGGCGCCGGACGCACGCGGTAGGCGGTGAGGCGGTCGAGCACGTCGCGGCGCCCCCACAGGATGCCCTGGTGCGGCCCGTAGAACTTGTAGGCCGAGCAGACGAGGAAGTCGCAGCCGAGCGCCTTCACGTCGACGATGCCGTGCGGGGCGAACTGCACCGCGTCGACATAGACGAGGGCGCCGGCCTGCTTGACCCGGCGGGTGATCGCCGCCACGTCGTTGATGGTGCCGGTGACGTTGCTGGCATAGTTGATCGCCGCCAGCCTGAGCCGGTCCGTGACGAGGCCGTCGAGCTGCGACAGGTCGAACTCGAAGCTCGCCGGATCGAAATCGAGCCAGCGCACCACCAGCCCCTTCTCCTCGGCCAGCATCAGCCACGGGGCGACATTGGCGTCATGCTCCATGCGGGTGAGCAGGATCTCGTCGCCGGCCGCGAGTTCCCGTCCGATCGAGCGCGATATCGCGAAGGTCAGCGTCGTCATGTTCTGGCCGAAGACGATCTCGTCGGGCTCGCCGTTGAGGAAGGCGGCCATCGCCGCATGCGCCTCCTCGACCATCGCCTCGGCGGCGATCGACGTCGCGAACAGGCCGCCGAGATTGGCGTTGAGGCCGATCATCGCGTCCTCCATGCGGCGGAGCACGCGGCGCGAGACCTGGGTTCCCGCGGGATTGTCGAAGAAGACGCAGGGGTGCCCGCCGACCTCGCGCTCGAGGGCGGGAAATTCGGCACGGACGGCGTCGATATTCATGGGCGATTCCCCAAAAGCCTCTTGCTGATCGCGTCCCAGATACCGATTTCAGCACGCCGGGGAAAGGCGCATGGTGGCGCGTCCCATACCGCGGGACCGGGCTTGTCCGGCAATGCAGCCCCGCGGCGCATGCGGGTTGCGTTTCAGGCGGCTTCTGTTACCTGACGGCCCGCAACGATACGACAGGTCTGATGGCTTATTCGGTCAAGGAAATCTTCTACACCCTGCAGGGCGAGGGCCGGAATGCCGGCCGTGCCGCCGTGTTCTGCCGCTTTGCCGGGTGCAATCTGTGGAACGGACGCGAGGCGGACCGCGAGAGGGCCGTCTGCACCTTCTGCGATACGGATTTCGTCGGCACGGACGGGCTCAATGGCGGCCGTTTCGCAGAGGCGCCGGCCCTGGCCCGGGCGGTCCGTGCCGCCTGGTCGGGCGATGCGGCCGGCCGGCCGCTGGTGGTGCTGACCGGCGGCGAGCCGCTGCTCCAGGTCGACGATGCCCTGATCGAGGCCCTTCACGCGGAGGGCTTCGAGATCGCGGTCGAGACCAACGGCACGATCGAGCCGCCGCCCGGCCTCGATTGGATCTGCGTCAGCCCGAAAGCGGACGCCGCGCTGGCGATTTCGCGCGGCGACGAGCTCAAGCTCGTCTATCCCCAGCCGCAGGCCGGCCCGGCGCGCTTCGAGCATCTCGCTTTCGACCATTTCCTGCTGCAGCCGATGGACGGGCCGTCGCGCGACGCCAACACCCGGGCCGCCGTCGCCTATTGCATGGCCCATCCCCAATGGCGGCTCTGCCTGCAGACCCACAAATATCTCGGTATCCCATGAAGATCACCCAAGCCTTCACCTTCGAGGCGGCGCACCGGCTTCCCAACGTGCCGCCGACCCATCGCTGCAGCCGCATGCACGGCCATTCCTACCGGGTGGAACTGTGCCTGCAGGGACCGGTCGATCCCCATACCGGCTTCGTCGTCGATTTCTTCGATGTCGAGGCCGCCTTCGGGCCGCTGCTGGCCCGGCTCGACCACCACTGCCTCAACGAGATCGAGGGGCTCGCCAACCCGACGGCCGAGAATATCGCCGTGTGGATCTGGGACCGCGTCAAGCCGCTGCTGCCGGCGGTGGCCGCCGTCAGGGTCTATGAGACGGCCCAGTGCTGGGCCGAATATGAAGGCGTCTGAGGCCGCCGCGTTCAGGTCCGCTGCGCGGCACCCCCGCTCTTGTTGACCACGCCGAGGCCCTCCTCGCCGGCGAGGACCTCCACCACCGTCTGCCGGCCCGCGCGCTTGAGGACGACGTCGATCGCCTTGCCTCCGAGCGACAGGCGCCGGAGCGTGATGTCGTCCAGGAATTCCGGCAGCACCGGGTGGTCGAACACGATCTCGCCGGCATCGGCATCGAAGACCAGGCCGATGCTCGATTGCAGCAGGGAAAGCGGCGCAGCGGCCGCCCAGGCCTGCGGCGAGCAGGCCACGGGATAGAAGGTGGGTCCCTGTCCGCGCCGGCGCGGAAATCCGCAGAACAGTTCGGGAAGGCGCTGCAGGTCGATATAGGTCGAGGCCGCGAACAGGCCCTCGAAGATCCGGGCCGCTTCCCGCCGGAAGCCGTAGCGTGAAAATCCCGCGGCGATCATCGCGTTGTCGTGCGGCCAGACGGAACCGTCGTGATAGCTGATCGGATTGTAGCGCGCTTCCCTGGAGGCGACCGTCCGCACGCCCCAGCCGGAGAAGGAATCGCTGGTCATCAGGCATTTGACGACGGAGGCGGCCCGCTCGGGATAGGCGATGCCGGAAAACAGCGCATGCCCGGCATTGGAGGTGCGGACCCTGCAGGGCCGCTTGTCGCCGTCGAGGGCGAGGACATAGGCCCCGAGTTCCTCGTCGAAGAAGTGCCGATCGAACTGCTCGCGCAGCGTCTGCGCCCTGGCGGCCTGCTCCCGGGCGCGGGAGGCCTGCCCGGTTCGCTCCAGGATATCGGCCATGGCGAGGCGCGCGCCATAGACATAGCCCTGGACTTCGGCGAGGGCGATCGGTCCGCGCGCGAGGGTGCCGTCGGCGTGGAAGACCGCGTCATAGCTGTCCTTCCAGCCCTGATTGGTCAATCCCTTGGCGGTGCGGCTGCCATATTCCACGAAACCGTCGCCGTCGCGGTCGCCATAGGCGTCGAGCCAGGCGGTCGCCGCCTCGAGGTGGGGAGCAAGGCCGCGGATGAAATCGAGGTCGCCCGTCCGCGTCAGATAGGCCCCGGCCAGAAACAGGAAGAGCGGCGTCGAATCCACGCTGCCGTAATAATGCTTGAACGGCACCTCGCCGAGGGACGCCATCTCGCCGCCCCGCGCCTCATGCAATATCTTGCCGGGTTCGGCATCCGCCGCCGGGTTTTCCTCCGTTGCCTGGTTGAGCGCGAGATGGCGCAGAACGCCCCTGGCGATGGTCGGATCGAACCACAGCATTTCCCACGCCGTGATCAGGGCATCGCGCCCGAAGACCGTGCTGAACCAGGGGATGCCGGCATAGGGATAGGGCCCGGAGGGCAGATTGGTCGTCAGCGTGTAGAGATCGGAGATGCTGCGGCTCACCGTCCGGTTGAAGACGTCGTTCGACGTGGTGACGCCGGCAGCCTGGGCGCATCGGGTGCGCAAAGCGCGGCGGCTGTCGCGCAGGGCGAGGAGGAACGATGCGGGAACGGGCCGGCGGGTCCCTTCCGAGTTGCAGCTGACCTCGATGAAGACGATCTGCGTCTGCCGGGCCGGGACCTCGACGTCGAAGACCGCCATGTCGCCGGTGAGCCTGGCGGGCGTGGGAAAGAAGCGGACAGCCGTCGTCAGCCGCTTCTTGTCGAGGCCGGTATAGCTGAGCGTCACCCGGTCGCTCCCGACCGCAGGCGGATGATGCTGGCCGTGGCGCCGGCGTTTGGTTCCCCGCACCTCGAAGAGATCGGCAAAATCGGCGGCGAAGGCGACCTCGATCCGGATGCGGCGAGGCCTGTCCCCGAAATTGGTGATCGCCATGCGGCCGAAGAGCCCGGCCTCCCAGAGAATGAACGAGCGGCGGAAATGGAGCGAGCCTTGGGGCAGAGCCAGCTTGCCGCCGGCGTCGTAGAGATCGGGATTGGTGAGGTCGCAGGTGAACGTCGTATTGTCGTCGCTCAGCCCCGAGCTGAGCAGCTTGGGCTGGGACTGCTCCACGGTGAGCTGCAGATGGGAGAGGAAGCGCGTATCGCAATTATAGAGGCCCTCGGGGCCGCTGGGACCGGCGAGCGCGTCGCCGCTGTGGTCGAAGACGGCGAAGGTGTCGTCATGCTTGAGCGTGCGGAACTGCCCGTCCTGCAACGAGGTGGTTGCCGGTCCATGCGACACGAGACGCTCGATCTCGGGGGTCGGATTCGCCTCGAAGGTCCCGGGTGTCCGACGACGTTCGAGCGCTCGCTGCGTCACTTCTTTTCTCCATGTCCGGCCGTGATTCGAGGGTGGAACACTCCGATGCCAACATGACGAAACTGTGCACGCTCATCGCATTGTGAAGGCCGGCCTATGCCGCCTGCTCCGAAAGACGGCCGAGTTCGCGGGTGACGAGGTCGTAATAGACGCCGCGGCTGCGCATCAGCGCCTCCGGCGCGCCGTCCTCGATCATCTTGCCGCCCTCCAGCACGAGAATGCGATCGAAATTGCGCAGGGTGGACAGGCGATGCGCGATGGTGATCACCGTGCGGCCCGCCATCAGGCTCTCCAGCGCCTGGCGGATCGCTTCCTCCGAATCGCTGTCGAGGGCCGACGTCGCCTCGTCCAGGATGAGCAGGGGCGCGTTCTTGAGGAAGGCCCGTGCGATGGCGATGCGCTGGCGCTGCCCGCCGGACAGCTTCACGCCGCGGTCGCCGACCACGGTTTCGAGGCCCTCGGGCAGGTTCTCGATGAAGGAGCGGCAGCGCGCCGCCGTCGCCGCTTCCCAGACCTCCTCGTCGGTGGCGTCGGGGCGGCCGTAGCGGATGTTCTCCATCAGCGTGCGGTTGAGGAGGGCGGTGTCCTGCGGCACGATGGCGATCGCGTTGCGCAGGCTCGTCTCGGTGGCCTTGGCGATGTCATGGCCGTCGATGAGGATCCGCCCGCCCTGTACGCGGTAGAAGCGCTGCATCAGGCCGACGAGCGTGGACTTCCCGCTGCCCGAGCGGCCGACGAGGCCGACGCGCTGGCCGGGCTCGATCTCGGCGTTGAAGCCGTTGAAGACCAGCTTCCCGCCGCTGCCGGGATAGCCGAAGGTGACGTTCTCGAACGTCACGCGCGCCCCGTTCGGAACGAGGGCCGAGGCCTCCGGATGGTCGTGCATGTCGTGCGGCGACAGGAGCGTCGCCAGAGCTTCGGTCAGGCGCGCCATGTGCTGGGTGACGTCGACGAGGGCGACCGCCAGATCGCGGGTGGCACTGAGCACCGACAGGCCGAGCGTGCAGACGAGCACCACGTCGCCGGCCGTCGCCTGTTTCTCCTCCCACAGCGTGATCGCCCAGGCGAGCAGCACCAGCGTCATGACCACGACGACGAGCGCATGGGTGAGGCGCAGCTTCTCCAGATATTGCAGGCTGCGCCGGCGCGCCGTCATCTCTTCGGCGACCGTCATGTCGAAGCGCGAATGTTCGCGGGCCGTGCCGCCGAAGGCGCGCACCAGGGCCATGTTGCCGATGACGTCGACCATCTCGCCGTCGACGGCGGCGGCCTTGTTGGCGAATTTGTGGTGCAGCGGGCGGCCGGCTGCCGCGATGTGGAACATCGCCAGCATCACCACCGCGGCGATGACGATGAGGACCGCCGCCATCTTGACGCTGACCATGGTGAGAAAGGAAATCGCGCCGACCGTCGCGACGCAGGGAGGCAGCACATTCCAGACGAACATGTTCTCGATCTGGAACACCGCGTTCGACGTCGCGGTGATTCGGCTGGTCAGCACCCCCGGGAGACGGTCCGCGAAGTAGCCGGGCGAATGGCCGGTGAGGTGCCGGAAGAGTTCGGACCTCAGATCCCCGGTCACATTGACGAAGGCATAGCTGGCGACCCAGCTCGCGACGCGCCACAACAGGTTATCGGCGGCGACGAAGGAGACCAGCACGGTGAAGGCGAGCCACGGACTCTTGCCCTGGCCCGGCTCCTGCGACAGACTGTCGACAAGAAACTTGACGCCGTACTGTGTGCTGACAGAAAAGGCCACGGCGCCGAGCACGGCAAGAAGGATCACCGCATGGGCGACAGCATGGCGTGCGATGTAGCGCGCGAAAAAAGCCAGCGGCCGATGCCGATATTCCGTCAACGGCATTGCTGCCCTTCTCCTTGACGTCGTACCGTAACTTCGACTCGAAGCAATACGGAAACAATGGGAAAACCTACTCGACTAACGCACGCCCGAGTCATTGTCGCAATATGTCCTCGGACGGGCTGCCTTGGAACAAGGCCCGTGATCTAGGGATTACAGGCTTCAGCCGCAAAAGCACAGCACAGAAGGAGAAGTGTTTCATGAGGATTGCGCAAATTGCTCCCCTGACGGAGGCGGTTCCGCCGACATTATACGGCGGGACCGAGCGTGTCATCTCCTGGCTTACCGAAGAATTGGTTGCCCTCGGCCAGGACGTGACGCTCTTCGCCAGTGGAGACTCGGTGACCACGGCCAAGCTGGAGCCGATATGGCCGCGTGCCCTGCGCCTCGACGGCACCGTTCGCGATCCGAACGCCCTGCACAACATGATGATCGAGCAGGTCTACCAGCGGGCCGGCGAATTCGACCTCATGCATTTCCACCTCGATTATTTTCCCTTCTCGCTGATGTCGAGGCAGCCCACGCCCTTCGTCACCACGCTGCACGGCCGGCTCGACCTTCCCGAGCATCAGCCGGTCTTCGCGACCTTCTCCTCCATTCCCATCGTTTCGATCTCCAATTCGCAGCGCCGTCCGGTGGCCAAGTCCAATTGGGTGCAGACGGTGTATCACGGCCTTCCTGCCGATCTTCTCACGCCGCAGCCGGTCGAGCCGAGCTATCTGGCCTTCCTCGGCCGCATCTCTCCGGAAAAGCGGGTGGACCGGGCAATCCGCATCGCGCAGCGCTGCGGCATGCCGCTGAAGATCGCAGCCAAGGTCGACAATGCCGACAAGGATTATTTCGACGAGCAGATTCGCCCGCTGCTCTCCACCTCCGGCGTGGAGTTCATCGGCGAGATCGGCGACGGCCAGAAATCGGAATTCCTCAGCGGCGCCAGCGCGCTTCTCGTGCCGATCGACTGGCCGGAGCCGTTCGGCCTGGTGATGATCGAGGCGATGGCGTGCGGAACGCCGGTGATCGCCTTCAACCGGGGTTCCGTTCCCGAGATCATCGAGGACGGCCTCACGGGCTTCGTGGTCGAGGACGAGACGAGTGCCGCCGGCGCGGTGCACAAGGCGCGGTCGCTTTCTCGCGCCGCCATCCGCCAGCGCTTCGAGGAACGCTTCACCGCCCGCCGCATGGCCGAGGATTATCTTGCGCTCTACCGCAAGCTGATCGACGCCAAGCGCGCGCGGCCGCGCCTGGCCACGGTCTGATTCGCCGGGCCGGCCTTCGGGATCGGCGCGGCGCCTCTGCATGCGAAAAAGGAAGCGGCGCCGGCCTTTCGGCGGCGCACGCCTTTCTTCCGCTATAATTCCATCATGATAGAGAGCTAGAGGTCCAGCGGGTTGCCCGCTGGACCTTTTCCTTGGGGCCGCGGCGCGGATATGGCGATGCAGTTGAGCTTTAAGCGTGTTGCGGCCTGGGGCGGAGCGGTCTGCCTCGCCGCTGTTCTTGCGGTCGGCGCCTATGCCGGCGTCGTCATCTATACCGGCAATTTCAACGCGGTGATCGTCGGCGAACTCTATCGTTCGGCGCAGCCGGATGCCCGCTCGATCGAGCGGGACGCCAATCGATACGGCATCAAGACCATCATCAACCTGCGCGGCGCCAATCCCGGAAAACACTGGTACGACAAGGAAGTCGCCGAAGCCAACCTGCTCGGCATCCGGCATGTCGATTTTTCCATGTCCGCCCGCCGCCAGCTGACCCAGGCCCAGGCCGTCGAGTTGATCGGCCTGATGGACAGCGCCGCCAAGCCGATCCTGATCCACTGCGAATCCGGGGCCGACCGTACCGGCCTCGCCTCGGCCCTCTACCTCGCCTCCATCGCCAAGCGCGGCGAGACGGCCTCGGAGGCCCAGCTTTCGCTGCGCTTCGGCCATTTGTCGCTGCCCTTCGTGTCGAGCTATGCCATGGACCGGACCTTCGAGGCCCTTGAGCCCTGGCTCGGCTTTCACGATTCCTGACGGGGGGATCCGCTTCGGAAGGCCATGGGACGGCGCCGGCAAGGGGGTGCGAACGCCTCGATCCCGGGGCGATAGGGCCGGGCTGCGCAATTCCTGGCGGGAAACTCGCTTCGAATTCGTTCGCGATGCTTGCATTTTCGCAGTTTTTTCCACATAGGTGTGCGATCGATCTCGGCCGGACGTTTTGGCCCGCTTGGCTTTACCGGCCGTGCATGCTGATGACCTTCCATCCAATTTCGACCAATCGACTCCTGCGCATTCCGTTTCAGGATAGCGATCGTGCCCATAGGAAAGGTTTCATCATGAGCACTGGCACCGTTAAATGGTTCAACTCCCAGAAGGGCTACGGCTTCATCCAGCCGGACGACGGCAGCAAGGACGTTTTCGTCCACATCAGCGCCGTCGAGCGTGCTGGCCTGCGTGATCTGCAGGAAGGCCAGAAGATCAGCTATGAGCTGGTCGAAGACCGCCGCTCGGGCAAGCTGTCGGCTGACCGCCTGCAATCCGCCTGAACGGACGGATGACGACGCCGGCACGGGCTGACGCCCTCGAGCCGGTATGAAGGAGGAGGCAGTTTCGGCCCCCTCTTTCGCCCTGCGTCCCGCCAGAGCGGGATGATGCGCGAACCCGCGGCGATGCCCGTGGAAGCCGATCACGGCCGCCGAGCCAACTCCCGACATCGTCGTCTTCGACGCGCCCCGCCGAACAGCAGGCGGGGGAGTAACCATGTCGTAGAGTCGCGACATGACTGCGACGATTGCCCGCCTCACGATCACGTCGAACCCAAGGTGATGCGCCGTCTCGAGGTGCCCGCTACCCTTCGGCTCGACCTCCGGATCCCGACATGGCCTATCCTCGCCTCGTCGAGGCGACCGGCTGCTGTCCGCCCGAGGATATCGGCGGGCCCTGGAGCTATGCGGAGTTCATCGCGGTTCTTGCCGACCCCGAGCATGAACGCCACGGCGGGGCCGGTGACGTCGATCCTGTCCACCTCGACCGCCAGGAACTCGCCGGCAGGGTCGCTGGTCTTGCCCGCCGATGGACGCGCAAGACCGCCGCGCCGCGCGCGAAAGCATCATAACCCGTTCTACAGCCCTGCTCGTTGCTTCGGCGTAGTATCCAGCCGTCCGGGGCGCCTGCGCGATGTCGGCCGGATCGGCGGGCGCGGGCTGCGGGCGGCTCCCCGGCGTCAGCGCGAGCCGGTCAGGTCCAAGGCGCTGGTCAGGTCGCCCAGAGGCGGCTGGTTGTAGGACGCAACGGCATCGTCCCGCACCGTGATCCCGTGCAGGGTCGGCAATTCGAAGCGGCGGGTGATGAAGCGCAGGATCGAGGTCGTATCCATCGGCGTGTGGTCGACGAAGCCGCGCCGGGCGAAGGGGGAGATGATGATGGCGGGAATGCGCGAGCCCGGTCCCCAGCGGTCGCCCTTGGGTGGGGCGACATGGTCCCAGAGGCCGCCATTCTCGTCATAGGTGACGACCACGAGCATGTGCGCCCATTGGGGGCTCTTTTCCAGATGGGCGACCACATCCGCGATATGGGCATCGCCGGCCTGGATGTCGGCATAGCCGGAATGCTCGTTGAGGTCGCCCTGCGGCTTGTAGAACGACACCTGCGGCAGCGTGCCGGCGTCGATCGCCTTGATGAACTCGGACCCGCCGAGGCCGCCGTCGCGCAGATGCTCGGCGCGCGCGGCCGTGCCGGGCGCGAAGCTCGCATAATAGTTCAGGGGCTGATGGTGGTATTGGAAATTGGGCACCGGCGTCTTGTTGCCGTGGTCGAGGACATATTGCCAGGCGCCGCCATACCATGCCCAGCCGATCTTCCTGAGGCTGAGGAGATCGCCGATCGTCGGCTCCGTCTGGGGAGGCAGGGTCGTCGGATTGGCCGGATCGGCGGTCGCCGGGTCCGCTCCCTTGGCCGGGGCGTTCCCGCTCGGCTGGTAAGACGGCTGCATGGTGTTCACGGCATGAAAATCGGGCGTCAGATTGCCGTCGCCGACGAATTTCGGAATGCCGTCGAGTGCGGATGCAGGCGAATTGACGGCGAGCTTCAGCGTGACCCCGTCCGGCTCGACGACCGCGATGGACGGCTTGGCCGGACTGGTGTCGGCGCCGGGATAGGAGGGCGCGCAGGCGCAGACGAGCCACTGATGGTTGAAGAAGGAGCCCCCGAAGCCACCCATGAAGAAATCGTCGGCGAGGACATATTTCCGCGCCACCTTCCACATCGCCGTCTTCGAACCGTCCCACAGGCTCATGGGCATGGCGCCGCTGTCGGCCCAGGCGACGAATTTGTCGTTCCTGCCGCCGTCGATCTGCATCTGGTTTTGATAGAAGCGATGCCACAGATCATGGGTGATGGATCCAAGCGGCAGGTTGAACCCGTCGGGGTCGTCGACCCTGAACGGCCGATTGGGCAGATGCGCGCTGTCGGCCTGCGTCACCGGCGGCGTTACCCCTTTGGCCGTGAGCCCGTCCCAGACCGGCGGCAGTTCCTTCAGAGGCATGCCGTCGCGGTCGCGCTGGAGGAGCGCTGTGCCCGACGCGTTCTGAAGGCCGTTGGCGCCGGGAAAACTGCCATAGAGATTGTCGAAGCTGCGGTTCTCCGCATAGATCACCACGACGGTATCGATCAACTTCAGGTTCTGGGAAGGATCGTCATTGTATCCGGCGGCCAGCGCCGGCGACAGGATGCCGGCGGCAAGGCCGGCAAGGGGCGCGGCCACGATCAGTCTCGTCAGCATCCTTCCACTCCCAAATCGTCGTGATGGCGTTCTCAGCCGGAGCCTTGATCGCTGGCCCTGCACGGCAAGCTAGATTTCCCCCGGCGCTGCGGGGATATCGAGCGCTTGGGCGACGGCTTCGATGCCCTTGCCCTCCATCGCGACCTCGCCGCTGTCATGCACGGTGACGAGGGCGCCGTTGGCGAAGCTCAGGCGCCAGCCGTCGTCCTCAGGGTTTCGCCGGCGGTCCGTCAGTTCGAGACCGGCGGCGGAAATTCGCGCGATGGCTTTGTCGACATCCATGGGCGATCCTCCAAGGGGCGCTCGAAGGGGGGGCGCTCGCTCGCGCGATATTGGATATCCGGAATGCAGGGTGTCAAGGCAGTGGCGCTGCTGCGATCCCCGCCACGCCCCCGGAAGGCGAGGGGCATGTTGTGGCATGCGCAGCCTATGTCCCTGTCTGGCGTGAAATACTGTCGGGGAAATGATATCGAAATTGATTCATTGAATATCCCTCCAGGGGAATACAGATAAAATCAAAATGTTCATTTAAACTATTTAATATAAATTACAATATATTTAATATTAATCTATATATATTTGATTGAAGATTTAAAATGATATAAATGCACGGATTTACGCGGGACTAAATTAGGTTCGAAGATTTTACAAAAAAAGATAGGCTCATAATGACCTGTGTTGTAGATATGAGTCCATTCCCGCGGGGCGTCCAGCATAAAAATGCAGTTTAAGATCTCTGTTGCCATTGTCGCTGAAGTGCAACCTGCGCGTGTATTGTGGCTTTCCTCCTGACCTGGGCAGATCGAAGGGCGGCGTCTGTCCGCCTGCATTTGGAAAACGCCGAGGCGTGAACCTGCCGCGTCGAAGCTCGCGGCGCGCATCTCCAGACGCTGCCATACGTAACTCCGGATAGGCGATGACCCGCAAGGTCTTGATTGTGAGTGACAGTGAACTCGTACGCATGCGGGTCGTCGAGGCGCTCGCCGCCATGCGGCCAGGCTGGGCCTGTGCCGAGGCCGGGAGCGCCGACGAGGCGCACGCCATTGCCGAAGATCGTCCGATCGATGTCGCGTTCCTGGATTTCGAACTGCCCGGCGGCGGCGGCCTGCGGCTTGCCGTCGAGCTCCGGGCGCGGCAGCCGTCGCTGATCGTCGGCATCCTGGCGGACGCCCGGTGGGGACGGATCCGCCCGGGCGCGGTGGGGTTGCGGGCGGCATTCCTGCCGTCTCCGCTGACGGAGACGGCGCTCGGCGCCTTCCTGGACGCGGCCCTTCCGGCCGAACAGCCGAGCGAGCAGGATCTTCTTCCGGCGCAGGGCGCTTGACTTTCGCCGGCATGGAGGCCGGCCGGTGCAGGATGCCTCTATCGAAGAAGGGGCGCCGACGGCGTCACGCGGCCAGGGCGGCAGCCAATTCGCGGGCGCGATCGGCAATGTCGCCGCTGTCGAAGAGCGCCTTCCCCAGAACCGCGAGCTCCACCCGCGACAGCATCGGCAACCGGAGGTGCTGGGCCTGGAGGCTGCCGTCTATGATGGCGCGAGTCGTGGCCGGCAGCTTTTCGAGCCTTGCCAGAGCCTCCTCGGAGAAGGGGCCGCCGCCGGGAGGGGCGGTGAGAAGCAGCACGCCATCGGCCGCCGGCAGGAAAGGCTCCGCTGCAGCGACGGGCGTGTCGGGGAGCAGAGCCAGATAGGCGCGGGCTCCGGCCGCGCGGATGGCGAGAAGAAGCGCTGCGGGCTCGGGCATGGCTTCGAGGTGGAACGCGACGCTGCGGACGCCCATCCCTGCAAAACGGACGGCCCAGGTCTCCGGCTGCTCGATCATCAGGTGGACGTCCACCGGGATCGGGCATTCCCCGACGAGGCGGCGGACGAGGCTTTCGCCGAGGCCGAAGGCCGGGGCGAAGCGCCCGTCCATGATGTCGACATGAAGGGAGGCGCTATAGGGGGCGACGGCCTCGATCGCTTCGTGCAGCCGAAGGGGATCGGCAGCATAGAGGCTGGGGGAAAGTCTCATGCCGCTTGCGACCAGGCATGGCGGCGCAGCGTCGCGATCGACAGGTCGTCCTCGGGAATGGCGTTGCCGTCGCAGGCGCCGTGCCGGAAGACAACGATCCTGTCGGCGATATCGAGAAGCTCCTCTTCCTCGCTGGATACGACGATCACCGACCCGCCGGAACGCGCGAAGCTGGAAATGATCTCGTAGATCTCCGCCTTTGCGCCGATGTCGACGCCCTTGGTCGGCTCGTCGAGCAAAAGCAGTCTCGGCGCCTGCAAAAGTGCCCGCGCGAACAGGACCTTTTGCTGGTTGCCGCCGGAAAGCGCCGTGATCGGCTGGCCGATGTCGCCGCGGACGGGGACGTGTCCGAGCGCGTCGGCGGCCGCCTTGCGAAGCGCGTCCCACCGCAGCAGTCCCGCTGACACGAACCGGTCGAGCACAGGCAGCAGGACATTGTCGATCGACGTCATCTGGGGAATGAAGCCGTCCGATTTGCGCTCTTCCGACAGGAAGGCGATGCCGGCCGCGATGGCGTGCTCGGGATCGCGCGGCGCGAAGGCCTTGCCGTTCAGGACCATCGCGCCCTCGGGAGAGGTCTCGGCGCCGTAGACGGTGCGCAGGAAGCGCGAACGTCCCGCGCCGATCAGCCCGTAGATGCCGAGTATCTCTCCGGCGTGAACCGCGAGGCTGACGCCGTCGAGGCCGTTGCCGGCCAGCGCGCGAGCTTCGAAGACGACATCGCCCGGGGCTCCGCCGCCCGGCGATCGCGCGCGACGGCCGGCCCCGGCCTTGCCTTCATGGCCGGCGCCGACAATGGCCTCGACGACATCCTCGCGCCCGATCTTCGTCGCGTCGCCCGACAGCACGGTCCGGCCGTTCGACAGGCCCACGATGTGATCGGCGACGGCGAAGACCTCGTCGAGCTTGTGATCGATCAGCAGGATGCCGACCCCCCGGTCGCGCGCCAGGCGCCGAAGGACGGCGAGAAGCTCTTCGATCTGCTTCTGCTCGAGGGCCGTCGTCGGCTCGTCGAGCAGGAGATAGCGGACATCGCGATGAATGGCGCGCGCGACCTCGAGAAGCTGCCTGTGGGCGACCGAAAGATGAGCCACGCGATCGGTGGAGGCGGCGGGAATGCCATATTCGGCGCAGAGCGCGTCGGCCTCCCGGTTCATGGTCCGGCGGTCGAGCAGGCCGCCCGACAGCTTCTCGGTGCCGAGGAACAGGTTCTCGGCGACCGTGAGCTCGCCGATCAGGCTGAGTTCCTGATAGACACAGGCGATTCCCGCCGCGCTCGCCTCGGACGGTGCTTGAAAGCTGACCGGCCGGCCGTCGATGCTGAGCGATCCCGCGGAGGGCGTGTCGGCCCCCGACAACAGGCGCAGCAGCGTCGACTTGCCCGCACCGTTATGGCCGATGAGCGCCACGATCCGGCCTGCCGGTATTTCGAGGCTGACATCCGTCAGGGCCTTGGTGGCTCCGTATGACTTGGAGACCTCGGCCACAACCAGACTTTCCCGGGCGCTCATCGGCATTCTCGTCGTTTACGGCAATCAGCCGACTTCGCCCGGGCCGGGCTTCTGTCCGTTCAGGAAGATCTTGAGCGGTTGCAGCACCTGCTGCGGCACATCCTGTCCGCCGAGGTATTTCTTGAGGTTCTCCAGCGCGATGCGGGCGTAATCGGCCGGCTCCTGAGCGGCGCAGGCGGCATAATTCGCGGTCAGCGCCGTGTCCGCGGCGCAGAAGGCATAGAGCTTCACGCTGTCGGCCTTGTCCTGCTGCGCGATGGCCTGCAGGGCGCCGACGGCGCCCGGCCCCGTGTCGGCCCAGATGACATTGATGTCGGGATGGCCCTGCAGAAGGTCTCCGGTCACCTGCAGGCTGACATTGGGGTCGACCTTGCTGTTCACGGTGCCCGCGACCTTGGCGTTGGGGTTCTTCGTGATCGCGTCGGTGAAGCCCTTGTCCCTCTGGTTGGTCGGGATCTGGTCGGGATCGCCGACGATCCCCGCCACGACGGTGGCGCTGTCGCCGAGATCCTTGAGGAGCTGCTCGCCGATCTGTCGGCCGCCGGCGACCTGGTCGGCGCCGACATATTCGACGAAGGAGGCGCCCTGCGCCTTGAGGTCCTCGTCCGAGACGATCACGTTCACCGTGAAGACCGGGATGCCGGCGTCGTTGAGGGCCTTCACGCTCGCCGCGCCCGGCCCGGAGTTGACCGCGTTCAGCACGACCGCGCATACGCCTTGCTGGACGAAGGCGTCGATCTGCGAGAGCTGGTTGGAATCATTGTCGTTGGCGATGGCGACGTTGACGGCGAAGCCCAGCTTCGCGCCATTCTTCTCGAAACTGTCCTGCATCGCGATATAATAGGGGTTGACGGTGTTCGGCAGCGCGACGCCGATGGTCGGCTTGGCCTGGCTGCAGTTCGCCGGCAGCTTGGGGGCGGCGATCGCACTGCCATCCGCCAGAAGCATGCCGGCGCCGAGCGCCGCCGCGCCCAACAGCATCGATTTGAGGGTGGTGATCTTCATTTCTTTCCTCCTTGGTTCTTCATGCTCATGCCTGTGCCTCGGCCTACGAGCTAGGCCGGTCCCTCCGGCTTTGTCGGGCCGGGGGTAATGCGTGCCGCAGCGTGAGGGACGGCGCGATTTTCGGGAGCTTTGCGGAATGTCCGCTTCGTGTTGTTGGCGCGGCGGTAGGTGTCGAAGGTGACGCCGAGCAGGATGATGACGCCGATGACGAGCGACTGCCAATAGCTCTGGACATTGACGACGTTCATGCCGTTGCTGACCACGGCGATGAGCACGGCGCCGATCATGGCGCCCAGCACCGTGCCCACGCCGCCGAACAGCGAGACGCCGCCGACGACGGCGGCGGCGATCGAATAGAACAGCTCGTTGCCGGTTCCGGTCGCCGGGAAGCCGACCATCAGGCGGGAGGTGGCGATGAGGCCGCCCATGCCGGCACAGAATCCGCTGACGGCATAGGCGCAAAGCGTGGTGCGGCCGATATTGACGCCGGAGAGCCGCGCGGCGGCGCGGTTGCCGCCGAGCGCATAGATGTGGACGCCGCGACGGGTCATGTTGAGGAAGAGCCCCGCGATGACGGCGGCGACCACGATCAGCACCACCGGCATGGGCAGGCCCAGGATCCGGGCCCGGCCGATGAGGGAAAAGCCCATCTGATGAATGGAGATGGACTGCGCCCCGGTAATGATCAGCGGGACGGCGAGCGCGACGCCCTGCGTCGAAAATGTCGCGATGAAGGCGGGTATGCGCAGGAAGTGAATGAGCGCGCCGTTGATCAGTCCGAGGGATGTCGCGACGGTCAGGGCCAGCAAGGCTGCCAGCGGCCAGGGCACGCCGAGCTGCATCAGCAGGGCGGCGAGGACACCGGTCATGCCGATCGTCGCGCCGGTGGACAGGTCGATCCCCCCGGTGAGGAGCACGAAGGTCTGGCCGAGGGCGAGGAAGGCGATGACCGTGCCGTTGACCAGGAGGACGAAGGCGTTGCTCACGGTCCGGAAGGAGGGCGAGAGCAGGCTCAAGGCCAGGATGACGACCAGCAGGACCAGGAAGATGCCGATTTCCTCGGGAAAGCGGCGCTTCCTGGACATGGCGGCTACCGTTTGGCTGGGAGGAGAGGCCATTTGAGGTTGAGCCTTACGCGCGTTGGGTTGCAGATGCGGCCGCCGCAGCCTGGCGATAGGCCTGCCTGACGGCGCCGGGATCGGCGCCCATCGGCTCGGCCGCGATTTCAAGCGCCGGCGCCCACGCCGCCGCGATCGCGTCGGTCGCGGCCGCGGTCAGCGCCGCAGCGGCTTGCACCGCTGCGCCGGCGGCGGCGGTTTCCGCCAGCGGGCAGACCCAGACGGGGCGGCCCGTCAGATCCGCGAGGATCTGCCGATAGGCTTTCGAGCGGGCCGCCCCGCCCGTCAGGATGAGCCGGCCGCCCTGCGGCACCCCGTGCCGGGCGAGCAGATCGCCGCCCTCCAGAAGGCCGCAGAGCACGCCTTCGATGGTGGCCCGCGCCATGCAGGCCCGCGTGAGGGTCGAGCGCAGGCCGAGGAGCGTTCCAGTCGCGTCCGGCAGGTTGGGGGTTCGCTCCCCATCGAAATAAGGCACGAGGACGAGCCCGTCGGAGCCGAGGGGGGCTTCCAGCGCCAGTTCGTCGAAGCCCTCATAGGACAGGCCGAGCAGCCGGCGGATGGCATCGGTGACCTTGGCCGCATTGAGCGTCGTCACCATTGGCAGGAAGCCGTCCGCCGCGTCGGCATAGCCGTTGATCGCACCCGTGACATCCTTCACGCCGGTGCTGGACCGGCCGTAGATCGTGCCGCTGGTGCCGAGGGAGACGACGATATCGCCTTCCAGCACGTTCAAGCCGAGGGCCGCCGTCATGTTGTCGCCGGTCCCCGCACCGACGACGGCTCCCGCGAGGGCGCCGACGCCTGCGGCATCGCCGACGATGCCGGCACGTTCGTTGGAGGCCACGATCGCCGGCAGCTTGGCAGACCAGTCGATGTCCGGCACGGCGAGGTCCGCGAGCGCGAAGTCCCACGCGTTCCGGAAGGGATCGAAATAGCCGGTGCCCGACGAGCCGCCGCGCTCGGTGACGGCGCGCCCGGCGAGGCGATAGACGATATAGTCGGAAGGCAGCATGACGCGCCTGGCCCTGGCGACGAGGCCGGGATGGTTGCGCTCGGTCCAGGCGAGCTTCGATACGGTGAGGGCGGGAGCGGGCACCGAGCCGGTTCGCTCCGCCCATTCCGACGCCGGCAATGCCTTCAGCAACCGTTCGGCGTCCGGCGCCGATTGCGTATCGTTCCAGAGCTTGGCGGGCCGCAGCGAGCGATCGGCGCCGTCGAGCATGACGAGACCGTGGCCCTGGCCGCCGACGGAGATGGCGGCGATGCGTGGAAGATATCCCTCGATCTGGGCGAGACAGGCCCTGAGAGCGTCCCACCAGGCTTCCGGCGCCTGCTCGCTGAGGGGCGGCGTGGTGGGGGGATGCGGGGCTCGTGCTTCCGCGACGACTGCGCCGTCGTCGAGGCGGCGAAGTTGCACCGTGCATGACTGCGTGGAGGAATCCACGCCCGCGACGAGGTCCCGTGCCATCGGCTACCCCTTCGTCGGCGCGCCGGCCAGGCGCTGGAGGCTTGTCGCCGCGTCCCGTCCGACGGCACCGGAGGGATGGGTGTAGAGCAGGCGCTGCCAGTCATAGTCACGGCTGACCCGCCCGATTTCGGCGAGGGCATCGAGAAGCGCCGAGATTGCGAGCGAGCTGCCCGTCGCGACGACCGAGCCGAGATCGGCGTCGTCGTCGAGCGAGAAGCAGATGACATGATCGGCCAGGACGGCCAGCGCGGAAGCCGGCGCGGCGGTGATGGCGATGACGCCGGCGCATAGCGGCCTCGCCCTGCTGCAGAACGTGTTGAGCTCCTCGGAGCTGCCGCCCTTCGACAGGGCGATCACGAGATCCTGCGGCTGAAGCACGCCGAGCCCGCCATGCAGGCCGTCGCCCGGCGAGAGGTAGAAGGCGGGCGTCCCGCACACCGACATCAGATGGGCCGCGCGCGCGGCGATGGTCCCCGATGTGCCGCTTCCCGTGATCAATATCTTGCCGGTGGCCGATGCGATCGCCCGGGCGGCGCGCACGAAGCCGGAGTCGATGGCGCGGGCCATGCCGTGCACGGCGCGCCCTTCGGCTTCGATCACCGCGCGCGCCAGTTCCGCCAACCCTTCGTCGCTCAATGCCGGCACCTGGCTGCCTCCCGATGGAATATTGTTGCCGCCAGCATAGTGACGTCGAGCGCTTTGCGTCAAGAGAGCATATGTGTGCTCAAATGAGCGAATTATGCGGGCGCGAAAAAGCCTTTCCCGGCGAGCTGTGCCGGAACTCGGATGGCGGCGGTTTAGACGAGCAGGCGGCGGGCGACGCCGGCGTCGGTCACGAGGACATCGACCCAATTGCCGCGGAGGACGGCGGCGATGGCCTCGGCCTTCTGCAGGCCGCCGCCGATGCCGATGATCTCGGGAACATGCTCGAGCTGCTCACCGGTGATCGTGATGCCCTGTTCGTCCAGCCTGCTGGGAATTTCCTGGCCGTCCGAGCCGATCAGCGATCCGCACACATCCGCCACGACGCCGGCGGCGAGGGCCTCCCGGCGCCAATCGTCGGGAAAGCCCGAACACAGGCAGGATTCCGCCGGATTCCATGAGCCGATGCCGACGACGAGGACGTCGATGCTGGCATATTTCTCGATCGCCGCCGCGACGGCGGGCTCCTGCCGCAGGCGCTGGGCCAGCGTCGGATCTTCGGTCCACATGGGACCGTAGATCGGGTAGGCCTTGCCACCGCTCAGGCTGGTCAGCCGGCGGACGAGTTCGACGGGATTTTGCGAGATCTCGAGGCCTCCCGGCGTGCCCGCCACCTGGACGACGTCGACCTTGGGCAGATGCACCAGGGCTCTCGCCATGGCCGCGAGGGTCCGGCCCCAGGCGACGCCGAGCGTCTGGCCATCCTCCAGCCTCTCGTCGAGCAGGGAGGCGGCGAGATTGCCGAGCGGCGTGGTGAGATCGCTCGTCGACATGTCCGGACCGTCCAGAACCAGCACGGCCTTCAGGCCGTATTTGTTACGCACGGCCTGGCCGAGCTCGGCATTCAGGTCATCGGGTTCGGTGATGACGAACTGCACGATCTTCTGTTCGATGGCGGCATCGATCAGGCGGGCCACCTTGAAGCGCGAGACGCCCAGCTCATCGGCGATCTGTGACTTCGTCTGTTGCCCCAGGAAGTAGCGGCGGGCGGCGAGCGCGGCCTGGACGCGCTGCAGGGGACGACGGGGCATGGGAGCACTCGGAGTTGGGAAGGTCGACGGTCCGCAGAAGGCCGTCCTGCGGCTGCAGGAACCCGGCGACGATAAGTCACGTTTCGCTCGTATGAGCAAGAGAGACGCTCCGGCGAGCGTCGGCTCGCCTCGTTTGGCGCGCGGACACGGCAGTGCAACCGAGGCGCCAGGGCCTGATGGCTTCAAATGGGAATGAAGGGCCCCCGCCGGCCCCTGCGACGCGCAGCAGCTCGCGCGTGGAGCCTCCTATGCTATGGCGTGCAAGCCGCGGTCGAGGACGCCGACCGCATCGCCGAGCAGTACACGGCATATTTCAGTCGAGGGCGGCGATCGGCCGAGGGCGGCGATCGGCGGCGTGAGAGCGCGCGCGGGTATGGCCCGGCCTCAGCTTTCCACCAAATCGAGCCGGCGCTCGATCCGGTCCAGCCGCCCTTCGATGCGATCGATGCGGACGGAAAGACCGGTCATCTGCACATGCACATGCGCGACTTCGGTTTCGAGATTGCCGACGCGCGTCTTCAGGTCCCCGAGATCCTCGACCATGCGGTCGAGCTTGGCGTCCATGCGGCACAGCATCCGGAGAATGAGGCTGTCGGGCTCGTCGTTCATGGCGAAAACGTACCGCAGATCTGGGGGGACGTCGACCAGTACCCACATCGGCAAAGATTTGGATGCCGAATTCGCGGCGCGCCGTGCCGCTTTTGTCAAACCTTCCGCGGAAGGTGTCAAACCGCCTGTCGGGATGCCAAGGCTAAAAAAGAGACCAAAGGCAAGATCAATGGCATAAGTGGTACAGTTGGGTGGACTCGAACCACCGACCTTCGGAGCCACAATCCGACGCTCTAACCAACTGAGCTACAACTGCATCCTGGCGAAGCGTTTAGCGGGATCGACCCGCCATTTCAAGTGTGCATCGAACGGTTGGCCGGGAATAAATCGCACCGCCATGGGGCGTGGGCGGAGGATGGCGCCGCCGCGGTCGTCAAAAAGCCCGGAATTCGATTCCGGGCCTTGTCGGTCGGTGCTGTCAGCCAGGAGGTCAGATGGCGGGACGGAAGCTCTTCTCGACCTGCGCCTTCACCGGTGCGATCGTCTCGTTGGCGACCTTCTGGGCGAGCTCGCCGAATTCCTTGACCTGAACCGTCACCGTCTCGCTCTGCTTGCGCAGGAAGGAGGTGTTGAGTTCGATGATGTCCGACAGCGTCTTCACGCCGAACAGAGCGATGGCATGGTCGAAGGAGGCGTTCGCATTGGTCCGGGCCGATTCGAGCACCTTGAGGCCGAGCGTCGAAGCGCCTTTGGACGCGGTCGTGTAGGCGCCTTCGAAGGCATCCGAAGCCTCGTCCGTGACAGCCTTGATCTTGGTATAGGTGTCCTTGGCCTGGGCGGCGCCCTTTTCGGCAAAGTCACGCACCGAAGCGGGGATTTCGAGCTTGGAAAGATTTTCGAAGGCCATTTCGGTCTCGGACTTGTTCTTGGCGGCGACCATGGGGAAGCTCCTTGGACAGAGAGAGGGGGGAGGGGCGGGGCCAATCCGGCCTGGCGGAAAATCCGTAAGGACGAGCCCTGCAGGCTGAATGCGCCTACTCAGGCGCCTTAACTGCCTCAATCTATAGCAAATGCCCGTGTGCGATGCAATAACAATGTTGCACCGCACAATGAAAGCTTCTCGATTTTCGCGGCGGCGCGCTCCCTGCCATCGTGCCTTGTCCGCGAGGGCGGGCGGGCCGCTTCCCGCCGCCGGTCGCCTTGCCCGGAGATCACTTGCCTCGGGGCTTGGCCACGTCGGTGGCCAGCTTGCCGGCGCTGGAGCCGATGTCCTTGGCCTGTTCACCGAAGGCCTGGAGCTGGCTGCGGATGAACTCGCTCTGCAAGTGCAGCACCTGCTGCGGATCGCCGGCCTTCACGACCTTCGACGCAAAGTCGAGCGCCGCGGCGACGTTCTGCTCGGCATAGGTCAGCGCCTTGCGGCTGATGTCCTTGGTGCCTGCCTGAAGGGTGTCGCTGGACTCCTCCAGCGCCCCCGCCGCCTTGAAGGCGGCGCCCATGAAGCTGTCGAAGGCTTTCTTGGCCTGCTCGACGCTTTTTTCCGCCACCTCGCGCATGTCTGCGGGGATTTCGAAGTTCGGTGGTCTGGTTGCCATGAAACATCCTCCGTCAGCCGGCCTGGCGCGCCTTGCCGCCACGCGGGACGGGGGGGACGATAACCCAGCCGCTGGATTTTTGCCCGCGTTTTTCACGTTCTGCGGCGACCGGGGTCGGCATCATCGGGGGCTCGGCCCGGTTAACCATGTGCGGCAACAGGCGGGGAAGGAGCCGGCGCGGCGATTTACCGTTTTGTTTTCCATCTATATTCATATTTTGTTAGGAATTGAGGCGGTCCGCGCTCTGCACGGGCGTGCCGAGCCGCTGCCGCATCATCGGCCGCTGTGGAGCGGCCCGGCCGAGGGCCGGGTCTCGGAAGACTGGGGAAGACATGATCGAGGCTATGCTGCGGACGGCTTTGATGGTCGATCAGCGCCTGCAGGCTCTGATGGATGATCCGCGCCCGGCCTTCGTCTGGCATCTGGACGGCCGTTCGCTGGTCTGGGCCAACCGCGCGGGAGGAGACAGCCTCGGCCTGTCCCCGGCCGACATCGTGCGCCAGGAGTCGAACGCCGCGGTCGTCGCCTTGTCGTCCCAGATCGCGGCGATCGCCCGCAAATTGCCGCGGCCCGGCGCCATGCGGCTCGAGCGCCTGCGGCTTCCCGGGATGGGCGCCCTCGATACGCTTGCCTGTGCCTGCCGATCCTTCGCCGGGCCCGAGGGCTTTCTTGGCCTGATGGTGCAGGCTCTCGATCCGCCCCGCCGCGGCAGGCGCCCGCCGGCCTGGGCGCCGCCTTCGGTGGTCGAGACCCTGCCGCCGCTCGCCGCTCCCGAGCCCCAGCCCGAGGCGCCGGTGCGCACGCCCTATGAACGCAAGGGGGCATGGAGCTGGGTGGACCAGGAGGGCGAACGGGGCCAGGCTGCGAGGCCTGCCGACCCACCTGCGCGTCCGGCGGCAGCCGAGCCGGTCCGGATCCCGCGCGACAGGCCGGTGCGCTTCGTCTTCCATACCGACGCCGCAGGCCGCTTCGTCTCGGTCTCGAGCGACCTTGCCTCCGTGCTGGGGAAGCGGGCGGAAAAATGGGTGGGCAAGCGCTTCGAGGAGATCGCGGCGGAGGAAGGTTTCCGCGGCGGCGAGGCGATCGGCGCTGCCTTTGCCGCCCGGGAGACCTGGACGGCGCTCACCTTCCTCTGGCGCGACGAGGGAAGGCGTGAGGAGACGATGTTCACGCTCAGCGCCGCTCCGGTGTTTCGTCGCCGGCTTTTCGCCGGCTTTCGCGGCTTCGGCATCGCCGATCCGCCCCGGCCCCTCGCTGTCCTGCCTGCCGTCGCCGCGCTTCCCGCTCCCATCGAGGTCTCTCCGCCGGCGATCGTCTGGCAGGAGGCCGAGCCCGGCGAGGACGACGAACGGGATTTCCCGCCGGCGCCGTCCAATCCGGTCATCGACATCGCCGAGGCCCGCAATGCCCGGCAGCCGGCCGGCGGCAAGGTCGTCCGTCTGCACGGCAAGCCGGGTAGCGGCGAGCGCCACGGCGGTCTGACGCCGACGGAGCGCAATGCCTTCCACGAGATAGCCCGCGCGCTGGGAGCCCGGATCGAAGGCGGCATGAAGCCCCTGCCGGAACCGGCGTCGAGGCCCGAAGCCGCGGCACCCGCCGCGCCGCCGCCGGCGGACGAGGAGGCTGCGCGGCAGGCCGAGGACGAGGCCATGTGGCGCGCCGACATCGAGGCCGAGCCGGCCCCCGAAGAGCCTGCGTTCGAAGAGCCCGCGTTCCAAGAGCCCCGGCCGCGGGATGCCGCCGATGCGTCTTCGGGGCAGGGCCGGCTCGAGGAGGTGCCCGTCGCCCTGATCGACCGCCTGCCGATAGGCATCTTCGTCGCGCGCGGGGACGAGCTGCAATTCGCCAACCGCACCATGCTCGACCTGCTGGGCTATGAGGATATCGACGCGATCCACAGGGCTGGCGGGCTCGACAACGTCTTCGCGGGCACCGGGCTCGTCAGCCTGTCGGCGGGCGAGGAGGCGTGCTATCCGGGCGTGCTGCTCCGGACGGCGGCCGGCGAGACCATCGTCGTCGACGGCCGGGTGCAGACGACGCAGTGGTGCGGCGAAAGCGCCCTCCTGATTTCCGTGCGCCGTCCCGCCGCCGCGGCCAATGACGAGAAGCTGCGCTTTGCCGAACGCAAGGCCGACGAATTGCAAGCCGTGCTCGACACGGCGACCGACGGCGTCGTCATCCTCGACGTCGAAGGGCGCATCATCAGCATCAACCGCAGTGCGGAAGCCCTGTTCGGCTATGAGCAGCGGGAAGTCGCCGGCAAGGATCTCCTGCTCCTCTTCGCGCCGGAGAGCCATCGCGCCGCCTTCGACTATCTCGACAGCCTGCGGGCCAACGGCGTCGCCAGCCTGCTCAATGACGGGCGGGAGGTGATGGGGCGCGTGCGGCAGGGCGGATCGGTGCCGCTCTTCATGACGATCGGACGTCTCGGCGACGACGGCAAACGCCTGTGCGCCGTGCTGCGGGACGTCACCAGCTTCAAGAAGGCCGAGGGCGAGCTCGTCGCCGCCAAGCGGCAGGCCGAGGAGGCCTCGTCCCAGAAGTCCGACTTCCTCGCCAAGATCTCGCACGAGGTCCGCACGCCGCTCAATGCGATCATCGGCTTTGCCGAGGTGATGATGGAAGAGCGTTTCGGCCCGATGGGCAACGAACGCTACCGCAGCTATGCCCGCGACATCCACACCTCGGGCGAGCACGTCATCAGCCTCGTCAACGACCTCCTCGACCTTTCCAAGATCGAGGCCGGCCGGCTCGACCTCGCCTTCACCAGCGTCAACCTCAACGAGGTGGTGCAGCAGTCGGTCAGCCTGATGCAGCCCCAGGCCAGCCGCGACCGCATCATCATCCGCATGGCGCTGGCCAACGGCCTGCCGAACGTCGTCGCCGACATCCGGAGCATGCGCCAGATCGTGCTGAACCTGCTGTCGAACTCGATCAAGTTCACCCAGGCAGGCGGCCAGGCGATCATTTCCACCACGCTGTCGGAGCGTGGCGAAGCGGTGCTGCGGGTGCGCGATACCGGCGTCGGCATGACCGAACGCGAGCTGGCCATCGCCATGGAGCCGTTCCGGCAGGTCGCCTCGACGACGCTGGGCGGCACCGGCCTCGGTCTGCCGCTCACCAAGGCGCTGGTCGAGGCGAATCGGGCGGCCTTCACCATCCAGTCGACGAAGCATGCGGGGACGCTGGTGGAAGTGATCTTCCCGCCGACGCGGGTGCTGGCGGAGTAGGGCGTTCCAGTGCCATGGGGCGTCCGCGCCCGCTGCCGCGGCATGGCTCCCGCCGGTCGAAACCGTCTTGACAGCGCCATCGCTTTGCCGTGGTCTGTGCCCGCATGAGATGGATGGACCAATCCGTTCTGAGGCGGACCATCGCCGCCCTGGTGATGCTGGCGCTGTCGCTGGCAGGCCTCGGGCGTGCGCTCGCCGCCGCCACGGACAGCGGCCCCGCCACCATCATCGTCGGCGGCTTCGTCATCTCGCTCTGCCATACTGACGACGGATCGGGATCGCCGCAGGACACCGCCCGTCACGATTGCTGCGACCAGTGCACGCTGCACGCGCCCGTGACCCTGCCGGGAGCGGCCGGGCTGGCGGCGCCCCTGCGGATCGTGCATGTCGTCGAATCCGAGCCGGCCGTCATGCCGGTGGCGGCGATCGCGCGGCCGCGCACGCCGCGCGTCTCGCAGGGGCCCCCCTTCGCACGAGCCTGAGCGTGCGAAATCCATTTCCGATCAAAAGCCCGGCCTGAATCGCGGCGCCTTCGCGCCCGCGTCGGCGCATGGGCGAACTCAGGACATCTTCATGGCTACCGCCGATCTGAGCCAGGCCCCTGGCTCGTCGCGCCTGTCGCTGCAACGAGCGATCTGGCGCTGGCATTTCTATGCCGGACTCCTCAGCGTCCCCTTCCTGATCCTTCTGGCGATCACCGGTTCGCTCTATCTCTTCAAGGGTGAGATCAATCACACCGTCTTCGCCTATCGCACCGTCGTCACCGAAACGGGCACGCCGGCTCTGCCGCCGAGCGCGCTGGTGGCGAAGGCCGTCGCGGCGCTGCCGGGATCGACGGCGACATCCTTCGGCGAGCCCGCCTCGCCGGCCGCGTCCGCCGTGGTGACGGTGACGACGGGAGACGGCCCGCATCTGGTCTATCTCAACCCCTATACCGGCGCCGTGCTCGCTACGATGCGCAGCGACCGCGAGCCGATGTATCTCCTCAAGAAGATCCACAGCCTCGAATTGTTCGGCACCTTAGCCAATCGCCTCATCGAGGCGATCGCCGGCTTCGCCCTCGTCCTGGTGGTGACGGGCTTCTATCTGTGGTGGCCGCGCGGCCGGTCCGGCGGCGTCCTTACGGTCCGTGCAACGCCCGGCCGGCGGATCTGGTGGCGCGACGTCCACGCCGTGACCGGCGCACTGGCGGGCCTCGTCATCTTCTTCCTGGCGCTGACGGGCATGCCGTGGTCGGGCTTCTGGGGCGCCAACCTCAGCACCTATTCGGCAAAGCTCGGCATCGGTTTTCCCGCGCAGCTTTGGGACGACGTGCCCAAATCGGCCCTGCCGACCCAGGCCGTTCTCCCCAATGCGGGTTGGGCGGTGGAGAACGCCCCCGTTCCCCTGTCGGCGCCCGCAGCAGGCGCCGCGCCGATCGGCATCGACCGGGCGATGGCGGTCGCCCATGGCCTCGGCCTTGCGCCCGGCTTCGAGATGGCCCTGCCGTCCGACGGAACGGGGGTCTACACCGCCGCGATCTATTTCGGTGACCTGTCGAAGGAGCGCACCGTCCACATCGACCAGTACAGCGGCAAGCCGATCGTCGATCTCGGGTTCAAGGATTACGGCCCCGTCGGCAAGGCGATCGAATTCGGCATCAATGTCCACCAGGGCATGGAATGGGGGCTCGCCAACCAACTGGTGATGCTCGCCACCTGCCTTTCCATCGTCCTGGCTTCGGTCTCCGCCGTGGTGATGTGGTGGAAGCGCCGGCCGGCGGGCAAGATGGGCGTGCCGCCCTATCCGGCCGATCCCGGCGTCTTCCGCTTTCTCTGGGCCGCCGCCGTTGCCGTGGGGATCGTCTTTCCGATCACCGGCCTCGCCGTCCTGGCGATGCTCGCCTTCGATCTCCTGGCGATCCGCACCATTCCTCCTCTCCGGCGAGCATTCGCCTGAGCCTGCCGCGGCGGGCAGGAGCCTGCCGCGATCCAAGCCGATGATCGGCGGCCGATCCGATCTCAACCTGAAGGTCATTCCATGTCCAAGACGTTCCAGAGCGCCGCCCTGGCGGCCATCGCCCTTTTCGCCCTTGCCGGGCAGGCGTTCGCCCATGCCCATCTCCAATCCGCCACCCCTGCGGTCGACGGCACGGTCGCCGCCGCCCCGACCGAACTCGACCTGAATTTCAGCGAGGACCTCAATCTGAAATTTTCGGGCGTGAAGGTCACCGGCCCCGGCAAGGCCGCGGTGGCGACCGGCGAACCCATGCTGATGAACAAGAACGCCACGCTGATGGTTCCCCTGTCGGGAACGCTCGGCGCGGGCGTCTACACGGTCAGCTGGCATGCCCTGTCCGCCGACGGCCACAAGACCCATGGCAGCTACAAGTTCACCGTGAAGCCATGATCGGCCCGGACGCCGCGCTCGACATCTGCCGGTTCCTGCATGACGCATCGCTGATGCTGGTATGGGGCGCGTCCGCCTATCTGGCCGTGCTCGTGCCGCGCAGGCTGGCTGACGACGTGGCGCGGCGTCTGCGCATCCCGGCCATCGTCGCGGTCGCGGCGGCGCTCGCCACGACGCTCGCGGCCCTGCCGATCGAGACGGCGACGATCGGGGAGGGGTGGAGCGCGGCCACCGATCTCGCCACGCTGCACGACGTCCTGTTCGACACCACCGTCGGCCGGGCCTGGCAGGCGCAGGCGGCGGGGGCGGCGCTGCTCTTCGCGGCGGTCTTTTTCCCGCTCCGGATCCGCAGGAAAGCCGTCGCGCTGGCCTCCGGCCTGCTCCTTGCCGGCGTGGCGCTCACCGGCCACGCGGTGATGCAGGACGGCTGGCTGCGCATCGCCCATGTCGCCAACGACGGCGTTCATGTCCTGTCGGCCGGGGCGTGGCTGGGGGCGATGGTTCCGCTGCTGCCGATCTTGGCGAGGCTGGACACGGCCGCCCGCCCGGAGGCGGGGCTCGCCCTGCGGCGCTTCTCCAATGCGGGCCATGTCGCCGTCGCTTTGGCGATCGCTTCCGGCCTCGTCAACACCTGTCTCGTCCTCGGCCGCCTGCCGACCGACTGGTCGTCGCCCTACCAGGCCCTGCTCGCCGCCAAGATCGCCGCCGTCGCGGCGATGACCGGCCTGGCGCTGGTCAATCGCTACGGCCTCGTGCCGCGTATGGCGCGGCGAGGCTCCGGTTCCGTCCGCCTGATCCGCTTCGCCACGCTCGCCGAGATCGTCCTCGGCCTGGGCGCCGTCGCGGCCGTGTCGGTGCTCGGAATGCTCGAACCCGTCTGAACGTCGCTGCCCGGCCGAGCCGGCTGCGGCGACAGAAGCAGGAGAGGGCGCGTCGCGGAGGGGTGCCGAACCGGCCTTCGCCGCGCAATCCCCCTTCTGCGCCCTCCCGCATCCGTGCTATGCAGCTCCGCCTTCGGTGCCCGCTGCGGCGGGAGAATCGGGAACACGGTCGATGCCGTGACGCGCCCAGCACTGTGAGGGGGACTGTCCGCATGAAAGCCACTCGCCGAGGCGGGGAAGGCGTGCGGACGGGTTGAACCCGAGTCAGGAGACCGGCCGAAGACGATAGATCGGCGCGCGCGGACGGCGCGGCGATCGCCATCGCAAGGGGAATGACGATGGATGATCCAGGCGGGGCGCTTGCGCCTTCCGCACCCTTTTCGTCCGCGGATCGCGATGCGGTCTACCGCGCCATCTTCACGCGGCGCGACGTGCGCAGCCAGTTCCGGCCCGATCCGGTTCCCGACGAGGTGCTCGCCCGCATCCTCGATGCCGGCCACCACGCCCCCTCCGTCGGGTTCATGCAGCCCTGGAGTTTCCTCGTGCTCCGCAGCGCCGAGACGCGCCGCCGGGTGCAGGCTTTGTTCGAGGCCGCCAATGCGGAGGCGGCGGCGATGTTTCCGCCCGAGAAGCAGGCGCTTTACCGCTCGCTGAAGCTGGAGGGCATCGTGGAGGCGCCGCTCAATCTGTGCATCACCTGCGATCCCGACAGGGCGGGGCCGGTCGTCCTCGGCCGCACGCACGACAAGGCGATGGACGCCTATTCGACCGTCTGCGCCGTCCAGAACATCTGGCTCGCCGCGCGGGCGGAGGGAGTGGGCATCGGCTGGGTCAGCATCCTCGACGGTGCCAGGCTGAAGCAGATCCTGGCGATCCCGCCGCGGGTGACCCTCGTCGCCTATCTCTGCCTCGGCTATGTGCAGGAGGCCTATACGAGGCCCGAGCTGGAGGTGAAGGGGTGGCGCCGCCGCCTGCCCCCGGAGGACGTCGTGCATTTCGAAGGCTGGGGCCGGAGCCTGCCGGACGAGCCGCTGCTGTCGTTGATGCGGACCGGCATGGCCGATCGGCTGGGCCTGGGCGAAGCGGCCTGTGCGCCAGGAGCGGGGCAGGCCGACCCCGGCTGATGCCGGCGACCGCCCTCATCGGGCGTCATGTCCGAGCAGGCTCCGGACGGCGGCCACCAGCGCCGGCTGCGGCTTCGGCGGGGCTGCGAAGGCGCGGTCGTCCTGCCAGCCGTCTCCCAAGGCCTGGTAGAGCGCGATGAAGGCCTCGGCGGCGGACTGCTGGGCCGATACATATTGCTTTTCCAGGTCATATTGCTGGCGCTCGGCGTCGATGACGTTGAGCGAATCGGTCAGCCCTCGCTGAAAGCGCTGGTTGGCGAGCCCGACCGCCTTGCGGCTGTCGCCCAGCGCCACGGAAAGCGCGCCGAGCCGGTCCTCCTGCCCTTTATAGGCGGCGGCGGCGACATCGACATCGCGGACGGCGTTCAGCACCGTCTGCCGGTATCGCGCCGCCGCTTCCTTCGCCTGCAGCCCCGCCTGCTGCACGAGGGCGTCGAGCCGGCCGAAATCCAGCAGGGGGACGCTGAGCGAGGGACCGATCGACCAGATGAGGCTGGCGGCATTCGGGCCGACGCCGGCGCCGCGGCCCTCCAGTCCGCCGCCGGCCGTCACGAAGAGCCGCGGGAAGAGGTCCGCGGTCGCGACGCCGATCTGGGCGGTGTCGGCGGCGAGCTCGCGTTCACCCTCCAGGATGTCCGGGCGCTGGCGCAGCAGGTCCGCCGGCAGGCCCAGCGGGATCCGTCCCGGCAGACGGGGGAAGGGTCCGGGCCGCTGGAGTTCCTTCGCCAGGGTCTCCGGAAATTCCCCGACCAGTCCGGCGATGACATATTGCTGTTGCCGGATTTCGGCCTCGATCGGACCCTTCTCGGCCTCCACCGTCGCAAGCTCGCGCTGGGCCAGGGTGAAGTCGAGTTCGTTGCTGATGCCGCGGCTGAACTGCTGCTGGTTCAGCCCGACATATTCGCGCAGGGCGCCTGCCGTCTCGCGCACCACATCGGCCTGCCGCTGGGCCGCGCGCATCTCGACATAGGCCCGGGCGACATCCGCCACGACCGAGACGAGGACGGAATGCCTGGCATCGGCGGCGGCCTGCCTGTCGGCCTGCGCCGCCTCCATCTCGCGCCTGTAGCGGCCGAACAGGTCGATCTCCCAGCCGCCGTCGAAACCGGCGATGCCGTCGACCTGCTTCGACTGCCGCCGCGTTTCGGCGGCGACGAGGGCAGAGGCGGCGCGGCCGCTGGCGAGGTCGGTGCCGGTGCCGCGCGCCGCGCCCGCGCTGAAGCCGGCGCTCGGCAGCGCACTTCCCAGCACGACCGCCTCCTGCGTCCGCGCTTCCTGCATGCGGTCGAGGGCGATCTCGAGGTCGGTATTGCCGGCGAGGGCGCGGGCGACAAGCGAATCGAGCTCGCGGTCATGCAGCGTCAGCCACCATTTCGCCGGGTCGACAGGCGCTTCCCGCATCGGGCCGCCCGCCTGCAGCCCGGCCGCGGCGAAGCGGCTGGGGACCGCCATCAGGGCGGGATGGTAGTCGGGGCCGACGGCGCAGCCCGCGAGGCAGGTCAGGGCCGCCGACCCCATGAGGAGGCGGCCGGCATCTCGGATGATCTTGAACATGGATCACCGGCCCGTCGAAGCGGTCGTCACGGCGCCGGGGAGCGCGTGGGTCCGGACGATCGCACCGTCGGCGATCTGGTTGCCGACATTGAGCGCGATCTTGTCGCCGACCGACACGCCGGAGCTCACATCCACCGTCGCGCCGTCGTCCCGGGAGATCGTGACGTTACGGAATTCGACGTCGCTCCGCTTGCCGATCATGGCGACCTCGGCGCCGCCGGAGCGGAAGATCAGCGCAGCGGCGGGAAGCTGCGCGGCGCCGTCCGACGGCACCCTGAAGGTCACGCTCACATAGAGCCCGGAGACGAGGGCGTGGTCGGCATTCGGGATGTCCACTTCCACCCGCAGCGTGCGCGTCTTCTGGTCGATCGAAGCGGCCGTGCGCGCGACGGTGCCGCGGAAAACCCGGCCGGCCGACGCGCTGGTGCGGATCTCGGCCGGCTGCCCGTTCCGGATGTCCTGCGCCTCGCTTTGGGGGACGTCGACGAAGACCCGGATCGGATCGTCCTTCACGATGCGGTAGAGCGGTGTTGTGCTCGCCGCGCTGCCCGCGGTCACCAGATTGCCGATATCGATGTGGCGCTGCGTGATCGTGCCGTCATAGGGGGCGATCACCTTCTTGAATTCGGTCAGTGTGGTGTAGCGGTCGACGTCGGCCCGCGCGAGGCCGACCTGCGCCTGCGCCTCCTTGAGCTGGGCCACCGCATTGTCGCAAGCCGCCTTCTTCTCCTCGCGCTCCTGCTCGGAAACGACGCCCGTCGGCGAATTCTTCCAGCGCTCATAGGTCGCCGTCGCGAAGACGACGTCGCTCTGGCGCGAGACGACGAGCGCCTGCGCCGCCGTGAGCCTGGCTTGCGCCGCCGTCAGCTGGGCGTCGAGGTCGGGCGTCTCGATCGTCGCGAGCACCTGGCCCCTGCGCACCTTGTCGCCGATATTGGCGGCCCAGTCGGCGACATATCCGTTGACGCGGGCATAGATGACGCTTTCGTACCAGCCCTGGGTTTCCCCGGGAAGCACGAGGGGAAAGGTCGGCGAGGATCGTCCGACCGTGAGGACGTCGACGGTCGGCGGCTCCGCATTCACCTGCGCCGTGGCCCGGGCCAATTCGTCCTCCTCGCGCGCCTTGAGATGGCTGACCAGCGAGAAGCAGCCGATGAGGACGAGGCCGACGACGCTGCCGGTGATCATGAATTTCCGGCGCGTCCCCGAAGGGGAGGCCCCGTGACCGGCCGAAGCGGCGAAGCCGTGGGCTTCCGGATCCGCGGCGACGACGGCCTCCGGTCGGGTCTGCACTTCCGCTTTCTCACTGACGGGCATGGCGAAGGATCCGATACAGGGTTGGAACGAGGATGAGGGTGGCGAATGTCGCGAAGAGCAGGCCGCCGATGACGGCGCGGGCGAGCGGCGCGTTCTGCTCGCCGCCTTCGCCGACGCCCAGCGCCATCGGGATCATGCCGAGGACCATGGCGCCGGCCGTCATCAGCACCGGGCGCATGCGCGTGAAGCCGGCGATTTCGGCGGCGAGCCAGGCGCTGTCGCCCGCCTCCATGCGCTGGTTGGCGAAGGCGACGATGAGGATGCTGTTGGCGGTCGTCAGGCCGATGCACATCAGCGTGCCCATCAGGGCGGGCACGCTGAGATGGGTCTGCGTCAGGAACAGCATCCACATCACCCCGCTGAGGGCGAAGGGGACGGCGATGAGGACGATGACCGGGTCCACCCAGCTCTGGAAGTTGATCGCCAGCAGGAAGTAGACCAGCACCACCGCCAGCGCCATGCCGCCGAACAGGCCCGAATAGCTCTGGCGCATCGTCTCGATCTGGCCGCCGAGCGTGACGGTCGTCGCCTTGGCCGACGGAGGCCGGTCCGCCGCGATCACCCTGTCGATGTCGGCGGCGACGGATGCGAGGTCGCGTCCCTGCACGTCGGCGTTGACGTCGAAGACCGGCCGCAGATTGTATTGCGACAGGGCCATCGGGGTGGCGTCGCGCCGGAAATGGGCGACATTCGTCAGCAGTTCGGTGCCGTGGGCGCCGGTTTGCGAGGTCACGGGCATGGTTCGCAGCGCCTGCGTGGAATCGATGCGGTAGGTCGGCATCTGCACGACCAGGGGGTAGCTCACGGCATTGTGCGGATCGATCCAGAAATTCGGCGTGGTCTGGGCGCTGGAATTGGTGGTCACCAGCATGTCGCCCGCCATCGTCCGCTGGTCCAGGCCGAACTCGGTCGCCAGCGTGCGGTCGATGTCGATGCCGAGGGCGGGGGCGTCCGGCACCTGGAAGACATGGGCGTCGACGACGCCGGGAACGGCCTCAAGGTCGTGCACCAGCTTGGTCGCCAGGCCCCAGGCGAAGCCCTGGTCCGGTCCGGAGACGCGGACGTCGATCGGTTCCGGCTGGCCGAAATTCAGCACCTGGTCGACGATGTCCGCCGGCTGGAAGAAGAACTGCATTTCGGCGAACTTGCGCGGCAGAAGCCTTCTCAGGCGCTGAACCAGCAGCGCCGTCGGCGTGTGGACCTTCTTCAGCGAGATCAGGATCTCCCCGTCCATCGGGCCGACGGTGGCCGAATCGCTGAGGGCGAGATTGATGCCACTATAGGGCAGGCCGATATTGTCGAGGATGACGCTGATCTGGCCGCCGCCGACGATCTGGCGGATGGCGGCCTCGATCTGCGCGAAATCCTGCTGCGTTTCCTCCAGGCGCGTGCCGGGCGGGGCACGGACATGGAGCCGCATCTCGCCGGCATCGACCTGCGGAAAGAAGTCTTCGCCGAGTTGCGGGAACAGCAGGAGAGAGCCGGCCATGAGGATGGCGAAGAAGGCGATGGCGGTCTTGGGCTGGGAGAGGGCCGCCGCCAGGGTGTGACGATAGCCCGTCCTCAGCACGTTGAAGCCGGATTCGAACTTGCGGTGCGCGATCGCGAACAGGTTCCACCGGCCCGGCGGCACGGCCGGGCCGGCATCGGCATGATGCACGCTCGACCGCATCAGCGAGCGGAACAGGATCGGCACCAGCGTGAAGGAGAGCACCAGGCTGGCGATGAGCGACAGGCAGACCGACAGCGACAGCGGCGAGAACAGATATTTGGCCGTGCCCTGGAGCAGGAAGATCGGGACGAACACGATGCAGATGCACAGCGTGGACAGCAGGGTCGGAATGCCGACTTCGCCGGCGCCGCGGATGATCGCCAGCTCGAGCGGCTCCCGGCTGGCGAGATGGCGTTCGATGTTCTCGATGACGACGGTGCCGTTGTCCACGAGGATGCCGACCGCCAGGGCGAAGCCGCCGAGGGTCATCGTGTTGAGCGTCTGGCCGCCGATATACATCGCGAGGACGGCGGCGACGATCGAGAGCGGCACCGACACCAGGATGATGAGCGTCAGCCGCCAATTGCCGAGGAAGAGGAGGATCATCAGCGCGGTGAGGCCGGCGGCCATCGCGCCGCCCATCAGCACGCTGCCGAGGGCGGCCTTGACGAAGATCGACTGATCGAAGATGGCCTTGATGGAGACGCCCGGCGGCAGCACCTTCTCGATATCGGGAAGCGCGCTGCGGACGCCGTCGATCACCGCGAGCGTGGAAACGCCTCCGGTCTTGCGGATCGTCATCAAGGCGCCGGGGGTGCCGTCGACGGCCACCGAATTGGTCTGCACCTGGAAGCCGTCATGGACATGCGCCACGTCGCGCATGAAGATGACCTTGCCGTCCACCTGCTTGATCGGGAAGTCATTGATCCTGTCGATGACGTCCGGACTGTTGTTCATCGTCAGGGCATAGTCCCGCGTGCCGATCTTCACGTCGCCGGACGGCAGGATGACGTTCTGCTCCTGCAGCGCCCGGCTGACGTCCGACGGCGACAGGCCGCGGGAACTCAGCGCCTGCTGGTCGAGGTCGGCCATGACGACGCGGGGCTTGCCGCCATAGGGGTAGGGCACCTCGGCGCCGTGCACCACGGCGAGGTCCGGCCGGATGATGTTCTGTCCGAGGTCGTTGAGCTTGGTGTCCGGCAAGGAGGGGCTGGACAGGCTCAGCTGGATGATCGGGACGTCCGTCGCGCCATAGCGGATGACCAGCGGCGGCGTGATGTTCGGCGGCATGTATTTGAGGACGACGAGCGCGCTGCTCGACAGCTGCGAGATCGCCCGCGTGACGTCGGCGCCCTGGTGGAGATAGACCTTCTCGACGCCGACGCCGTCATAGCTGGTGGTCTCGATCCGCGCGATGTCGTCGACCAGCGACGCCATCTGCCTTTCGTGCAGTGTCAGGATCCTGTCCTGGATGTCCTTGGCGTCCATGCCATTATAGGTCCAGACGACGCTGACGACGGGAATGTCGATGTCCGGAAAGATGTCGATGGGCATGCGCAGCCCCGCACCGACACCCAGGATGCAGACCAGGATCAGGATCGAGATGACCGTATACGGCCTTCGTAATATATACGCGACGACAGACATCGGAACGATCCCGTTTGGGTACAGTTAAAGGCGCGTATCGCGACGGAATTGAATAAAAAGGCTCTCAAGACAGACGAGGGACGCCACGATATTATGTGGCCGCACTCGTCCGGGGATTTGTTTGACTGGAGAGCGGGAGATCGACTTCGACCGTCGTTCCCTGCGCTTCGGCACTCTCGACGCTGACCTGCCCGCCATGGGCCTGACAGATGGAGCGGACGATCGAAAGACCGAGGCCGGTCCCCTCGATGTCGCTCGATCGCGCGGTGCTCGCCCGGTAGAACCGCTCGAAGATATGCGGCAGCTCGGCCGGCGGAATTCCGATGCCGTTGTCCCGGACCTGCAGCTTGACCCCCGCATGGGAGGTCGTGATCGTCAGCACGATCTCGCCACCCGGCCGGGTATATTTGATGCTGTTGTCGAGGAGATTGACGACCGCCTGCTTCAGGCGAACCGTATCGCCGGTGACGAAGGCCGGCCTTGGAGCCTCCAGGCCGATGGCGATGTTCTTTTCCTCGCCCAGCAGGCGCATCTGCTCCAGCGTGGTGCGGACCAGATCGGCGAAGTCGAACACCTCCTGCTTCGTCTTCGCCTCGCCGGCATCGAGCCGGACCATGGCGAACAGGCCCTCGACGATATGGGAGAGGCGCTCGGCCTCCTCCAGCGAGCCGCCGATCCGGGTCGTGATCACCTGGGGCAGGTCCGATTCGCGAAGCAGCCCCTCCAATTCGCTGCGGATGATGGCGAGGGGGGTGCGCAGTTCGTGGGAGGCATCGGCCGAGAAGCGGCTTGCCTGCTCATAGGCCTGGTCGAGCCGTTCGAGCATCTGGTTGAGCGTCTGCGAGAGGTGCTCGATGGCGTCGCCGGTCTGCACGATCGGCAGTCTCTGGCGCTGGCCTCCGAAGCTGATCTTCTGCGCGGTGTCGCTGATGCTCTTGATGGGCATCAGCGCATGCCGGACGATGGCGACGCCGCCGAGCACGGTGATGGAGAAGAGGAAAGGCGCGCCGATGAAGAAGATCTCGAGCAACTTGTTCATGGCGGTGCGGATGGGCAGCGTCGAGGCGCCCATTTCGAAGACGTAATGCGTACCGGCTATATCGGCGTCGACGCCGACGAGCATGAAATTCGCGCTCTTCCTGAGCTTCTCCATCCGTTCGGAGATGACGCCGCTGTAGTCCCGCGGCAACGGAATATCGCCGCTGCTGAACGAGTGGTCGCTGGGGGCACCCGAAACATAGAGGATCTCTCCGTCCCGCTTGCTGATCCGTATGAAGCGGTCATTCTCCTCGGGAGAATAGACATCCTGGATCTTGCGATAGATTTCGCCGTTGCTGTATCCGGAGATGTCGGGAAGAACGTCCCGGCGCAGATGCTCCACTCGCTGCGTCAGATTGCTCAGCAGGTCGCCGTAAAGCCAGTCGTAAAGCCTGTAATATGTGTAGGTGCCGAATACCAATATCATCGCCAGTATGAAGGCCGTATACCATACGATTATTCTTACTTGTATGGATCGTATGTTCATCAGGTGCTGGAATCTCCGAAGATGTATCCGGCGCCTCGCACCGTCCTGATCAGCTTGTGCGGGTATCCCTCGTCGATCTTGTTGCGGAGCTGGCGGATATAGACCTCGACGATGTTGGTCAGGCTTTCGAAGCTCTGGTCCCAGACATGTTCGAGGATCATGGCCCGCGAAAGGACGCGGCCGGCATTGGCCGCCAGATATTCCAGCAACGCATATTCCTTGCCGCTGAGTTCGATGCGCCGGTCGGCGCGCTTGGCCCGGTGCGTCACGCGATCGAGTTCGAAATCGGCGATATGGATGACGTCGGTCTGTTGCGCCGACCGCCGCCTCAGCAGGGCGCGCACCCTGACGAGCAACTCCATGAAGGCGAAGGGCTTGGTGAGGTAGTCGTCTGCCCCGCTCTCGAAATGGGTGACCTTGTCCTGGACCGAGGATCTCGCGGTGAGCATGATCACCGGCGTCTCGCAGTCGTCCTGGCGGATCTGCTTGAGAATTTGCGTACCGTTCGGCTCGGGCAGCGTGATGTCGAGGATGACGAGGTCATAGGCGTAATTCGTCGCCATGAGGATGCCTTTGGCGCCGTTTTCGGCGACGTCGACGCCAAGGCCCTCGCTTTTCAGGTTATTGACGAGGGTGGCCGCCAACTTTTCTTCATCCTCAACTAATAGTAATCGCATTTTTATAGCGTCCGTATCCGTTTCGGCAGAGATGTTCTTATATAAGCAATGAAAATATGTAAGTTAAGATTCGTTCATGTCTCTCCGGTGAGTGAATATTAATTTTTTACTTTATTTCATCGAAATTCAACTGCTCGGCAAGCGTGTATCGCGGGGGCGGATGGTTGTGCCGGGAGCAGGTTGCGAACCTCGATGGTATAATTTTCCCGCGCGGCGTGTGGGCGACTCGCAATAGACGCGCCACAGCCGGGTCGGCCATTTCTTTGGCGGCATTATGGCGTCTGCGCTCCCGCGGAGAACGTTCCCACACCCGGACACCCGGACACCCGGACACCCGGACATCCGGTGCCGGCGATGCGTTGGGGAGCGCGGCCGTGGAGGGCACGTGCGGCGTCATGGATGGGACAGGCGGAATCGCGGCGAGGTGCATGGCCGGCTCGCCGGAATGGCGCTGTCCTCGCCGTCGAAGCCTGCCGGGGCGCCGGACGGCTGCCCCGATCCGGTGGCACGAGCGTGACCGGCTTTTGGGGGCGGGGGAACTCGGGCCGGCAGGCCTTGTTCGCGCGGAGGCGGCTTGCAAACAATTGCCCGCCGCCGGGCGGTCCCCGGCGGCGGGCAATGATGTCAGTCAGGTCCCGGCCGGGCCGCCTGTGGCGCGGCGCCGATCCGGTCAGCGGGCTCCGGGGAGGGACACGAAGTGAGGCCTGCCGGCGTCCGCCTTGCGCGCGGACTTCGACGCCTGGGTATGGAGTTGGGGAAGGGACGCTGCGCTCGCCTGATGCGCATAGAAATAATGTTCCGCCAGGATCGGGTTGTCCGGATAGTTCCTGTCGGCCGCGTCGGCGAGGGCGCTGGACGCGGACAGGGCAAGAAGGATGGCGGCGAGTGATGAAGGGATGATCTTGTTCATGGTCTGCTCCTCATGTTCGGCGGCATCGGCCGTCGTCGAGGGAGAAATTAGCGGTGGGGGGCTCATGCTGCAATTAAAAACGAGACGGTCAGGATTGAAATAAATGTGAGAAAAAGATGAGCCGGCTCTCCGGATTTGTGATCGATAACGTGTTTTAGGACGGAATATGCTCCATTCCTGCCTTTATTCGGAGGCGCCCGCCAAAGTCGGAGAAGGGCAAGGAGCTGTCGCAGCCCGCAGGCTCCCGATCTGGCGGCTATTTGCGGAACCAGCGGTATTCCCGCGTGCTCGCCATGCGCGCCTCAGCCGGGCAGCCGACGGCCTTCCGCCCTGTGACGATGGGTGGAAGCAAAACAGCCCGGATTGCTCCGGGCTGTTTCTGATGGATGCTTGGAGGTCACCATCATGGGATCCGGCCTCGCGAACCGGATATTTCCCCGCCCAGATTGTTGCCTGGCCGGAAAAATTCAGTTTAGTTCCACAAGTATATTAAATTGAGTGTCGTTACGCCTCGTTATGAAGATAAGCTACAGGTGAAAAAACCGTCAAGTCAATGTGAAAACATTCTCCAGCGGCAGGATGAATAAAACTTAATATAAATACTTTCTCATCGTAAATAGCGGGCCGTGCCGGTCCGACGGGGCGCCGCGTCCCCGATGAATGACAAGGCGACCCCGCTGGACGCGGAGCCGCCAATGCTGCGCAGGTCAGGCGGCGGGCCGGATGCCGCGACATCCGGCGTCGGACGCCTCGTCCTGCAAGGGGCTTCGTTCCAGCCGCCGATGCCCCTGTCGGCGACCGTCGTCTTCGTCGGGGCTCAGAAGGTGCGCTTGAGCCGCACGCCGGCCACCAGGGCGTTGGTCTTCTGCTTCGCCAGTTCCTCTCCATCGGCCAGCATCACCTGCGCGAGCCCCTTGGCATTGGTGCCGACATAGGACACTTCGGCGCCGATCGACATGTTCTTGACGATTTCATATTCGAGCTGGCCGCCCGCGACATAGGAGGTGAAATCGCCGTCGTCGAGCGCGCCGGACGGGGCGTTGTACCGACCGTAGCTGCCGAAGATCATGGCCTTCAGCTGGGGCGTCAGGTTGACACCCGCTTCGCCCGTGAGCGCCCAGCTGGTGGTGGTCTTGGTGCCGCCGCCGGCCACGATGTCGGCGTCGTAGGCATTCGGCGCGCCGGCGGGCGAGAACTGGTTGTTCCTCACGCCGGTGAAGGCGCTCGCGCCATTGCCGTAATCGCCTTCGAGGGCGACATAGGCGCCCGTCATCACGGGCAGGTTGACCGACAGGCCGGCGCCGAATGCGTAGCCATATTTGGTCTCGCCGGAGCTGAGCCCGAGCGCATCCGCCTCGTGGATGGCGCCCATCACCTGGGCCTTGCCCCAAGCGCTGTCATACAGGACGTTGGCGACGAAGTTCGGCATCTTCGTTCCGCCGTTCACCAGCGCGCCGTCCGCGCCGCCGAAGCCGCCGCGGCCGGAGCCGGGATCTTCCATCGAAACCGTCGCGCTCAGGCCGCCGCCGAACTGGGCCGTATAGGCCAGCAAATTCTGCGTGAAGATGCCCGATCCGAAGTAGGGGGCGAAATAAGTGTCGCCGAAATAATTATCGTAGAAGGAATAGAAGGATTCGGCATAGCCGGCGGTCAGGCCGCCGAACTGGATATAGGCCTTGTCCACGTAGAAGGTGCTGCTGGCGGTGGAATTGAATCCGGTCTGCCATTGCTGGCTCCCGGTCGTGCCCGTCAGCACGTCGATCAGGATGAACGAGCGCAGCAAGCCGTAATCCGTGTCGGTGCGGGCATCGAAGCCGAGCTGGAACCTGCCCTGGAAGGCCGTCTGGTTGGTGGCCCGGTTCGACTGTCCGGCCTGGCGGTTGGAATTGGTCGCCGTGTTGAAGCCGTAGTCGGCGCGGATGTTGCCGCTGATCTTCAGGCATGTATCAGTACCCGGAATATAGAAGAATTCCGGCCCGAACTGGGAGCAGACCTTCACATATTCAGCCGGCGCCGCCTTTTCCATCGGCAGATCGGCCGCGTGTGCGGCACAGGCGGTAGCGAGGCTTGCGGCTGCGCCGAGAAGTACTGCTTTTGATCTCATCTTATTGTCTCCGGGACGTAGATTGTTGTGGGCGCCGCCTGGTGCTCTGGCCGGTCTCGTCGGAGAACGGGACACCACGCGTCCGCATGCGGGGCACGATCACTCTGGATCGATGCGCGGAGACTGCTTCAAGTCTTTGATGTCGGCAATGTATATGGCGCGTAAAATCGCACGCAAAAATACAATTGCGGGGTCCGTGTTACATAAAAGACACTATTGTGCGTGTATTATTAGAATTTACTCATCCCTCTAGCGTATAAGTTTGCATAAACTACATTATACAACCAAAGGTATTATTGAATTTTAGACGGACATATTTGATAAATCCCGAGATTAACGAATTTTAATACAGGAAATCGATTCTGTCCGGGACGCCTTCATACTTTTCGGATGGCCTGAATGGCCGGAAGGGACACGGTCGTCGGGTGTCGCCCGCCTTAGCCGGGTCACGTTGATCCCCGCACCGTCGGGGAGGGGCTCAAAGAAGCAGCAGATGATATCTGAAGATTAAGTTTCACTAATCCAAGAGCAATGAGCGAATATTAACTTCAAATATTTGCTTTCCGGGGAGACAGTACTGATACGACAACCAACTGAAGGAGAAATGCATGAGGAGATCTGCGATGCCCGGATCGCTCCGTCGCCCCCGCCGGAGGATGCAATGAAGACGCTGCTTCTCGTCGGCACCCTGGTGTCGTTGGCGCTTCCGCTGTCATCATCCCTGGCCTGGGCCGACGCGGCCGACAGGGACTTCCCGGACAATCCCATCCTTGCCGAGCAATATTACTACAGCCACAAGGCGGCGCTCGCCGCGGCCGCCGCGGCACGGACGCCCGCCCGCAGCACCGGCCTGGTCCACAAGCCGTATCGGCATAGCTGCTCGTGCCGCCCGCGATAGGCGCGCCGTTCGAAGTACCCCCTGCGCGCCGCGCGGCGGCACGGCCTCGATACCGCGAAATCCACTCGTCAGAAAGGTAAGTTCATGAAGACCATTTTTTGCAGCGCCCTCATCGTTTTCGGATGCGCCCTCCCTCTCTCCCCGGCCTTCGCGATCAGCAACAGTCCGCAGGGCGCCGTCATCGTCGGCGGCGGCGAGGCGCCGTGGTTCGGCAGCGATACCGCGAGCGAGCCGAGCCAGGCGCGCTTTCTCTCCGGCGATCAGTCCTCCGACATGCCGGCTGTCCACCACAGGCGCGTCCCAGTGCGCCATCATATCGTGTGCGACCGGTGATCCCCGGATGACGCGCTCGTTGCCGCCTTGACCGCGGCTTTCCCATAGGCGCCGGCTCGTCCGAACCACGGTCGGTGCCATTGCGATGCCCACGCTTCAGCGAGCGTGGGCATCTGCATTTGGAGGAGAAGGAAGGCGGCCGATGGCGCGTCGGCGCCGGGAAGGTCCCGGCGCCAGCCTTCTCGCAAGGCATCAGAAGGGATAGTATCGCAGGCTGGTCATGACGATGTTGTCGTCGGCCTTCGGCGTGCCGCCGACACCGGCGAACCCCGTCCGTTCGGTGAAGGAATATTGCAGGCCGGCCCGCATCATGCCGAAATTGCCCTTGTAGAGGGTATCCCACAGCCCGATCGTCGCCTGTGCCACGGATTTGGTGTTGCCGACGCAGGTGGCCGTCGACAACTCGTCGAAGCAGCCTGAATTGATCGAGGCGGGATTGCCGAAGCCGAAGCCGGAGGCGGAGCCGGGGGTGAATTTCGCGCGGGCGATTTCCTCGCCGGCATAGGCGTAGACGTCGAGCGTCGGCAGGGGATGCACGATCAAACCCGCGAGCAGCTGCGTCTCGCTGATCGGCATCAGGGCCCCCGTGTTCGCGTTATAGGTCACATCCGGAAGGCCGCTTGTTCCGTAGCGGCCGATGCCGCTGCCCGTCAGGCCCGAGAATTGGACGTCCACCAGCTTCGGCAGCACTTCGGCCGTCACGCCGAAGCCAACGCCGCCGCCGAACACGTCGTGATTGCCTCCCGTACCGGCCACGCCGTCGGTGCGGTCGTAGAAATCACGCAGGAGGCCATAGGCCTCGAAATGCAGTTTGCGTCCGTCGATGACGGGATCGTAGGAAACCTTGCCCACGAAGTCCGGCACCCGGTTGGTCGATTGTGCGTTGCAGGCATTGAAGTTGCTGGCGCCCGAGGGATTGACGGACGACGATCCACCGCATCCGTTCAGCGAGGTCGCCACGACGCCCGCGCCGGCCGGAGCCGTGCCGGAGAAGGTCGTCTGCGCGTTTTCCGCGGAGAAGCCGACGGCGAGATCGGGGCCGAAATTCTTGACGACGCGGATCTGGGCCTGGCGTGCCCATGTGAAGCCGGGAACGTATTGGGCGTCGATGGTCAGCGGGATCTGCTCCTGCCGGGGCACCATTCCGGGGCTCAGCGTCGTCAGCGACCAGGTCTGGCCCGCCAGCACGTGCAGTCCCCAGTCCGACTGATCCCAGGCAGCGTAGAGGTGGCGAATGCGGGGATTGTAGGAATTGGATTCGTTCGAATTGGCGGTCTGCGCGGCGCCGAGGAAATCGAACTCGCCATAGCCGGACAGTGTCGTCGCCGGATCGATCTGGCCCTGCGCAAGGAGCGAGAGCCGGCTCTGGCGTGCCGAAAGGCGCGTCTCCTCGGTGTGTCCGATCTTGTTGTTGCCAAAGGGAATGGAATTCCAGGGCGATGCGACGTCGGATTCGAGACTGCGGCCGCGGTTGAAGCCTTCGAGGGCGAAGAAGCCGCCGGGCGTGATGGTGAGGCCTCGATAGCAGAAGGAGCCGGGCAGGCAATTGGGCGAGGCGGCCCGGGCCTGGGTTGCACCCTGGTTCGCCGCTTGGGCCGCCGCAGGCGACCCCGCCTTCCTCGCATCCCGCGCCGCGATTTCCCGGCTGGCCTTCGCCTCCCGGTCGACCTTCCGCTCCAGCTTGTTCAACTGGGCCTTGAGGAGCTTGATCTCGCTTGCCGTGTTGTCGTCGGCCCGGGCCGAAAGGGAAGACGAAGCAGCCAGACCGGCTGACGCAATAAGATATATTGCCGCCATTCTATAGATGGAATTCATGTTCATTCTCTTAAACATCGCTGTCGAGAATGGCTGAAATATCGATACAGAATGACATTCATGCAACAACAGTAGTCATTCGGCGTATGTAAATATTAAAAATAACTCATTTAGTAAGATTAAATTCCACTCATATTCCAATATGAGCGTTTATTAATTCAGATTCTGCGCGACTTCGATCTAGCTAAGCAGGGATATAGTTTCATTCCTTCATGAAGGGGCGGGGTGTCTCCGCTCGCCGTGCTTTGACCGGGCCGAGTTCCACAAGGTCCCCTGGCGCGCCGTCGAAGGCGAACGCCGGTACGTCGGGGCGCGCGAGCGATGCCTGCCGCCAACCCGCGAGGCGGAAAATGGGATTCAAGAACCCCACTTTGGTCCAGATCGACTGGAATAAGTTCGGACACGATATCCGCAGCCGGCGCGAAGGCAGCAACCTGACCGTCCGGCAGCTTCAGAAGCTGACCGGCGTGTCCTACGGCACGATCGCGCGCATCGAGCGCGCCGATTGTCCTTGCGGTGCCGACGTCTTCATCACGCTGGCCCTGTGGATAGGCAGCGATCCGCAGGCCTATCTCCTGTATCCGACCAGCCGGCGCTCCTGGCCGTCGGCGGCTTCGTCCGCGAGGCCCTCGGCCGGCTGACGGCCGAAGCGACGCGCGAGGGCGGGACCGCCCTCGCGGGGGGATGGCGCGGCCGGCTCAGACGATCATCCGGTAGGCGGGCAGCGTGAGGAAATCGGCGAAGTCGGGCGCCAGGGAGAGCTGCTTGAACAGCTTCGCCGCGTCGGGGAAGCGGCCGCCGGCGAAAGCGTCTTCTCCGACCTCCTTGCGCACCCGGGCCATTTCCTCGTCGAAGACCGTTTCGAACCAGGCCGGCGTCACCTTGATGCCGCCCTCCAGCGTCACGCCGTACCGGACGAACTGCCAGATCTGCGCGCGGGAGATCTCCGCGGTGGCGGCGTCCTCCATCAGGTTGTAGATCGGCACCGCGCCGCGTCCGCGCAGCCAGGCTTCCATATATTGGACGCCGACCCGGATGTTCTCGCGCAGGCCCGCCTCGGTCCGCGTGCCCTCATGCACCTCGAGCAGTTCGGCCCGGCCGACATCGACGTCCTCGCGCTTGTTGTCGAGCTGGTTCTTGCCGGGCATCAGCCGGTCGAACACGTCCATCGCCACCGGCACCAGGTCGGGATGGGCGACCCAGGTGCCGTCATGGCCGTCGCCGGCCTCGCGCTCCTTGTCGGCCCGGACCTTGGCGAAGGCGGCCTCGTTGGCGGCGGGATTGTTCTTCACCGGGATCTGCGCCGCCATGCCGCCCATGGCGAAAGCGCCGCGCCGGTGGCAGGTCTTGATCAGCAGCAGGCTGTAGGCGCGCAGGAACGCCTTGCCCATCACCACCTGGCTGCGGTCCGGCAGGATATAGGCCTCGTTGCGGGCGAGCTTCTTGATGAAGGAGAAGATATAGTCCCAGCGCCCGCAATTGAGACCCGCCATGTGGGCGCGCAATTCGTAGAGGATCTCGTCCATCTCGAAGGCGGCGGGCAGCGTCTCGATCAGCACGGTGGCCTTGATCGTGCCCTGGGCAATGCCGAGGCTCTCCTGGGCATGGACGAACACCTCGTTCCACAGCCGCGCCTCGCGATGGCTCTCGAGCTTGGGCAGATAGAAATAGGGGCCCGTTCCCTGCTCGACCTGCGCCTTGGCGTTGTGGAAGAAATACAGGCCGAAATCGAACAGGGAGCCCGACACGGGCTCGCCGTCGACGCTCACATGCGCCTCGTCGAGATGCCAGCCGCGCGGGCGCACGATCAGCACGGCGGGGTTCGGCCTCACCGCATAGGCCTTGCCCGAAACCTTGTCGGTGAAGTCGATCCTGCCGGCCCAGCGATCCCGCAGATTGATCTGCCCGTCGATGCAGTTGGACCAGGTCGGTGAGTTGGCGTCCTCGAAATCCGCCATGAACACCTTGGCGCCGGAATTCAGCGCGTTGACGATCATCCTGCGGTCGACGGGGCCCGTGATCTCGACCCGGCGGTCGAGCAGGTCGGCGGGCAGCGGCGCGACGCGCCAGTCGCCGTCCCGGATCTCCTTGGTCTCGGGCAGGAAGTCCGGCGTCTCCCCCGCGTCGAAGCGCTTCTGCCGTTCGGCGCGCGCGGCCAGCAGCGACAGCCTCGTCTTGTTGAAGCGCCGGTGCAGGTCGACGACGAACCCATAGGCTTCCGGCGTCAGGATTTCGTCGTAGCGGTCGCCCATCACGCCCGAGACGGCGAGACCGGCAGGAAGGGAGGCGGACATGAAGAACTCCGTATCGATGGCTATGAAATATCGAGGAAATGGGTTGGAGCAAACGGGCGAGCGCGCGGCAAGGATGGTGAAACGGCCTGGATCAGACCTTCTCGGCGACTCCCCGCGCTTGTTGCAGGGGTTTGGGCATCGGCCCGCCGGTGGCCCAGTCGAGCAGTTCGACGGTATGGACGACGGGTGTGGCCGTGCCCTGCGCGAGCTGCGTCATGCAGCCGATATTCCCGGCCGCGATGATGTCGGGGCCGGTCGCCTCGATATTCTTCAGCTTGCGTTCGCGCAGCCGGGCGGAGATCGCCGGCTGCAGCATGTTGTAGGTGCCGGCGGACCCGCAGCAAAGATGCCCCTCGGCCGGCTCCTTCACGGTGAATCCGGCCCGGGCGAGCAGCGTCTTCGGGGCGGAGCGCACCTGCTGGCCGTGCTGGAGCGAGCAGGCGGAATGGTAGGTCACCGTCTGTCCGGTCTGCCGCGTCGCGGGCAAGGGCGGCAGGCCGTCGAGATATTCGCTGATGTCCCTGGCGATGGCCGAGACCGCGGCCGCCTTTTCGGCATAGGCCGGATCCTCGCGCAGCATGAAGCCGTAATCCTTGATGGTGGTGCCGCAGCCCGAGGTCGTCACCAGGATGGCGTCGAGGCCGTTTGCCTGTTCCGCCGTCCAGGCGTCGATATTGGCCCGGGCATGCGCGAGGGCGGCCTGCTCCTTGCCCATGTGATGGACGAGCGCGCCGCAGCACCCCTCGCCCTTGGGCAGCACGACCTCGACGCCCATGCGGTTGAGCAGGCGGATCGCCGCCTCGTTGATGCCCGGCGCGAGTTCGGCCTGCGCGCAGCCGGTCAGCAGGGCGACGCGTCCCTTGCGGGGGCCGGCGGCAGGGAAGACCCCGGGGCGAGCCGCCGGCGAGGGCGCGGGCAGCGAGGCGGGGGCGAGAGCCAGCATCGCCGCGAGCCTTTCGCTCTGGGGCAGCTTGCGGACGATGCCGGCGAGGGGCCTCCCCAGCCGGGCCAGCCTCAGGCTCCAGCGGAAGGCACGCCGGTTGGGCAGGACCGCCGCAAGGAGGCGGCGCAGCGCCTTCTCGGCCGGCGGGCGCTCATAGGTCTGCTCGATATGGGCGCGGGCATGGTCGACCAGATGCATGTAATTCACCCCGGAGGGGCAGGTCGTCATGCAGGACAGGCAGGACAGGCAGCGGTCGACATGCTTGACGACCTCGGCCGTCGCCGGCTTGCCGCCCTCCAGCATGTCCTTGATCAGGTAGATCCTCCCGCGCGGCGAATCGAGCTCGTCGCCGAGCAGCACATAGGTCGGGCAGGTCGCGGTGCAGAAGCCGCAATGGACGCAGGAGCGCAGGATCTGCTCGGATTCGCGCATATGCGGATCGGCGAGCTGGGCCAGAGAGAAGTTCGTTTGCAAATCAGGCTCCCAGGCGGCCGGTATTGAGGATATGGGCCGGGTCGAAGGTCTGCTTCACCCTGGCGTGGAGGCCGGCGAGCGGACCTTCCTGCGGCCCGAAGCGAAACGCCGACACGCGGAAGTCGGCGCCGGCGCGGACGAGGAGGGCGTGGCCGCCCTGGACCCGGCTCGCCGCCTCGATCGCCTCCGCCATGCCGGCCGTTTCGGGGGCGAGCAGCCAGACGAGGCCGCCCCCCCAGTCGTAGAACAGCTTCACCTCGCCGCGGCGCCGCAGTTCGGCGCCGAGCGCCGCCGCCTTGGACGGCGCGACCGACAGGCGCCACACGGCGCCGTCCCGTCCGGCCAAAGGCGCCACCTCGCCGACCTGGCGCCAGAAGGCCCGGCAGGCCTGGTGGTCGAGCACGTCGCAGCCGCCGAAGCGCTTGAGCTGCCGGGCGAGCGCTTCGGTGCGATAGGCGATCGAACTCCTGAAATTCTCGAGCCGGAGCACCGTCCGCGCCTCGCCGCCGGGGTCGGCCGGCAGATGGGCGGCGGCGGAGACCTCGAACGGGCTGCCGAGCCCGGCCGACATCAGGGCTACCGCCCTGTCGTCGTCGAGCCCGTGCCAGACGAGGCTCGCGCTCGCTTCCGGCTTGGGGAGCACCTTGAAGACCAGCTCGGTGAGGATGCCGAGCGTGCCCCAGGAGCCGGCCATCAGCTTGGTGAGATCATAGCCGGTGACGTTCTTCATCACGCGGCCGCCGCTCTTGATCACCTCGCCCTTGCCGTTGACGAAGCGCACGCCGATCAGGCTGTCGCGGCAGGCGCCGGCCGTGATGCGCCGCGGCCCGGAGAGGTTGGCCGCCGCCAGCCCTCCGAGGGTCGGCCGGCTCGATTCGGTGCCCAGCAGGGCGCGCCAGTCGGCCGGCTCGAACGGCAGCATCTGGCCCTTGCCGTCGAGCAGGGCGGTGAGCTCGTCGAGCGGCGTGCCGGCCCTGGCGCCGATCACCATCTCGGCCGGCTCGTAGAGCGTGACGCCGGTGAGACGGGCGGTGCCGATCGCCGCAGCGGTCTCGGCCGGGCGGCCGATGCCGGCTTTCGAGCCGCCGCCGGCGACGGCCACGGAGCGCCGCGCCGCGCAGGCATCCGCAACAATGGCCGCAAGTTCGGCCTCGTCGGCCGGATGGAGAACGGGTTCGGGCATGTCAGGACCTGTCCGGCCGCATGTCGAGCGGGAAGACCTTGGCCGGATTGAGCAGCCATTTCGGGTCGAAGGCGAGCTTCAGGGCCTTCTGCTGGTCGAGATCGGTCTGGTTGAACTGGGTGCGCATGAGATCGCGCTTCTCGATGCCGACGCCGTGCTCGCCGGTGAGGCAGCCGCCGGCCTCGACGCACAGGCGCAGGATGTCGAAGCCGCAGGCCTCCGCCTTCTCGCGCTGGTCGGCGTCGTTGACGTTGTAGAGCACGAGCGGATGGAGGTTGCCGTCGCCGGCATGGAAGACATTGGCGACGCGCAGCCCGTGGGCGCGGGTGATCTCGCCGATGCGGGTGAGCACCATCGGCAATTGCCCGGTCGGAATGGTGCCGTCCATGCAGATATAGTCGGCGATGCGCCCGGTGGCGCCGAAGGCGGACTTGCGGCCCTTCCAGATCGCGGCGCTCTCGGCTTCCGAGGTCGAGACCTTGATGGTGGTGGCGCCATGCTCGCGTGCCGTCGCGGCGATCAGGCCGAGCAGGCGCTCGATCTCGGCATTCGAGCCCTCCACCTCGATGATGAGCATGGCTGCGGCATCGAGCGGATAGCCGGCATGGGCGAAGCCCTCGGTGATCTCGATGGCGAGCTTGTCCATATATTCGATCGCCACCGGGATGATGCCCGAGCCGATGATGGTGGCGACGCAGCGTCCCGCCGCTTCCGGCGAGGCGAAGCCGACCAGCATCGGCCGGGCGCCTTCCGCCATCGGCAGGATGCGCACCACCGCCTCGGTGACGATGCCGAACTGGCCCTCGGAACCGATGACGATGCCGAGCAGGTCGTAGCCGTCGGCGTCCATGGTGTCGCCGCCGATGTCGAGGATCTCGCCTTCCATGGTGACGAGGCGCACACCGAGGATGTTGTTGGTGGTGACGCCATATTTCAGGCAATGCGCCCCGCCGGAATTCATGGCGATGTTGCCGGCGATGGTGCAGGCGAGCTGGCTGGAGGGATCCGGCGCGTAGAAGAAGCGCTCATGGGCGACGGCGCCGGAAATCCCGAGATTGGTGATGCCGGCCTGCACCCGCGCGATCCTGTCCTCGAAGCGCAGCTCCAGCACCTTGCTCATCTTGGCGAGGCCGACCACGACGGCATCCGCCTGGGGGAGGGCGCCGCCGGCGAGGGACGTGCCGGCGCCGCGGGGGACGACGGGAACGTTTTCGCGGTGGAGGAAGCGCAGGACCGCCGCAACCTCATCCGTGCTTTCCGGCAGGACGACGGCGAGCGGCATGGCGCGATAGGCGGTGAAGGCGTCTGTCTCGTAGGCGCGGCATTCGTCTTCGCTGGAGATCAGGTTCTCCGCCGGGACCAGCCGCGCCAGGCCGTCGAGGATGGACTCGCGCCGCTGCATGATGCGCGGATCGGGCGGCGGCATCGGAATGCCAGTGGTCGGACGCGGCGTTCCCTCGGCCATGGTCTTCTCCCTTCCGGCAAAGGCGCGCCAATTCGGGGGCGAAGTCAAGCCCCCGGGCGCCCTGCGAACCATATGTCACCGACCGGCGAGCTGCATGAAATTGCGGTAGAGGATGGCCGCGTTCCGCTCGAATCCGTCGGCATGGGCGGCGATGTCGGCCTGGAGCCTCTCCATGGCGCCCGCGCCGTTGGTGCGCTCGAGCGCGGCCCTGTAGGCGGGGATGCCGCCCCATTCCTGCACGGCGGCGTTCTCCGCCTCGACATGATATTGCATGCCCCAGGCGCGCGGCGCGGCGCGCATCGCCTGCACGCCGCAGGAGGGCGAGGCGGCGAGGACGGAGGCGCCTGCGGGCGGCTGCGCCACCCGCACCGAATGCCATTGCAGGACGGCAAAGCGCTCTTCGAGCCCGGCGAAGAGCGGGTCTTCGCGGCCGGCCGACGTCAGGCCGACATCGAAGACGCCGACTTCGGGCGGATGCTGCGGGCCGCAGGTGCCGCCCAGCGCGTCGGCCAGCAATTGATGGCCGAGGCAGATGCCGAGGAAGGGTCGTTCCAGCTCGCGCACCCACCGGCGGATGGCCCGCTTCTCCTCGACCAGCCAGGGAAACGCGTCGACGTCCCAGACATCCATCGCCCCGCCCATGACCCAGAGGGCGTCATAGCCCTCCAGCGGGGGAATGACGCCGCCCTCGTCGAGCTCGACCGCATCCCACTCGACGCCGTCGCGCGCGAAATGCGACCGGAAGATCCCCGGATGCTCGGAACTCAGGTGCTGGAACACCAACAGGCGCATGGCGCTCACCCCTTCAGTTCGGGAAGGTCGCGATAGAGCGCGAGCGCCTCCGGATTGGCCAGCGCTTCCTGGTTCTTCACGCTGCGCCCCGCCACCACGTCCCTGACCGCAAGCTCGGTGATCTTGCCCGATTTGGTGCGCGGAATGTCGGAGACCTGCAGGATCTTCGCGGGCACGTGGCGCGGCGACGCGCCGCTGCGGATCTGGCGCTTGATGCGGTCGGCCAGGGCGGCGTCGAGGGCGGTCTCCTCGCGAAGGCGCACGAACAGCACGATGCGGACGTCGCCGTCCCAATCCTGGCCGATGGCGATGGCTTCCAGCACCTCCGGGATCTTCTCGACCTGGGCGTAGAGCTCGGCCGTGCCGATGCGGACGCCGCCGGGATTGAGGGTGGCGTCCGACCGGCCATGGATGATCAGGCCGCCATGCGTGGTCCATTCGGCGAAATCGCCATGGTGCCAGACATTGTCGAAGCGCTCGAAATAGGCGGCGCGGTATTTGGCGCCGTCGGGATCGTTCCAGAACATCACGGGCATCGAGGGGAAGGGGCGGATGCAGACGAGTTCGCCCTTCTCCATGCGCACCGGCCGGCCTTCGTCGTTCCACACATCGACCGCCATGCCGAGGCCGGGGGCCTGGATTTCGCCGGACCAGACCGGGCTCGTCGGGTCGCCCAGCACGAAGCAGGACACGATGTCGGTGCCGCCCGAAATCGAGGCGAGATGCAGATCCTCCTTCACCGCCTCGTACACCCAGCCGAAGCCCTCGGGCGAGAGCGGCGATCCGGTCGAGGTCATGAGGCGGAGGGCGGAGAGGTCGTGCGTCAGGCGCGGCGTCAGCCCGGCCTTGCGGGCGGCATCGATATATTTGGCCGAGGTGCCGAACAGGGCCGCCCGTTCGCGCGCCGCGAAATCGAACAGCACGGTCGGCGCCGGGTGGAAGGGGGAGCCGTCGAACAGCAGCAGGGTCTCGCCATTGGCGAGGCCGGCGACCAGCCAGTTCCACATCATCCAGCCGCAGGTGGTGAAATAGAAGCTGCGGTCTCCCGGCCGCAGGTCGCAATGGAGCCGGTGTTCCTTGACGAGCTGCAGCAGGGTGCCGCCGGCTCCGTGCACGATGCATTTGGGCACGCCCGTCGTGCCGGAGGAATAGAGGATGAACAGGGGATGGTTGAACGGCATGGGCGCGAAGTCGACGGGCGCCGCCTCGAAGGGCGCGAGGAAGGCGTCGAGGCTCTGCCCGCCCGCCACCCTTGCGGCGATCGCGGCAGCTTCGCCGAGATAGGGCACCACGATCGTCCTGGCCGCCATCTGCGGGGCGATCGCGGTGATCTTCTCGCCATTGTCGATGCATTTTCCCGCATACCAGTAGCCGTCGACGGCGAAGAACAGGCTGGGCCCGATCTGCCCGAAGCGGTCGAGCACGCCGCGCTCGCCGAAATCGGGCGAGCAGGACGAGAAGATCGCGCCGATCGAGGCGGCCGCCAGCATGATGGCGATGGTCTCCGGCCGGTTCGGCATCATGGCGGCGACGCGGTCGCCCGGCCCGACGCCGGCCGCGCGCATCGCCTGCTGGAGTCGGGAGACGAGGTCGTGCAGTTCGCGCCAGCTCAGCGTGAGGCTCGCCTTGTCCTCGCCCTGGAAGACGAGGGCCGGCGCCTCGTCGCGCCGCGGCAGCAGGTTCTCGGCGAAATTGAGCGTCGCGTCTGGAAAGAACCGCGCGCCGGGCATGCGGTCGAGATCGGCGGCGAGGCGGCTGCCCTTCTCGCCCCTCACGCCGAATTCGTCCCAGGCCAGGTTCCAGAAATCGGGCGCGTGTTCGACCGACCAGCGATGCAGGTCGCGGAAATTTCCCAGGGACAGGCCGTGCCGCGCATTGGCTGCCGCGACGAAGGCCATGATCTGCGTGCCTGCCACCCGCTCGGGGGAGGGGGACCAAAGGGGCTGTTCGGAAGAGGACATGCTGGATCCTTGGCGATGTCTGCCGCTGGCATGGGGAAGGGGTAGGACGAAATCGGATTCTGCAAAAGGGCTGATTCGCGGTCGGGGAGCATGCGGCATCATTTCCCCTCGACCGTCCCTTTTCGAAGCGCGCCATAGGTTTCGGGCAGGACGAAGCCGCAGCCGAGCGGATCGTCGGGATCGATGTCGAAGGTCGCCGTGCCGCAAAAGGCCGAGGAGCCGGCGACGCGGACGCGGATGGCGGGGCCGTCCGGGCCTTCGGCCTCGCCGGACAGGGTGGCCCGGAAGCCGATGCCGGTCGGTCCGAGGAAGAGACGCTCGGCGCCTTTCCCGATCAGCCCGCGCGCCCAATCCCGCGCCATGCGCGCCGTGACGCCGCTGCCGGTCGGGCTGCGGTCGATCTGGCCCTCGGCGAAGATGCACAGATTGTAGCTCGGCTCCGGCGGCGGCGCGTCGTCGGTGAGGATCGTGCCGTAGAGAAAGCCGAGATCGGCGGCATCGGGATGGACGATGTCGAGCGCCCGCCGTCCGGCCGCGGTGATGGCGGTGCCCGCGGCGGCCAGCACGGGCAGCGGCGTGGCGAAGAAATCGAGGCCGACATGCGAGGAAGGCAGGATCGCGTAGAAGGCGCCGCCGAAGGCGATGTCGCAGGTGACCGTTCCGATATCCGGGACGTCGAACGATACCGCGCGCCGGCTGAGGAAGGCCGGCACGCTCTCGAAGGCGGTCTCGATCACGCGGCCGTCCTCGACGCGGCAATGCACGCCGACCAAGCCGCAAGGCAGCTCCAGGGCGAAGGAGACCTCCGGCCCGGCTGCCGGCACCTGGCCGCTCTCGACCAGCCATCGGCCGATGGCGATCGTGGCATGGCCGCACATGGTGCTGTAGCCCTCGTGATGGGTGAAGAGGGCGGCGAAGTCGGCGCCCGGCAAATGGGGAGGGACCGGGATGACGCCGTACATGCCAGCATGGCCGCGCGGCTCCAGCATCAGCGCGCGGCGGAGCTCGTCATGCAGCGCCCGCGCTTCGCGCCGCTTGTCGAGGATCGTCGTGCCGGACAGGTCGGGATAGCCGCCCGTGACGATGCGCACCGGCTCGCCGGCCGTGTGCATGTCCACGACGGTGAGGCGGCGCGTCGTGCCCTTCTTCATCGGTTCTTCCCTTCTGTCGACGTGGCGGCGATGTCGCGCCCGGCCGCTCGCGTTCCGGCTCGGAATGCCCCCGTCGGAGCGCGGGGCGGCGCGGAAAGGTGCGAAGGAGGGGCGGACGAGCCATGAAATCCCGGCGCGGCGGAAATATGGCAGGACAAACTGTTGACAAAAACCGCAGGGCGGTATTCACAGACCGTCACAAAATGCTATTCACCGGCGCGGCCTCGCTTTTACCACGATGGCCTGCCATTTATAGCGGCATATGTTTGTGATTCAGCCCCCGTCCGTCTGCAGCGTGCGTCCCGGGCAGCAAACTTTGATCGAGCGAGGCGCGGATCCCGCATGAGGCGTATTGGGCTGGGTTTTGCCGCCGTCGCTGCCGCGCTCGCCGCTGCGGTCCTCATTCTGCCATGGCTGATACCCGAGCATGCCGTGCGCGAGGCGGTCAGGCGTGAAATCGTGGCACTGACAGGGCGCGAGCCCGTGATTGCCGGGCGGGTGCGCCTTTCGCTCGCACCGCTGCCGGCCGTCACGGTCGAGAACATCACCATACCCGGCCTCGACGGCATGCCGCCTCTGCTGCAGGCGGACAGCATCGAAGGCACGCTTCGGCTGTCCTCGCTGCTGGCCGGCCGGATCGACGTGTCGAGCCTGGCGTTGGAGACGCCGCGCTTCGCCCTCGTCGCCACCAAGGACGGGCGCCATTCCTGGGATTTCAAGACCGGTGTCCTCGCCGATGCGGCTGCGGGCCACAGCGAGGAGGCGCTGCCGGTCAAGTCGATGCGCCTGATCAACGGCACGGTGGCCTATTCCGATGCGATCAGCGGCAAATCGACGGTGGTCACGCTGCGGGATGCCACCGTCAACTGGTCCAGCCTCGCCGATGCGATGTCGGTGAGCGGCGTCGTGGACTGGCGCCACCGCAGCACCGATGTCTCCATCTCGATCGCGGATCCTTCGGCGCTGATTTCCGGCGGCCAGTCCGACCTGCGCCTGAAGATGCGGGGCGACATGCTCAATCTGAACGCGAGCGGCAACCTGTCCGGCGGCGGCAAGTTCGACGGCAGGCTGGCGGCGGGCGGCAAGTCGCTGCGCGAGGCCCTGCGCTGGCTCGGGCTCGATCTTCCCGAAGGACACAGTCTGGCCGCCTTCAACGTGCAGTCGCCGATTTCCATCGATGCGAACGGCATCGCCCTCAGCGACGTCCAGCTCGAACTCGACGGCAACGAGGCCGAAGGGTCGATGACTGTGCAATTGGCGGAGCCGCGTCCGAAGATCAGCGGTACGCTGGCCGCGGACACGCTCGACCTCACGCCCTATTCGAGCGAAGTGCAGCTGGCCACCGGCCTGCCGAGGCGCTGGCGCTCGGACCGCATCAACCTCAAGGGATTGGTGGTGAGCGATCTCGACCTGCGGATTTCGGCGGGCGAGATGATCGTCGGCAAGGTGCATTTCGGACGGACCGCGGCTGCCGTCTCCACCCATGACGGGCTGCTCGACATTGCCCTCGGCGAGGCGCTGACCTATGGCGGCACCCTCAAGGGGCGCGTCACGCTGAAGGCCGATGACGGCGGAACCGAATTTGCGGCCTCCGGTAATTTCGAGGCGGTGGAACTCGGCAAGGCGCTGGGCGATTTCATCGGCTTCCACAAGCTGGACGGCACCGGCTCGGGAACCTTCGTCATCTCCGCCAGCGGCGCCTCCGTCGCCGATCTCTCGCGGTCCATGCAGGGCCAGGCGACGATCACGGTGGCTGACGGCGCCCTCATCGGGATCGACCTGCCCGACCTGATGCACAAGATCGAGAAGCGGCCGTTGTCGGCGCGGTTCGAATCCTCCTATGGCGGGCGCACCGCCTTCGAGAAGGCGCATGCCAGCTTCAAGATCACCGGCGGCGTCGCCAATACCCGGGATTGCGACCTCGACAACGGCAATCTCTCCGTGCAACTGGCCGGCAACAGCAATATCGCGTCGCGCAGCCTCGACATGGCGGGAATCGCGAACTGGGCCGACGGCGACGGAGCCGAGCCGTTCAAGCTGCCGTTCCGCGTCCATGGCGAGTGGGACGGGCCGCTGGTGGAGCCTGACACCAACGCGCTGCTCCGCCGCTCGGGCGCCGCGGCGCCACTCTTCCACGATTATGTCCAGCCTGGGCAGGACGCTTCGGGCAGCGTAGCGCCCATTCCGGCTGCCGCCACCACCCCATAGGACAGGCGGGCCGCCGGACTTTCCCCGGGTCTGCGTTCGAGCGCTGCGCTGCCTTCGCCGCGCGGCCGGGGGCTGATGCCCCCGGGCGCGTGCCTCTACCCCTGGGCCGCGAGGCGCTCGGCGCGTTCGCGCTCGACCTCGGCCCGCCGGGTGAAGATCGAGGCGATCACCACGCCGACCGCCACGACGGTGAGCATCAACGTGCAGGCGGCGTTGATCTCGGGCGTCACGCCGAGGCGCACCTGCGAATAGATCCTCATCGGCAGCGTATTGGCGCCGGGGCCGGTGGTGAAGCTGGCGATGACGAGGTCGTCCAGCGAGAGGGTGAAGGCGAGCATCCAGCCCGAGATGACGGCGGGTGCGATGATCGGCAGCGTGATCAGGAAGAAGGCCTTGAAGGGGCGGCAGCCGAGATCGAGCGCCGCCTCCTCGATCGAGCGGTCGAAGGTGACGAGGCGCGACTGCACCACCACGGCGACGAAGCACATCGTCAGCGTCACATGGGCGAGCGTGATGGTCCAGAAGCCGCGGTCGACGCCGAGCGCGATGAAGAACAACAGCAGCGAAAGCCCGATGATGATCTCGGGCATCACCAGCGGCGCGTAGACCATGGCCGAAAACGCCATCCGGCCCCGAAACCGGCCGGCGCGCACGAGCACGATGGCGGCGAGGGTGCCGGTCACCGTGGCGATCGTGGCCGACATGGCGCCGACGCGCAGGGTGATCCAGGCCGCATCGATGAAGGGCTGGTCGCGGAAGAGGATGGCGTACCACCGGGTCGACCAGCCGCCCCAGACCGTCACCATCCGCGAATCGTTGAAGGAATAGATGACGAGGATCAGGATCGGCAGATAGAGGAAGGCGAGGCCGAGCGCGACGGACGTCACGTTGAACAGGGAAGCGCCCTTTTTCATCGTCCGGCCTCCAACTGCTTGGCCTGGATGTGCTGGTAATAGGTGATCGGCACCACCAGGACGATCAGCAGGATCACGGCGACCGCGGATGCGGCCGGCCAGTCGCGGTTGGAGAAGAACAGGTCCCACATCGACTTGCCGATCATCAGGGTGGAGGAGCCGCCGAGCAGGTCCGGGATCACGAATTCGCCGACGGCGGGGATGAAGCACAGCATGCAGCCGGCGATCACCCCCGGCAAAGACAGCGGGAAGGTGACCATCCAAAAGGCCCGGATCGGCTTGCAGCCGAGATCGGCTGCGGCCTCCAGCAGGGTCAGGTCCAGCTTCTCCAGCGTCGAATAGAGCGGCAGGATCATGAAGGGCAGATAGGAATAGACGATACCGATGAAGATCGCCCAATCCGTGTTGAGGATCTCCAGCGGGTGGGCCATGTCCACGAGGCCGATCTTGGAAAGGGCGAGGTTGAGCAGTCCTTCCGGCTTGAGGATGCCGATCCAGGCGTAGACCCGGATCAGGAACGAGGTCCAGAACGGCAGGATCACCAGCATCAGCAGGGTCGGGCGCAGGGTCTTGGGCGCGCGGGCCATGCCGTAGGCGATGGGGTAGCCGGTGAGCAGCAGCAGGACCGTCGACACCGAGGCGATGACGATGCTGGAGAAGTAGGACTTGATGTAGAGCGGGTCGCCGTCCTCGCCCCAGATGTTGAAGATGGCGGAGTAATTGTCGAGGCTCAGCCCGGAGAAGAAGTCCGTCACGCTCTGCCAGGTGCCGTCGAAATTGAACTGCGGCAGATAGGGTGGGATGCCGAGGGCGGTCTCGCTGAGGGAAATCTTGAAGACGAGCAGGAAGGGGACGGCGAAGAAGGCCAGCAGCCAGAGATAGGGGACGGCGATCAGCAGGGTGCGGCCCGAAAACAGGCCCTTCCTGGAGGGGGATGCCATGCGCGTCTCCTATTTCGTCAAGAGCACGCCGGCATCCGGCGCGAAGCTGACATGGACCTTGTCTTCCCAGCTGATCGGCCGCTCGACGAAGCGGCTCATATTGGCGGTGCTGACGCGGATGCGCTTGTCGAGCCCGGGGATGTCGACGACGTAATTGGTCCAGTCGCCGAGATAGCCGATGTCGAAGACCTCGCCGCCGAGCGCGTTGATGTCGGTCGCCGGCGCATCGAACGAGATGCGCATCTTTTCCGGCCTGACGGCGAGATAGGCCGTCTGCCCGACGCTGACCCGCTCGTTGCTTTCGACCGTGAAGGTCCGCCCGGTGGCGGCGGAGGCGATGGAGACGGTGCTGCCTGCGCGCTCGGCGACCTTGCCCTCGAAGATGTTGATGTTGCCGATGAAATCGGCGACGTATTTGGAGTTGGGCTGCTCGTAGATCTCCCCGGGCGTGGCCACCTGGATCAGCTTGCCGTGGTCCATGACGGCGATGCGGTCGGACATCGTCATCGCCTCTTCCTGGTCGTGCGTGACGATGACGAAGGTGATGCCGAGCTCGACCTGGATATCCATCAGTTCGAACTGGGTCTCCTCGCGCAGCTTCTTGTCGAGGGCGCCGAGCGGCTCGTCCAGCAGCAGGACCTTGGGCTGCTTGGCGACGGCGCGGGCGAGCGCCACGCGTTGGCGCTGGCCGCCGGAGAGCTGATGGGGCTTGCGCGCGGAGAACTGCTCGAGCTTCACGAGCTTGAGCATCTGGGCGACGCGCTCGCCGATTTGCGCCTTCGGCATGCCGTCCATCTTCAGGCCGAAGGCGATGTTGTCCGCCACCGTCATATGGGGGAACAGCGCGTAGGACTGGAACATCATGTTGGTCGGCCGCTCATAGGGCGGCACGCCGGCGAGATCCTTGCCTCCGAGGGTGATGCGGCCCGATGTCGGCTCCTCGAAGCCGGCGAGCATGCGCATCAACGTCGTCTTGCCGCAGCCGGACGGGCCGAGCAGGGAGAAGAATTCGCGCTCGTGAATGTCGAGGGAGACGTCGTTGACCGCGACGAAATCGCCGAACCGCTTCGTCACGTTTTCGAATCGTATCAGAGGGATGGCGTTCGGATCGTTCCATGGCTGGAATTTCCGGCGGACGCCGCCGATCGCCTTTTGCGACTTCACCGGCGCCGAGACGCCGACCCCCTCTGTCCCACTCATGACACCCCAGCCGGCCGTTGCTCTTGCGTCCAGCCTAAACCGGTATGTTTGCTGCGGTCTACAGTGGAATCGCATGTACCGGCGAATCCTCGGCAAGTATTTTGGGCAGCTGTTTTGCCGGCACAATGTCAAAGGTGTGACGCAGGCAGCCGCGAACCGATTTGACATTTCCGCGCGGCTGAAGGCAGTGTGCGCAAGCGTCGGTTCGCCGATGCCTCTTTTGCGCGTCTTCTCCAGGCGTGCAGCGCGTGCGCCTCCGCCGTCCTGAACCAAGGACCCGAACCGGAGGCCGGTCGCGCGATGGTCATCCCCGCGATGGCCGTCGAACAGGTTGCCGGCGCATGTTTCGGGTCGCCATCCTGCGTCGAGCGGGGGGAAGCCGCATGTGTGCGACGATGAGCAGAAAAAAGAAAACGGACAAGCCGGAAAAGTCCGAGCCGGCCGATCGCGACGTCGCGTCGGCGCGCGGGATTTCCGGCGTGGAGCGCGCCAAGGAATGGTTCGGCGCCCGCACGATCGAGGAGATCGAATGCCTGGTCCCCGACCAGGGCGGCGTCGCCCGCGGCAAGATCATGCCGGTGTCGAAATTCCTGAAGTCGCCGGTGATGAACCTGCCGCTGTCGATCTTCTACCAGTGCATCACCGGCGAATATCCCGCCTATGAGGGCCTGGTCGACGCGGTCGAGGCCGACACCGACATGTTCATGCAGCCCGACTGGGGAACGCTGACCTCGGTGCCCTGGGCGATGGACCCGACGGCGCAGGTGATCCATGACGCCGTGACCCGCGACGGCAGGCCGGTGGAGCAGGCCCCGCGGCAGGTGCTGCGGCGCGTCCGCGACTTCTATCGCAAGAAGGGCTGGCTGCCCGTGGTGGCGCCGGAGATCGAGTTCTATCTGGTCGAGCCCAACACCGATGCGGACTATCCGCTGAAGCCGCCGGTCGGCCGCTCCGGCCGGCCCGAGATCGGGCGCCAGGGCTATTCCATCTCGGCGGTGAACGAGTTCGACGCCCTGTTCGAGGACATCTACAAATATTCCGAGCAGCAGGGCCTGGAGATCGACACGCTGATCCATGAGGACGGCGCCGCCCAGATGGAGATCAACCTGCGGCACGGCGATCCGCTGGAACTGGCCGACCAGGTCTTCCTGTTCAAGCGGACGATCCGCGAGGCCTCTCTCCAGCACAAGATCTATGCGACCTTCATGGCCAAGCCGATCGCCGGCGAACCCGGCTCGGCCCTGCATATCCACCAGTCGATCGTCGATGCCGAGACGGGGAACAACATCTTCTCCGATCCGGATACGGGCGCGCCGACGCCGCTGTTCTTCTCCTTCCTCGCCGGGCAGCAGAAATATCTGCCGGCCATCATGTGCATGCTCGCGCCCTATGTGAATTCCTATCGCCGCCTCACCCGCGACAGCATGGCGCCGATCAACGTGCAATGGGGCTACGACAACCGCACCGCCGGCCTGCGCGTGCCGCCGTCCGGCCCGGAGGCGCGCCGCGTCGAAAACCGCGTGCCGTCGTCCGACGCCAACCCTTATCTCGCCATCGCCGCGGTCCTGGCGGCGGGGTATCTCGGCATGACTGAAGAACTCGAGGCGACGTCGCCGATCGAGACGGACGCCAAGAACAGGGACTATGAACTGCCGCGCGGGCTGCTGGAGGCCGTCGCCGAACTCGAGGACAGCGAGCCGGTCAAGCAGATCCTCGGATCGTCCTTCGTCACCGCCTTCAGCGCGATCAAGAAGCAGGAATACGAGACCTTCATGCGGGTGATCAGCCCGTGGGAGCGGGAGCATCTCCTGCTCAACGTGTGAGGGGCGGCGAGCCGGCGCGACATCATGGTTGAGAACACCGGCCATCCGGCCGAGTCCTACTACACGGCGACGGCCCGCGCTTTGCCGGCCCAACCCGTCCTGGAGGGCGGGCACCGCGCGGATGTGTGCATCGTCGGGGCCGGCTATACCGGCCTCGGCGCCGCCCTTGCGCTCGCCCGGCGCGGGCTTTCGGTGGCCGTGCTCGAGGCTGCGGAGATCGGCTCGGGAGCATCGGGCCGCAATGGCGGGCAGATCCATTCCGGCCAGCGGCGCGATCAGGACTATCTGGAGCATGCCGTCGGCCTCGACGGCGCCAAGGCGCTCTGGCGCATGGCCGAAGATGCCAAGGCCCATCTCAAGCGCCTGATCGCCGAGGAGACGATCGCGTGCGACTACAAGCGCGGTATGCTGGTCGCCGACCACAAGCCGCATTTCGTGGCCCTCTCGCGCGCTTATGCGGAAAAGCTGCGCACCGTCTACGGCTATGACCAGGCCGAGGCCGTCGGCCGGGAGGAATTGCAGGCCATGCTCGGGGCTACCGGCTATTATGGCGGCTTCCTCGACCATGACGGCGGCCACCTCCATCCCCTCAATTTCGCCCTGGGGATGGCGAGGGCCGCCCTGGCGAGCGGCGCCCGCGTGTTCGAGCGTTCCCGCGCGCTGAGCTATACGGCCGAAGGCGGCAAGGCGACCGTGCGCACCGCCAGGGGCAGCATCGCCGCCGACTGGCTGATCCTCGCCGGCGACGGCTATCTCTCCGGCCTCGATGCCTATACCGAGGCGCGGGTCATGCCGATCAACAATTTCATCCTGGCGACCGAGCCGTTTTCGCCGGAGGAGGCGAAGGCGCTGATCCGCGACGACGTCGCGGTCGCGGACAGCCGCTTCGTCGTCAATTATTACCGGCTTTCCGCGGACAGGCGCCTCCTCTTCGGGGGAGGCGAGAATTACCGGAACGGATTTCCCTCCGACATGAAGGGCTTCGTGCGCAAGCGCATGCTGAAGGTCTTCCCCCAGCTTGCCGGCCGCCGCATCGACTATGCCTGGGGCGGCACGCTCGGCATCACCACCACGCGCCTGCCCTTCGTGCGGCGCCTCGCGCCGAACGTGCTGACCGCCTCCGGTTATTCGGGGCAGGGCGTGATGCTCGCGCCCTATTTCGGCAAGGTCCTCGCCGATGCCACGGCCTCCGTCCTCGGCGAGTTCGACCGTCTCGCGGCTCTCTCGACGCCCGCCTTTCCCGGTGGGCGGCTTCTGCGCTGGCCGACCCTCGTCGCAGCCATGAGCTATTTCGCCCTGCGCGACAGGATCTGAGGCGCCCGCAGGCGCGCCCTCTCAGGAAGCTGCGACCAGGCGCCGCATCCGCGCCAGCCGGCGGCGGAAAAGATCGGGATCGCCGAAGGCGCGCGCCGCGACCAGCGCGCCCTGGATGCCGGCGACGACCTCCTCCGCCAGGTCCCGGGCCACGGCCTCGCCCCGCCCCGAGCGCAGGAGGGCGGCGGCCAGCGCATCGCGCCAGGCGACGAAATAGGCGTTGATGCGCACGGCGAACCGGTCGCGCACGTCGCCCAGCGCGAACACGCCGACGATGCAGACCCGTTCGCCGGAACGGAAATAGCGGTCCGTCTCGGCGAACATCGCCTCGATCGCGCCGGCCGGATCGCCGTCGCGCCGCAACGGCTCGAAGATGTTGTTCTCGAACCAGGCATCGATGCCGTCGAGCACGGCGGCGGCCATCTCCTCCTTTCCGCCGGGAAAGAAGTGATAGAGGCTTCCCTTGCCCAGCCCGGTGTGCCGGCTGATCAAGGTGAGGCTCGCCCCCTCGTAGCCATGGGTGCGGAACACCTCCGTCAGGGCCGGAAGGATGTCGCTTCGCTCACGCGGCATCCGAGCCATGCGGCGTCACAGCCCGAGATCGCTGAGCCCCGGATGATCGGCGGGGCGCGGGCCGGAGCGATCCCAATGGAACTTTCGCTCGTCGGCGCCGATCGCCAGGTCGTTGATGCTGGCATGGCGCAAGGCCATCAGCCCGTCGGCGTCGAACTGCCAGTTCTCGTTGCCGTAGGAACGATACCATCGGCCTTCGTCGTCATGCCACTCATAGGCGAAGCGCACCGCGATGCGATCGCCGTCGAAGGCCCACAATTCCTTGATCAGCCGATAATCGTGTTCCCGCTGCCATTTGCGGGTGAGGAACTCGACGATCTGCGCGCGGCCCTGGGGGAACTCGGCGCGGTTGCGCCAGCGGCTGTCGGCCGTATAGGCGAGCGAGACCCTTTGCGGGTCGCAGCTGTTCCAGCCATCCTCGGCGGCGCGCACCTTCGGAATGGCGGTCTCGCGGGTAAAGGGCGGGAAGGGCGGTCGGGGCTCGCTCATTGGTGTTCTCCATATCAAATACCGTCATCGATTTGTACCGATCGGTACAATCATCGTCAAGCGTGGAGCGCCCATCGACGGAACCATGCCGATTGTGCATGGCGGCGATGCAAGGATAGAAGACCGTATGTCTCGTATTGATGCGCGCCAGGCTCGCTGCGCCCTGCGCGAGGAGAAGGTGGCGTGCATCGCCAGGTGCCGCCACGGGCAGCAGGACCGGGCGAGGGCGTGGGTCCGGAGGGCCGATTTTCCGGTGTTTTCAAGCGGTTGGCGTCGCTGTCCTTGCGAAACTGTCGGAACGATCCCATGTAACGAGGCGTCGGCCCGGCATTCCTGCAAGGCGTCGGGCGGCGTTTAGGAAGCCGTTGCGGTTGTGCAAGGGGCGGTCACTCTTCTCTTGATCACAATTATTTCAATCCGAAGCGTCTCGTTTTCTATTGCCATGTGAGACGCACCGTCTTATAACCTCCCTCAACGGACGACGCACTGCCGCCCGATCATCAAGGACAAAAATCATGAAGACGATCATTGTTTCATCGCTGGCTGCCGCGGGTCTGGCTCTCTCGATCTCCTCGGCCTTCGCTTTCAGCAACAGCCCCGATGGCCAGGTCATCACCGGCGGCAACGTCCCGGCGGTCACCAGCCACCAGTCGGCCCCCGCCCACTTCCTGTCGGGCGCCGCGCAGGCCGACAGCGATTTCGGCCTCTCCTCGAATGCCGTCGAGGGCCGTGACTTCCTCGCTGCCCAGAAGGGCCGCTACTGACTCTGACGGCTCCCTCGGGAGCCGGTCTCCGCCGCATCGAACGCCGGCGGGGGCGACCGTAAAGTGGGTGGACGGGACGCAAGGCCGCAAGGCCGGCCCCGCCGCCCGGCAGGAGCGGGCGGCACGCTGCGTTGCGTGACCGCCTCGAGCCTCCTGCCTTTTCTTCCAGACGATGGATCGCCGGACCGCCGGCATCCTTTTCAGGACGACGACCATGAAGACCCTTGTTGTTTCCACCCTGGCTGCGGCGGGCCTGGCCCTGTCGATTTCCTCCGCCTTCGCCTTCTCCAACAGCCCGCAGGGCCAGGTGATCATCGGCGGCGAAGCCCCGGCCGTCACCAGCTACGCCGCCCCTGACGCCGCCGCCCCCCAGGCCCGCTTCCTCTCCGGCCATGTTTATGGCCAGCGCGCTTCCGAGGACGGCACCCCGAGCCAGAGCTTCGGCCTCTCCTCCAATGCCATCCAGGGCCGCGAATTCCATGCCGTCCAGCAGGGCGGCCACTGGCTCAACGACGAAGGCGGCGAATAAGCCCACCGCCTGAGACGACGGGGCCGACCGGCCCCGCCCGATACCGCCTCCCGACCACCCCGAGCGACCGCTCACGCTTTTTCATCACCCCAGCCCTTTCGACCGATGCCCTTTGCCGGACTGATATGCCGAAGGACTTTTTCCAAGGACCTGCCATCATGAAGACCGTTCTCCTCTCCTCCCTCACCGCCGCCGCCCTCGCTCTGTCGATCTCCTCGGCTTTCGCCCTTTCCAACAGCCCCGAGGGCCGCGTCATCGTCGGCGGCAACGCACCGGCCATCACCGCCACCAGCCATGACAATGCCGCGCCGCGCCACTTCCTCTCCGGCTCCGAGCAGACCGATCCCGATTTCGGCCTCTCCTCCAATGCCGTCGAAGGCCGCGACTTCCTCAACGCCCAGAAGGGCCGCTATTGAGCCCTGACCGCCATCTGTTGCCTGCCGGCAAGGGTTTGCTTCCCCTCTTCCCTACCGCATCGGCAATGGACGAACGCCGCGCCTCCCCTCCAGGGCGCGGCGTTTTTCGTTTGAGACCAGGAGAGAGACGAGGCGCCGGCTGCACGCAGATGTGAAGGGCGCCATCCGGCGGGGGCGTCGCGCGGCCTTGCGGAAGCCGGCGGAATCCGGAAAGCACGGAGGCGACATCGAAGAGGATTTCCCGCCCATGCAGCCGATCCACATCACCTATCTCAACCGCCTCGACATCGAGGCTGCCGCCCTCTCGGACATGGAGATGCTGGATGCGATCGAGGCGAGCCTCGGCATGCAGGGGCGGGGCGAGACGGTGATCGAGCCGCGCGTGCATCTCGAGCCGCGCGCCGGCGCCGAAGGGCATTTCAACGTGCTGCGCGGCTGGATCGGCGGCGAGATCGACGCCGCCGGCGTGAAGGTGGTCGGCGACTTCGTCGACAATTACAAACAGGGCCTGCCCTCCGAATTCGGCATCCTCAACCTGTTCGACCCGCGCACCGGCACGCCGCGCGCCGTGCTGGACGCCAGCGGCATCACCGACATGCGCACCGGCGCGGTGACGGCGGTGGGCGCCAAATATCTCGCCCGCAAGAATTCCAAGACGCTCGCCCATATCGGGGCCCGCGGCACCGCCTATTGGAACGTCCGCCTGCTCGACAAGCTGTTCGACTTCGACACCATCCGGGTCCATTCCCGCCGGCCGGAGAGTCGCGACGCCTTTGCCGAGCGCCTCAGCCGCGATCTCGGCAAGACGGTGGTCGCGACGCCGGACTGGCGCTCCTGCGTCGAGGGCGCCGACATCGTCGTGGAGGCCTCACGGCTGAGCGCTCCCGAACCGATGCTGAAGACCGAATGGATCAAGCCCGGCGCGCTGGTCGTCCCCTACGGCACGATGAGCGCGGTCGAACTGAGCCTGACCGATATCATGGACAAGATGGTCGTCGACGATTGGGGGCAGTGCAAGGCCGGCAAGTTCGGCTCGCTGCGCGCCCATGTCGAAGCCGGCAAGCTCTCCGAGAAGACGCTGCATGCCGAAATCGGCCAGATCGTCGCCGGCCTCAAGCCGGGTCGCGAGAGCGACGGCGAGACCATCCTGTTCTGGCACCGCGGCCTGTCGCTTTCGGATATCGCGCTCGGCCACGCCTTCCTCGTCAAGGCCGCCTCGATGGGCATCGGCCAGCAGCTGCGCTACGCATGACGGCTGCGGTGCTCTTCCCCACGGAAGACGCGCAACGGCATGGCGCCGTCTATCGAGAGCGCCTGAAGCGACCGCTTCCAGGCCTTCCCCAAGACGGCGCTCCCGTCATTTCTTCGAGCCCGAGATCGAAATGCTCGACCGTTGCGGCTTCACGGGCGCATCGGCGACGAAGACCAGCTGGGACTCGACGACGACGCGTTCCGGTGAGCCCGAGCGCTTCACGCGATAGCGCGGCTCCTGGCCTTCGCTGGGAAGAAGGCTGACGATTTCGTATGTGGAGGAACTCGCCGGCTTTGCCGCGGCAGCGGCGGGCGCGACCAGTTGTCCGACCTTGAATTTGTGATTTGCCATGACGGCGGCATAGCAAGCTTTCCGGATGCTGTCGTTCAAAATCGAAAATTCCCGCCCGGGCGACGCGGATGACCGCAGGGGCCGAAGGCACCTTGTCTGCGCCCTGACCTCGTCAGTTCGGTGCGCCGGGGACGGGGCGTGACGATCGGTGCAATCGGCAGGCCCGCGCGATGGGAACACGCCGCCTCGCCACGCTCTATTCCTTCGAGACCCTGGCCTTGATGCTGCGCTTGTTGCGCTGGGCGTAGCCGGCGAGGGCGATGGCGATGATCAGCGTGCCGCCGTTGAAGAGGGGCTCGACGAAGAACTCGCCGCCGAGCTGCTGGATGCCGGAGATGCCGATCGCCAGTACCAGCACGGCGACGACGGTACCCCAGACATTGACCCGGCCTGGCTTGATGGTGGTCGAGCCCAGGAAGGCGCCGACGAGCGCCGGCAGCAGATATTCGAGGCCGACGCCGGCCTGTCCGATGCGCAGCTTGGCGGCAAGGATCACGCCGGTGGCGGCGGTGAGGAAGCCCGAGGCGACGAAGGTCAGCATCACATAGCGCCGTACTGGAATGCCGTTGAGCGCCGCGGCCTTCGGGCTCGCGCCGATGGCGTAGAGCTGGCGGCCGAGGGGCAGGCGTTCGGCGATCAGCCAGAGCACCACGGCGAGCCCCAGCACGTAGAAGGCGGTGATCGGCAGGCCGAAGACGAACAGCGCGTTGATGTCGAGAAAGGCCTTCGGCAGCGTGCCGACGACCTGCCTGCCGCCGGTGTGCCACAGCGCGAGGGCATAGAGCACGGTTCCCGTCCCGAGCGTGGCGATGAAGGAATCGATCTGGGCGACTTCGACCAGGATGCCGTTGACGAGGCCGGCGAGGAGGCCGCAGCCGAGCACGATGGCGACGCTGGCCGGCCAGGGCAGGCCGTAGACCGTCTGCAGGCTGATCGCCAGGATGTGCCAGAGCACGATGCCGTAGCCGATGGTGAGGTCGATGCGGCCGGCGATCATCGGCAGCATGGCGGCGAGCGCCAGCAGGGCGACGATGGCCTTGTCGCTCATGATCGAGCGGACGTTGAACATCGTCGGGAAAGTGTCGGGCAGGAGGATGGAGAAGAAGACGGCGAGGGCGATGGCGAGCAGCGGCAGGCCGTAGACCGGCACGAGCCGGATGAGCGCCTCGCTCCTCGACATGGCGGCGAGCTCCGACCTGGTCGGCTCCAGCGCACGCGATTTGAGGGACTGCATTGGGTCAGCCTTTCGGAGAGGGGGAGAATTCGCCGGCCGAGGCGGCGGCGAGAAGGGAACGGGCGGTCAATTCTTCGCCGGCGATCTCGGCCACCACCCGCCCCCGGTCGAAGACGAGCGCCCGGTGGCAGACATTGGCGACCTCCTCGAAATCGGTGGAGACGATGACGATCGCCGCACCGGCGGCCAGGGCGACGTTGAACAGCTGGTAGATGTCGGCCTTGGCGCCGACGTCGACGCCGGCCGTGGGATCCTCGAAGATGTAGACCTTGCCCTTCAGGCTCAGCCATCGCCCGACGATGACCTTCTGCTGGTTGCCGCCGGACAGGGCCTCGATCGGCAGATGCGGATTGTTCGGCCTGAGGCCGACCTTGCGTCCGAGATCGGCGGCCTGCCTGTCCTCGCCGCGGGGCGATACATAGGAGAAGGTACCGAGGCCGGCGACGGTCTGGTTGAGGAAGAGGTTTTCCTTGACCGTGAGGCCCGGCACCACCGAGCCGTTGTTGCGGTCGCCCCAGATCAGCTCGATGCCGGCATTCATCGCCTCGCGCGGCGATGTCGGGGCGATGGGCACGCCGTCGAGCGTGACGGTGCCCGACGCGATCGGCACGAGCCCGAAAAGGGCCTGGCCGATGCGTTCGTGTCCGGCTCCGCGCAGGCCGACGAGGCCGACCACCTCGCCGCGGTTGAAATCGCAGGTCAGCGGGCCGACGCCGTCGAGTTCGACCTCGGACAGCCGCATGCGGGGCGAGCCGATCTCGCTGCTGGCGCGACGGAAGACCTGCGAGGGCTCCCGTCCGACGATCTGGATCACCACGTCCTGGGGCGTGATCGCGCCGACGAGGCTGCGGCCCGCCACCCGCCCGTCCCGGAGCACGACCATGCGGTCGGCGATCTCGAAGACCTCGTCGAGGCGGTGCGAGACATAGATGACCGCCACGCCGCGGCTCCTCAGGCGCCGGATGCCCGCGAACAGGCGCTCGACCTCGTTGGCCGGCAGGCTCGCGGTCGGCTCGTCCATCACCACGATCTCGGCATCGGAGGCCAAGGCGCGGCTGACGGCGACCAATGCCTTTTCGGTGCGGGACAGATCCTCGATACGGGTGTCGGGATCGATGGCGACGCCGATCTCGTCGAGGGCGTGGCGGGCGCGCGCCCGCATGTCGCCGAAATGGATGACGCCCCAGCGCCGGGGATAGCCGAGGGCGAGGCAGATGTTCTCGGCCACCGTCATCCACTCGATCAGGCCGAGATCCTGGTGGATGAAGGCGATCGGCACTTGCGAGGCGGTGGTCGGCGATCCGCGATAGAGGATATCGCCCTCGTCGGGCATGTGCACCCCGGCGAGGATCTTGATCAGGGTCGACTTGCCGGCGCCGTTCTCGCCGAGCAGGGCAAGGACGGAGCCGGCCTCGAGCTCGAGACCGACATCGCGCAGCGCCTGCGTGCCGCCGAAGCGCTTCGAGATATGGCGCACGGCGAGGACGGGAACCGCATCGTTGGCCTGCTTCACGGCTCCCGCGAGAGAGCTTGCTGTCGGCATCGTCTTCTCCACGGTGGGCCGGTGCGCGCATTTTCGTGGGAGCGTCGGCGTCTCGTCCCCCCATGCGCGAAAAAAAGGGCGCGATCGGGGGGGCGATCACCGATCGACCTCTTCCTTTCCTGCCGGTTCGCTGTTTCCAGGAAGGGCGATCGGTGATCGCCCCTCCCGCCGCGCCTTGTGTCTTCCGCCCGCGGTCAGCCGCCATATTCCATGACGTAGAGGCCGACGCTGAAGTCGGTCGCGTAGATCAGGCCGTCCTTGTCGACGAACACATCGGCGGCATGCAGCACGAGCGGGCGGTTCGGCCGGGGATCCACCAGCGTCTTCGGCGGCGCCACGACCATGGCGCCGACTTCGACCGGCGCATACTGGTTGCGGATGTCGAAGACGCGCACGCCGGCATTCTGGTAGGTGGTGAACACGATGTCGGAGCTGACGAAGTGGCCCGGCCGGTTCTCATAGATGTTGTGCGGGCCGAAATGGCCGCCGACCTCGACATAGTTGCGGTCGGACGGGGTCGGCAGGGTGGACAGGCATCGCGGCTCCGAGGGATCCTTGATGTCGAAGACCCAGATCGGCTTGTAGCCGTCCTCCATATTGTCGAGCGTGGCTTCGTCGAGCACCATCAGCAGGTCGCGGTCGGGCAAGGGCAGGCAGTTGTGGGTGGCGCCGCCGACGCCCTGCGACCACATCCTGTGGGTGATCAGCTTCGGCGCCGAGCGGTCCTTCACGTCGACGATGGCGAGGCAGGCGTCGCGCCAGCTGCAATAGGCGATGTCGCCGGCGACGATCGGATGATGGCAGCCGAAGCGGCCGGACTTCAGCGGCCAGTTCGGCGTCTCGCCGGCGGCAAGATTCATGCCCGGCAGCCAGAAGCGCCCGGCCTCGCGCGGATTGGCCGGGTCCGCCATGTCGATGGTGATCATGATGTAGTCGCTGAAGCCTTCGATGAAGGCCGAGGCGTAGGCCCAGCGCCCGCCGACATACCAGATGCGGTGGAGGCCGCCGCCCTTGATCGGCATGAAGCCGATCTTCTTCGGCTTGCCCGGCGTCGAGATGTCGTAGACGGCCATGCCCGCCGACCAGGCGGCCTTGTCCTCGCTCTTGCGCGCATGGGCGTGGATGTCGTCGGTCTTGGCGCGGTAGTAGTTGCGCTCGTCGGCGAGTTCGGCCTGCGCCCACATGTTCTTGGCGTGCACCACGAGGAGCAGGTCCTCATGCGCCTGCACATGCAGGTTCCAGGTATTGGGGGGCGCCGGGATGAACTCGACGAAGGCCGGATTGCGGGGATCGCGGACGTCGATGACGCCGACGCCGTTCGAAAAGAGATGGCCGACATAGGCGAAGCCGCGTTCGACCATGACCTGGACGGCGTCGGGACGTCCGCCCTGGTCGCTGTGGCCGATCAGGCGCATGTTCTTTGCATATTGCGGTGCTTCGAAATCTGCCATCGTTTCCTCGTACGTTGCGTTTGTCGTTATTCCGCCCCGCCCCGCCCCGCCCGGAGCCGGACGGGGCGGCCGTGGTGCTCGTCAGCCCGCGGTCTTGCCCCAGATCTTGCGATAGACCTGCTCATAGCCGTTCGCCGGATCGTAGATGCCGCCGGGGCCACGGTCGCTGCCGACATTCTCCGGCGTGAAGAGATGCACCGGGGCCTGGTAGCCGCTCGGCGGCGCGCCGGCGAAGGCGCGGTTCAGCTCGTCGACGACCTGGAAGCCGTGAAGGCGCAACGGCTCGGCCACGGTGCCCATCTGGAACTGGTTGGACTGGATGCGCTGGAAGGCGGATTCGGAACCGTCGCCCGCCGAGATGTTGCGGGGCTTGCCGGCGCCGTCGAGGCCGGCCGCCTGCAGCGAGGGCGCCATATAGTCGAAATAAAGGTCGTTGATGCCGATCGAATGGGTCCACTTGTCGCCATATTTGGCGACGAGCGTCGCGGTGAGCTGCGGCATGCGGGTGGACGCCTCGCCGAGCGGCGTGTCTTCGACAGCCAGCACCTTGCAGGTCTTGCAGCCCTCGACGGCGGCCTTCTCGGCATTCGTCTTGATGACGCAGATCTGGTAGGCGCTGTCGGTGAACAGCACGACCTGGGCGGTGCCGTTGGAATCGGCGACGGCATAGAGGCCGGCCGCGCGGGCGACCTCGGTCGGATCGGTGGTGACATTGGTGAAGATCGGCGATCCCGCGAGCTTGCCGGCCGTCGTGCCCGAATGCCACGACACCACCTTGATGCCCTGGTTGACCGCCTGGGTGATCTCCGGATTATGCTCGAGGGCGTCGACCGAGCCGAGAATGATACCGTCCGGCTTCAGGGCGATCGCCTGGTTCATCGCGGTGGTCTGGCCGGAGACGGTGCCCTGGCCGTCCAGCACGCGATAGTCCCAGCCCATGATCTTGGCGGCCTCGCCCGCGAACTCGCCGACGGCGCGCCCGCCGCTGTTGCGCTGGTCGTAGTTCACGAAAACGACGAGCCGGTGCCCCTGCGCCGCCGGCCCCGTTGTCGGGCCGGTCCAGCCGGCACCGGCCTTGGTGATCGAGGCGATATAGGTCTTCGCCTTGTCGACATAGTCATCCGCCCTCACGGCCGATGACGCCAGCAGGAGCGCCGAGAACGCCAGCCCCACACGCAAAGCCCGCCTGTTGTTACGCATCGTCTCCTCCGTCCGTCGCCTGGCCGTTGATCGGCCTTCTCATGCAGGCTATGCGGCGCCGGATTTCTGGATACTATAAGTTTTGATAATGTCCGGGGCGTCCATGGATACGCTGCCTTTCGAACTGCGCTCGCTCGAAGTCTTCCTGAGCGTCTGCGACAACGGAACCATGTCCGCGGCCGCCCGGGCGCTCGGGCTGACGCAGTCCGCCGTCTCGCAAACCATCAACGATCTCGAGCAGCGCACCAAGACAAATCTTTTCGACCGCGACGTCAGGCCCCTCGGCCTGACGCTGAGCGGCGTCGTGCTGCGCCAGCGTGCCAGCGCGCTTCTCGCCGACGCCCGGCAGATCGCCCCGCTGCTGCAGGAGGTGAGGCGCGGCCGGCTGCCGCTGATCCGCGTCGGGCTCATCGATTCCTTCTCGAGGCTGCTGGTGCCGCGCCTGCCCGACCATCTCCTGGCGCTCGCCGACCACGTCTCCTTCGTCTCCGGCCTGACCTCCTCGCATGTCGACGACATTCTCGGCCGCCGCATCGATATCCTGCTGGGCGTCGACGAATTTGACACGCTCGACGGTCTGGAGACGTGGCCGCTGATCGAGGAACCCTATCTTTTGATCGCCCCGCCCGGAACGCCGCCGCCGGCCACGGTGGAGGCGCTGGCGGAGATGAGTCGGTCGCTGGCGCTGGTGCGCTATCATCCGCGCCGGAAGATCGGCGTCTCCATCGACCGCCATCTGCGCCGGGTCGGCCTCGAACTGCCGCGGACCTTCGAGTTCGATACGCCTTTCGGCGTGGCCGCGACGGTGGCGCGGGGAGGGGCGTGGGCGATCACCACGCCGCTCTGCATCTTCGAGGCGGGCGATCTCATCCGCCATTTCATCTGCCTGCCGCTGCCCGGGCCCGGCTTCAAGCGGCGGCTCTCGCTGATCTCGCGCCTGCGCGAGCTGGCGCGGGTGCCGCGCGAGACGGCGGATTTCACCGTGGGGCTGCTGTCGGACGAACTCATGCCGATGATCCGCACGCATGCGCCCTGGCTGGAATCCTCGATCGCCCTGGGCCGGCAGATCCGGAGCGGAGCGTGAGCGAGGCCTGGCTGCATAAGTCAAACTTATACGCCGTCCTAGCGTGCCGCTGGCTAGCAAGGGCGGGAGAGCGGCGCGAACGGCCCTGCGGGCGCCGTGGACCCGATCATCGGCTCGGTGACGACCTGTTCGAAATACCGGGTTTCAGGCAGTAGTCGAGGGGAGCGATGGAAAGAGGCACGCTGGAAGCGCTTGGTTCGCTATCGACGGCGACGATCACGACGGTTCTCCTGAAGAAGGGCCTGCGCAATGTCTGGCTGCGCGGCGCCTCGACCCTGAGGCCGCAGCAGGCCCGCATCGTCGGTCCCGCCTTCACCCTGCGCTTCGTGCCCGGCCGCGAGGACCTCGCCACGCCGGAATCGCTGTCGTCTCCCCGCTCGACGCGTTTCGCCATCGAGGAGATGCCGGAGGGAGCGGTCGCGGTGGTCTCGTCCTGCGGCATCCGCGACGCCGGCATCTTCGGCGACATCCTCTGCGCGCGCATGGTCCGGCGCGGCGTGGCCGGCCTCGTTACCGACGGCGCCGTGCGCGACGTCGAAGGCGTGCTGAAGACGGGCCTGCCGGTGTGGTGCTCCGGCATCGCCGCGCCGCCTTCGGTCGCCCAGCTGACCTTCGTCGACTGGCAGCAGCCGATCGGCTGCGGCGGCGTGGCCGTGTTCCCGGACGACATCCTGGTCGCCGACCAGGACGGCGCCGTCGTCATCCCGAAGGCGCTGGTCGAGGCCGTCGTCGAGGCCGGCCAGGAGGCCGAGATGCTGGAGGAGTGGATCCTCGATCAGGTCAATGCCGGGCGCAGGCTGCCGGGGCTCTACCCGCCCGACGGGAAGACCACGGCCGAGTACCAGGATTGGCGCCGCTCGCTGAAGGGAGAGGGCTGAGGCCCTGTCGCCGCGGGCACGGAGACGAAGAGCGGACTGGAAATCCGCTCTCCCGGGAACAGGCTCAGCCCGGCAATTTATCGGCCAGCACGGTCGGCTGCCGGATCTGCGGGGCGACGGCGAGGAGTTCTTCCGCGCCCGCCATCAGGGCCGCCGCGACGCGGCCGCCGAGATGGGCCTCCCGGCCGGCCTCGCTGTCGAAAGCGTCGAAAATGGCGAAGGTATCCTTGTCGAAGCGGACGGCGAACCAGGCGACGGTGTCGGGCTCGGCTTCGACGAGGCCCTGCGCGCCGGCGAGGAAGGCGGCGACGTCCTCCTCCTTGCCCGGCTTGGCCTTGAGTTCGACATAGAGAGCAAATTTCGTCATCGATCGATCTCCTGTGATCCAAGTCCGCGCGCCGGCGGCGCCGGACGGCCTCAAGACGCTGCGGCTGGATAGTTGGATGGGAACATGGCCCGCAACGCATCCTCGTCCATCGTCTGCTTGAAGGTATGGTCCGAACCGACGGCCCGGGCGCGGGCGGCGGCGGGGCGGGCTTCGATCGCCTGCATCAGGCGCTTGAGGTTCGGGAAGGCGGCCACGGGATCCGCCTCGCCCGGCAGCACGCGGGGCGCACGGTCGAGCCAGCCCCACGCCGACATATCGGCGATCGAATAGTCGTTGCCGAGAATGAAGTCGCGCCCTTCGAGATGGGTATCGAGCACGTGGTAGTGCCGCTGCACCTCGCGGCGATAGCGGTTCACCGCATAGGGAATCGGCTCGGGCACCGCATGCTGGAAATGCACGGCCTGGCCGGAATAGGGGCCGATACCCGTCGCGACGAAGAAAAGCCAGGACAGGAGTTCCGGGCGATCGGCCGGCGTGCCGATGAAGCGGCCCGTCTTCTCGCCAAGATAGAGCAGGATGGCGCCGGAATCGAACACCCGCGCTTCGGTTCCGCCGGGGCCTTCCGTATCGACGATCGCCGGCAGCTTGCCGTTGGGATTGATCTGCCGGAAGGAAGGCGCATGCTGCTCGCCCTTCCTGGTGTCGACGGGCACCACCTCATAGGGCAGACCGGCTTCTTCCAGGAACAGCGCGATCTTGAGCGGATTGGGCGTGGGGTGGAAATAGAAACGGATCAACGGGAACTCCTTTGGCCAGCGGCATCGGCGGTTCGATAGGAAACGAGAATCTCCCTACGAAAGATTGACGACCCAAAAATTCCGCGAGGCTCGAAGCCGTCGTCTTGCCATGGCGCGCCTCCTTGAGTTTTAGATCGTTCGCTTTAGAATGACGGGGAAACCGAAGGATGGCAACAGCCTCCCTTCGCGGCGCGACTGACAAGGACGTGAATGGCTCGCCCCAGGCAATTCGACGAAACCGCCGTTCTCGACAGGGCGATGCAGCGTTTCTGGGAGCACGGCTACGAAGCGACCTCGGTGCGCGATCTTGCCGAAGCCATGGGGTTGACCGGCGCCAGCCTCTACAACGCTTTCGGCGACAAGCGCGCTTTGTATCGGCGGGCCCTCGATTTCTATATCGAGAACAGTTTCGGCGACCGGGTCCGCCGCTTCGAGGGCCGCCTGGCGCCGCGGCAGGCCATCGGTGCGTTCTTCGACGAGATCGTCGAGCGTTCCTGCGATGCCGGGCGCCGGGGCTGCATGCTCGTCAATTCGGCGCTCGAAGTCGCGCCTCACGACCCGGAATTCCAGCATGCGGTTGCCGACGTGCTCATGCGCATCGAGGCCTTCTTCCGGCGCTGCGTCGAGGCGGGCCAGAAGGACGGCACCATCACGAGCGCCCAGAGCGCCGAGGATCTCGGCCGCCTCCTGATGGGCGTCCTCCTCGGCATACGCGTCCTCGCCCGCGCGCGGCCCGATCGCGACCTGTTCGAAGGTCTCCTCCGGCCGGTTTTCTTCCTCCTCGATCTCCCCATGAAAGGAGCGATCCAGCCATGATCGAACTCTATTACTGGCCGACGCCCAACGGGCACAAGATCACGCTGTTCCTCGAAGAGGCCGGGCTCGACTATCGGATCCATCCGGTGGACATCAGCGCCGGTGACCAGTTCAAGCCCGATTTCCTGGCGTTCTCGCCGAACAACCGCATGCCGGCGATCATCGACACCGCACCGGCCGACGGCGGCGAGCCGATCAGCGTGTTCGAGTCGGGCGCCATCCTGCTCTATCTCGCCGAGAAGACCGGCCGGTTCCTGCCGGCCGATGTCAGGGGGCGCAAGACCGTCACCGAATGGCTGTTCTGGCAGATGGGCGGTCTCGGCCCGATGGCCGGGCAGAATCATCATTTCGGCACCTATGCGCCGGAGAAGCTGCCCTACGCCATCGCGCGCTACGTCAACGAGACCAACCGCCTCTACGGCGTCCTCGACCGCCGGCTGGCCGGGCGCGCCTTCATCGCCGGTGACGACTATACGATCGCCGACATGGCCGCCTATCCCTGGATCGTGCCGTGGCAGCGCCAGCAGCAGAGGCTGGAGGATTTTCCCGACCTTCACCACTGGTTCGAAGCCGTCGGCGCCCGCCCGGCGACCATCCGCGCCTATGCCAGGGGCGAGCCCTATCGCAGCCGCCCCACCGTCACCGAAGAGGGAAAGAAGATCCTGTTCGGGCAGACGGCGGCGAATGCCGGCCGGCGCTGAGCCGATGCAAGCCGCCGCCCGCGAGGGATTCATCGCCGGCCGACACGGCGCCTCATGCCGCCGCGCGCCGGCGGGCCGCGTCGAGCAGGACTTGCGCCGCCTCGGCCTCGCGGCGCAGCACCGGCCATTGCGGAACGTCGTTGTCCCATTCGACCAGGCTCGCCACCGGGCCCGTCCTCGCCAGCAATGCCTCGTAGAGGGCCCAGACGGGGTCCTTCACCGGCGTATCGTGCGAATCGATCAGCAGCGGCGCCCCGATGTCGTCGACCGTCTCGGAATGCCCGCTGAGATGGATCTCGCGCACGGCCCCGACGGGAAAGGCGGCGAGATAGCTGCGCGGATCCTGCCCGTGATTGGTCGAAGCCACGAAGACGTTGTTGACGTCGAGAAGCAGGCCGCAGCCGGTGCGGCGCACGATCTCGGCGAGGAATTCCGTCTCGGGAATGGTGCTCTCCTCGAACAGGAGATAGGTAGCGGGATTTTCGAGCAGCATCTGCCGCCCGAGGCAGTCCTGGACCTCGTCGATATGCGCGGCGATGTGCCGGAGGGTCTGCGCCGTATAGGGCAGGGGCAGGAGGTCGTTGAGGAAGACGGTGTCATGGCTCGACCAGGCCAGATGCTCGGAAAAGCTCTCCGGCTCGTAGCGGGCGCACAGCGTCTTCAGCCGGGCGAGGTGGTCGCGGTCGAGCGGCTGCGTCGAGCCGATCGACAGGCCGACGCCGTGGATGGAGAGGGCGTAGTCCTCGCGCAGGCGCCCGAGCTGGGCATGGGGCGGCCCGCCGGCACCCATATAGTTCTCGGCATGCACCTCGAAGAAGCCGATCGGCTGCGGCCCGGCATTGATCGCGTGGAAATGCTCTGGCTTGAAGCCGACGCCGGCGCGGCGGGGGAGCTGTGAAGGTTTCTGGGACGGTTTCATGGTGGACCTTTCGGGATCGCCGGAAAGGCGGCGCGGCATCGCCGCCGCACCGCCTGCTTGTCGTCGGCCCCTCAGGCCGGGGCCTTGCCCTGGGTCAGGGAGCCGTGGCCGTTCGGCGTCGTGATCGAGGTGCAGGTACCGGCCGGCACCAGCTTCCAGGAATTTTCCTGGTAGTCGATGCGGGAGGTGCCGGCACAGCTCGTGCCCGGGCCGGCGGCACAGTCGTTCTGTCCCTTGAGGGCAACGCCGTAGCACTTTTCCTTGCCGGCGGCCTGGGCCGGGGATGCGGCGCCCAGCAAGGCGAGGGCGGTGGCGAGAGAAGCCGCGAAGGCGACGGCCGGGACACGGGTCATGATCAGCTCCAACAAGGGGTAAATCGGTCGGCCGAGCCTGAATCAGGCCTTGCCGGGCATCAGCATGCCATGGCCATGCGGCGTCTTGATCGTCTTGCAGGTGCCGGCCGGGACGAGCTTGAAGGACTGCTTGTCGTAGCTGATGGTCGAATGGCCGGCGCAGTCGTGCGAGCCGGCGGCACAGTCGTTCTGTCCCTTGAGGGCGACGCCGTAGCACTTCTCCTTGTCGGCGGCCTGCGCCGCGACGGGGGCGACGGCCGCAGCCAGGGCGGAAACGAGCGAGGCAGCCAGGGTGACGGTAACGAGGCGACGGTCCATGATGATCTCTCCGTGAAAGGGCGAGCCGTCATCGGCTCGCGACGACGTCTACGGCGGGCGGCGGGCGGATATTACAGGCGGCCCCGCAAATATTCGGCCGGCGCCTACACAATCGAAAATGGGCGGACTATGCGTAACGAAGCCGGGACCCGGATCGTAGAAAGGACAGCGCGTGCATAGCCGTTCGCGCGAAGAGGAGTGGGCGATATGGATGCGGGCCGCGATCGCCGGCGATGCCGGGGCCTATCGGCGTTTCCTGGAAGCGGTGACGCCGCGTGTGCGGGCGATGGCGCGCCGGCGCTGCGAGCAGTTCGGCGCATCGGCGGGCGATTGGGAGGATGTGGTGCAGGAAGTGCTGCTCACCATCCACCTCAAGCGCGGCACCTGGGACCAGACCCGTCCGATCGGTCCGTGGATCTCCACCATCGTGCGCAACAAGCTGATCGATTCGCTGCGCCGCCGCGGCCGCCGGGTCATGGTGCCGATCGAGGACGTCGTCGACACCCTGGAAGCGGAAGCGCCGGCGGACAGCCTCGATCCGCGCGACCTCGATCGCATGCTCGGCCACCTGAAGGACCAGCAGCGCATGATCGTGAAATCGATCTCGGTCGAGGGTTCCAGCATCCGCGAGACGGCGGATCGGCTGCGGATGACGGAAGGAGCCGTGCGCGTGGCGCTGCACCGGGCCCTCAAGGCGCTCGCCGCCTTCTATCGGAGTGATGCGGGGTGAAGACGGACGATCTCATCAAGGCCCTCGCCGAGGACACGACGGTGCGGTGGCGATTCGGCAGCATCCTCGCTGGCGCGACGGTGGTCGGCGCCCTGGTCGCGGCGGCGATCTTCTTCGCTGGCATCGGCTTTCGGCCGGATATCGCCCATGCGGTGGAAACCGCGCGCTTCCTGTTCAAATTCGTGGTGACGCTGGCGCTGGCGATCGCCGCGATCGGCCTCGTCGCGCGGATCGGCCGGCCGGGTGTCCCGGCCGGTCGCTGGGGCCCGGCGCTCGCCGTCGCACCGGTCCTGCTCGGCGTCGCGGTGATCGCCGAGCTTGCGGTCATGCCGCCCTCGACGTGGGAGGCGCGCTGGATCGGCACGAACGCGCCCTATTGCCTGAGCCTGATTCCGCTGATGGCCGCCGGGCCGCTGGCCTGCATGCTCTTCGTGCTGCGCCAGGGCGCGCCGCAGAGGCCGGGGCTGAGCGGCGCCGTCGCGGGACTTGCCGCCAGCGGCATCGCAGCTACCCTCTATGCCTCTCACTGCCCGGACGACAGCCCGCTCTTCGTCGCCACCTGGTATCCGATCGCGACCGGGATCGTGGTGCTGGCCGGATATCTGCTCGGCCGCCGCCTGCTGAGGTGGTGAGGGCCCCTCGGCAGGGGGCGGGCATGCGAAAATATCGTGTGCCAGGGAATAGAGCTGGCATTGGCGACGTCTCCCGGCATAGCGCCGCATGATCCGGACCTGCCGATGCCCGACTGCCTCTCCCGTACCGGACGCCTCCGGAACCCGACGTCGCCGCCATGCCGGCGGTGGACGCGTCTCCTGTTTGCCGCCCTCGCTGCCCTCACCGTGAATTTCGCCCTCCTGGCCCTGTGGGACCGGCTCGGTATCGTCACGGCGCATGGCGGGTTCCAGAGGCTGGTCAAGCTGTGGCTGGCGAAGCCGGCGGGTTGGAGCGGCATCGGTCGGATCTGGGCCGCATCGTCCCTTCCGGCGCCGGATACACCCGTTTTCATGGCGGGCTTCAAGGTCCTTGTCGGGCTGGGAATGGCACTCGCCTACGGCCTCACCGTTCCTTTCGTCAGGGCGGTCTGGTGGGCGAAGGCGCTGGGCTGGGCGTTGCTGGTGTGGCTGGTCAATGCCGGCGTGGTGCTGCCGCTCCTCGGCGAAGGCTTCGCCGGCGCGGAGGGACTGGCGCCGGCCGGCATCGCGGCCTTCGCGGTCGCCCACACCGCCTTCTATCTCGTGCTGGGCGGCCTGCTCCAGGCCTTGGGCGAAGGCGGTGGTCGCTGATCCCTTCCGCGGCGCGGGCCGACGCTTGACAATTCCCGCCGATGGGCTCCAAACTCGTTAGTATGCGAATGAATATGCCGCAGCTTTGAGCTTGCTCCGCCGATCGCAAGGTGGGAGTTCTGTTCGGGATTTGCATGTTCATGCGCATAGACGACGCGCCATAGCTCAAAAAATCCTCGACCCAACCTATCCAGAGCGGGAGAACTCCATGCGCATCCTATCTCGTCTCGCGGTCGCCGCCGTGATGGCGTCGACGCTGTTCGCCGGCGGGGCGTCCTTCGCCGCCGACACCATCAAGATCGGCGAGATCAACAGCTATTCGGGCCTGCCGGCCTTCACCGAGCCTTACCGCAAGGGCTGGCAGCTGGCGCTCGAACAGATCAACGCGGCGGGCGGCGTCGGGGGCAAGCAGCTCGAGGTGATCTCCAAGGATGACGGCGGCAAGCCGGCGACGGCGATCAGCGCGGCCGGGGAACTGACCGCGAGCGACGGCGCCGTGATGCTGATGGGGACGTTCTTCTCCAATGTCGGCCTCGCCGTCTCCGACTTCGCCAAGCAGAAGAAGGTGATGTTCCTGGCGGCCGAGCCGCTGACGGATGCCATCACCTGGTCCAAGGGCAATGCCGAGACGTTCCGCCTGCGCCCCTCCAACTACATGCAGGCGGCCATGCTGGCCGAGGAAGCCGCCAAGCTGCCGGCCAAGCGCTGGGCGACCGTCGCGCCGAACTACGAATACGGCCAATCGGCCGTCGCCGTGTTCAAGCAGCTCCTGAGCGCCAAGCGGCCCGACATCGAATGGGTGGGCGAGCAATGGCCGACCCAGGGCAAGATCGACGCCGGTCCGGTGGTCGAGGCGCTGCTCGCCGACAAGCCGGACGCCATCCTCAACGTCACCTTCGGCGGCGACCTCGTGAAGTTCGTCCGCGAGGGCACGACGCGCGGCCTGTTCAAGGATCGCTCGATCGTGAGCTTCCTCACCGGCGAGCCGGAATATCTGGCGCCGCTCAAGGACGAGGCGCCGACCGGCTGGATCGTCACCGGCTATCCCTGGTACGCCATCCATACGCCCGAGCACGACGCCTTCCTCAAGGCCTACCAGGCCAAATACAACGATTCCCCGCGCCTCGGCTCGATCGTCGGCTACGTCACCATGAAGGCCGCCGCCGCCATCCTCGCCAAGGCCGGCTCGACCGACACCGACGCGCTGATCAAGGCGGCCGAAGGCCTGCCGCTCGACACCCCGTTCGGACCGATCGAGTTCCGGGCCATCGACCACCAGTCGACCATGGGCGCCTTCGTCGGCACCACCGCGGTCAAGGACGGCAGCGGCGTGATGACCGACTTCGTCTATCGCAACGGCAAGGACTATCTGCCCGACGATGCCACCGTGAAGGGCCTGCGCAAGGCCCCGTGAGGGAGGAGGCACCCTATCGCCGAAGGTGGCGCAGCCTCTCGCCTCCATCCTCTCCCCGCAGGCGGGGCGGGGGGCTTCGGTGTCGCGAAAGCCCTGAAAGGTCTCCATCTCGAACCCCGGAGATCGACACACGTTGCCCGCCTCCCCTTCGCCCCGCCTGCGGGGAGAAGGGGAGGATGAGGGGCGGCGCAATCCGTCAAGTGCAAGCGAAGACGTCCGTTTGCATGGGATATTCCCCTTAGCCCGCCATGTCTTAGCCCGCCATGTCCGCAACCCAGCATTCCCAGAGGCCCTCGTGGGAACCTTCATCGCGCAATTCCTGAGCGGCCTTGCCGGGGCGGCGTCGCTTTTCCTGGTGGCGTCGGGCCTGTCGATCATCTTCGGCGTCACCCGCATCGTCAATTTCGCCCATGGCGCCTTCTACATGCTCGGCGCCTATGCCGCCTGCATCCTGGCCAACACCCTGTCGGGCGCGCTCGGCTTCTGGTTCTCCATCCTCGCCTCGGTGCTGATCGTCGCAGTGCTTGGTGCGCTGCTCGAAATGACGCTGCTGCGGCGCATCTACAGGGCGCCGGAACTATTCCAGCTGCTCGCCACCTTCGGCGTCACCCTGGTCGTCGAGGACCTCGTGGTCATCCTGTTCGGCCCGGACGACCTCCTCGGCCCGCGGGCGCCCGGCCTCGAGGGCGCCGTCACCATCGCCGGCCACGCCATCCCGACCTACGACCTCTTCCTGATCGCGATCTCGCCGATCGTGCTGGGCCTCCTCTGGCTGCTGTTCAACCGCACGCGCTGGGGCATCCTGGTGCGGGCGGCGACGCAGGATCGCGACATGGTGGCGGCGCTCGGGGTCAACCAGAAATGGCTGTTCACCAGCGTGTTCATGCTCGGTGTCGGCCTTGCTGCCTTCGGCGGCGCGCTGCAGATCCCGCGCGATGCCGTCACCCACCAGATGGACCTGTCGATCATCGTCGAAGCCTTCATCGTCGTGGTGACGGGCGGCCTCGGCAGCGTATTCGGCGCACTGATCGCCGCCGTGCTGATCTCCGAGCTCAACGCCTTCGGCATCCTCGCCTTTCCGAAGATCTCGATCGTGCTGATCTTCCTCGTCATGGCCGTGGTGCTGGTGGTGCGGCCCTGGGGCCTGCTCGGCCGCCCCACCGGGCCGGCCCGCGCGACGCTCGGCCTGTCGATCCGTCCCTGGCGCCCGATGGTGCCCTCCCGGCGGCTGGCCGTCGCCGGCCTCGTCGTGCTGGCCGGCCTGCTGCCCGTCGTCGCCGGCCCCTATGTGCTGTCGGTGGGAAGCGAGATCCTCATCTTCGTCCTCTACGCCGCCAGCCTGCAGTTCCTCATCTCCACCGGCGGACTGGTTTCGTTCGGTCACGCCGCCTATTTCGGTCTCGGCTGCTACGGCGCGGCGCTGCTGGCGACCGCGCTCGGCTGGCCGATGGAGACGGCGCTGCTCGCCGGCCCGCTGCTGGGGCTGGCGGGGGCCGTCGTCTTCGGCTGGTTCGCCGTCCGCCTCTCCGGCGTCTATCTGGCCATGCTGACGTTGGCCTTCGCCCAGATCTGCTGGTCGGTCGCCTCGCAATGGGTCGACGTCACCGGGGGCGACAACGGCATCCTCGGGGTGTGGCCCTCCGCCTGGGCCTCGAAACCCTGGGCCTTCTACGAGCTCGCCCTCGCGGTCGCCGCCTGCGGCGTGGCGCTGCTGCGCGTCGCCACCTTCGCGCCGTTCGGCTTCGCGCTGCGGGCGGTGCGCGATTCCGAATTGCGGGCCGAGGCCATCGGCATCCGGCGCAGCAGGGTGCAATGGGCCGCCTTCGTGCTCGCCGGCCTCCTGGCGGGCATTTCGGGGGCGCTCTTCGCCTATCTGAAGGGCAGCGTCTTCCCGGACGCCTTCGGCGTCTCGACCTCGGTGGACGGCCTCGTCATGGTGCTGCTGGGCGGCATGGGCAGCGTATCCGGCGCCGTCGCCGGCGCCGGCGTCTACAAGGCGCTGTCGATCTGGCTGATCAGCGTCACCGATTACTCCAAGCTCGTGCTCGGCCTCCTCATCGTCGCCTGCGTGGTCCTGCTGCCGCGCGGCATCGCCGGCATCCGCGACCTCCTGCCCCGAAGCCTCTTCGCACGGGGGACCGCACGATGACCAGGCTCCTCGAAGTCCGCGGGCTGGCGAAGTCCTATGGCGGCGTCGAAGCGGTGAAGGACGTCTCGCTCGCCGTCGCCGCCGGCGAGATGGTGGCGCTCATCGGCCCGAACGGCGCCGGCAAGAGCACCTGCTTCAACATGATCAACGGCCAGATCCGCCCGGACCGCGGCTCGATCCTGATGTTCGGCCGGGAGACGGCGGGGCTGTCGCCCGCCGCGATCTGGCGGCTCGGGGTCGGGCGCACCTTCCAGATCACCGCGACCTTCGGCTCGATGACGGTGGTCGAGAACGTCCAGGTCGCGCTCGCCAGCCACAGCGGCACGGCCTGGCGGCGCCTCGCCCGGCTCGATCGCTTCAAGCGCGACGAGGCGCGGGACCTGCTCGAACTCGTCGGCATTTCAGGCCTGGCCGAACGGCCCTGCGGCGAGCTTGCCTATGGCGACCTCAAGCGGCTCGAACTCGCCATGGCGCTTTCGAACGAGCCGAAGCTGCTGCTGATGGACGAGCCGACCGCCGGCATGGCCCCCGGCGCCCGCATCGCCATGATGGCGCTCGCCGCGGACATTGCGCGCCGGCGCGGCATCGGCATCCTGTTCACCGAGCACGACATGGACGTCGTGTTCGAGCATGCCGACAGGCTGATGGTGCTCGACCGCGGCCGCCTCATCGCGGAGGGCGACGCCGAGGCGATCCGCAACGATCCGCTGGTGCGCTCCGTCTATCTCGGCGACGGCACGGTGTTCTCGGTCCTCGCGCAGACGGAGCGTGCCTGATGCTGGTCCTCGACGGCCTCGACAGCTTCTACGGCCCCGCCCACATCCTGCACCGGGTCTCGCTCGATATCGGCCGCGGCGAGGTGGTCGCCCTGATCGGGCGCAACGGCGCGGGCAAGTCCACCACCTTCCGTTCGATCATGGGCCTCGTGCCCGACCGGCGCGGCACGATCAGTCTCGACGGCGAGGATCTGTCCCGCCTGCCCACCTACGAGATCGCGCGGCGCGGCATCGGGTATGTGCCCGAAGACCGGCGCATCTTCACCGACCTCACGGTGGCGGAAAATCTCGAAGTCGGCCGCCGGCCGCGGCGCCAAGGCCTGCCCGAATGGACGCCGAAGCGCCTTTACGACCTCTTCCCCAATCTCGGACAGATGGCCGGCCGGCCGGGCGGGCGGATGAGCGGCGGCGAGCAGCAGATGCTGACGATCGCGCGGACGCTGATGGGCAATCCCGCCATCGTCCTGCTCGACGAACCCTCCGAGGGGCTCGCGCCGAAGATCGTCGAGGACATGGCGCGCGCCATCCTGCTGCTGAAGCAGGAAGGCCTTTCGATCCTCCTCTCCGAGCAGAACCTGCATTTCGCGCGCCTGATCGCCGACCGCGCCTATGTGATCGAGAGTGGCGCCATCCACTATTCCGGCACCATGGCCGAGCTCGCAGCGGACCAGGCGGTCCAGAACGAGTTCCTCGCCTTGTGAGACCGGGAGCGCGACATCTCCCCAGGCGCTCATTCAAGGTGATTTTGCCTGTAACGGTGCAGGATTTGTCATTGCCGGGCTTGTCCCGGCAATCTGGCTGGGCGGCTTGCCCTCAGACGAGCGCATCCGGAGAGGATATCCGCGCTTCCGGCGCCTGCCTCCTTCTCTTTGCGCGTTCATGGAAGATCGAGCCGATGAAGTCGAGGCTGGTGCGGGCCGCGAGCAGGGCCGTGATGCCCGATGGGTCATAGGGCGGCGACACCTCGACGAAATCGACGCCGGCGACCTCGAAGCGTCGGGCGATCTCCCGGAGGATGTCCTTCACCTCGTAATAGCCGAAGCCGCCATGGCTGATGGTGGCGGTGCCCGGTGCGATCGACGGGTCGAAGGCGTCGATGTCGATGGAGACATAGACGCGCTGGCCCTCGGGAAGATGGCCGAGCACGGCGGCGGCGCCCGCCGCGCGCACCTGGCGCAGCGAGGCGACATGCGTGCCATAGGCGCGCGCCGCCTCCCAGTCCCTGCGCCCGACGGCGCCCATATTGTGCGGCCCCAGCGTGGTGATGCCGGTCACATGCGCCATTTCGGAGGCCCGGCGCATCGGGCTGCCGTGGCCCCAGCCGATGCCGTTGCGTTCGTCGATGAAATCGAAATGGGCGTCGAGATGCACGATATGGATCGGCTGCTCCTCCGAGAAGGCGGCGACCGTCGCCATGGTGATCGCGTGGTCGCCGCCGAGGATATAGGGCATCGTCCGGGCATCGAGCAAAGCGCGCACCGCCTGCTCGGCGTTGGCGAGGCTGCGCCTGGTGTCGGCATAGATGACGTCGGCGTCGCCGGCATCGACGATGCGGACCTCGTCGGCGGCGAGATAGGTCACCTCGTCCTCGAAGTCGAACACGCCCTCCGGGCCGAAGCCGTGGAACATGGATGCCTCGCGGATGGCGCGCGGCCCGAACCGCGTGCCGACGCGGTAGCTGGAGGCGGTGTCGATGGGGATGCCGAGGATGGCGACATCCGCGCCGTCGAGCCTGTCCCAATCCGGGCAGGCCGGCTGGCGGGCGAAGGTGGCGAGGCCGACGAAGGGCAGGTCCATGCGGTCGGGCGTGTTGCGGCTGCGGGGAGGGGTGGTCATGGCTGGGATCCTGTCGCTGATCAGCAGATCGGTTCGCAGATGCCTTCGGCAGCGTAGGCCCGCCGGACGGCGGGGCGTGCCGTAACGGCATCGAGAAGTCGGGCGATGGCGGGGCGCGAGCGCGGCGGTTTCGCCAGCGGGCGGGCCCAGCGGGCGAGCATCGCGAAATAGAGATCCGCCGCGCCGACGGCATCGCCGAGGAAGAACGGGCCGTTGCCGGCGAGATGGGTTTCGATGATGTCGAGGAAGGCGGTCGCGCGCTGCTCGGCCCCGTTCCGGATCACCGCTTCCGCGCTGCCATCCCCGCCGGCGAGGCGCTCGGGATATTGGAAGACCATCAGCTCCTCCTGCAGCGAATTGGTCAGGAAGACCAGCCATTGGTAGAATTTCGACCGTTCGGGCGTGCCCTGCGCCGGCGCGAGCCCGGCCTCGGGGTGCCGGTCGACGAGGTGGAGCACGATGGCGGCGGCCTCGAACAGGACGAGCCCGTCGTCCTCGAGCGCCGGAATGCGGCCGTTCGGATTGATCCTGAGATAGGCCTGCGATTTCTGTGCCTCGACCGTGCGGTCGACGAGGGCGAGCTCATGCGGCGCGCCGATCTCCTCCAGCAGCATGTGCGGCGCGGCGTTGGCATTGGCGGGGTAGTAATGAAGCCGGTACATCGGCGTCTCCGTCGTGATGGCGATGGACGAAGCCTAGATTTCCGGGGTATTGGCCGCAATTGCCCAGGGCCGTCCATTCCAGCCAAAGTCCGGTGTGTTCCGGCCATGGGGCGCGTATCGGGAGAAAAGCCATGCCGGCAGCCGGGCAGCCGCTGCGGATCGCCATCGTCGTGCCGCCGCAGGCCCAGTCTCTCGACATATCCGGGCCGCTCGACGTCTTCGTCGAGGCGGGGCGCCAGTCGGGCGGCGCCGCGGCCTATGAAATCTGCCTCGTCGCCGCCGACGGGGACCCGCTCATCCGGGCCGGCGGGCTTTCGCTCGTCGCCGACACGACGATCTTCGCCGCCGACCAGGACTTCGACACGCTGCTGGTCGCCGGCACGCCGGATTTTTCGCAAGCCCCGGCCTTTACCGACCTGCAGGCGTGGCTGAGGCGCAGGAGCGCCGGCGTCCGGCGCTACGGCTCGGTGTGCACGGGCGCCTTCTTCCTCGGCGCGGCCCGGCTGCTCGACGGGCGCGAGGTGACGACCCATTGGCAGCATGCGGCGGAGCTGGCGGCGCTCCATCCGCAGGCGAAGGTGCTGCCGGATCGGATCTATGTGAAGGACGGCCCGCTCTATACGTCGGCCGGCGTGACCGCCGGCATCGACCTTGCCCTCAGGCTGGTGGAAGAGGATCACGGCCGCGCGCTCGCCCTCACGGTGGCGCGGCGGCTGGTGGTGTTCCTGAAGCGGCCGGGCGGCCAGTCCCAGTTCAGCGCCCACCTCGCGGCGCAGATCGCCGGGGAGACGCGCATCCAGGCCGTCCAGCATTGGCTGCTCGATCATCTCGCCGCCGACCTTTCCCTCGCCGCTCTGGCCGGCCGGGCAGCGATGAGCGTGCGCAACTTCACCCGCGTGTTCCAGGCCGAGACCGGCCTGACGCCGGCCGACTACGTCGAAGCGGCCCGCGTCGACGCCGCCCGGCGCCTGCTCGAAGACGGCGACACGCCGCTCCAGCGCGTCGCCTCGCGCTGCGGCTTCGGTAATGCCGATACGATGCGGCGCGCCTTCCTTCGCCGCCTCGGCACGGGACCGCACGATTACCGCACGCGGTTCCGCAGCTGAGTGGCCGGCCGGCGGGGGCCTCGCCCGGGCGAGGGCAGGGGATCAGTGCGCGTACGGGTTCGAGCGGCGCTCTTCCTCGATCCGGCGTTCCTTCTCGCGCTTCTTCTGAACGGCGAGGTGATGGCCGACCGCGCAGCCGCCCATGGCGCCGAGCACGGCATGATGTCCGGCATAATGGCCGGCGACGCCGCCGGCGATGGCCCCCGATACGCAGCCGATGGCCTGGGCCTGTGAGGCGGGGACGAGGATCGCGGTGAGGATGGCGGCTGTCGTCAACATGCGCATATGGGCATTCCCTGGCGGTCGGAGGCCGACGCGGCTCCGATGTTGGCAGACAATGACGCTGCGGCGGCCTTTGTTCCCTGGAGCAAAAAGCGTTCAAGCAGGAGCGGATCACCAATTCAGCGCATTGGTATCAAGAGGATTTTGCGTTTCTTGGCGATTCGATCTGAAGATGGAACGCTTTGGCGTCAGCGCACGGCGTCGCCGCGACGGTATTCCGCCGTGAGCTCGTCGAGCTTCTGCTTGAGGCCCGCCTCGATCCTGTAGGAGGCGCCGGCCAGCGAGGCCTCGAGCTGGTCCGGCCGGCTCGCGCCGACCAGCGGGGCCGTGATCACGGGATTGGCGAGCACCCAGGCGATCGCCAGCGTCGGCGGCGCCACGCCCGCCTCGGCGGCAAGGCCGACGAAGGCCTCGACCGTGCCGAATTCGCGCTCGTTCCAGTAGCGGTCCTGATAGCGTTCGGCGGCGGAGCCGAGCGTGAAGCGGGTGCCGGGCGTCGGCGCCGTGCCGCGCTTGTGCTTGCCCGTCAGCAGGCCGCCGGCGAGCGGGTTGTAGGGGATGACGCCGACGCCCTCTTCGGCGCAGAGCGGCAGCAATTCGCGCTCGATCTCGCGGAACAGCAGGCTGTAGCGCGGCTGCACCGACACGAAGCGCGTCAGGCCCTTCGCCTCGGCGCGGCCGAGGGCGCGGGCGAGGCGGTAGGCGAGGAAGTTGGAAACGCCGATATGGCGGGCACGCCCCGATTTCACGATGACGTCGAGGGCTTCGAGCGTCTCGTCGAGCGGGGTCGCCGCGTCGTCGGAATGGAGCTGGTAGAGATCGACATAGTCGGTCTGCAGGCGGCGCAGCGAGGCATCGATGGCGTCGAGCAGGTGCTTGCGGGAGGCGCCCTGGTCCCAGGGATTGGGGCCCATCTTGCCGACGGCCTTGGTGGCGAGGATGTAGTTGCCGCGCTGGCCCTTGAGCCAGCGGCCGACGATCTCCTCCGTCCGGCCGACGGTGTCGAGCCCGCCGCCGAGCGGATAGACGTCGGCGGTGTCGAGGAAATTGACGCCGCCCGAGGCGGCCTTGTCGAGGATCTGGCGGGACACGTCTTCTTCGGTCTGCAGGCCGAACGTCATGGTCCCCAGGCAGATCTCCGAAACGAGAAGGCCGGTGTTGCCGAGTGTCTTGATGCGCATAACAGGATCCGATCTGTGCGTTGCGGCGGGCGGGGGCATCGAGCCGGGGCAGGGTGGCGATGCCGGCCGCACCAAAAGGAAGCCGCTGTCGCGGCGGACAGCCGGTATTCCCCGGTCGATTTTACAGGGCGGCCCCACCGGTGCCAGACCCCTGTTCGACACAAAACCGTGTCCACGTCCGACGGACTGCGGCAAATCCGGTTTCGCCTCGCTTTCGATCGCCAATCGGCCTCTTGCTTTCCCGCAAGCTCGCCGGTTCCGAGAAGGGCGATCGGTGGTCGCCTCTCCACTGCAGCGCGGAGCGCGTCGCGGGTGTCGATATCCCTCGGTCCGGCGCTTCTACGAGCCGAGCGATCGCATGAACTGCCGCAGCTGCTCCAGCCCCGCCGCCAGATGGTCCGCCGGACCGCCGATGCCGATGCGGATATAGCCGTCCATGCCGTAGACGTCGCCCGGCGCTGGCAGCACGCTCCTTTCCTCGCGCAGGCGATGGACCAGCGCGGTGGAATTCATCGGCAAATGGTAGCGGAGAAAGGCCATGCCGCCGGCCTCGGGCGGGACGAGTGAAAACAGATCCTGGTTCGCCGACACCCAGCCGGCGATCAAAGCCACGTTGCGCGACAGCAGGGCCCGGCTGCGGGCGAGCACCGCCGCGCGGCGCTCGGGCTGCAGGACGATGCCGGCGACGATCTCGCTGACGATCGAGGTGGTGATGGACGTGTAGTCCTTGCGCTGCCAGGTCGCGTAGATCTCGGGCGCCGGGCCGACCAGCCAGCCGATGCGAAGCCCCGGCATCGCCATCGCCTTGGACAGGCCGTTGGTGACGATCGCCTTCTCGTAGAGGTCGGCGACGGACGGCGATTCCGGCGCGCCATATTCCGAGCCCTTGTAGACCTCGTCGGCATGCAGCCAGAGCCCGTGCCGGCGGGCGATTGCGACGATCTCCTCGATCATCGCCCGGGGCAGCACCTTGCCGGTCGGATTGTTGGGCGTGCAGACGGTGATCAGTTTGGTGCGCGGCGTGACGGCAGCCTCGATGTCGGCGAGGTCCGGAAGCCAGCCGAGTTCCTCGCGCAGCCTGACCTCGCGCACCACGGCGCCGATCGCCTTGGCCCAGCCCTTGATCTGCAGATAGTTCGGCACCACCACGATGATCTCGTCGCCAGGGTCGAGCAGTGTCATCGCCATGATGAAATTGGCTTCCGCGGAGCCGTTGGTGATCATCACCTCGTCGGGGCCGCGTCCGGGGTGGAGTGCCGCCACCGCCTGGCGCAGTTCCACCGCGCCGTTGGTCCAGCCATAGCCGAGCTCGGCCGCCAGCACCCGCTCGCGCTCCGCCGGCGTCAGCAGCTCGTTGAGCGAATAGGGATGGACGCCGCTGTCGGAAAGATTGAAGGCGACGGTGTTCTCGTAGAGCGACTGGATGCGCTCCAGGGAGAATTCCTCGATCTGCATGGCGAAGTCCCGATGACGGCGCCCGGCCGTCCGGACGTGATTCCCGACCAACGCCAGCCTTGCCGGATCGGCCGGGGGATACAAGAACGGACGGCGGGGGCAGGAACTTCGAACGCAGGCAATTTTCGGCGCGCCCGCCATTCCCCGGGAATCGCAGGCTTCCAGCCTGCATCTTCCTGCAGGCGCAAAGTTTCCAAGGGCAGGCTGGAAGCCTGCGATTCCCGGGGAAGTCGGCGCACTACCCAGCGATCTTCCCCTGATAGACGGCCAGATGGGTGTCGGCGGCCGCCAGCAGCGGCGTGTCGAGGCCGGCCTGGCGGGCGCGGGCGAGCAGGTCGCCGATGATCTGCTCGGCCTCGATCGGCTGGTCCTTCAGCAAATCGCGATACATCGACGAGGTCTGCGGCGAGCCTTTTTGCGTGAGCATCGACCGGACCGTCGCGAGGGCGCCTTCGTCGGGCTCTCGGCCGACTGCCCTGACCACGCCCGTCACCTCGTCGAGGAAGCGGTGCACGAACGCCCGTCCCCCGGGCGCCGCCTCGACCTCACCGACGGTGCCGCGCATCAGGCAGGTGATGCCGCCGAGGCTGGCCAGCATCAGCCATTTCTCCCACATCTCGCGTTCGATGTCGGCGGCGAGACGGGCGTCGAAGCCCGCGCCCTGCAGGAAGGCGTCGAGCCGCTCCATCCGCTCGGACCGGGAGCCGTCCATTTCGCCATAGGCGAGCTCCTGCATCTTGCCGAGCTGGACGATCCGCCCCCTGTCGTCGAGGGTCGTCGCCACCTTGCAGACGCAGCCGCCGAGGGCCGCATCGCCGAACCGGGCCCTGATGATGTCGACATGCTTCATGCCGTTGAGCACCGGCAGGATCACGGTATCGGGACCGACGGCCGGTGCCATGTCCTCCAGTGCGGCGTCGAGCGCATAGGCCTTCACCGTGAGGAGGACCGCGTCGAAGGGGCCTTCGATCTGATCCGCGGTGACGAAGTTCGGCCTGATCTTCAGATCGCCCATCGGGCTGACGATCTGCAGGCCGTCGGCGCGCAGGCGCTCGGCACGGGCGGGACGGACGAGGAAGGTGACGTCCCGCCCCGCCGCCGCGAGACGGCCGCCGAAATAACCGCCGGTGGAGCCGGCGCCGACAATCAAAATGCGCATAATATCTCCTCAGGCCGGCGCCTTTCACCGGCACATAATCAGCGTATATGCCCTCAATTCCGGGGCGGCAAAGAGCACAAAATAGCGCAGGGGCCTTTCCGGCGAACTACGGCTTGGCGATCATCAGCCAGAGAATGGTGAGCACGGCGCCGAAGGCCGGGAACCCACAATAGAACCAGATGCGGAAAAGTCGATGATAGAGCGCGGGGAGCGGCGTGCCATCGCGCGCCGCGACACGTGCGATGTCGCGCATCCGGATTTGGATGAAAACGACGGGCAGCCAGAACAGGCCCGCGGCCATGTAGAGCATCAGCGAGAGCCGAAGCCAGCCGGAATCGAGCGCCCAGCCGATCTCTCGGGCCAGGAGAAAACCGGTGACGGGTTGGAAAACGACGGCCGAGGCGGTGAACAGGAAATCGGCGAGGACGACGGTGGCCGCGACATGCGCGATGACGATGGCATCGCCGGTTCGATGCGCCATCAGCATGAAGAAGGCGATGCCGGCGCCAGTGCCGAGCAGCACCGTCGCTCCGATGACATGCAACCACACCAATAGGTCGAGGTCGATCATCAGCGCGCATCCCGGATGGCGAGCGCTACCAAGGCAAGGATGGCGGCCGGCACTGCCTTGACCAGGGGGCCGAGCGGGTCGGCCCACAGATCCGGTGCGAATGCCGATCCGGCAAGCAGATAGAAAAGCGTGACGGCCATCATGCCGACGGCCGCGGCCGGCATCGATCGCCGTATGAGCATGGCGGCACCAAGCGCGATATCGAGGAACGCCCCGCCATGCACGGCCAGGCTCGCAATAGGCGCGGACAAGCCGTGTGTGACAAGAATCGACTCGGCGCGTCCGGCTCCGATGAGGCCGACGATGCCGGACACCAACCAGAACAGGCCGAGCGTGATGATGATCACCGGCTTGAGCATGAACAAGCGGGCGAACCAGCGTTCCCGCGCCGACCCGTCGATGACGCTCAGCGTCTCGTCCAGGCTCCTCAACGGCCGGTGGATGACGTCTCGAAGTGGCCGCGGATCGCCGTCGATGCCCAGCATCGTCTGCCGGAAGGCGGTCGATCGCAAAGGCGGATGCCAGCCGAGCCAGCCGGCCAGATCTCCAAGCCCGAACAGGACGCGGAAGATAGCCGCGGGCCAATGGACTATCGGCGCAGAGGGAAAGCCGAGCCTCGCCCGCAGCCGTCGGACGACATCGTCAAGAGCGTGCGCCTCCTCTTCGACGAGATCGTAGCTGCGGCGGAGCGGCAGGCTCCCTTCGAGGGCGGCGAGCGCCATCTCTGCCACGTCCTGAAGCGCAACCGTGCGGATTGCCGGCGCCCGTGGCAGGGCGATCAGGCCCGGCATGCCCGCCAGCGCGTGCAGCATGGCGCTGCCGCCATAGACCTGCGCCCCGAGCACCAAGCCAGGGCGAAGCACGATCCACTCGAATGCGCATGCGCTCAGCGCTTCGTCGGCGAGACCCTTGCTGCGCATGAAGACGGTCTGCGCCACGGAGGAGGCGCCGACGGCGGAGATCTGCACGAAGCGTCCGATCCTGGCAGACTCGCATGCTTGGAAGAGCGCTATCATCGCATCCCGCTGCACGGCCATGACATCGTCACCCGGCCCGTCCTGCAGCACCCCGGATGCATTGATCACGGCATCGATCTCGTGGAGAAGCGGGATCCATGCCTGCGGTACGACGAGAGTTTTAAGGTCATGCTGGAGCCAGCGTACCGGGGGGCGGCGGCGTCTCGCCTCGGTCACGTCTCGGCCAAGACCCGTCACATCGTGACCGGCCGCCAGCACGGCGGAAACCACCGACGATCCGATGAGACCGTATCCGCCCAAGATGAGAACACGCATGGATCGTGATTGCCTTGTTTGGGAGGAGGTGGCAAGGCGCAGCATGCCTATCACGACGCCGCTGGCCAACATATCCGCACCGGGTCTCTTTTGCGTCGCGCAGACAAGGGAGACGACCGCGATTGCACAGATAGAGAGGTCACCTTCATGAGGTAAATCGGAATATAGTTTAGAATATATCCAATGAGTGGATCCTCATCCTTTAACTGGAGTAATTACAAACAACAATGTGAAGGCGCGCGGTGGAAAACATCTCCCATCGACATTGATAAAATCGCGCATGGGTTTACCCCTCCGGCAGCGCCGCCTGGGGCGGCCGTTGCAGATACATTTGACAGGAGTTCGCATGTCGTTTCGTTCGCCGGGGTTGCCATTGCGTGGGCGTGGGCCAGGCCGGATTCGCGGCCTGACGGGCCTTGTCCTGCTCGCCGGCGCGGTGGCCGTCGCTTCGACGCCGGCGGCCGCCGATGCGGTGAAGCTGACGCTCTACAGCGCGCAGCACCAGCAGATGGTCGAGATGCTGACCAGCGGCTTCACGAAGCAGACGGGAATCGAGGTCGCCGTCCACAAGGGCGAAGCGCCGGAGATCGCCAACCAGATCGCGCAGGAAGGATCTTCCTCCCCCGCCGATCTCTACATCACCGAGAATTCGCCGGAACTGCTGCTGCTCGAGGAGAAGGGCCTGCTGGCCAAGGTCGATCCGGCGACGCTGGCGTCGGTGCCGTCAGCCTATAGTTCGCCCACCGGAGCGTGGGTCGGCGTGCTCGCCCGCGAGAACGTGCTGGTCTACAACAAGTCGATGATCGGCGAGGGCGACCTTCCGGCTTCGCTCCTCGATCTGGCGAAGCCTGCATGGAAGGGCAAGGTGGCGATCGCGCCGACCGACGCCGACTTCATGCCGCTGCTCAGCGCCGTCAAGGTGCTCGTGGGCAAGGACGGGGCCATCGCCTGGCTGAAGGGACTGAAGGACAATGCCGCCGTATATGACGACGACGAAGGCGTCGTCGCGGCGGTCGACCGCGGCTCGGCCGCGACGGGCATCATCAACTCCTATTATTTCGAGCGCTATCGCGTGGAGACCGGCGACGACAAGATCCACAGCGCCATCCATCATTTCGGCGGCGGCGATGCCGGCGCGCTGGTCAACGTCTCCGGCGCGGCAGTGCTGAAATCCTCGCACAACCAGGAGGCCGCGCAGAAGTTCCTCGCCTATATCGTCAGCAAGCCGGCGCAGGCGGCGCTCGCCGCCAGCGACGTCGACTTCGAATATCCGCTCGCCGCCGGCGTGCCGGCGAATCCGGCGCTGAAGCCGTTCGCGCAATTGCAGCCGCCCCGGATCGACCTCGCCCATCTCGGCGACGACCAGGATGCGGCGGAGATGTTGCGGGAAGCCGGCCTGCTGTGACGCCGTCCGCGGTCCATCGTCGATTGAGGCAGACCCAGGGGCGGCCGCCCCTGGGTTTCCTCGCCCTATCGGCGGCCGGAGCGGGGCTCGTCGTCCTGCCGCTGGCCTACACCGTCGTCGAGGCGTTCCAGGTGCCGGCCCGCGAGGCGACGAAGCTGCTGTTCCGGCCTCTGGTCGGGCAATTGCTGCTCAACACGCTGGACCTCGTCGCCGCCGCGACGCTTCTCGCCGGGCTGGTCGGCACGCTCGCCGCCTATTTCGTGGAAAGGACGCGCTTTCCCGGACGGCCGGTCTTCGCCGTGCTGGCGGCCGTTCCGCTCGCCGTTCCGCCCTTCATATCGAGCTATGCCTGGGTGTCGCTCAGCCCCGCCCTCGAGCAGTTCGCCGGCGCGCTGCTTGTCGTCACCTCCTCCTATTTCCCGCTCGTCTACCTGCCGGTCGCGGCGGCCCTGCGCGGCATGGACCCGGCTCTGGAGGACACCGCCCGGTCCCTCGGCGTCGGCGGGTTTTCGAATTTCCTGCGCGTCGTGCTGCCGCAATTGCGGCCGGCGCTGCTCGGCGGCATGCTGCTGGTGGCGCTGAACACGCTCGTCGAGTTCGGCGCCTTCGCGCTCCTGCGCTTCCGCACCTTCACGACCGAGATCTTCGCCGAATACCGGGCCGGCTTCAACGGGCCGCAGGCGTCGCTCCTCGCCGTCGTCCTGATCGCTCTGTGCCTGGTCTGCCTCTTCGCCGAGGCGAAGGTGCGCGGCACCCGCCGCTATGCCCGCGTCGACCGCGGCACGCGGCGCCGAATCGCGCCGCGCAGCCTCGGCCGTGCCGCGATCCCGGTGACGGCGGGCTTCCTCATCCTCGCCGCCACGACGCTCGGCGTCCCTCTCGGCATGATCGCCTACTGGCTCCTGCAACACAATTCGGCCGCCGTCTCGCCCGTCGTCGCGTCGCCTCTGGCGCTTGCCCAGGCGATGTTCTCCTCGATCGAGCTGGCGGTGCTCGGGGCGGCCTTCACCCTGCTGCTCGCCTTGCCGCTGGCCTATCTCGCCATACGCTTTCCGGGCCGGCTGGTGACAATGCTCGAACGCGCGGCCTATCTCGCCCAGGGCGTGCCGGGCATCGTCGTCGCGCTCGCGCTCATCGCCTTGACGGTGCGCCATCTGCGCCCGCTCTATCAGAGCACCGCTCTGCTCGTCGTCGCCTATGCCATCCTGTTCCTGCCGCTCGCCATCGTCGGCCTGCGGGCCACCTTCGCGCAGGTCCAGGGCAGCCTGGAGGATGCCGGCCGCTCGCTCGGCCTCTCCCGGATGCGCGTCATGCTGCGCGTGGTCCTGCCGGTCGCCGCCGCGGGGATCGGGGCCGCCGCCGCCATCGTCTTCGTCTCGATCGTCACCGAACTGACGACCACGCTGCTGCTCGCCCCCATCGGCACGGTGACGCTCGCCACCGAAATCTGGGCGGACACGTCGACCCTGGCCTTCGCGTCCGCGGCACCTTATGCAGCGCTGATGACGCTGCTCTCGATTCTCTCGACCTGGCTGCTGGCAGGCCGTTTCGGCCGGGTGAACGGCGGCGAAGCCGGCGGGAGCGCGTAGGAATGGCCGAACTCGTCATCGAAGGGCTGGCCAAGTCGTTCGGGGGCCGGCAGGTGCTGTCGGCTATCGACCTCACCGTGCCGTCCGGCAGCCTCCTTGCCATCCTCGGCGCATCGGGAAGCGGCAAGACGACGCTCCTGCGCCTGATCTGCGGTTTCGAGCAGGCCGAGGCCGGGTCGATCCGCATCGACGGCCGGCCGGTCGCCGGCAAGGGCCTGCACGAGCCGCCCGAGCGCCGGCGCATCGGCTATGTCGCGCAGGAAGGCGCCCTGTTCCCGCATCTCGACGTCGCCGCCAACATCGTCTTCGGCCTGCCGCGCCGCCAGCGTGCCGCCCGGCACCGTGTGGCCGAACTGCTCGACATGGTCGGCCTGCCCGCGGGCTTCGCGTCGCGCCAGCCGCACCAGCTCTCCGGCGGCGAGCAGCAGCGCGTCGCCCTGGCGCGGGCGCTGGCACCGGAGCCACGGCTGGTGCTGCTCGACGAGCCGTTCTCGTCCCTGGACACGGCGCTGCGGGCGGAGACCCGCGAGGCCGTGGCCGCGGCGCTGGCGGCGGCCGGCGCCACCGCCGTCCTCGTCACCCACGACCAGCCGGAAGCGCTGTCGATGGCTGATCCGGTCGCCGTGCTGCGCGGGGGGCGGCTGATCCAGGTCGCGACCCCGGAAGAACTCTACCGGCGGCCTGTCGACGCGGCGCTGGCGCGCTTCGTCGGCGAGGCGGTGCTGCTGCCAGGCCTGTCGGACGGCGTCTCGGTGCGCTGCAGCCTCGGGCAGCTGACGCTTGCCGCCGGCATGCCGGAGGGGCCGGTCGAGGTACTGGTGCGCCCCGAACAGATCCGGCTGGGCACGGCGCATCCGGTCCGCGCCCGGGTCTGCGGCGTGCGCTATTTCGGACATGACGCGAGCATCCGGCTGGAGACGGCGGATGGCGGGACGCTCTCGGTGCGCCTGTCCGGCCACGCCGTGCCGAAGATCGGCGAGGAGGTGGCGCTCGCCGTCGAAGGCGAGGTCGTGGCCTATCGGGCCGCCGGATAGCACCCCCCTGGGACCGCGGGCGTCCCGCCCGCCTCTTGTCTGCCGCCGGCAGGTCGGTGCCGGATCAGGCACGGTCGCGTTGCCAAAAGCAGGCTGGAAGCCTCGGATACTCCCAGGAGCGCCCTTCCTGGGACCGCGGACATCCTGTCCGCCTCTTGTCTGCCGCTGGAAGGGCGATGCCGGATCGGGCACGGCCGCGTTGCCAAAAGCAGGCCGGAAGCCTGCGATCCCAGGGAGGCAACCTCAACCCTGGGGCCGCTGCCTCAGGCGGGCGATCGTCTCCTCGACGCCGTCCCAGGCCGGCTTGTCCGGCGCGAATCGGCTGCGGGCATAGCGGGCGAGGTCGGCGATCTGGCCGTCGCTCAGCACGCCGGCGAAGCCCGGCATGGCGCCTTGGCCGGAGCCGTCGATGCCGTCGAGGACGACCCTGAGGAAATTGGTGGGGCGCGAGGCGTGGAGATTGGTGTTGAGGCCGAGGGGCGGGCCGAGATTGACGGTCAGCGCGCCATGGCCGGCGTCATGGCAGGCGGCGCAGGCGCCCTCATACAGGCGTGCCGCGACGCTGGTCGCCGGATGGGCCGTGGCGGAGGATGCGGCGGCGATCCGGCTCGCGCGCGTCTGCGCCTCGCCGGCGGAAAGAGGATCGCCGAAGCCGGCGAGATAGGTCGCCATGGCGCGGATGTCCTCGTCCGGCAGGGCCTTCAGTTCCGCCACCACCGGCGCCATCGGTCCGGCGGCCGTGCCGTGCAGCGGCGAGGCGCCGGTGCGCAGATAGGCGTAGAGCTCGGCCTCGCTCCACGGAATGGGAGCGTCCGAGAGGCGCGTGAGAGCGGGCGCGTCCCAGCCCTCGGCGACGCCGCCGGCAAGATGGGCCGCGCCCCCGCGCTCGGCGCCGAGGAGGTTGCGCGGCGTGTGGCAGGCGCCGCAATGGCCGAGCCCCTCCACGAGGTAGCGGCCGCGATTCCACGCCGCGGACCGGGCGGTGTCGGGCGCGATCTCCTCGGTGCGGTTGAAGAGAAGGTTCCAGCCCGCCATCAGCGGGCGGAGATTGAAGGGAAAGGCGAGGCGGCTCTCGGTATTGGCCTGCCGGACGGCCGGCTGGGCCATCAGGAAGGCATAGAGGGCCTGGAGGTCGGCCTCGCTCGCCTTGGCGAAGCTCGGATAGGGGAAGGCGGGGTAGAGGTGGCGCCCATCGCGATGGATGCCTTCCCGCATCGCCCGCTCGAAGGCCGGGTAGGACCAGCTGCCGATGCCGGTCTCGGCATCGGGCGTGATGTTCGTCGTCCGCACGGTGCCGAACGGCGTCGCCAGGGGAAGGCCGCCGGCATACGCCGCGCCGCCGGGGACGGTATGGCAGGTCGCGCAGGCGCCGAGCGCGGCGAGGATGCGGCCGCGTTCGATGGTGGCCGCCGAATAGGCTGACGGGTCCGGACGCGGGATCGGCGTGATGGCGGGGGCGACGGCGAGGCTCGAGGCCGCGAAGCCGGCGAAGAGCGCGCCGATGCCGCCGAAGATCGCCAGGCGGCGACGCTTCTTCGACGTGGTTTCCTGCGGCGCCGCCGGACGGCCGCCGAGCGCCGCGAGCACCCGCTCCGGCGTGAGCGGCAATTCGCGGAACCGCACGCCGGTCGCGTCATAGACGGCATTCACGATCGCCGCCGCGCTCGGCACGGAAGCCGATTCGCCAGCGCCCATCGGCGGCAAATGCTGGCGGTCCATCATCATCACGTCGATGGCCGGCAGGTCCGGGAAGCGCAGGATCGGATAGGCGCCCCATTCGCGGCTGGCGACCGCCGTCGTCTCGGTGAAGCTGACTTCCTCCTTCAGCACCCGGCTCGTCGACTGGATGACGTTGCCGTGGATCTGGTGGCGCACACCGGCCGGGTTGATCATCATGCCGGTATCCTGGCCGACGACGACGCGCGAGACGCTGACCTCGCCGGTCGAGCGGTTCACCGCGACTTCGGCGACCCAGGCCGACCATGCCGCGCCGACGCCCGGCCACGAGCCGTGCACGTAGCGCGCCTGGGCAAAGCCCCGGCCGTGCAGCATCTCGGCCTCGGCATCCTGCGCCGCCGGGCCGACGCGGCTCTGCCAGCCGGCGCGCTCCGCCGTGGCGCGGACGAGATCGGCGGCGCGCGGGTCGGTCAGGTGGCGCAGGCGGAACGCGACGGGATCGGCGCCGGCCTCCTCCGCCAGTTCGTCGATGAAGCTCTCATGCGCGAAGACGTTGGGAAGCGCCGAGACGCCGCGCAGCCAGGACGCCCGCACGATCGGCGCCATGTCGTGCACGGTGACGCGCATATTCTCGTAGCGATAGGAAGGCGCCGCCGTGCGGTCGCCCATCTTCAGCACCGCCGGCTCTGGGGAGACGCGCCCGGTGAGCAGGAGCGCCAGCGTCGGCGCGGCGTTGGAGGGGTAGCGCGTCTGGAAGTCGTAGGCGAGCAGCGAGTCGCCGGGGCCGAGGGCGCCGGAGACGTCGATGAGCTGGCCGGCGCCCTTCGGCTCCCATTGGTGCTCCTGCTCGCGCGTCAGCTGCACGCGGACGGGACGGCCGACCGCGCGGGAGAGCAGCACCGCGTCGGCCGCGACGTCGTCGGCGCAGTTGCGGCCGTAGCAGCCGGCGGCCTCGACGCGGACGATCTCGATCCCGGCCTCGGGCATGCCGGTCAGAAGGGCGATGTCGCTGCGCAGCGCATGGGGGTTCTGGGTGCCGGACCAAACGGTGATGCCGTCCCCACCGGCATCGGCGACGGCGCAGGACGGGCCGATCGAACCGTGCATCTGGTAGGGCCAGACATAGCTGCGGTCGAGACGCTTGCCGGCGGAGGCGAGGGCGGCATCGACGTCGCCCTCGTCGATCAGCCGGCGGGACTGCACCGGCCGCGCGCGCAGCGCCTGTTCGAGGTTGCCGAGCCCGCCGCCGGTGGTCCACGGCTTCCAGGCGACCTTCAGGCAGGCGGCGGCCCGGGCGGCGTGCTCCTCGCGCTCGGCGACGATGCCGACGAAGTCGCCCTCGACGACGACCGCGACGATGCCCGGAATGTCGGCGATGGAGGACCGGTCGACATGATCGAGACAGCGGCCGATGAACTCGCCGCCGTCGATGCCGGAATAAGGCGGTCGGACGACCCGGCCGTGCAGCATGCCGGGCAGGCGGACGTCGTGGACATAGACGAAGCGCCCGGTCGCCTTGTCGGGAATGTCGACGCGGCCGACCGGCCGGCCCACGAGGCGATAATCGGCGATGGGCTTCAGGGGCGTGTCCCTGTCGAGCGGCAGGTGGATGCGGCGGTTGCGCAGAAGCTCGGCGAAGGAGATGGCGGCTGCGGCATCGTCGCGCATGCTCACCATGCCGTCCGCGGTCGCGAGGTCCTCGGCGCTCGCGGCGAGCGCGTCGGCGGCCAGGCCCAGCAGGTGGCGGCGCGCCTGCGCGGCCGCGATGCGCAGCGGCACGGCGGTGACCTGGATGGTCTCGCTGGCGATCGTCGGCCCCTGATTCGGCGTGTTCTCGGTGTCGCCCAGCACCATGTCGACCGATGCGAGGGCAACGTCGAGCTCTTCCGCGACGATCTGCGCCAGGGCGGTGCGGATGCCGGTGCCGAGATCGACATGGCCGCAGAAGGCGTGCACGGCGCCGTCCTCGGTCAGGCAGACATGGATGTCGAGCCCCTCGGGCGGCTCGCTGCCGGCCGGCGCGCCGCGGCGGGGCTCGACCACGGCGAGCACGCCGCTGCGCTGGAGGAGGGCGCTGCGCGAGGGACGGCTCATGCTCCGGCGCTCCGCGCCTGCCGGATGCGCTGCGCCGCCAGCATCGCCGCCTGCAGGATCTCGACATGCGTGCCGCAGCGGCAGAGATTGAACCGCAGCTCGTTGCGGATCTGCGTCTCGCCGACCTCGGGATCTCGGTCGAGCAGCGCCTTCACGGTCATGATCATGCCGTTGAGGCAATAGCCGCACTGCGCCGCTTCTGCGTCGATGAAGGCCTGCTGGACGGGGTCGAGACGGCCCGGGGCGCCGAGGCCTTCGAGCGTCAGGATCTCGCGGCCCTCGGCCATCGCCACGGGAAGGACGCAGCTGCGGGCGGCCAGGCCGTCGACGATGACGGTGCAGGCGCCGCATTCGCCGAGTCCGCAGCCATATTTCGGGCCGTTGAGGGCAAGATCGTTACGCAGGAGGTAGAGGAGAGGCGTGTCGCTCTCGGCGGTGACGACGCGCTCGCTGCCGTTGACACGCAGCCGGTGCGGACGCGGCGGCTTCATGGGGCGGAACGCGCCCGCGGAACGCGGCGAGCGGGAGCAGGCTGCGGCGGCAGCCCATACCCCGCCAGGATAACGCCAGTTCGACTCGGCACGCGCCCCTCGGAATTCGTTTGTGTACACACAAGATGGCGCAGGTCGGCGGCGTTGACAAGCGGGGAAGAGGCCGCGGGCTTCCCGGCGGGGTCCGACCGTCCGGTCGGTGTCGGTGATTGTCGCATGCGGCTGCGGATGCCGCGGCCGGCCACTCAGGTCATGAAGCGCCACGCCGGCAAAGAGACAAGATAGCCGGCAAACCTGTCGATCAGGGGGCGGGAAGGCGCTTGGCGTCCTTCGCCGGTTCGGCAGGCCGCAATGCCTGCCTTCGTGTTCCGAGGGGCGGCAAGCGGATCCTGATTGCGGGTATCGGAACGATCCGTCAGTCGCCGCCCTTTCGGCGAAGGGCTGCAGCGCATGCCGGAGAGACTTCCTTGATGTCCGGCGCCGATCGAGGCGGCTCCCCGTCGCCTGCCGCTCCGCGGGGGAGGGGGCGTCCGCCCCCTTCTCAGGGCGTCCTGCCCCGCAGCCGCCCGGTTTCCTCGGCATCGATTGCGAGGCTGTCGTCTTCCCGCAGGCCCGTGAGACAGACGCCGTAGACGTCGCGGGCACGCTCGGGCGTTTCCCAACCTTCGAGGACGTCGTGCAGAACGCGCCTGGGATCCCGCTCGAGAGGATTGCCGTAGCCGCCGCCGCCGGTGTGCCGCCCTTCCACCGTCTCGCCCTCGGCGAGCGCGAGGACGACGATGTTGGGGAGCGGCTCGGCGGTTCCGTCGGCACGCAGCAGACGATGCTCGGCCCGGGCGCCCGCCTGGCCGCCCCGCGCGCCCTCGGGCGGAAAATGGGTACCGTCGCAGGGCCAGATCACCTCCATCCGCGGGCAGCGCGCCACATAGCTCACCTCCATCGAAGGGGCGCCGCGGAAGCGGCCCGCGCCGCCCGTGCCGGGTATGAGCCGCAGATACTGCACCTCCATGGGATGCTTGAGTTCGTCGATCTCGACGGAATCGCGATACATCAGCCCGGCTGCGACCGGCAGGCCATAGGTGACCCAGCCATCCGCAACCGCGCTCGCCGGTCCGCCGGAGTTGGTCAGGAACAATTGATTGACGAAAGGGCTGCCGTTGAGCCGCGGGTCGCGACCCGAGACGACGGCGCAGCCCGCTCCCATGCCGATGCCGCCTTCCGCCAAGCCCCAGCCCTCGCCGATCTGCGCGAAGGCCGCCTGGACGAGGTTGACCATCCGGTCCGAGACATTGGTGGTGGCCAGCGAGCAGCTCGCGGGGAATTCCGGCCCGCCGCAGACCGAGCCCTGGCGGATATGGATGCGGATGCGGCTGAACGAACCCGAATTGCGCGGGACGTCCGCGTCGATCGAGTTGAAGATGCCGGCCATCACCGAGGCGCCGGCGCAGGCTTCGCTCTGGTTGAAGCCGCAGGCGACATTGTCGGGGTTCTCGGTGAGATCCACGTCGATATAGCCGTCGCCGGGATCGATGGTGATGCTGGCCTTCAGCGGAATGCCGTCGGGCAGCAGGGTCCCGAAGGGGTCGTGGTTCCCCGTATTGGTCAGGGTCACGGCCGGCAGGGTCTTGATGGCGGCGACCATGCGCTGCTCGGCATAATGCATCCAATGCTTGATGAAGGCCTTGATGGTGGCCTTGCCGTATTTGGCGCACAGCTCCTTCAGACGGCGCTCGCCGATGCGGGCCGAACCGATGCCGGCCAGGAAGTCGCCGTACCACTGGTCGGGGACGCGGATGCGCGAGCGGCACATGCGCACCACGTCCTCGACCATCGTGTAGTTCGACTGGATCTTGACGGCGGGAAAGATCAGCGCTCCTTCTTCGTACTGGTCGCGGGCGCCGGCCATGTAGGTGGTGGGAAGGGCATTGCCGATGTCGGCCTGATGCGCCTTGGCGACCGTCGTGAACAAATGTTCGCCGTCGATGAACACCGGCACCAGGAAGGTGTGGTCGCCCGCATGGCTGTTGCCGGAATAGGGATCGTTGTGCAGGTAGCAATCGCCCTCGCGCAGGTCCGCCCCCGCATTCTCGGTCATCGTGCGGGCCTGCATGTGGCTGCCGAAGATGTGGATCGGCAGGCCCTCGGCCGAGGCGAGCAGCTGGTTGTCGCCGGTGCAGATCGAGCAGCTGAAGTCGCGCGCGCTGTTGATGACGCCCGATCGGGCGGCGCGCAGCAGCGTGTTCGTCATCTCCCGGATGATGCCGTCCACCCGGTTGGCGAGGATGGCCGTCATATAGGGATCGAAGTCTTCCGCCTGGGTCGGGGTCGCCATGGTGTCGCGCCTCATTGGATGTTCAGCCGATAGTGGCCGGCGGCGCTCACATGCGCCGACATGTCCGGGTAGACCACGAGGGTGGTCGTGGGTTCCTCGACCACGGCGGGACCCGTGATGGTGTGGCCGGGGCGAATATCCGCCGCCTTGTAGATGGGCGTCCGCACGGGCTCGGCACCGCCGAAGAAACACAGGCGGTGGCCGGATACGCTCGGGGAGGCGCCCTCGACCGGCGTTTCGAGGCGGGTTGCCGGCGCGTCGAGCTTGACGGTCAGGCGCACCTTCCAGCTGACGGTCTCGACCGCGCTTCCCAGGTCCTTCACGGCGAAGATGCGCTCGTGCAGATCGTGGAAATTGCCGACATAGGCATCGAGTTCCGCCTGGCCTGCGAAGCGTCGCGAGGGCAGGGGCGTATCGGGGAAGGGCGTGTCGAGTTCCCAGACCTGGGCCTGGTAGCGGGCCTCGCCGTAGAATTCGAGCGTGACGGGACCGGTCTGATCGGGCAGCTTGTCGCGCATGGCGAGCACGCGGGCCTCGAGCGTATCGAGGAGGGCGTTCACCCTGGCGAAGTCGAAGCGGTTCGACAGGCAATAGAGGCTGCCGACCTCCTCCGCCACGATGTCGGCATATTGCATGCCGGCGGCGGAGAGCGCCGAGGCGGTCTTCGGCAGCACCACATGGTCGCAGCCGAGTTCCTTGGCGATGAGCATGATGTTCATGCCGGCCGCTCCGCCGCCGGCCACGATGGTGCTTTCGCGCGGATTGATGCCCTCGTTGATGGTGACGTCGGCCACCGCCCGCATCATCAGATCGCCGGCCAGCGTCAGGATGCGCCAGGCGGTTTCCTCGATCGTGAGGCCGAGAGTGGTGGCAAGGCCCGCCATCGCGGCACGGGCCGCCGCCACGTCGAGCACCATGCGCCCGCCGAGGAAATAGTCCGGGTCGAAATAGCCGAGGACCGCGGCCGCATCCGAGACGGTCGGCAAGGTGCCGCCGCGCCCGTAGCAGGCCGGGCCCGGCACGGCACCTGCCGATTGCGGACCGACATGCATGAGGCCGCCATCGTCGATCCAGGCGATGGAGCCGCCGCCGGCGCCGACCGAGCGCATGTCGACGGCCGCGATGCCGAGCAGGTCACCGGTATAGCGGGGCCCGAGCCAGGTGTCGCGGTTGAAGGTGAGCGCGCCGTCGCGCACCACGCCGACGTCGAAGGTGGTGCCGCCGGTGTCGCAGATGATGACGTTCTCGCCCAGATTCTCCAGGCGCGAATAGGTGATGCCGGCGATCGGCGCCATCGCGGGGCCCGAGCCGATGGTGAAGATCGGGCGCTCGACCAGGGCTTCGATGCTGTTGCATCCGCCCGCCGCCGTCGACACGAAGATATTGCCGCGATAGCCCGCCGCCTGCAGGTCTGCTTCGAGTTCGCGCAGATGGCGCTGCATGAGCGGCTTCAGCGAGGCATCGATGGCGGTGGCCGAAGCGCGGCGATATTCGCGCATGATCGGCACGAGGCGAGACGACAGGCTGTAGGGCACGCCGGGCAGCACTTCCTCGAACAGCGTCCCGACGGCCTCCTCATGGGCGGGGTTCAGGACCGACCACAGAAGGCAGACGGCCACGGCCTCGAAGCCCCGCGTCGCGATCTCGGCGAGGGTGCTCTGCACCTGCGCGCGGTCGAGCTCGCGCACGACGATGCCGGCGGCGTTGACGCGTTCGTCGATCTCATAGACGTAGCGCCGGGGGATGTAGGGTTCGGGATAGTCCCGGCTGAAATCGTGAGGCCGGAACTTGCCGCCTTCCTTGAGCACCAGAGTGTCGGGGAAGCCGCGCGTCGTGAGAAACGCGGTCTTGGCCGCGGTCTTGGTGACGATGGCGTTGGTCGCGCGCGTGGTGCCGTAGATCAGCAGGTCGGTCTCGGCGACCAGCTGGGCGAAGGAGAGCCCGATCTGGTCCGCCGCGGCCGCGATCGCGTCACGCATGCCGTCGAAGATGCGGGCCGGCGTGGTCAGCGCCTTGCCGATGGTGAACGTGCCGCTGCGGTCGCTCACCACGACGTCGGTGAAGGTGCCGCCGGTATCAACCGAAATCTTGAATCCCATCGATCGCAATGCCTGTCCGCTTTGGAGCGCCGCGGTCGGCGGGTTTGGCACCGGCGGCTGTCAGGAGCGGAGGATAGGGGGCTGCCGGGCAGCGGGTCTTGCCTGTCGATGTATGATCGTTTGGTGCAGCATGCATTCGGGCGGGAGAAGCGGCGCCGTCAGACGTCGCTTCTCCTGGGGCGAGAGCGGATCTCTCGATTCAGCCCTGCTTGCCGTATTTCTCGTCGAGCTTGTTGACCGCGTGCACATTGGCCGCGGAAGCGCCCTGCGGATCGAAATCCGAGGCGAGGAACGTGTCGACGATCGCCTTGGCGAGCTCGGGGCCGACGACGCGCGCGCCCATGGTGATGATCTGGGCGTTGTTGGACTTGGCGGCGCGCTCGGCCGAATAGGTGTCGTGCGTCTGTGCGGCGCGGATGCCCGGCACCTTGTTGGCGGACATGGCGACGCCGATGCCGGTGCCGCAGAACAGGATGGCGCGCTCATGCTCGCCGGCGGCGACGGCGGTGGCGACGCGGTCGGCGACATCGGCATAGAAGCCGGTGACGCTCAGGTCCTCGACGGTGACGTCGGCGCGGTTCTTCAAATGGGCGGCGATCACGTCGAGCAGGGGCTTGCCGGCGCCGTCGGCTCCAAGGGCGATCTTCATGTCTGGTTCTCCGTCGGTTATGCGTTGTAGTTGTGTCAGGGTCCGGAACGATCCGGGCCCTCGGCTTCATTCCGTATCGGTCGTTCCTTAGCCCGCCATGGCCGGCGGTGAAAGCCTGACGCCGTGGCGCTCGGCCGCGATCGCGCGGACCCGTGCGATCTGCCTGTCCGTTTCCCCGTCGCTCCAGCCCAGGACCTCGGCGCAGATGCCGGCGAGCTCCTCGATGGCCGATGTCGTGAGCTGGCCGGAAAAGGCAATGGATGTGCGGCGGAAAATCAGGTCGTCGAGATCGACGACGTGTTCGCCCGCGACCAGCGCGCGGATTTCGGCGGCACCGTAGTCCGGCAGGCTCGCCAGCATGCGGTCGGGCGAGACGCCGCCGACGGCGAGCACGCGTTCCGCCGCCGTGCCGTAGCGGTCCAGCAGGGCTTCGGCGCGGGACGCATCGATGCCGAATCGCGCGGCGATCCGCTCGATCCAGGCGCGGCGCGCCTCGGGCGTGGCCGGATAGCCGCGGCCGCCGCCGATCGGCTCGAGCAGGGTGTCGCGCCGGCGCGTGCGGCCGAGCAGGCCGAGCACGATGTCGGCTGTTTCCGCCGAGAAGGCGCGGAATGTCGTCCATTTGCCGCCGATCATCGACAGCACCGGCACGGCACTGCCGGGTAGGGTGTCGCGGCCGAGCGAATGGTCGCGGCTGATCTCACCGGGATCGTCGACCTGGGCGGCAGGCAAAGGGCGGATGCCGGCATAGCGGTAGATGATCTGGTCGGGCGTGATGGCGAGGTCCGGAAAGACCTCGCGCACCATGCCCAGCATATAGGCGGCTTCCGCATCGTCGCAGACGACCGAATCGGGGTTGTCGGCCTTGATGTCGGTCGAGCCGATCAGCGCCCGGCCGAAGAAGGGATAGACGAGGCAGATGCGGCCGTCCGACGAGCCGAAATAGATCATGTGGCCGTCGAGCTGGCGCACCAGCTCGGGATTGTCCACCACGATATGGGAACCCTTGGTGCCGCCGATATAGGTCCTGTTCAGGCCGACCGCATGATTGACCTTGTCGATCCACGGCCCGGCGGCGTTGATGACCACCTGCGGCGCGACGGCGAAGGTCTTGCCGCCGACCCCGTCGGTGACGAGCACCCGGCCGTCCGCCAGGCCGGTGACGGCGGCATGGTTGAGGGCGCGGGCCCCGGCATGGGCGGCCTCGCCGTCCGCCACCAGCTCGTAGCAGAGCCGTTCGGCCTGGGTGACCCGGGCGTCGTAGTAGGTCGACGTCGCCACCACCGAGGGAGTCATGCGGGGAAAATGCCGCAGCGCCCGGCCGCGCAGGGCCATGCGGTGGCGCGGCATGACCCGATGCTTGCGCCCCAGCCAGTCATACAGCGCCAGTCCGACCTCGACGATGAACAGGCCGCGGTCGGCGAGCTTGGCCTTGCGGCCGAAGAAGCGCAGGACCGACGGCCAGATCCCGCCCCAATAGGAGTGGATCGGCACCACCGTCGGCAGGGCCTTGACGAGATGCGGGGCGTTGCGCAGCAGGAGATTGCGCTCGCGGGTGGATTCGGCGACGAGCCGGAACTCGCCGGTCTCCAGATATTTGAGGCCGCCATGGATGAGGCGCGACGGCGCAGCGCTCGTGCCGGCGCACCAGTCGCCCTTGTCGACCAGCAGGCAGTCGATGCCCTGCATCGCCAGGTCCCGGAACACGCCGGCGCCGTTGATGCCCGCCCCGATGATCAGGACGGAGACCTGCGGATCGGCTTCGAGGCCGCGAAAGGTCGCCGCACGGCTTCCGGGAAGTTTGGATTCGGTCATGGAAAAAGCCCTGATATCATCGTCGCGCCGTCAATCGGCCGCCGCGGGAGCGGTCCAGAACGGGCGCACCGCGTCGGCGAGCGCCTGGTAGCGCCGGAAGCGCCGGTTCAGCTCCGCATGCCGGGCGGGATCCGGTGCGTAACGCCCGGTGACGCGGCAGGCCCGGCCCGTCGCATCCTCCAGCGACTCGTAGAGGCCGATGCCGACGCCGGCGACGAGGGCGACGCCGAGGGCGCCGATCTCCGTCGCCTCGGGGATCTCGACCGGCATGCCCAGCGCATCGGCGAAGAACTGCGCCGTGCGCGGCGCCGAGGAGCCGCCGCCGGTGATGCCGGCGCGCTCCAGCGGGAAGGCGGAGGCCAGGGCGTCGGCGTGGTGGCGGTGGTTGAAGACCGCGCCCTCGATCACCGCCTTCAGCATGTCGGCGCGCGTATGCCAGGAGCGCAGGCCGAGGAAGCTGGCGCTCGCGGGCTCGCTGTAGGGCGAGCCATAGAGGAAGGGATGGAAGATGGGGGCGTCGGGGCGCGGCGGCTCGGCGAGATCGGCTTCGATCTGGGACCAGAGCGGCGGCCCGCCCTGGGCTGCGAGGGCGATCTCGGCCCGATAGGCCTGCGCCAGGAACCAGTCGACATTGTTGGACGAGGCCGGGGAGATCGACATGTTCATCCACTGGCCCGGCCGGAGGCCGGCGCGCGCGGCCCAGCGCGGATCGACCACCAACCGGTCGGACAGCGTCTCGTTGATGCTGAAGGTGCCCGCGGTGATCGAGAGGCTGCCCGGTTCGAGATTGCCGAGCCCGACGGCGCTGGCGGTCACGTCGTGCATGCCGCCGGAAACCGGCGTGCCGGCGAGAAGGCCTGTCGCTTGGGCCGCCTCTTCGGTCACCCTGCCGATGCATCCGGCGCTGGGGAGCACGGGCGGCAGCGCCGCCTGCAGCGCGTCCAGCCCGAACAGCGACAGGATGGCGGTATCGTAACCCTGGCGGTGGGGCTCCGTGAAGGCGGTGCTGGCGTCGGTCGGGTCGGTTGCGAACACGCCGGCAAGACGGAAGCGCAACCAATCCTTGCAAAACATCACATGAGAAATGTGATGATAGCGCTCGGGTTGATATTGTTTGATCCAGGCGAGCAGGGTTGTGGCGGCATAGGGATAGGGACGCTGGGCGGTGAGGCGCTCGGCCTCGTCGAGGATGCCGGCTTCCCGCCACGCGGCGGTGACGGCATGGGCCCGGCTGTCGACCGACTGGATGCCGTTGCCGAGAGCCCGGCCGTGGCGGTCGGCGAGATAGACGCCGTCGCCATGCCCGGTCACGCCGATGCCGGCGATCGCTGCGGCATCGATGCCGGTCCGCGCCAGGACGTCCCGGATCGCCGAAGCGGCGGTCTTCCACAGCAGATCGGGATCCTGCTCGACGAAACCAGGCGCCGGATGGACGGGTGCCGTGCGGTGGCCGGCGATTCCCACGGTGCGTCCCGTTTCATCGAAAAGGGCTGCCTTGATCGCGGTCGACCCACAATCCAGACCCAGCAGCATCGGCCTTCCTCCAAATTCCTGTCTGCGCGCGGCTCTTGGGGCCGTGAGGTGGCAGGCGACGGTCACACAGGAACGTCGCAATTCGGCTTGACGTGTAACATATGAATGTTACGATTGTCCTCAGAAATGTTACATCTCACAATCTGACGCAACAATGTCGCACGAGACGGCATGAGCGGCGCGGGAAACGTTACATGAGCGATCGACCAGCCGATCCGCAGGGCAATCCTTCCAACGGTGCCGCTTCGGGCGCGCCATCGGGGCCGGCCCTCTCGGTCGGCGGCATCTCCAAGGCTTTCGACGGTATTCCCGTGCTGCGCGACATCACGGCGACGTTCATGCCGGGAACGGTGAACATGCTCGCCGGCGAGAACGGGGCCGGCAAGTCGACGCTGTTCAAGATCATCTCGGGCCAGATCGCGCCCGACCGCGGCGTCCTCACCGTCAACGGCGCGCCGGTCCACACCTTCGATCCGCGCTACGCCCGCCAGCGCGGCATCTCGATCATTCCCCAGGAACTGCTGCCGATCCCGGACATGAAGGTCTGGCAGAACCTCCTCGTCGGCCGCGAGAGGACGTTCACCCTCGGCTTCCTGCGCCGGCGCGAGATGGTGGCGGAATCGCGCCGCCTGCTGCAGGAATTCGGCCTCGACATCGATCCGGAAAGCACCATGCGGCGGCTCGGCGTCGCGGCCACGCAGATGATCGAGATCATCAAGGCGACCTCGCGCGATTCCAACATCGTGCTGATGGACGAGCCGAGCTCCTCGCTGAGTTCCCGCGAGACCGAGCAGCTCTTCCGGGTGATCCGTCTGCTGCGCTCGCGCGGCGCCTGCATCCTCTATACCAGCCACCGCATGGAGGAGATCGAGCAGATCTCCGACACCGTCGCGGTGATGCGGGACGGCGCCATCATCCGCCATGAGCCGACCGCCGCCTGGACCGAGCGCCAGATCATCACCGCCATGGTCGGCCGCAACATCGAGGACATGTTCCCCGACCGCGCCGTCGCCGAGGGCGGCAGGCCGGTGCTGGAAGTGCGCGACTTCAAGGTTGCGGGCTATGGCGCGCGGACCTCGTTCACCGTCCATGCCGGCGAGATCCTCGGCCTCGGCGGTCTCGTCGGCGCCGGCCGCAGCGAATTGCTGGAGGGAATCTACGGCCTGCGCCGGGCGGAGGGCACCGTGCTGATCGAGGGCAAGCCGCTTGCCCTCTCGACGCCCGCGGCGGCGATCCGCCAGGGCATCGCCTTCGTGCCCGAGGACCGCAAGATCTCCGGCGTGCTGACCTCGCTTTCGATCCTCGACAACGTCACGCTGCCGCATCTGGGCGCCTTCGCGGGCGCCGGCGGCTTCGTCGACAACACCGAGCGGCGCCGGAAGACGCTCGATGTCCTCAAGCGCACGCGGGTCAAATATGCGCGGCTCGGCCAGACGGTGGCGCATTTGAGCGGCGGCAACCAGCAGAAGATCGCGCTCGCGCGCTGGCTGGTGACCGACACGCCGCGCCTCCTCATCCTCGACGAGCCGACACGCGGCATCGATGTCGGCGCCCGCAGCGAGATCTACCGCCTGATCCACGACCTGGCCGAGCAGGGCGTCGCCATCCTCCTCGCCTCCTCGGACATGCCCGAACTCATCAATCTCAGCCATCGCATCCTCGTCATGCGCGCAGGCGCGATCGCCGGGGAGCTGTCACGCGAAGACGTCAACCAGGAAAGCATCCTGCGTCTGGCAATGGGAAAGACCAAAGATGCAGCCTGAACAAGCCGGCATATCCTCCACCGATCTTGCATCCGCCGCCCCGGCGAAGCGCCGCTTCGAGGTGAAGGAGATCCTCCTTCGCTATGCGCTCGTCTTGGTGCTGTTCGTCTTCGTGATCGTGCTGGGCCTGTCGAATGCGAGCTTCTTCACGCTCTCCAACTTCAACGTCGTCCTGCTGCAGGTCTCGACCAACGCGCTGCTCGCGACGGGCGCCACCTATGTCATCCTGACCGGCGGCATCGACCTGTCCGTCGGCAGCGTGGTCGGCATGTCCGGCGTCGCCGCCGCCATGGTCGCCCAGCGCGACGGCGTGCCCTGGACCGTCGCTGCGGTGGCGACCGGCGTGCTGGCGGGCGGCGCCATCGGCCTCCTCAACGGCCTCCTCGTCGCCGTCGCCCGCGTGCCCGCCTTCGTCGCGACATTGGGCACCATGACCATCGCGCTCGGCATCGCCTATGTGCTCAGCGACGGCCAGCCGATCTCCGGCCTGTCGGATGCCTTCCTGGCGGTGAGCGACCAGCTCTACGGCTTCCCGATTCCCGTCATCCTGATGGTGCTCGCCGTGATCGTATCGTGGCTGCACCTGTCGCGGACGCGGGTCGGCCTTCACATCTATGCGGCCGGCGGCAACCCGCAGGCGGCGCGCGTCGCCGGCGTCAACCTGCGCGCCATCCTGGTCCTGGTCTACACGATCAGCGGCCTGCTCGCCGGTCTCGCCGGCGTCGTCCTCGCCTCGCGCGCCACCGCCGGCATCGCCACCACCGGCACCGGCTACGAGCTCAACGCCATCGCGGCGGCGGTGATCGGCGGCATCAGCCTGATGGGCGGGCGCGGCAGCATCTTCGGCACGGTGTTCGGCTTCATGATCATCGGCGTGCTCGATAACGGCCTGAACATCCTGAACGTTTCGCCCTTCTACCAGCTCATCATCAAGGGCGTGATCATCATCGGAGCGGTGTTCATCGACTCCACCCTGAACCGGAAAGACGACTGAGCATCGTCTTCCGCAGCAACCATAGCTCAATGGAGGATCTCAATGACTTTCACCAAGCGCCTTGCCCGCAGGGCGGTCTTGCTCGCCGGCGCGGCCATGCTGTTCGCCGGCCCGGCCCTGGCCGACAAGGCCAAGCCCGTGATCGGCTTCACGGTCTACGACATGACGTCCTTCATCGCCTGGGGCAAGCAGGGCGCGCAGGCGATCACCGACGCCAACAACGGCACGCTGCTCTGGCAGAGCGCCCATGGCGACGTGAACGCCCAGATCTCGCAGATCCAGCAGTTCATCAACCAGAAGGTCGACGTCATCATCATCGCCGCCGTCAATTCCTCGACGCTCGGCCCGCAGATCGATCAGGCCACCAAGGCCGGCATTCCGGTCATCGCCACCAATCTGAGCATCAGCGGCCCGGAAGCCGCCAAGCTCGTCTCCTATGTCGGCCCCAACGATGTCGGCGCCGGTGAGCAGGAGGCCCAGGCGGTCGTCGACGCCCTCAAGGGCAAGGGCAATGTCGTGGTGATGCAGGGCCCGGTCGGCCAGTCCGGCGCCATCGACCGCACCAAGGGCATTCAGAACGTGCTCGCCAAGAATCCCGGCATCAAGGTCCTCGCCATGCAGCCGGCGAACTGGGACCGCACCCAGGCCTACAAGCTGATGCAGGACTGGCTGTCGCGCTACGGCGACCAGATCAACGGCCTGATCTCCGAGAACGACGACATGGCGATCGGCTCGATCCAGGCGCTGAAGGAGAAGGGCCTCAACGGCAAGATCCCGGTCTCCGGCGTCGACGCCATCAAGGACGGCCTCAGGGCGATCCGCTCCGGCGACATGATCCAGACCAATCTGCAGAACGGTGCCCTCGAGCTCGGCATGGCGGTGCAGGTGGCGATCGACCACATCAATGGCAAGCCGGTTCCGAAGGAAGCGATGCTGCAGATGCCGGGCATCACCAAGGCGAATGTCGAGAAGTTCTACGACCAGCTCTTCACCAATGCCGACAAGTTCGTGGCCGGCCTGCCCGACCTCATCAAGGCGAACCTGAAGTCCGGCGACTACGCCAACCAGTAGGGCAGGATTGCGATCTCCATCGGGCAGGACGGTTGCGCCCGATGGAACTCTGGAATGAGATGCGTGCGGAACGAGCGCTCGAACGCGTCATTCCGGGGCGCCCGCAGGGCGAGCCCGGAACCCATAAGCACCAGCTTGGCAAAGTTACGGTTATGGGTTCCGGCCTTCCGCTTCGCTTCAGCCGGAATGACGGCCGAGGCTTGCGTCCCACCGGTGATGTTCACACCGCAACATCGTTGTTTCCTCGCCGGTCCCACGCTTAAGATCGCTGGTTGGGCACAGGTGCAAGACGCCCTTTCCGAAAGGCACTTTGGAAATGCAGGAGCGGCAGGTGCATCCGGTCGACCAGAGCCGGAGCGGGCGCGCGATCGAGAACCGGCGCAAGCTCATCCTGGAGCAGATCATCCGGTCCGGCTCCGCCCAGGTCGAGGAACTCGCCTCGCGCTTCAGCGTCAGCCGGATGACCATCCATCGCGATCTCGACGCCCTCACCGAGCTCGGCATGGTGCGCAAGCAGCATGGCGGGGTGACGCTGCACGAATCCAATTCCGTGGAGAGCAGCTTTTCCTATCGCGCCCATCTGGCGGAACGGCAGAAGACGGCGATCGCCCGGGCCGGAGCAGCGCTGGTGCAGCCGGGCCAGTCGGTCATCCTCGACGAGTCCACCACCACCCTCTACATCGCCCCGCATCTGTCGAGCGTGACGCCGCTCACCGTGATCACCAACGGCATCGCCATGATCGACAGGCTGAAGGAGGCCCACGGCATCCAGCTCATCGGCCTCGGCGGCACGCATAATCCGAGGCTCAACGCCTTTTTCGGCCTCCTGTGCGAGAACGCCATCTCGTCGCTGAGGGCCAACATCCTGTTCATGTCGACCTCGGCCGTCTTCAACGGCGTCACCTATCACCAGGACGAGGAGGTCCTGAAGATCAAGCGCGCCTTGATGAACATCGCCCACACCAAGGTGCTGATGGTCGACAGCAGCAAATTCGGCGTGACCGCCCTGAACCGCCTTGCCGGCCTCGACGCCTTCGACGTCGTCATCACCGACAACGGCCTTCCGGAGCGCGACTGCGACCGCCTGCGCGAACAGCGCGTCAACCTGACGGTGGTGGATTGCTGAACCGCCGCATCCCCGACCTATCGAGCAGAGGACATACTCTTGGCTGACCCATTTACCTTCGAGACCGCCTTTTCCCTGAAAGGCAAGACGGCGATCGTCACCGGCGGGGCGAGCGGCATCGGCCTGGCCATCGCGCGCATGTTCGCCGAGCGGGGCGCCCGCCTCGCCCTCGTCGACCGTGACCCTGTCGTCGTGGCGGCCGCGGGCAGCCTCGGCGAAGGCCATGTCGGCATCGAGGTCGACGTTACCCGCGACGGCGCTCCGAAGCGGACGGTCGACGACATCGCCGCCCGCTTCGGCGCCATCGACATCCTCGTCAACAATGCCGGCGTGGCGCGGCTGGCGCCGGCCGAGGAGGCGACCCGGGAGGACTGGGACGTCACCATGGCGATCAACGTCACCGCCCCCTTCCTGTTCTCGCAGGCGGCCGGGGCGCATATGCTGCAGCGCGGCTCGGGACGGATCATCAACCTCGCCTCCCAGGCTGCCGCGGTCGCGCTGCAGTCGCATGTCGCCTATTGCACCAGCAAGGCGGCGATCGTCGGCATGACCAAGGTGCTGGCGCTGGAATGGGGGCCGCGCGGCATCACCGTCAACGCCATCAGTCCCACCGTGGTCGAGACCGAACTCGGCCGCAAGGCCTGGGCCGGCGAGGTGGGCGAAGCGATGAAGAAGCTGATCCCGACCCGCCGCTTCGCGCAGCCCGAAGAGATCGCGCTCGCGGCCGCCTACCTCGCCAGCCCCGCGGCGGCGATGATCAACGGCGCCGATCTCGCGATCGACGGCGGCTATACGATCCAATAGACAGGAAGAGGTCCATGAACCGGATCATCAACGATCCCGACGAGGTCGTCGAGGACGCCCTGGCGGGCATTACCGCCGCCCACGCCGACCTGCTCGCCAAGACCGGCCACCCCCGCGTCATGCGGGCCGTCGGCGTGCCGCGGCATGGCCGCGTCGGCATCGTCACCGGCGGCGGCTCCGGCCACGAGCCGGCCTTCGTCGGCTATGTCGGCCCCGGCCTGCTCGACGCGGTGGCGATGGGCGAGGTGTTCGCCTCGCCGACGGCGCGCGCCTTCCAGCACGCCTTCAAGGCCGCCGATGGCGGGCGCGGCGTCGCCTGCCTCTACGGCAATTATGCCGGCGATAACATGAACGTGAAGATGGCGGTGAAGCTCGCCGACCGCGAGGGCCTCACCGTCAAGACCGTCGTCGCCAATGACGACGCCGCCTCCGCGCCGGCGAGCGAGCGCGACAAGCGCCGCGGCGTCGCCGGCGAGATCCTGATGTGGAAGACGGCGGCGGCGCTGGCCGCCGAGGGCGCCGACCTCGACGCGGTGATCGCCGTGGCGCGCAAGACCATCGAGAACACAAGAAGCGTCGGCATCGGCCTGTCGGCCTGCACCATCCCCGCTGCCGGCAAGCCGAATTTCACCATCAAGGATGGTGAGATGGAGGTCGGCATCGGCCATCACGGCGAGCCCGGCATCGCGGTGATGCCGACGAAATCGGCGCGGGACATGGCGGCGCTGATGCTCGACACCATCGTGCCGGACCTGCCTTTCGGCCGCGGCGACGACGTCGCCGTGCTGATCTCCGGGCTCGGCGCCACGCCGCTGATGGAGCTCTACATCCTCTACGCGCATGTCGCGGAGATCCTCGCCGCGCAAGGCATCCGGGTCCGCCGGCGCTTCGTCGGCAATTACTTCACCTCGCTCGAGATGATGGGGGCGTCCGTCACGGTCACGCGCCTCGATCCGGAACTCGATCGCCTGATCGGCGCACCCGCGCGCTCGATCGGCTTCACCGTGACGGGAGACGAATGATGGCGCAGAGCGTCGATCTGAACGCAGCCGGCCCGATCCTCGGCGACATCGTCGCCGTCATCGTGGGCAATGCGGCCTATCTCAGCGAGCTCGACGGCGCCACCGGCGACGGCGATCACGGCGTCAACATGGGCAAGGGCTTCCGCATCACCGGGCAGAAGCTCGCCGCCGCGCCGCAGCCTCTCGGCGAGGGCTTCGCCACGCTGGCGGAGACGCTGCTCGACGAGATCGGCGGCTCGATGGGGCCGCTCTATGGCAGCTTCTTCCTCGACATGTCGACCTATCTGCGCGGCAGGACCAGCATCGACCGCGCCGGCTTCGGCCAGATGCTGCACAAGGGCATCGATGCCGTCATCGACCTCGGCGAGGCCAAGGTCGGCGACAAGTCGCTGGTCGACGTGCTCATCCCCGCCATCACCGCCTATGACGATGCCGTGGCGCGGGGCGAGGATTTCGCCGCCTGCCTCGATGCCCTGAAGGACGGCGCCGACCGCGGCTTCGAATCGACCAAGGGCCTGGTGGCGAAGATCGGCCGCGCCAGCCGCCTCGGCGAGCGCTCGCGCGGCTTCTACGACGCCGGCGCCGCCTCCTGCCGCATGATCCTGCACGCCCTCGCCGACGGCCTGCAGAAGCGGCTCTAGACGGAGGCCATGGGAGGGCAGCGGCTTTCGAGATCGCAGCGATGACGGGCGGAATTGCTTTGTGAACAGGGCGCCCTCACGCTATCCACGCCTGCTGCTCACGCGGATCCGGGGATGAATGTCCGATGGAGAACGACCAGTCGCGCGCCCTGACGGCCTATCTGCACGCCCACATCCCGTTGTCGGCAGCCATGCAGGTGTCTGTCGTCGCGGCGTCCACCGACGCCGTGGTGCTGGGCGCCCCTCTGGAGCCGAACATCAACCATCGAAGCACGGTGTTCGGCGGCAGCGCATCGGCGGTCGCGATCCTGGCGGCATGGTCTCTTCTCCACCTTCGCCTGACGGCCGACGGGCTTCCCAGCCGCCTGGTGATCCAGTCGAACCGGATGGACTACGATCGGCCCATCTCCGGCGCCTTCACTGCGACCTCCTCGCTTTCCGACCCGTCGGGATGGCCGCGCTTCGTCAAGACGCTCGCCCGGCACAAACGGGCGCGCATCGAGGCGCGAGCGATCCTCACCTATGGCGAGGCCGTCGCCGGACGTTTCGAGGGCGAGTTCGTCGCCTTCCTGCCGGAGACGGCCTGATCGCCAGGCGCTCAACGCTGCCGCCAAGGCAGCGGGCGAGCCGGGATATGGCGCCTATTGGGCCGGGCAGGGCGCCCCGCTGGCGCGGGCGATGCCGGCGGGAAGCTGATGTCGGCGCCGACCGCGAGCCGTCGCCGCCGGAAGGCGGGCGCGGCCGGCGGTCAGGCCTCGGAAACGCTGCGTAGATGGTCCTCCAGTGCCGCGATGAAGGCGCGGATGATCGGCCTTTCCGCTTCCGCGCTGCGGAAGGCGACGTAATGCTGAGAGTAGAAGGCATATTTGTCGCGCTGGACGGCCCGCATCTGTCCATCCGCCACCCAGGGCTCGGCGAGATGGCTCGGCAGGAAGCCGATGAAGTGGCCGGACAGGACGAGCATGGCCTGCGCCTCCATCTGCAGCACCGAAGCCGCCGCCTTGGGGTGCCCGATGCGGTAGAGATCGTCGAGATGGCGATAGCCGCGCACCGAGAGGCGGGCGGCCTCGATCTGGGCCCGGCTGATGGTGCCGTCGGAAACGGCGAAGAGCGGATGGTCGCGGCCGCAATAGAGGCAGTTGGGCTCGCGATAGACCGGCTTGTAGACGACGCCGGGCGCCTGCTGCGAGAACGGGCCGATGACGACGTCCCGCCCGCCCTCGGCCACGGCCTGTTCGAGCTCGAGCGGCGTCGCCTGGCTGAGGTCGATCATCACGTCGAAATCGGACTGCAGCATGCGCGCCATCGCATGCTGCAGTCCGAGCTGCCGGCTGGTGACGACGCCGTCGACGATGCCGAGCCGCAGCCGGCCGGTGAGGCGACCGTTCACGGCCGCGACGCGGTAGCGGAAATCCTCGATGTCGGCGAAGAGCTTCAGCGCGGCGTCATAGGTCGCCTGGCCGAGATCGGTCAGCCGGAAGGCCTTGCGCCCGCGCACGCAGAGCTGGCCGCCGATGCGCTGCTCCATCTCGGCCAGATGGGTGCTGAGGGTCGATTGCGAGAGGTTGAGCACGATCTGCGCGCCGGAAAAGCCGCCGGCCTCCACCAGCGCGACGAAGACGCGCAGGAGGCGGAGGTCGATATTGTCGAGCCTGCGCATGGCTTGCCCTTACATTGATGTTTCCCGATGTGACAATCGGAATATTTTGATATTCGGCAAAGCATTTTCTGCAGAATATGGAGGGGCAAGACACCTCGCAGCGACATGATGAGACTCCTCTCCGCATGACCCTCTCCTTCCGCGGTTCCACTGTCCTGATCACCGGCGCCAGCCGGGGCATCGGGCTCGGCCTCGCCGAGGCCTTCGCCGCGGCGGGCGCGGCGCTGCACATGCTCGCGGACGACGAAGCGGTGCTGGAACGCGCCTCGGCTCTCGGTGTGCGCGGGCATGTCGCCGACATCACCGACGCGGAGGCGGTCTCGGCCGCCATCGGCGGCATCGGCCGGATCGACGTGCTCGTCAACAATGCCGGCTTCGAGCGCATGACGCCGCTGCTGGACGAGGATCCCGAGACCGAACGCATCTTCCGCCGCATCATCGACGTCAACGTCGTCGGCACGAGCCTCGTCACCCGCCGCGCGCTGCCCCGCATGGGCGAGGGCGGGGCGATCATCAACACTGCCTCGATCTGGGGCCGTGTCGCTGAACCGCTGTTCGGCGCCTATGTCGCCTCCAAGCATGCCATCATCGGACTGACCAAGACCTGGGCCAGAGAACTCGGCCCTCGCGGCATCCGGGTCAACGCGGTCTGCCCGGGCTGGGTGCGCACAGGCGCCGCCATGAATTCGCTGGCGCGCATGGCCGAACGCACCGGCCGGAGCGAGGAGGCACTCCTCGTCGACATCGTCGGGGCGCAGGCGTTGCCGGGCCTGATGGAGCCTTCGGACGTCGCCGGCCCCTATCTCTATCTTGCCTCCGATCTCGCCCGCAACGTCACCGGGCAGACTCTGGGCGTCGACCGGGGAGAAGTGCCGTGGTGAAGCCGCTCCAGGACAAGCGGGCGCTGGTGACGGGCGCCGCCAACGGCATCGGCCGCGCCACGGCGCTGGCCCTCGCCGAAGCGGGCGCGCAGGTGGTCGGGCTCGACCTCGCGGCGGCGTCCTCGCCCTGTCCGATCCTCGCCTGCGACCTCGCGGTCGAAAGCGACATCGTCGCGGCGGTCGCCGAGGCGGCGGCGCGGCTCGGCGGCATCGACATCCTCGTCAACAATGCCGGCATCCTCCAGGAGGCGCCGCTCGCCGACATCACCGCGGACCTGATCGACCGGCATTTCGCCGTGAACGTCCGCGGCGCGATCCTCGTCACCCGCCAGGTCCTGCCGCATCTCGGCGAGGGCGGGCGCATCGTCAACCTCGCCTCCGAACTCGCCTATCTCGGCCGCAGCAACGCTTCGGTCTATGTCGCGACCAAGGCGGCGATCCTCGGGCTCACGCGGTCCTGGGCCCGCGAGCTGGCGCCGGGCATCCTCGTCAACGCGGTGGCGCCGGGCCCGACCGACACGGCCCTCCTCGCCTTCGAGACGCTGACGCCCGAGCAGCAGGCCCTCGAGACCGCCCATCCGCTCGGCCGTATCGGCCGCCCGGAGGAAGTCGCCGCCGCCATCGTCTTCCTCGCCGGCCCCGGCGCGAGCTTCTTCACCGGCCAGTGCCTCGGCGCCAATGGCGGGGCGGCCATGCCATGAGCACCGCGTTGACCGACAGCGTCCACCTCGCCGAATTGCCCTGGCCCGAATTCGCCCGCCGCATCGCCGAGGGCGCCCCCGTCTTCCTGCCGCTCGGCTCGACCGAGCAGCATGGCCGCCATATGGCGATGAACGTCGACGTCGTCCTGCCCACGGCGGTGTGCGAGCGGGTGGCGCTCAAGGTCGGTGGCCTCGTCGCGCCCGCCATTGCCTACGGCAACCGGTCCCAGCCGCGGACCGGCGGCGGGCCGGCTTTTCCGGGTACGCTCAATCTCGCCGCCGCGACGCTTTCGGCTGTCATCCGTGACGTGCTGCTCGACCTCTTCCGCCATGACGTGCGCCGCATCGTCGTCGTCAACGGCCATTACGAAAACATCTGGCCCGCCGTCGAAGGCATCGAGCTGATGCTGGACGCGGTCGGGCGGGAACGCAGCGACGGACTCGTGGTCCTGCGCATCGACCATTGGGACATGGTGCGGCCGGAAACCATCGCCCGCATCTTTCCCGACGGCTATCCGGGCATCGAGCTCGAACATGCCAGCGTGATCGAGACCTCGATGATGCTGGCGCTCCGGCCGGACCTCGTCGATCTGCGGGCCGCGCTGCATGACGGGCCCGCCCGCTTCCGGCCCTATGACCGCTACCCCGTGCCGCCGTCCGAAGTGCCGCCGTCCGGCGTGCTGTCGCTGACGGAAGGATCCTCGGCCGAGAAGGGCGAGTGGCTGCTCGCCGATGCGGTCGATGGCATCGAACGGGCCGTGCGCGAAGAATTCGGAATGCAATGAGGCGATGATGGATGTGAACTACCAACCAGTCGATGCGGCCGTCGTGCCTCGTTTCGCCGGCGTCTCGACGTTCATGCGCCTGCCGCTCGTCGCCGATGCGGCGGGGCTCGACATCGCGCTCTTCGGCATTCCCTGGGACGGGGGCACCACCAACCGGGCCGGGGCGCGTCACGGGCCGCGGGAGGTCCGCAGCCAGTCGAGCCTGATGCGCCGCGTCCACCATGTCTCCGGCATCGAGCCCTTCAGCCTCGCCCGCATCGCGGATGTCGGCGATCTCTCGGTCAATCCCATCGACCTGCAGGACGGGATGGCCCGCATCGAGGCCGGTGTCGGCGCCATCGTCGAGGCCGGGGCGATCCCGCTCGGCATCGGCGGCGACCACCTGACCACCTTGCCGGTACTGCGCGCCGTCGCCCGTCGTCGTCCGGTCGGACTTATCCATTTCGACGCGCATTCGGACACCAACGACACCTATTTCGGCAACAACCCCTACACCCACGGCACGCCGTTCCGCCGCGCCGTGGAGGAGGGGCTGGTCGACCCGAAGCGCACCATCCAGATCGGCATTCGCGGCTCGATCTACGATCCCGGCGAGCATGACTGGGCCCGCGCCCAGGGCATCCGCGTGCTGTATATGGAGGAATTCGTCAGCCGCGGCCCCGTCGAGGTCATGGCCGAGGCGAGGCGCATCGTCGGGGAGGGCGCTACCTACGTTTCCTTCGACATCGACAGCATCGATCCGTCGATGGCGCCGGGAACGGGCACGCCGGAGATCGGCGGCTTCTCGACCCGCGAGGCCCAGCAGATGGTGCGCCTGCTCGAAGGCGTCGACATCGTCGGCGCCGACGTCGTCGAGGTTTCGCCGCCCTTCGACGTGGCCGGCCTCACTGCCCTGGCGGGGGCGACCATGGCCTTCGAACTCGTCTGCGTCATCGCCAGGGCGGTCGCCGCCCGCCGTGGCCCGGCGGGCGCCGCCGCCATGGCCTGAAAGGCAAAAGGGGGCGGGCGCAGGCCCGCCGCCGCCGACAGAAGGCCGCCGCCGATCCGGCACGCGGCGGCCTCCCACCCAAGCCGGAATGCAATGCCGAAGAGCCATCCCAGACCAGAGGTGAACCCGATGTCGAAACCGAAACAACTCCCGATGCGATCGAAGTATCTGTCCGCCTTCGCTGCGGCCGCCTGCCTCGGCACGATCCTGGCCGGCAGCGCCGCGGCCGGCGAGGTCCTCGACAAGATCAAGGCGAGCGGCAAGATCGTCTACTGCAGCGATCTGTCGGTGCCGCCCTTCATCTATCTCGACCCCAAGACCGTGCAGGCGACCGGCTTCGACGCCGATATCGGCATCGCCGTCGCCAAGGCGATGGGCCTCGAGGCGCAGTACAAGAATATCGGCTTTGATGGCCTCATCCCCGCGCTCCAGGCCGGACAATGCGATGCGATCCTCTCCGCGCTGTTCGACAAGCCGGCGCGCCGCGAAGTGGTCGACTTCGTCGACTACGCCAATGTCGGCAATGCCGTCATCGTCAAGGCCGACAGCCCGCTCTCCATCGCCAGGCTCGTCGACCTCTCGGGCAAGCGGGTGGCGGTCGAGCGGGGCTCGGTGAACGAGCAGGAAGTCGTCGAGGCGAGCGACGAACTCGTCAAGCAGGGCAAGCCAAAGATCTCGGTCGTCTCCCTGCCGAAGGCGACCGACGCCATCCAGCAATTGCTGACCGGGCTCGTCGACGCCTTCTACGGCGGCACCGCCACCGAGGCGGATTACAACAAGCAGAACCCCGGCGCCCTCAAGCTCGCCAGCCCGCAGACCAGCACCTTCTACACCGGCATCGCCACCATCAAGAAGGATGCCGACGTGCACGAGGCCCTCGACGCCGCGTTCAAGAAGACGCAGGCCGACGGTTCCTATGACGCCGTCGTCAAGAAATGGAGCTTCGAATCCATGGCGATGAAGCCTTGAGCCCGGGCTGAACCGAATGCGCGCCATGGCCGGGATGCCGCCGGCCATGGTTGCTTATCCTTGAAACGCTGGACGACAGCCGGGATGGCCTGACGTGGACTTCCGCTTCCTGTTCGATTTCCTCATCGACCCCCCGCCGATCGTGTGGGAAGGGCTGCTCGTCACCATCTACATCTCCGTCGCCGCGCAGGCGGCCGGCGTGGCGCTGGGGCTCGGCATCGCGCTGGCGCGACGCTCCCGGCTCGCATGGCTCCGGCTCCTCGCCGGCTTCTATGTGTGGTTCTGGCGCGGCACGCCGCTCCTGGTGCAACTCCTCCTCGCCTATACCGGCGTCGCCGCTGCCGGCATCTACCGCTATCCCGACATCGAGATCGGCCCGTTGGCGCTGTCCGGACCGATTCAGGCGGCGGTGCTGACGCTCGCCTTCAACGAAGGCGCCTATATGAGCGAGATCTTCCGCGGCGCCATCCAGACGATCGACCGCGGCCAGTTCGACGCCGCCCGGGCGCTCGGCATGACGCCGGCAACCGCCTTTCGCTGGATCGTGCTGCCGCAGGCGCTGAGGGTCGTCATCCCGCCGCTCGGCAACGAGTTCACCCTGATGATCAAGGGGACGTCCCTGCTCAGCATCATCGGCGTGCGCGAGTTCTTCGGAACGCTGCAGGACATCAATTCGGCGACGTTCAAGACCTTCGAATTGTTCCTTTTCGCGGCGATCTGGTACCTGCTGCTGACCACCATCCTCGGCTTCGGCCAGAAATGGCTCGAACATCGCATGGCGCGCCACGAGACGCCGCTCGCCAGCGCCACCGCGGCCGACCTTTCCAAGCGCTCTTTGCTCGGAGGCCGGCGATGAGCGCGGGAACCGGGAATTCCGATACGCTGCCGCTCGTCCGCATCGTCGACGTCTCCAAATCCTTCGGCCCTCTGAAGATCCTGCGCAACGTGTCTCTCGACGTTCACAGGGGACAGGCCCTGGTGATCATCGGACCGTCCGGATCGGGCAAGACGACTCTGGTGCGCTGCATCAACCATCTCGAGCCGATCGACGGCGGACGCATCTTCGTCGATGGCGAACTCGTCGGCTATCGCGAGGCCGGCGGACGCCTCGTGCCGCTCGACGAGCGCGCAGCGGCTCGCCAGCGCGCCTCGATCGGCATGGTGTTCCAGCGCTTCAACCTCTTTCCGCATCTGACGGCGCTCGACAACGTCATGGTGGGGCCGCTGCGGGTCCTGCGTCGGCGGCGGGCCGACGTGCAGGACGAAGCGGTCGCCCTGCTCGAGCGCGTGCGCCTCGGCGACAAGCTCCACGCCTATCCGGGCCAGCTGTCAGGCGGCCAGCAGCAGCGCGTCGCCATCGCCCGCGCCCTGGCGATGAAACCGCGGGTCCTCCTCTTCGACGAGCCGACCAGCGCGCTCGATCCGGAGATGGTCGGAGAGGTGCTCGATACGATGCGCGGCCTCGCCGAGAGCGGCATGACCATGATCGTCGTCACCCACGAGATGGGCTTCGCCCGGGAAGTGGCCGACCGCGTCGTGATGATGGATGCGGGCGCGATCGTCGAGGAAGGCAGCCCCCAGGCGATATTCGGCAGTCCGGCCCATGCGCGCACCCGCCTCTTCCTGCAGGCGATCCGTTCGGCCACGCCCTGACGACGCTTCCCCTGCGAGGGCCGGTCCACGTCCCGCCCGCCGTCTCCGCGTGAAGATGACGGTTAATTAATTCGGCAGCCCGGCCTGTTCGCCTGTAGTGTAGCGCTCAGGCACTGCACGGCGCCTTATCGAAAGACGCCGAACCGACTTTGCGTACAGGCGGGCTGACGTCCCGGCTGGCAGCGATGCCGCAGCCGGCCGGGCCGCCGCCTGAACGGCATGTTTTCGGCCCATGGCGCCGAATGGCTCATTCGGCTTCGCCATTCGCCTGAGGAAAGACTCTTTCCAAAAAGACCGCCCGGGGGCGGAACCTCCGGGACGCCGGTAACGTTATTGTGGCAATCCCGTGCATCCGCCTTCGAGTGGACATGAATATGTCATGAGCAGGGAAAACAAAAATCGTCAGCAGCCGGGTAACGGATCGGCTGTTATTGGAGGACCATGCCGGAACTACGCATAGATGAAATGAACCGAATGTACTCCGCAAAGCAGAAAATGCAGAGGCAACGTGAGGGTGGATCCATGCCGATAGATTACTTGAATATTTTCTCTCCTGACGAGCTGGAATATTTAAATGCCGCTGCCGATGATTATGGCTGGTACGTATGGACGGACGAAACGCGGTCCATTATTGAAGGATTGTGCGCACGCCGTCTGATGGCCGCCAATGGTGACTTCAAGGTCATCCGCAAGGCGAACGATCGGCGCGCCCATCTGGCCGGGGAAGTTCCCCGCACCGCCGCTTCGATTACGCGATATTACGAACTGATCGGGGAGGGACGCATCGCATTCCATGCCCTCCGCAACCGGCAGGTGGGCAAGCCGACTGCGCTGGCGCCGTCCTTGCAGGCCTTGTCCGAGGCCAGAAAGGCCGTGAAGCCGGAAATCCTCCGCCTTCGCTCCTCGCTGGCGAACGTGGAAGCCCTGAGAGCCTGAGCGCATCGCTGCTATGAAACGGAGCCCGCGTCCCCCCAGGGGCGCGGGTTCGTTTTTGTGGTGCGGGCCGATTCGCGGATGAAACGATGACGGCGCGGCGGCCGTTCGCCCTGAAGGGGCGGCCGGCAGTCCGTCTGCCTCCATACCGATCATCTCGACAGCGGCTTCCAGCCATGCCCGTCCCGGATGAGCAGGTCGTCCGCTTCCGAGGGGCCGGCGGTGCCGGCCGCATAGCGTGCGAGCGGCTTCCCGTCCTCGGCCCAGGCTTTCAGAATGGGGTCGACCAACGCCCAGCTCGCCTCGATGGTGTCCGCGCGCTGGAACAGCGTGGCGTCGCCGGTGAAGCAGTCATAGATCAGGGTCTCGTAGCCGACGCTGGGAACGGCGGCAAAGGCGTCCTTGTAGAAGAAGTCGAGGGCGATGCCACCCAGCACCATGCGGGTGCCGGGGACCTTGATGTTCAGGCCCAATATCAGGCCCTGCTGCGGCTGGAGGGACAATACGAGGGTATTCGGCGCCAGCCGGTCGACCGGCGTGTCCTTGAACAGCGCATAGGGAGCGGGTCGGAAATGCACGACGACCTCGGTGCAGCGTGCCCCCAGATGCTTGCCCGTCCGTATGTAGAACGGCACGCCCGCCCACCGCCAGTTCTCGATGGTCAGCTTCATCGCCACATAGGTCTCGGTGTGGCTGTCCGGCGCGACGTTCGGCTCATCCCGATAGGCCGGTACGTTGATGCCCGCGATGGCACCGCCATCATACTGGCCGCGGACGGCGTCCTCCAGGGGAATGGGCTGGACCGCGCCCAGGAGCTGCGCCTTGGCGTTGCGGACCTGCTCGGGCTCGAAGGAGTTCGGCGGCTCCATCGCCACCATGGTCAGGAGCTGGAAGAGGTGGTTCTGCACCATGTCGCGCATGGCGCCGGTCGGCTCGTAGAACGCGCCGCGTCCTTCCACCCCGACCGTTTCGGCGGCGGTGATCTCGACATAATCGATATGGTCGCGGCGCCAGAGCGGTTCGAGGATGCCATTGGCGAAGCGCAGCGCCATGATGTTCTGCACCGTCTCCTTGCCGAGGAAATGATCGATGCGGAAGACCTGCGCTTCGTTCATCCGCCGCAGGATGTCGGCGTTGAGCTTCTTGGCGCTGTCGAGGTCCGAGCCGAAGGGCTTTTCGATGATGACGCGGCGAAAGGCGTCGGGTGCCTCGGCGAGCAGGCCGGCATCGCCCAATTGGTCGACCACCGTGCCGAAGAAGCGGGCGGCGACGGCGAGATAGAAGACGACATTGCCGCTCAGCATGGTCTTAAGCTGCGCCATGTCCTTGGGCTTGGTGAAATCGGCCTGCTGGTAGGTCATGCGATCCGCTAGCCAGCTCCAGACCTTCCCGTCGATATGCGGCACGTAGAATTCGGCGTTCGGGTTGCGGGTGAAATCCTGCATGGTATCGGAGAGCTGGCCGACCCAGCCTTCGGTCGTATCCGCCACCCGGTCGAGGCCGACGATGCGGAACCCGTCGTCGAGCAGTCCCGCGCCGGCGAGGTTGTACAGCGACGGCGTGAGCAGCCGTCGGGTCAGATCACCATGCGCTCCGAAGACGACGAGCGTGCAGGCAGGCGCCGCCGGCGTCGGAGGTGCGGCGTCCGAATCATCGTGTGGGGCCGTCGGATTGTCGTTCGCCATCGATCGCCTGCTCGTGTTGTGGGGATTTCTCGCTCACGCCCCGTGTTGCGAAGGGCGGGGCGGTCATCGGAAGGGCCGCCGCAGGGCTGCAATGCGGCGGAAGGCTTGGGGTAAATGCTTTTGCGGAAAGGAATAGAGCGTGCACGTCACGCCGAAAAGAACGCCTGCAGGGCCGCGGCGGTTTCCTCGGGGCGCTCCTCCGGCAGCGAATGGCCGCAATCCAGGGCTCGGCCGTCGACGTGAAGCGCCTTTTCCCGCCATGTGTCGAGGACGTCGTAGAGCGCGCCCACCGTGCCCCGCGCCCCCCACAGCGCCAGCAGGGGAACCTGGATGCGCGCCTCGGCATCGGCGGCATCGTGATCGAGGTCGATGGTCGCCGCCGCGCGATAGTCCTCGCAGGCGGCATGGCGCATGGCCGGATCGAGGTAGCAGCGCAGATATTCGGCGAAGGCCGCCGGCTCGGTGGCACCGGGTGTCCGGAGCTGGCCCTCGATATGCGAGCGCAGGAAGAACGCCGGGTCGGCGCCGATGAGGCGTTCGGGCAGCGGCGCGGGCTGTATCAGGAAGAACCACCAGAAATAGCGGGTGGCGAACGCCATGTCGGTGCGGGCATACATGGTTGCCGTCGGCGCGATGTCGATGACCGCGAGGCGCGACACGGCGTCCGGATGATCAAGCGCCATGCGATGGGTGACGCGCCCGCCCCGGTCGTGTCCCGCCACCGCGAAGCGCGCATGGCCGAGCATTCTCATCAGCGTGACCTGGTCCAGCGCCATGCTGCGCTTGGCATAGCCGACATGGTTTTCCCCGCCGTCGGGCTTGCTGCTGTCGCCATAGCCGCGAAGGTCGGCGGCGACGACGGTGAAGTTCGTCGCCAGCGCCGGAGCCACCTTGCGCCAGACGATATGGGTTTGCGGATGGCCGTGGAGGAGGAGCAGGGGAGGGCCGGAGCCGCCCACCGCCGCCCGGATGGTGACGCCGCCGCCGACGTCGGCGGCAATGAGATCGAAACCCGAAAGGAAGGGAGACGGCCCGAGACGGACGATGCCGGGCGTCGTCAGCGGGGTGGCCGGCCCAGGCATGGCATTGCTCCGGAAGACGGTTTCGGCGAGGGCGCGACATTGGCGGGCCAATCGGACGGTATCAAGGCAAGGACAGGAGAGCCTGCGCCCGCCCATGCCGATGGGATCGTCCCGTCGAGCCCGGTGGGCGAGGGGCCGTTCGGCCTCCATCGTACCCGCTTCGGCCGGAGCGACGGTTGCGATCTGCGTCGCCCGCCCTACGATTCGAAATCGTAGCGGGAGCGCTGGATGCTGGGCTCGGAATCCTCCAGCCCTGCCGGGCTGTCCGCGGCGATGTCCGAGAAACGGAGGGAAATGGTGACGTCGATCCCCTCCTTGATGGCGCGGGAGGCGGACGACACGGCGACGTCGAACGCAGCCTCGGGCAGTTCATAGGGGCCGCGCGAGGTCTCCTCGTGATGGATCATCCATCCGGCGGAGGATCGGCTGATCCGATAGACGGCATCTTTCATCGGGGGCTCCCTCGACATGAGTGGCATCCGGACCGGTGCGCAGCCGGCGGCCGGCGGATCGGGCCAGAAAGAAGCCCGGCTGATGAGCCGGGCTTGAAGTCGTCACAGGGGAAAGTGATTACTGCATTGACGAAACGTGCAACTATCGAGCGGGTTCCTCACGGAGCGGCAAAATCGACGCACCGGCGCTGAAGCCGGAACGCCGCCGACTCCGAACGATTATGGGTCCATGGCCGCAGCGCCCCCATGCCTTTTCGAGAGAAGCAATGATGCAGGATGTTTCGATGACCCAAGGTTCGATGATCCAGGGGAAGACATTGCCCGCCCCGCGCGATCCCCATCTGCGAGACCTCGCCGACTGCATCCGCGTCTTGGCGATGGATGCGGTTCAGGCCGCCAAGAGCGGCCATCCGGGCATGCCGATGGGCATGGCCGACATCGCCACCGTTCTCTTCTCCGACTTCATGAAGTTCGACGCGGCGGATCCCCACTGGTTCGACCGCGACCGTTTCCTGATCTCGAACGGCCACGGCTCGATGCTGCTCTATGGCCTGCTCTACCTGACCGGCTACAAGGAGATGACGATCGAGGAGATCCGCCGATTCCGCCAGATCGACAGCAGGACGCCGGGACATCCGGAATATCATCACGCGCCGGGAATCGAGACCACCACCGGCCCGCTCGGCCAGGGGCTTGCGAATGCCGTCGGCCTGGCGCTCGCCGAGCGGATCATGAACGCCACCTTCGGCGACGGCCTCGTCGACCACTTCACCTATGTCTTCATGGGCGACGGCTGCCTGATGGAGGGCATCAGCCACGAGGCGATATCGCTGGCCGGGCACCTCAAGCTCGGCAGGCTGATCGCCTTCTTCGACAATAATTCGATCACCATCGACGGCTCGACCGATCTTTCTGTATCGGACGACGAGACGGCGCGCTTCCGCGCTTCCGGCTGGCATGTCCAGGAGATCGACGGCCATGACACGGATGCGATCCGCGCCGCCATCGCCGAGGCGAGGACGGTCACCGACCGGCCGTCGATGATCTCCTGCCGCACCATCATCGGCTTCGGCCTGCCGACCAAGGCGGGCACCCAGAAGGCGCATAGCGATGCGCCCGGCGAGGAGGAGATCGCCGGCGCCCGCAAGCTGCTCGGCTGGACCTCGCCGCCCTTCGAGATCCCGGCGCCGCTCCTGGAGGACTGGCGCAGGATCGGCGCCAAGGGGCGCGGCGCGAGGCAGGCGTGGTTGGAGCGGGTCGAGGCCGCCCCGCCCGGTCTCAAGCAGGAATTCGAACGCCGCAACGACGGCAGGCTGCCGGACGCCTGGCGGGACGCCATCGCAACGGCGAAGCGCGAGCTCCTCGCCGGCGGCAAGGACATCGCCACCCGCCAGGCGAGCGGCATCGTGCTGAACCATCTCGCCGATGCCATCCCGGAACTGCTGGGCGGATCGGCCGACCTGACGCCCTCCAACAACACCAAGGCGAAGGGGCAGATCGAGATTGCGCCGGGCGCGTATAAGGGCTCCTATATCCATTACGGCGTGCGCGAGCACGGCATGGCGGCGGCGATGAACGGCATCGCCCTGCATGGCGGCCTCATCCCCTATGGCGGTACGTTCCTGACCTTCTCAGACTATTGCCGTCCGTCCATCCGCCTCGCCGCCATGATGGAGATCCGCACCATCTTCGTGATGACGCATGATTCCATCGGTCTTGGCGAGGATGGGCCGACCCACCAGCCGATCGAGCATCTGGCCGCGCTGCGCGCGATACCGGGCCTCGCCGTCTTCCGGCCGGGCGACCCCATCGAAACGGCCGAATGCTGGGAATGCATCCTCGACAGCTCGCGCCGCGCCGCGCTGATCGCCCTGTCGCGCCAGCCCATGCCGCTGCTCCGCCGCGAGGAGAGCCCGGAGAACCTGTCGGCACGGGGCGCCTATGTCCTGAAGGACGCCGAGGGAGGTCCGCGGAGGCTGACGATCATCGGCACCGGTTCGGAACTGCATCTGGCGGTGGAGGCGCGCGAGATCCTGCAGCGGGAGGGCGTGCCGACCGCGGTGGTGTCGATGCCCTGCCGGCTGCTGTTCGAGGAGCAGGACGCCGCCTATAGGCGCCATGTGCTCGGCGACACGCCGGCCCGGGTGGCGGTGGAGGCCGGCGTCGAAATTTCCTGGGGCCGGTATCTCGGTTTCGAGGGCCGCTTCGTCGGCATGCACAGCTTCGGCGCATCCGGCAAGATCGACGACGTCTACAGGAAGTTCGACATCACGACGGAAGCGGTGGTCCGGGCGGCGCGGGAAGTCCTCGATACCGTCCACGGATGACGAACCGTGCCCCTGTCGACGGTGTGCCGCCCCTGCCGGGGCGGCAGCCTCCGCCGGCATGAGCCCCGTCAGGGATTGAGAATGGCGATTTCGATCAGGCGGGCGATGTTCTCGGCCGTCAGCTCGCCGGGTGCCGACATCTCCGGCATCTGGCCGGCCGGATTGGCGGAGCGGTCGAGAATGTCGCCGCGTATCACTGTGATGGTTCCGTCCGCGGTCGAGACATGGGTCGGCCGTCCCTCGCCGACCCGGAAGGAGACGCCGGATGGCCGCCCGTCGCCGTGGTCGCGGTGAAGGCCGTACCAGAATTTCGCCGGCCCGAATTTTTTCTGGACGCCGGCGAGGTAGGGCAGCACGACCGTCTCGATGGCGGTCTGGCATTGGTCGTAGCGATCCTTCGCCGCGGCATTTTCCGGCGTCTTCGCCGGCTTTCTGACGGCCGTCTCATCCTGGCTTCTGCTGTTGAACAAATCGAGCAGTTCTTGTTCCGTCGGCATGGCGTCCCCTTTGGCTGCGCTGCAGCATGCCGACGATAATGAGCGAGGATTCCTCTTGTTCCGGACCGCGGTTCTTTCCCCTTGAGGCAGGCCATGCCCGCTTGGCCGTCCGCGGCCCGGCGAGAGACCTCGGCGCTCACTCGCTGTGCGGAAGCTTCAGGTCGGTCGCAATGCCGAGCGCCCACGCCGTCGCGCCGGAAACCCTGTAGAGGCCGACGAACTTGGCCTTGTCGATCAGTTTCGCCGCGCCCGGGACCCCCATCTCGTTGAAGGTCGCCACCATCACCGACGACCCCTCATAGGAATATTGCTGCTCGCCCTGCCGCCCGCCCCAATTGCTGGCCTGGTGAAAGCCGAGGCCATGGTTGCGCGTGTCGCCGTCGACCACGGACTGGGCATTCAGGTAATAGCGCCTGACGCCGCCGACGAAGACGGTCGTGCACGCGCTGGCACAGGAGGCGCGGCCGGCATCGACGACGGTGCTGAGGCCGGCCGCCCGGATCATCTCGCTGATCTTGTAGGCCTCGTAGACCATGCCGCCCGGGCTGTTGAGGTAAACGAGCTTGATCTGGGAAGCGCCCGGCCTGGAGAGGAACAGGCGGAGCTGACGGTCGTCGCCCGCTTCGATCGGGCCGTTCATGCTCAGAACCGAACCGTTCTGGGACAATTGCAGGGCGTGAGCACCCGGCATCGCTGCGAGGAAAAGCCCCGCGAAGACCATCGAAAACCTTACCATATCCAATCTCCCTGAATAGCCTTTCTTCACCGCGGTCGGCGGGGCGGACAACATCGCGCGCGGCCAGTCCGCCTCAGGCTCGCTGGCCTGTCAAGCCGTCAGATCTGCCATCCGATCGGCCCACGCACCCCCGGCGCGCCACGAGAGCGTCGGTCGCCCCTGCGCATGGGGTTCGTGCGCGGGCGATCGACGGGGAGGCTTTCACCGCCGCCGTTTTCCGTGTAGAACGTTCAGTGAACGCCGGGCGCCGCGGAGGAACGAGAAGATGGCACGTCACGCCGGCAGCGCCGATCTTCCCCTGCATGGCGGCAGGGTACCGAAATGGCTTGCCGACCGCATGGCCCTGCTCGGCGTGATCATCAGCGAGGCGATCGTCCACCATTACGGGCGCGACGAGCTTCTGCGCCGCCTTGCCCACCCGTTCTGGTTCCAGTCGTTCGGCGCCGTGATGGGCATGGACTGGCATTCCTCCGGCATCACCACCAGCGTCATCGGCGCCCTGAAGCGGGGCCTCGCACCGCGGGCGCAGGAACTGGGCATCCATGTCTGCGGCGGCCGGGGCCGGCATTCGCGCCGCACGCCGGAGGAACTCGTCGCCATCGGCGACCGCGTGGGTTTCGACGGGGCGGCCCTGGCCCAGGCGAGCCGCCTCGTCGCCAAGGTGGACAGTGCGGCCGTGCAGGACGGATTCGACCTCTATCTGCACGGTTTCATCGTTACCGACGACGGCCGCTGGACCGTGGTTCAGCAGGGCATGAACGGCGACAGCCGGCAGGCCCGCCGCTATCACTGGCTTTCCGAAGGCCTCGGGAATTTCGTCGATGCGCCGCACAGTGCCATCGAGGGCGCCCGGCAGGGCGAGATCGTCAATCTGGCGGACCGGCGGGCCGGCCGCTCGCGCAGCAGCCAGCTCGATCTTCTCCGCTCCTTCGGTCCGGACCGCATCCTGCGCGAAGTCGCGGCCCTGGAAGCGCGCGTGCCGCCCGCCCGTTCCTCGGCGATGCCGGAACAGTTGTCATTGCCGCATTTGGTGATGCCCGCCCATCACGAGGTCCGCCCGGCGGACGTGAACGCGAAGCGTCTGCACGGCAACCTGGCCGCAGCTGCCGATCGCGGGCCGGCCGACTTCGCGGAGCTTCTGCTGGTGCCGGGGGTCGGCGCGCGCACGGTGAGGGCGTTGGCGATGGTGGCCGAGGTCGTGCACGGGGCGCCCTGCCGTTTTTCGGATCCGGCGCGCTTCTCGCTGGCGCATGGCGGCAAGGATCGGCATCCGTTCCCGGTGCCCACCCGGGTCTACGACCAGACCATCGGCATCCTAAAATCCGCTCTGGAGAAGGCGAAGATCGGCCAAGGCGACCGGCTGGACGCCATCCGGCGGCTCGACGAGCAGGCGCGGCGCCTCGAACGCCATGCCGCCGGGCCGGCGGTGGACGACCTCATTGCGCAGGAGCTTCGCGACTCGCATGCCTATGGCGGGCGGAGCGTGTTCGGCTGGGAACCGCCGGTGGACGAGCAGCTTCCGCTGGCCGGCGCGCCGAGGCGGCGCGCCTGATCGGGGCGGTCGGGGAACCGGATCCTCGGCGGTGGCGCGGGCGATGAAATCGTCCTTCTGCCTGTCGAACGTTGCGGGTGGATTCCGATTTGCTCGACGCCGGCATTGCGGTTCTCTCCGCCTCTCCGCTTCCAGGCGAGGATGAAGGGCGAAAGGTGCACCCGATGTCGAAAATCGACGGCCCGGCCGGGAAGGGAAAACAGCCGCCAGTCCGTCGAGATCTATCCGCGGAATCGAGGATCGAGTCGGGTCACGCGGTGGCGCCGCGTCTTTTCCGCCGCGGACCATTCATGAAGAATACTCTGAAACTTTTTTCGAGCCCCGGCGTTATACCTGCATCTTTCATACAGGAGATGACCATGGACTGGAATCGCGTCGAAGGAAATTGGAAGCAGGTCAAGGGCAAGATCAAGGAGCAGTGGGGCAAGCTCACCGATGACGACCTCGACGTCGTCGCCGGCAAGCGCGACCAGCTGGAGGGCAAGATCCAGGAGCGCTACGGAATCGCCAAGGACCAGGTCCGGTCGGACGTCGACAGCTGGTACGGTCGCCAGAAGTGGTAATCAGAGGGAAGGGAGCGCTTCGGCGCTCCCTTTTTTGATGGCATTTGCAACCATTCGGGCGGAGCTTGACACGGCGATGGGAGGAGGCGGCCTTCGCTACGGTGATCTCGGGGCGACGGCCCGCCATCTGTGCGTGGACATGCAGAGGCTGTTCGCCGAGGACACGGCGTGGAAGACCCCCTGGATGGATCGCGTATTGCCACAGGTCCGGCGCATCGTCTCGCGATTTCCCGAGCGGACGATCTTCACGCGCTTCATTCCCGTCCGGCACGCCGGTCAGGGAAGAGGCACGTGGCGGCGCTATTATCGGTGCTGGCCGATGATGACGATCGACGCGCTCGGCATCGAGATGGTCGATCTCGTTCCCGAACTCCACCGTTTCACACCACCCGCGCAAATTCTCGACAAGCGTGCCTATTCGCCCTGGTACGAGACGGATCTCGAGGCGAGGCTGCGGAGCGAGGGCGTCGATACGCTGATCGTCTCCGGCGGCGAAACGGATGTGTGCGTCCTCAGCGCCGTGCTCGGGGCCGTGGACAGGGGCTATCGCGTGGTCGTGGCGACCGACGCGCTGTGCAGTTCCACGGACGAGACGCATGACGCCTCGATCAAGGTCTATGAGTCCCGCTACGGCCAGCAGGTTGAAGCGGTGACGACGGACGACATCCTCGACCGTTGGAACTGAGCCGTCGCGGGCATCCGGCCCCGGGGTTCGATGCCCTCGGCGTCAAGCGCCGGCTTCGCCGTGCGCCTCGGGGCGGAAACCGTTCCTCGCGCTGATCGTCCGGGCATGCGCGACCACGAGGTCGAGCAGCGACTGCTTCCGGCTCGCGAAACGCTGGGCGACCACCGCAATGTCGAGCGCCGCGACGACCGTGCCGCCGGCGTCGTAGATCGGCGCCGCCACGCCGCAGCCGTCGGCGTCCATTTCCTGGTCCGAGATCGCGAAGCCTTCCCTGCGGGCATCCTGAATGAGGCTGCGTATGCGCACGCGGTCGACGGTGGTGTGATCGGTCAGCCTCACGATGCGCTCGCGGGCAAGATGCCGGTCCGTCAGGACGGGATCCCAATAAGCGAGGAGCACCCGGCCGAGCGCCGTGCAGTAGGAGGGCAGGCCCCCCGCCAGTTCCGAGTCGTAGCGGACCGGCATGGAGCCGACGCATTTGGCGATCGTCTTGAGGCGCCCGTCGCGCATGCGTACGCCGAGCAGGACCGTCTCGCCGCATTGGTCGCGCAGCTGGCGCATGACGGGCTGGGCGAGGGCGATCAGCTGGGCGTCGCCGCCGCCTGTCCAGCCCGGGCCGCTGCGGCACGCCTCGTTCAGGCGATAGCGCTCGCCGTCCTCCCGCATGGCGTAGCCTCGGGACACCAGGGTCGCCAGCAATTGATGGGCACTGCTCTTGGGATAGCCGAGCTCGAGCGCGACCTCCTTGAGGCTGACCGGCCGGGTCGAACGCGCGAGCAGCTCCAGCATCTCGAGCACGCGCACGGCGCTTTTCACTTCTTCGTTCATATAGGCGAACCATATTCCGCTTGCTGGATGAAACTGCCGCCATGAATGTGTCGGTGTCAACCGCGGCCGCGTGCCGCGTCCACCGAGGAACCCCGGATGTCGTCTCCCGCATCAATCGGCCGCGACGCGCCTGCAGCCGCTGCGCTCGACGCCATCGCGATCGAACTGATCCGGAACAGCTTCCATTCCATCTGCGACGAGATGTTCGAGCTCGTGGTCCGCTCCAGCCATTCGCCCAACATCAAGGAACGCCGGGATTGCTCGTGCTGCCTCTATGCGCCGAGCGGCGAGATGGTGGTGCAGGCCGAGCACATCCCGATCCATCTCGGCACCATGCCGCAGGCCCTGAAGGCGATCCTGGCGGAATATCCGGCCGGGACGATGCAGCCGGGCGACGCCTTCCTGGTGAACGATCCCTATTTCGGCGGCAACCACCTGCCCGACCTGGTGATCGCCGGGCCGATGTTTCTCGACGGCGTTCTCGTCGGCTTCGCCGCGAGCATGGCCCATCACACCGATGTGGGCGGCATGACGCCGCGCAGCATGCCGGCCTCGGCGGTCGAGATCTTCCAGGAGGGCCTCAGGATCCCGCCCGTGCGGCTGGCGGAGGGCGGCCGGATCAATGGCGACATCATGCGCCTGGTCGCCCTGAACTCCCGCCTGCCGGCGGAGCGGCGCACCGACGTGCAGGCCCAATTGTCGAGCCTGCACATCGCCCAGCGGCGGATCGACGACATGGGGCGGCGCTACGGCGCCGAAACCCTGCTCGCCGCCCAGCAGGCCCTGCTTTCGATGGGCGAGGCGGCGATGCGGATGCGCATCGCGGCACTCGACGACAGACGGCTGACCGGCGCCTCCGTCGCCGATTTCGGCGGCGATTTCATTCCCATCCAGGTCGCCATCTACAAGGAGGCCGGTTCGCTCGTCGTCGATTTCGAGGGCACCGGCGCCCAGACGCGCAGCCCCTTCAATTCCTGCCTGTCCAACACCTATGCCTGCGTCTACATGGCGCTGCGCGTCGTCCTCGGCGACGACATCCCGCCGAGCCAGGGACTCTACCGGCCGCTGATCCTGCGGGTGCCGGAGGGATCGATCCTCAATCCGGCCTATCCCGCCGCGATCTCCGCGGCGACGCAGGTTTCCTATCACACCTTCGAGGCGCTGATGCGCGCCTTCGCGCCGGTCAGGCCCGACAAGGTGCTGGCCGACACCGGCGGCGGCGGCGTGTTCTCGTTCGGCGGCCTCAATCCGCGATCGCCCGGCATGTTCGTCTATGGCGAGGCGCTGGGCGGCGGCGGCGGCGCGAGCGCGACCTCGGACGGCGATGCCGGCGTCATCCCGCCGGTGGCGAACCTCCACGATACGCCGGTCGAGGTGCTCGAGACCAACATTCCCGTGCGCATCGAGCGCTACGAGCCCGTCGAGGGGTCCGGCGGCGCCGGCCGCCATCGCGGCGGGGCCGGGCTGCGGCGCACGTTCCGCATGCTGGCCCCCGTGCGCTGCGCCTTCCAGATCAGCATGCCGGCCAAAGGCCCGGGAGGCCTGCAGGGCGGCGGCTCCGGCCGGCCGACGCGGGCAGTCGTCGAGCGGGCGGACGGCACGCGATCGGCGGTGACGCGCTACACCGAATGCGACGTCGCCGCCGGCGAAGCCGTCACCATCGAGACCGCCGGGGGCGGGGGCTTCGGCAGCCCTTCCGGCTCCGACTCCGCGACTGGGAATGCATCATGAGCAGCGTGCCGGGAACAGCAACGCCTTCCAGGCGCCTGCGGGCCGCCGTCGATGTGGGGGGGACCTTCATCGACGTCGTGCTGGCCGACCAGCACAGCGGCAGGGCGCGGATCGCCAAGGTGCTGCACCGCTCGGGCAACCAGGGCGAGGATATCGGCGAAGCGCTGGCGAGGCTCGCCGCGAGCTTCGAAGCCGGGCTCGGCGATGTCGATTCCCTCGTCATCGGCACCACGGTCGTCACCAATGCACTCCTCGAGGGCGCGCTGGCGAGGACGGCCCTGGTGACGACGGAGGGCTTTCGCGACGTCATCGAGATCGCCCGCATGACCCGCCCGGCGTCCTACGACCTGCACCGCCGCCGGCCGCCGCCGATCGTGCCGCCCGAACGACGCTTCGCCGTCCGCGAGAGGCTCGCCCATGACGGCGAGGTGCTGGTGCCGCTGGACGAGCACGGCGTGGCCCGCATCGCCTCCACTTTGCGCGGGCTCGGGGTGGAGGCGATCGCGGTCTGCCTGCTCTATTCCTTCGTCGATCCCTCCCATGAACGCCGCGTCGCCGCGGCGGTCCAGGATCTCGGTGCGTTCGTCTCGGTTTCTTCCGAAGTCCTGCCGGTATTCCGCGAATATGAACGCACGGTCGCCACCGTCATCAATGCGGCGACCGCCCCGGTGATGGGCCGCTTCCTCGACGGGCTCGCGAGCCTGTCGGATCGGGGGCTCGCCCGCACCTACATCATGGGCTCGGGCGGCGGCTGCCTCACCTTGCCCGAGGCGCGCCGCTTTCCGATCAAATGCGCGATGTCCGGCCCGGCGGGCGGGGTCGTCGGCGCCGCGCGGTTCGCCGCCGAACACGGCATCGACGGCCTGATCACGCTCGATGTCGGCGGCACCAGTTCGGACGTCGCGATGCTGTCCGGCGGACAGGTGCCCTTCACCGAGGAACGGGCGATAGCCGGCTATCCGATCGCAGTGCCCTCCGTCGAGGTCGAGACGGTGGGCGCCGGCGGCGGCTCGATCGCCTTCATCGACGCGACCGGGCTGCTGAAGGTCGGCCCGCGCAGCGCCGGCGCCAGCCCCGGTCCGGCCTGCTACGGCCGCGGCGGCACCGAGCCGACCGTGACGGACGCCCATGTCGCGCTCAACCGGCTCGGGTCGGACGGCATGCTCGCCGGCTCCTTCGCGCTCGACCGCGGCGCGGCCGTCGCCGCCATCGAACGCGTGGTCGCCGGGCCCCTCGGTCTCGGCTGGGCGAGGGCGGCGCAAGGCATCCTCGCCGTCACCACCGCGAACATGGTGCGGGCCGTGCGGGCCATGTCCGTCGGCCGCGGCTACGACCCGCGGACCATGACTCTGCTCGCCTTCGGCGGGGCCGGCCCGCTCCATGCCCTCGACGTCGCCCGCGCCCTCGACATTCCGCGCGTCATCGTGCCGCCGGGCGCCGGCGTGTGGTCCGCCTACGGCATCCTCTCGGTCGACATCCAATATGCGACGCAGCGCACCTGGCTGCGCATCCTCGAAGGCGGCATCGCCGATGCGCTGCACGAGACCGTGGAAGCGATGGCCGCCGAGCTCGAGGAGCGCGCCGTCGGCGACGGGCTCGGCCGGTCCACGCTCGCGCGGCACTGCATGCTCGACCTCCGGGTGAAGGGGCAGTCGCACCATCTCGCCATCCCCCTCCTTTCCGCCGGTCCGGAGGGTATTTCGGCGGCTGTCGCCGGCTTCCATGCCGAGCACCGGCGCCGCTACGGCCATGCCTTCCCGGATCTGCCGCTGGAGCTGGTCAATATCCGCCTGTCGGTCAGTTCGCCGCGCCCCGGCCTGGAGGCCACGATCGAGGGGAGCCGGACCGCCATCGCCAGCCATCAGCGCCCCGTCTGGTTCGCGTCCTCGCCGGAGCCGCTCCTCTGCCCCGTCCATATGCGGGAAAGCCTCCCGCCCGGCGCCGTCGTCGCCGGGCCGGCGGTCGTCGAACTCTACGACACCACCATCGTGCTCGACCCGGGCGACAGGCTGGAAACCCGGGCGGGCTCGCAGGCCCTGTTCATCGACGTCGCCGGTGCGGCGCGGGAACGGTGACAATCAAAAAAGGGGAACATCAGATGAAGTGGACGAAGTCTTTCCTGCCTGCCGTCGCCGTCTCCGCGGCGTTCGCATTCGCGGCCCTGCCGCCGGCTTCGGCCGCCGAAACGCTGAAGGTCGGCGCCGATCCCGATTTCAAGCCGATTTCCTTCGCCGATCCCTCCGGCAAGCTGATCGGCTTCGACCCGGATTTCGCCGCCTCGCTGGCCGAGCATATGGGCGCGACGCTCGACTATCAGGGCGTTGCCTGGGACGGGATCCTGCCGGCCCTGCAGGGCGGCAAGATCGACGCCATCACCAACATGGTGGTGACCGACAAGCGCAAGGAGGTCGCCTCCTTCTCGCAGCCGATCCTCGCCCAGGCGATCACCACTGTCGTACGCAAGGACGAGGCCAACCTCAATCCCAAGCTCGACGATCTCAAATCCATGAAGGTCGGGGTGATGGTCAACACGGCCGCCGCCGGCGTGGTCGCCAAGCTGGCGGGAGCCGACGTCACGACCTACAATACGGTTGCCGATGAATATCAGGACCTCATTCTCGGTCGTATCGACGTCGTCGCGATCGAGAGCGTCAACGGCTCCTACACCGCCAAGGCGACCTATCCCGACAAGCTGCGGGTGACCGGCGTGCCGCTCACCCCCGACGCGCAGAAGATCGCGGTGGCGATGCGCCTCGGCGACAAGGACCTCGTCGCCAAGGTCGATCACGCGATCGACGCCATGCGGGCCGACGGCTCTCTCGACAAGATCGCCGTCAAATGGTTCGGCGACACCAAGATCGTCGCCCGCCCCTGAGGGCAGGCAAGGCCTGCAACCCCGATCCGGGCCGGCTCGAAGCCGGGCCGGATCCTCCGACACGGGACCGGCGATGGTGGATGACGAGGACATGATCCGGCGGAAGGGAACGGCCGTCGTGCGCATCGACGGGGTCGGCAAGGCCTATGATGCCGCGCCCGTGCTGTCCGCGATCGATCTGACGGTCCATCGCGGCGAGACGGTGGCGATCATCGGTCCCAGCGGCTCCGGCAAGACGACGCTGCTGCGCTGCATCAACTTCCTCGTCCCCTATGACAGCGGGCGGATCGAGATCAATGGCGAGCTGATCGGCTACCGCGAGGCGGGCGGCAGGCTGCTGCGCGACAAGGATGCCAATGTCTGCCGTATCCGCAAACGCATCGGCATGGTGTTCCAGCGCTATGCGCTTTTCCCGCATCGCACCGTTCTCGGCAATCTGCTGGAAGGCCCGGTCCATGTGCTCCGCATCCCGCGGGAACAGGCCGTCGCCCGGGCGCAAGCCGCGCTGGCGCTGGTCGGGCTCGCCGGCAAGGCCGATGCCTATCCGTCCGAACTCTCCGGCGGCCAGCAGCAGCGCGTCGGCATCGCGCGCGCCCTCTGCATGGAGCCGGACCTGCTGCTGTTCGACGAGGTGACCTCGGCGCTCGATCCCGAACTCGTCGGCGAGGTTCTCGCGGTGATGCGCGACCTCGCCGAGCGCGGCCGCACGATGATCGTGGTGACGCACGAGATCGCCTTCGCGCGTGACGTCGCCGACCGGGTCGTCTTCATGGAGGACGGCCGCATCGCCGCCGACCTGCCGAAGGAGACGTTCTTCTCCAACCCGCCCAGCGAACGCATCGCCGGCTTCATCCGGCGCAGCGAGGGGCGGATGGGCCGCGAACGGCCTGCGGTCGCCGACGCCGGTGCGACGCCATGATCGACTTCGTCACGAGCTATACGCAGCTCTATGTCACCGGCGCGCTGGTCGGCCTCGGCCTCGCCCTCCTGTCCTTCGCCGGATCGCTGGCGATCGGGCTCGCCGCCGCCCTCGGCCGGATTTCGAGTCGGCGCTGGCTGCGCCTGCTGACGGGCGCCTATGTCGCCCTGTTCCGGGGCGTGCCGCCGCTCGTCCTGCTCTACATCGTCTATTTCGGCCTGCCGGCCTGGGCGCACCAGACGGGCGATGCCGCGCTCATCGCGCTGCTGTCGCCGCTCGACAACCGCCTGCTCGCCGCGACGGTGGCGTTCGCGATCAACAGCGGCGCCTATTCCACCGAGATCTTCCGCGCCAGCATCCTGTCCGTCCAGGCCGACCAGATGGAGGCCGCGCGCTCCCTGGGCATGTCCTATGCCCTCGGCATGCGGCGCATCGTTCTTCCCCAGGCGCTCAGGATCGCGGTGCCGCCCTTGAGCAACGAACTCATCATCGTCCTCAAGGGCACGTCGCTGGCCTCGGTGATCGGCGTGAGCGAACTGATGCGCAATGCGCAGACGGCAGCCTCGGCAACCTTCCAGAACCTGATCGCCTACAGCTATGCCGCCGTGTTCTATGTGGTCTTCGTCATCGTCCTGCAGAGCCTGGTGCGGATTCTCGCGCCCCGCTGACCGCCGGCATCGCGGTCGTCCTGTCCATGGGCGCTGACTTCGGGTTGGAGGGTCGATCACCGATCGACCTCTTCCTCTCCGGCAGACGCGGCATCTCCAGAAGGGCGATCGGGTGATCGCCTCTCCATCGTCGCGCCTTGCCCGGCACAAGTCCGCACGCCGTCAGTCGCCGCGCCCGTTGCGGTTGGTGAAGCGGGCATTGCCGAGCCCGGTGCCGATCGTGACGACGCCCCAATGCTCGACGTCCTGCATGAACGGGATCTGGGACAGGCCCTGCACGACGCCGTCATTGTGCACGATGACGAAGGTCTCATGCTTGCCGATGGAGGGAATGGCGTTCGTCAGTTCCTGCGGCAGATTGAAACGCTCGCTTTCCCAATTGCCGCCCGGCAGGTTCTGGCCGCCGCGGGCGATCGAGCCGTCGGGCTCGACGATGCCGGGGCAGGCGACGCCGATGACGGGGGCGAGGCCGAACTTTTCCTTTTCCGCATGGGCGATCAGCTTCTTCAGCATGCCCGCCAGGCGCTCGACGGTCGCCCCGCGTGCCGGCGCGTCGTCCGAATGGCGCCAAAGTTCGGATTTCCACACCCTCGCCTTCGACAGGTCGCGCTTGTCCTTCAGCCGCGTCTCGACGATGCCCGCCCGGATGTTGGTGCCGCCGATGTCGACCGCCACGATGCCGTCATAGCCATCGAGCATCCAGGCCGGCATTAGATGGGCGGCGCCGATGAGGCCGGCCTCGTCGGGATGATGGACGATCGGCACCAGTTCGATCGATACGCCCTCGGCCTTCATCAGGATCATCGCGCGGGCAATGGCGAGCTCGCCGAATTCGCTCTCCTTCATGCCGCCGCCGACGACGATGCGCGCCGTATTCTTCCAGCTGGCCTCCTTGAGGAAACGGCGCAGGACATGCGCGAGATCGCCGGCGAAATCGTCGACGGCGCTCATCACCAGGGCTGCGGCCTGCTTGTCCTCGCCATTGAGGTATTCGTCGATCTGCCGGGTGGACAGTTCCTTCGTCGCGGTGTCGCCGAGCGGGTCTTCGCCGCCCTTGCGGACCCGCTTGCGCCAATCCTCCAGCTTCTCGCGAAAGGCCGACTTGCTCGCCCGGTCGCCGATGAAGCCGTTTCTGTCCCGGATCTCCAGATTGTAGCTGTCGATGATCACCGAGGGCAACGACATGGCGCCGTGCCCGACGAGAGCCCCGCTTTCCTGCTTCTCCATGGCTTCCTTTACCTGCCTCCCCACTGCGGGCCTCGCATCAACGTCGCCCTGCCGGCAAAGTTCCGGCAGCCGACGCCGGGGCGGGGGCGGTCGTGGAGAGCGCGATATCGGGCCTTCGGGGACGCTCTCGACCACTGTTGCGTCGTGCGGGGGCATATCCGTTCGGTCGGGAAGCGCGAGAATGGGCATGCCGAGGTCGGATCGGAAGGCATCGTCGTCCTTCCGCCGTTGAAAGGTGTCGCCGACGATGAGCAAGCCGGACCCCGATGACGAGCCGCGCGAATTTTCCTCCCCGCCGTGCTTCCTGCACGAACTCGACGGCGACGACCGGGGCGCGCCGTCGAAACCCATGCCGCGGGATGCGGTGATGGCGTGGCGCAGGACGCAGAGGACGCGGCTGATCGCCGATAGGCTGGCCTTGCCGGCCGCTGCCCGCTCCGAGAGGGCCGCCCGCATCGCCAGCCATCTCGATGCGCTGCTGATGGACCTCGGCGGCCGGACGGTGAGCAGCTATTGGCCGCTGCGCGGCGAACCCGACCTGCGCGGCTGGGTAGCCTCGATCATCGAGCGCGGTGCGGCGCATGCGCTTCCCGTGGTGGCCGAAAGGAATGCGCCGCTGGTCTTCCGCCGATGGCGGCCCGGCGAGGCGCTCGTCAGGGGCTTCTGGAACATTCCGGTGCCCGAACAGGACGCCCAGACCCTGCCGGACGTCATGCTCGCGCCGGTCGTGGGCTTCGACCGCCAATGCTACCGCCTCGGCTATGGCGGCGGCTATTTCGACAGGACGCTCGCCTCCCTGCCGGTGCGGCCCTATGTCGTGGGCATCGGCTATGAGCAGGCTGCGCTCGAGACGATCCACCCCCTTGCGCACGACATCCCGCTCGACGTCGTCGTCACCGACGCGGCGATCCGCTACCCGGGCGGCGGATGACGCGCCGCGCTGGAGGGGGCCGAGCCCGCCGCGGCGGCTCAGGTCTCCGCAGCGAGCCGGGTGTCCCTTGAAGGCATATGCGAGATCGCCGCGAGAAGATCGGTCTGGGTGACCAGGCCGAGAACGCGGTTCTCGGCGTCGACGATCACCACCGCATGGATGGAGGGTTCGGTCAGCGGCCCGAGCAGGCCGAGCGCCGCCATGCCGGGGTCGGCCACCGAAGCACGGCTCATCACGTCGCCGACCGTGCGGCCCGGCCTTGCGAGCTCCCGCAGGCCCACCGTCCCGGCGAGCCGTCCGGCCCCGTCGATGACGGGCAGGGTGCGGATGCCGTGATCGAGGAGGAGCGCGTGGGCCGCTTCCAGGCCCGCATCGGGCGCCACCGAGACGACGTCGCGGGACATGATGTCGGCGCAGGTCAACTCGCTGTGCGAGCGCATGAAGGCATGCATCTCCACGCGGCGGAGCAGGCGGTCGAGATCGTCCCGCTCGATGTCGAAGGTCTCGCCCAGCTCCGCCAGCGCCGCGTCGATGTCCTCCGCGCGAAAGCCGGTGCGATCCTGGGGCGGCGGGTCCTTGGTTCCGTGCGTGCCGGAGGGGCTTTTCGCCACATGCGGATAGGAATGCCGCGAAAGGACTTTGTGGAAGGCCAGTCCCAGCAGCACCAAGACGATCGAATTGAGCGCAACCGGCACCAGCGCGAAGCTGAAGCCCGCCGCCGCCACGGCCGGCCCGCCGATGACCGCCGTCAGCGCGGCCGCCCCGCCCGGCGGATGCAGGCAGCGCGTGAGCGACATCGCCGCGATGGAAAGGCCGGCGGCGAGGCCGATGGCGAGCATCGGATCCGGAACGAGCCGGCTCGCCGCCACGCCCACGAGCGCCGAGATGGTATTGCCGCCGACGATCGACCAGGGCTGGGCGAGAGGGCTGGACGGCACGGCGAACAGCAGCACCGAGGAAGCGCCGATCGGCGCGACGATGAAGGGCAGGTGGGGATCCCTGCCGAACATCAGGCTGCACATCAGGCCCGTCAGCCCGATGCCGAGCAGCGCGCCGAAGCAGGCGAGCAGCCTGTCCCGAAACGTCGCGCCCGGCAGGATCGGCATGAAGAGATGGAAGGGGCGCTTCCAGGAAGGCTGTCGTTCGGGGTCGGAAGGTGAAACCGGCATGGAGGGACGTGACCGCATTGATGGAGGCGGCAACCTTGCCGCCGGCGGGACTTGCGAACGGCCTTCGCCGATGTGGCGACGAAGAGCTGACGCGTATGGAGGGCGAAAGGCCGGTTGCACGATCGGCAGGCGTTACCCCGCCGCCGATCCCCGACATCGATCCTTTGCCGCGAGGATCGCCTGCGCTTCCGCTGCCATGGCCTCGACCCGGGCGGCCGCCGGCATGAGCGCGTCGATGCGGCCGACCCCCTTGCCGGCATAGAGCGCCATCGCCTCGAGATCGCCGGTGGTGGAGCGCAGAGGGGCAGCCGTGCTGAACCGGTAGACCGGCTGGCCGTCATCCATGCCGATAGGCACGGGAGGGACCTGAAACGCCTCGCGCCGGTCGCGATCGGTCGTGCTGTTGCGCAGGACACGCATCTTGGCGGCGATCGGCCAGCCGATGTGGAACACGTCGGTGATCACCGTGTCTTCGGCGCCCGCCTCGACAATGCGCTGCTTGTAATAGGGATGGGCGAAGGATTCGGGCGAGGCGAGGAAAGCGCTCCCGACGACGGCGCCCTGGGCGCCGGCCTCCAGCACGGCGGCGAGATCCCTGCCGTCGACGATCCCGCCGGCGGCGAGCACCGGCACCTCGCTGGAGGGGACGACCTCGCGGAGGAGCTTGGCCAGCGGCAGGCTGCCGCGGACGTGACCTCCGGCCTCGACGCCCTGGGCGACGAGGATGCCCGCTCCGGCCTGCTGCGCCGCCTGTGCCTCGACCCTGGAGCCGACCTGGCAGGCGACGAGGATGCCGGCATCCCGAAAGCGCGCCACCACCTTCTCGTCGAGGGTCCAGAACAGCATCACGGCATGGACGCCGAGGGCGATGCAGGCCGAGACTTCTTCGTCGAGCAAAGCAGGGCGGGTCGCCGCCGGGATGAGGTTGACACCGAAAGGTCGCGGCGTCACGGCGCGAACCGCCGCGACCTCGCGCTCGATTCTCGCGGCGGGTTCGCCCGCCATGCCCAGGAAGCCGAAGCCGCCGACCAGCGTCACCGCGCCGACCAGCTCCGAGCGGGCGACACCGCCCATCCCGGCGAGAACGATCGGCAGGTCGCAGCCCAGCAGCCGGCACGCCTGCGTCTGCAGCGGCGCGCTCATCGCGCTGCGTCCGGCGCGGAAGCGAACGCCGGACCGTCCGCATCCGGACGATCCGCGGGCGTTTGCGTAAGATGACGTACTGAGAAATCGCCCAAGCGCCTCTCCCTGCCCACAGGCCGACCGAAGAATGGCAGGAGTATCCGTCCAATCCGCTCCAGGGGCAACCAGGCCGGAAAAGGCCAGTCGTCTCCATCGTTTCGCTGCGTGCCTTCTGTTGAAATAGCAGCATGCCCGCGAGGACGCCCCACGCTCGGGCGCTTCCCGCCGGCCATGCCTGCCTTCCCAGATCGCGCTGCCTGTCATGGCGCCGGCATATATCGCTGAGCGATATAAATCAAGGCGTGGGGCGGCGCCTATGCGAGCGGCGCCAGCATGGCGGCCAGGGCGGGGCCGATGGAGCGCAGTTCCTCGACATGGATGCTCGACAATTCGCGCAGGCGGGCCTCGCCGGTCTCGGTCAGGCGGACGAGGGCGCGCCTGCCATCCGCCGGATCGGCGCTGCGCTGGACAAGGTCGAGCTTTTCGAGCCGGTCGACCAGCTCCACGGCGCTGTGGTGGCGGACGAGGAGACGCTCGGCGAGGTCTCCGACGGTAAGCGCTCCATCCTTGGCGAAGCCTCTGAGAGCGAGGAGGGCCTGGTGCTGCTGGGAAGTGAGGCCGACATTTCGCGCGGCCGATTCGCTGAAAGCCAGGAATTTGCGCAGGGCGTAGCGGAATTCCGCCAGGGCGGCATAGTTGGCGTCGCTGAATTCTCCGCCGCCGGCTTGTGCCGCCTCTTCCTTTCTGGAACCCTCCTGTCGGACATTTCTCCGGCCTTGTGGTCGATCTGCCATTCCTGCTGCCTTCCCGCATCCGCTCGAAACGAAATATTGATTAATATCGCATCACGATATAATAGCTGCCGCGAGCCGGCCGTCCAGTGACGGCGCCATCGACAGTGGACTTCAATGATATCACCATCTTCGCACGGCAGGGCGGCAGGCCCTGCGGCGGGCACGGCACGGACCCGCCCGCACCCCACGGCCCATCTGGGGGATTTCACCACCGACCGCCGAGTCCTCATCCTGATGGCGCTCGCCGCCGTCGTCGGCTGCGCCAGCGTCGGGGCGTCATGGCTGCTGCTGCGCCTCATCACCCTGTGCACCAATCTGGCCTATCACGGGCGGGTGACGCTCGAGGCGCTGCCCATCGCCGGGACGCCGCTCGGCTGGTGGTCGGTGCTGGTGCCCGTCGCCGGCTGCGTGATCATCGGCTTCATGGCCCGCTACGGATCCGAGAAGATCCGCGGCCACGGCATTCCCGAGGCCATCGAGGCGATCCTGATGGGCCAGAGCCGCATCAGCCCCAAGGTGGCGGTGCTGAAACCGCTCTCGTCGGCGATCTCGATCGGAACCGGCGGCCCCTTCGGCGCAGAAGGGCCGATCATCATGACGGGCGGCGCCATCGGCTCGATCCTGGCGCAGATGTTCCACCTCACCTCCAACGAACGCAAGGCCCTGCTCGTCGCGGGTGCCGCCGGCGGCATGACCGCCATTTTCGGCACGCCGATCGCCGCCATCCTGCTCGCCGTCGAACTGCTGCTGTTCGAGCTCAAGCCGCGCAGCTTCCTTCCCGTGGTGGTGGCCGCCGTGGTCGCCGCCGCCGGACGGACGTGGTTTTCCCCTCCCGGCGCGCTCTTCCCCTACCATGGCGCCATGCCGCTCTCGCTCGAGGCGCTGCTGGCGTGGATCGTCGTCGGCGTGACCGCCGGCCTCGGCTCCGGCGTGCTGACGGCGATGGTCTATGCATCCGAGGACGCGTTCGAGAAGCTGCCGATCCACTGGATGTGGTGGCCGGCGCTCGGCGGCCTCGTCATCGGCGTCGGCGGGCTGATCGACCCCGCGGCGCTTGGCGTCGGCTATGACAACATCACCCATCTGCTCGCCGGCGACCTGGCGATCAAGGCCGTCCTGCTCCTGCTGGCGGTCAAGGCGATCATCTGGGCGGTCGCGCTGGGATCGGGAACCTCGGGCGGCGTGCTGGCACCGCTGCTGATCTTCGGCGGTGCGCTCGGCGCCCTCGAAGGCCTCGGCCTGCCGCAGGCCGATACCGGTTTCTGGGCCCTGCTCGGCATGGCGGCGATGATGGGCGGCACCATGCGCGCTCCCTTGACGGCGACGCTGTTCGCCGTCGAGCTGACCGGCGACATGGCGTGCCTGCTGCCGCTGCTGGCAGCGTGCGGCATGGCCTATGCCACGACGGTGCTTCTCCTGAAGCGTTCGATCCTCACCGAGAAGATCGCCCGCCGCGGACATCACATCACCCGCGAAACCCATGCCGATCCTTTCGACCTGACGTTCGTCGCCAGCGTCATGGTCGGGAAGGTCGACGTGCTGCCGGCGGCGATGCCGGTCGACGAGGCGGTAGCGTTCTTCTCGGCCGACGCGCACCGGCACAAGAGCTACCCGGTCGTCGACGACGGCCGCAGGGTGTTCGGCCTGGTTTCCCGGGCCGATATCCTGGCGTGGGCTCGCGAGAGCGGGCATGGCGCCGCGACGATCGGCGAAGCGGTCGAAGGGGCCGATCTCGTCGTCGCCCATCCCGACGAACTCGTCGGCACCGTAGCCGACCGCATGGCCGCCGGCGATGTGGGACGCGTCCCCGTCATCGACCGCGGCGACGGCAGGCTCGTCGGTCTCCTCGCCCGCAAGGACCTGCTCAGGGTCCGCGCCCGGCGCCTTGCCGAGGAGCGCGACCGTGCGGTGTATCTGAGGTTGAAGACGCGCCCGCAAAAGCCGGTCACCGAGGGCGCGGAGATCGGATGAACCCGGCAGCTCCCGACGTCCCGGCAGGGAGCGGCAGGGAACTCACGCCGGGGTGTGCTCCGGCGCCGCCGAGGCGAGGGCGAGCAGGCTCAGCTTGTCGAACGCGGCGCTGGGCCTGTCGGCGACCACGCGCCCCGCGCTCATGCAGACGATGCGGTCGGCGACGTCGAGCAGTTCCTCGAGGTCCGACGACGTCAGGCAGATCGCCAGGCCGGCATCGGCGAGTTCGCGGACGAGACCGTGGATGACAGCCTTGGCCTTGACGTCGACGCCGCGGGTGAAGTCGTTGAGGAGCAGGATGCGGGGACGCGCCTCCAGCGAGCGGCCGAGGAGCACGCGCTGCTGGTTGCCGCCGGAGAGGCGTCCCACCGCCTCGTGCAGGGCGCTTGCCCGCACGCCGACCTGCGCCATCCGGCCTGCCGCCGTCTTTTCCAGACTGCGCCGCCGGAGCCATTTCAGCGGGCCCATGCGCTTCACCGCAGCGGCGCCGATATTGGCGACGGCATCCCGCTCCAGCCACAGGCCACCCTTCTTGCGGTCCGGCGGCATGTAGACGACGCTCTGCGCGATGGCCTGGCTGGGATGGCCGAAGATCACCGGCCGGCCCTTGACCTCGATTGTGCCGGTGACGGGCACGATGCCGCCCAGCATCTGCATCGCCGTGGAGACGCCGGAGCCTTCCAGCCCGGCGAGCCCGACGACCTCGCCCTCGCGCAGGGAGAGAGCGAATTCCGGCAGGCCGGGCGCCGAGCCGTGGAGTTCCATCGCCACGGCTCCCGTCTTGGCGGCGGCGCCGGCCCGCGGCCGCTCGTCCGCCAGCGGGCCCACCATGGCGCGGGTGATGGTGGGAATGTCGGCATCGCCGGTCAGCCAGCGGCCTTCGACGCGGCCGTCGCGCAGGACGGTCAGCCGGTCGGTGATGGCGAACACCTCGTCGAGGCGGTGGGAAACGAAGACCACGCCGGCATCGCCGGCGACGATCGTGCGGATGGCCCGGAACAGGCCCTGCGCCGCGGGCTGGGTCAGCGAGGAGGTCGGCTCGTCGAGGACGAGCACGGTACCGCCCGCGCAGAGCGCACGGGCGATCTCCACGAGCTGGCGATGGGAGAGCGGCAGGTCGTCGAGGCGGCTCCGGATGTCGACGACGGCGCCGAGGCGGTGCATCGCCGCCTCGACCTTCTGCCGCCGCGCCTGCCGGCCGATGAAGGCGAAGGGGCCGGGCGGCAGGACGCTCGCGAAGATGTTCTCCTCGACGGTGCGGTCGGGGAACAGCATCAGCTCCTGATGCACCACCACGAGACCGGCCTTGCGGGCCTCGGCGAGCGAGCCCGTCGCCACGTCCCGGCCGGCGACGCGGAGCGAGCCCCTGTCGGGGCGGACGGCTCCGGCCAGGATGTTGATGAGCGTGGACTTGCCGGCGCCGTTGGCGCCGAGCAGCCCATGCACCTCGCCGGCCGCCACCTCGAAGGTGACGTCATCGAGCGCGCGGACGCCGCCGAAGCTCTTGGCGATGTCCTTGGCTTCGAGCAGCATCGCTTTCCCGCTGTCGCTCATCCGCGGAACCGTTCCTCGCGGGTGAGGAAGCCGGTGACGTTGTCCTTGGTGACGACCTCGTTGGCGAGATAATAATTGCCGCCGGGCAGGTTCAGCTTGGGCGCTCCCAGCACGACGCGCTGATAGGCGTACATGATAGGCAGATAGCCCTGGAGATAGGGCTGCTGGCCGACCGTCGCGTCGATATGGCCATCCCGGATCAGTTCCAGCGTCTGGTAGAGGAGATCGGTGCCGACGACGGGCAGCTTGTGTCCGCCATTCTTGCGGACGAGGCCGGCGGCGGCGGTGTCGGGCCCGCAGAGCGGCATGATCGCGGCGAGGTCCGGATGGGCGCGCAGGATGTCCTTGACCGTGCCGAGTTCGCTCGCCATGTCGGCCGGATTGGTGTTGTAGACGCCGACATCCTCGAGGCCGCCGGCCTTGACGCCCTGGCGCGCACCCTGCACGCGCTGGTCGAGGGCGAGCGAGCCGGGCGCGCAATTGGTCATCGCCACCTTGCCCTTGCCGCCGGCGAGCCTGGCGATGAGCTGGCCCTGCGCCTCGGCGGCGCCGACGAGATCCTGGCCGAAATAGAGCTCGCGGCCGCTGTTCGGCGTATCGTTGTTGGCGGTCAGCACCAGCACGCCGGCAGCCATCGCCTTCTTGATCGGGGCGATCCAGGCGTCGGGCTCGAAGGAGATCACCACGATCGCCTCGTAGCCGGTGTTCACGAGCTGCTGGAACTGGGCGATCTGGTTGACGGTGTTGCCGTCGGGCACGCCGGTCCACAGCATGTCGATGCCGAGCTGGGCGCCGGCATCTTCCGCGCCGGCCTTGGTCGGCGCGAAATAGGGATTGGTGGTTCCCGCGCAGGAGACCGCCATCTTGACGGGCTTGCCGTAGAATTTCTTCACCCAGTCCTGCCAGGCCTTCGCTTCATCGGCTGCGGCCGGTGCCGCACCGAGGACGCCGCCGCCGGCCAGGCCCGCCATGCCGGCGAAGCCCATGAGCGCCGCGAAGCGCCGGCGGTCGAGGCCGGCCGTCTGCGTGGAATCCGTCATTGTCGTTCCTCCCTCTCCATCGGGCCGCCCTTGTCCTCCGGTTGCGCCGAAGGCAGGCTAAGCCGCGTTCCGAACATTGCCCTTGGTCAGCCAGGTCAGGGACATCGCCGCGATGAGGACCAGGCCGGAGACGCCCTGCGTCCAGTTCGGGGAGACGCCCCACAGCACGATCAGGTTCTGGAATATGCCGATGACGCACAGGCCCAGCAGCACGCCGACGATCGAGCCTCGCCCGCCCGTCAGCTTGACGCCGCCGATGATGACGGCGGCCAGCACGCTCAGCTCGTAGCCGGTGCCGGCGGTCGGCCCGGCCGTATTGAGATAGGCCACGGAGCATACGCCGGACAGGCCGGCGACGAGGCCGGAGAAGGCCAGCAGCAGCACGCGTGCCCGCTCCACCTTGTAGCCGACGAGGTGGGCCGCTTGCGGGTTGCTGCCGATCGCCAGCAGGCGGAAGCCCGACGACGTCCAGCGCAGCAGGATTTCCGCGGCGAGCGCGACGGCGAGGAAGAGGATGGTGATGTAGGAGATCTGGCCGATCGAACCCTGGCCGAACCAGTCGAAGAAGAACGGATCGTCGGGCAGGCCTCCGACCGGCGAGCCGTTGGCCAGCGCCAGGCTGATCGCCCGGAAGATGCCGAGCGTCGCCAGGGTGACGACGACCACCGGCACCTTGATGACCTGGGCGATCAGTCCGTTGACGAAGCCGCAGGCGAGGCCGACCGCGAGGCCGGCGGCGACGGCCACGGCCAGCGGATAGCCGCCCTTCAGAACGAGAGCGGTGGAGACGGCGGCGAGGCCGAAGGTGGAACCGACGGAAATATCGATCTCGCCGGCCATCAGCGTCAGTCCGACGCCGATCGACAGGAAGCCGAGGAAGGTGATGTTCTGCAGGATGCCCGTGAGGTTGCTGACGGTCATGAAATAGGGGCTGCTCATCGTGCCGACGACGAAGAACAGGACCGCCGCCAGCAGGATGCCGACTTCGTCGAAGCCGAACGCGCATCAGCCGGCGGCGGGGACGGTCGAGGGGAATGTCTTCGGAACTCATGCGCCTCGTCTCGCTCAGCAGGGCTTCGAATGGGCTTCGATGGCCGCCTTCGTCAGCGTGGTACCGGCGCCCGGCATTTGCGGGCGGGCGTAGTGGCCGGCTTCGATGCGGATCGGCTCGGCGAAGCAGTCCTTGATCCAGGGAATATATTCCAGCATCGGCGAGGCGGGGTGCCAGTAGGCGAGATGCACGTGGATCTGCCCCATCTCGCCGACATGGGGCACGACCGGCAGCCGGTGCGAATGGGCGGTATGGGCGACCTGGATGTATTCGGTGATGCCGCCGAGGCGCGTCACGTCCGGCTGGACATAGTGCACCGCGCCAGCCTGGATGAAGGCATCGAACGCCTCTGCCGTATAGAGCTGTTCGCCGAGCGCGACCGGAATCGAGGTCGAGCGCGCCAGCGCCGCATGCGAGGCGACGTCGTCGTACCACATCGGCTCCTCGAACCAGAATACGTCGAGCGCCTCCGCCCTGGCACAGAAGCGCTGGCAGGTCGGCAGGTCCCATTTGCCGTTGGCGTCGATGGCGATGGTGACGCTCGGCCCCACCGCCCGCCGCACCGCCTCGATCCGTCCGATGTCGGCCGTCGGATCCTCATGGCCGACCTTGAGCTTCAGACGGCGGAATCCGTCCTGCTCGATGGCCCTGAGGCTGCCTTCGACCAGCCTGTCGCGGGGGATGGAGAGCCAGCCGATATCGGTGTTGTAAGCTTCGAGCCGCTCCTTGGTGGCGCCGCCGAGCAGCTTCCACAGCGGCAGGCCGGCCTTTTTGGCGCGCAGGTCCCACAGGGCGATGTCGATGGCGGCGAGCGCGATCTGGGTGATGCCGGCCCGGCCGACCCATTGCAGCGCCGGGTTGCGGGCGAGCTTGAGCCACAGGCGATCGCCGTCATGCGCGTCCTCGCCGACGAGGAGCGGCGCATAGCAATCGGCAATGCACGAGGTCACCAGCCGGTCCGACGGCAGGTGGGCATGCGTGCCGGTGAAGCCGAATCCCTCCAGGCCGTCCTCGGTCACGATCCTGGCGCCGACGACGCCCCAATGGGTGATGGTATGGGTCGAATCGGAAATCGAATCCGTGTTGAGCGGCGCGTGGAGGATGAAGGGCTCGACCGACCGGATTCTCATTTCATCTCCCGCAGACGCGCCGCGGACAAAGCGCGGCAGCTTCATGTTCATGGGAAGGGCCTTCGCGGCGGCGCGCCGAATAGGACTAAAGGTCCAACCAATTTATTGGTAGCAGGGAGTGTGTTATTGTCAACCGCCCGGTCCGGATTGTAGTCTCTTCCACCTGTCTTTCGGGCGGCCCACGCCCTTCCCTGGAGCCCCATGAAGCAGCTCGAGCCGTCTCCCGCCCTGTCGCTGAACCCTGCCGGCGACACGCGTCTTCCCCAACTCGAGCCGACGAGGCTCTATCGCCAGATCGCCCGGCTGCTCGGCTCCCGCATCGACGACGGCACCTTTCCGGCCGGGACCCTCCTGCCGACGGAGCGCGACCTCGCCCAGCAGCTCGGCGTCAGCCGCACCTCGGTGCGGGAGGCGCTGATCGCGCTGGAGGTCAGCGGAAAGGTCTCCATCCGCGTCGGCCATGGCGTGCAGATCCTCAAGGCGACGCCGCGCCGGGAGGGGATCGGCGCCGGCGCCGACGTCAACGAGGCCGATATCGGGCCGATCCAGTTGATGGAAGCGCGCCGCCATATCGAGCTCAAGACGGTGGAGCTGGCCGCCGCCAACCGCACGCAGGCCAATCTCGAAGGGCTCGCGCGCGCCATCGGCATCCAGGCCGATGCCAAATCCATCCGCTCGCCGGATTATCGCGCCGGCGACCGCAGCTTCCATGTCGAGATCGCCAAGGCGAGCGGAAACGCCGTATACGTGCCGATCGTGGGCGACCTCTGGGACTATCGCTACAAGCCGATGTTCGAGAAGTTCGAGGAATTGCTGATGGGGCCGGACAGGCTGGGGCTGACGCTGGCCGAGCACCGGCACGTCTTCGAGGCGATCGCCGACGGCGATCCCGTCGCCGCGCGCAAGGCGATGAAGACCCATCTCGATGCGGTGCTGCGCGCCTTTTCCCGCGGGCTGGGCGCGAAATAGGCCTTGGCGGCGCCGGTCTCGGCACCGTTCCGGTCACTTCCGGCCGAACGCCACGTGGTCGACGCGGTTCTGCTCGATATAGGACCAGTCATAGGCGACGCCGAGGCCGGGGCCGTCGGGAACCGGCACGCAGCCGTCGGCGCCGAGATCCTCCGGCTGGTCGGAATAGCCGCAGGTATAGACCGGCGGCACGGTGTTGCGCATGTCGGGCCCGACCAGCGCCATCTCGTAGAAATGCGTGTTGGGCGTCGCCGACATCACGGCGCGATGGGCCGGACCGCAGGCGTGATACTGCACGTCGAGGCCGAGCGCCTGGCAGAAATTGGCCATCTTCACCGCGCCGGTGATGCCCATGTCGTATTCGGGATCGAGATGGACGAGGTCGCCGCCGCCTGCCAGCATGAAGGAGGCCTTGGCCTCGAGCCCACGCACATGCTCGCAGACGAGCAGGGGCGTGCGCAGGCGTTCGCGCAGCCGCTTGTGCCCTTCGACGGCACCGCCGGTGTCGCGATAGGGATCTTCGTACCAGAAGAACCTGGCCTCGTCGCAGGCGTCGCCGACAGTGAGGGCATCGCGCCAGGTGCGCAGCTGCGAGGCTGGGTCGAGCATCAGCGGGTAGCCGTCACCGACCGCCGCCCGGACCGCATGGATGGTCTCCACCTCGCGGGCGACGTCGCCGGTGTGCCAGCCATGGATCTTGAAGCCGGCGAAGCCCTGCGTCCTGCAGGCCGCGGCATAGTCGGCGAAGGCCTTCGGCGTGTCCAGGCCGCCGGGCTCCTCCTGGCCGTGATAGGTGCTGGCATAGGTGGGCAGGCTCGTGCGGTACCCGCCGAGCAGACGGCTGACCGAGACGTCGCGGCGCTTGCCGGCGAGATCCCACAGGGCGATGTCGAGAGGACCGTGGCCCATATGGTCGTAGGCGCGGACCTCGCGCCGCAGATCCTGCCAGATCTCCTCCCGCCGGTCGGGATCGCGCCCGATGAGGTGGGGCGCGAGCATCGTGGCCTGGGCGAACGACGACGGTGTTCCCACCCAATGCGTCACATATTCGCCGCGGGCGCCGTCGTCCGTCTCGATGCGGACGGCCCAGCGCTGGGCCGGCATGCGGGAGCCCTTCTTGGCGATGAGGTTGGCGACCCCGGCGGCGCCATGCGAGGGCAGGCCGAGCCCCTCGACCTCGAAGCGGAACTGGCTGATCTCGACGGAGGCGATGCGTGTCATTGCGCGATATCCAAACGAAACATGTCTCGAAGGGACGGCAGATGATCAGGTCTTGCGAAGAAGGTCCAGTGGTCCAGCCAATTTTCTTGGCGGAACGCCGTTGCGCCGGCGGGCTCCGGCATTACACCGGCGGCTGGAAGCTGAGGAACCTGTCCTGCCTGAATTCGAAGATCTTGCCGGTCTCGGTGAGATCGGGGCTCGCAAGACGCAGGATCGATGCCGTGACCGCCTCGGGTGGCGGCAGGGCGCTGGCGTCCTCGCCGGGCATGGCGGCGGCGCGCATATGCGTGCGGATGGGGCCGGGCGAGAACAAATTGGCGCGGACGGGCGTGTTGACGGTCTCGCTCGCATAGGTGGCGACGAGGGCGTTGAGGGCCGCCTTGGTGGTGCCGTAGAGGCCCCAATAGGCGACCGCCTTCCATGCCGAGCCCGAGGTCACGAACACGGCGCGTCCGGCATCCGATTTGCGCAGCAGCGGATCGAAGGACCGGATCAGGCGCCAATTGGCGGTGACGTTCACGGCGAAGACGTTGTCCCAGTCCTTCGGCTCGATATGGCCGAGCGGCGAGATCGAGCCGAGCGCACCGGCATTGCCGATGAGGATGTCGAGCTTGCCGTAGCGCTCGAACAGGGTGTAGCCGAGGCGATCGATGCCGTCGCCGTCCTTGATGTCGAGCGGAACGAGGCTGGCCGTGCCGCCTTTGGCCTGGATGGCGTCGTCGAGGTCCTCGAGCGCGCCGACGGTGCGGGCGAGGGCGACGACATGGGCGCCGGCCTCGGCCAGAGCGAGCGCCGTGGCACGGCCGATGCCGCGCGAGGCGCCGGTCACGAGCGCAATGCGGCCTTTGAGGGAATCGGACATTGAGAACTCGTTCGCGATCAGCTTGCTTCGGCCAGCAGCGAAAGCTGCTGCTTTGCGCCCTCGCCGCTGACGTCGGTGAGGAAGGTCGGATAATCGCCGGTGAAGCAATGATCGGTGAACTGCGGGCGCAGCGGATCGCGCTGCTCGAAGCCGCAGGCCTTGTAAACGCCCTGCACCGAGAGGAAGGCCAGCGAATCCGCGCCCATATAGGCGCGCATCTCCTCCAGGCTCATGCGAGCGGCGAGAAGGTTGGTCCGGTCGGGCGTATCGATGCCGTAATAGTCGGGATGGGTGATCGGCGGGCTCGAAATGCGGAAATGCACTTCCTTGGCGCCGGCATCGCGCATCATCTGCACGATCTTGACCGAAGTGGTGCCGCGCACGATCGAATCGTCGATGAGCACGATGCGCCGGCCCTCGATGACGGCCCGGTTGGCGCTGTGCTTCATGCGGACGCCGAGTTCGCGGATCGACTGGGTCGGCTGGATGAAGGTGCGCCCGACATAATGGTTGCGGATGATGCCGAGTTCGTAGGGCAGGCCGGCAGCCTGGGCGAAGCCGATGGCCGCGGGCACGCCCGAATCGGGGACGGGCACGACGACGTCGGCATCGATGCCGCTTTCGGCCGCGAGCTGGGCGCCGAAGCGCTTGCGCACGTCATAGACGCTGCGGCCGTGCACGATCGAATCCGGCCGGGCGAAATAGATATATTCGAAGATGCAGGGACGCGCCGGCACGCGCGGAAAGGGCTTGATCGACTCGATACCCTCCTTGGTGATGACGACGACTTCGCCATTCTCGATATCGCGCACGAAGCGGGCGCCGATGATGTCGAGCGCGCAGGTCTCGGAGGCCAGGATGTAGCAGCCGTCGAGCTCGCCCAGCACCAGCGGACGGATGCCGAGCGGGTCGCGCGCGCCGACGAGCATGTGGTTGGTCAGCCCGACAAAGGCATAGGCGCCTTCCATCTGGAAGAGGGCGTCGATGAAGCGGTCGATGAATTTTTCGCGCGAGGAGCGTGCGACGAGATGGAGAATCACCTCGCTGTCCGAGGTCGACTGGCAGATGGCGCCCTTGCGGATCAGGTCGCGGCGCAAGGTCAGGCCGTTGGTGAGGTTGCCGTTATGGGCGACGGCGAAACCGCCGCCAGCCAGTTCGGCGAAGAGCGGCTGCACGTTGCGCAGGATGGTCTCGCCGGTGGTGGAATAGCGCGTATGGCCGATGGCCTGGGCGCCGGGCAGCCTTTCGATCACGTCGCGCTTGGAGAAGGTGTCGCCGACGAGGCCGAGGCGGCGCTCCGAATTGTAGCGCGCGCCGTCGAACGTCACGATGCCGCAGGCCTCCTGGCCGCGATGCTGCAGCGCATGCAGGCCGAGGGCGGTGATGGCAGCGGCTTCCGGATGGCCGAAGATGCCGAACACGCCGCATTCCTCGCGCAGGTGGTCCGCATCCAGGTCGAGATCGTCAATCGAGGCCATCGCGCTCACTTTCTCCAAAAAGAGTGAGCGGCCCGGAGAACGCTCCGCCGCCCCAATCACCGTTGAGATAATATCACCGATCCGCATTTCCACCATGCGGGCCGAGTTTTCCGTGCTAGCCCCGCATCACGGCTGTGCCGCGGGCTTCGTCGCCGGCGTGGCCGGCTGAACCGGTGCGCCGGCCGCGTCGGGATCGGTTCCCTGGGCGCTGTCGCCCGGAAGGAGGTCATTGGCGCGAAGCTGCTTCAGGATCACGTTTTCCGGATCGGTCGGCAGGATGCTCAGGAGCCAGTCGCGACCCGACAGCAGGATCGGCTTGGACTTGGCGTCCTGAACCCAGACGGGCTCGGACTTGTCGGGAACGAGATAGCTGAAGAAGATGAAGGCAACGACGGCGAGCAACAGGCCGCGGGCGGCGCCGAACAGAAAGCCGAACGTGCGGTCGATGGCGCCGATGCGGCTGTCGAGGATCATGTCCGACAGGCGGATGGTGATGAAGGAGGCGATGATCAGGACGACGATGAAGACCGCGCCGCCGGAGACGATCTGCGCGACCGTATCGCTCTTGATGTAAGGCTTGACATAGGGCAGCACGTGGCCGTGCAGGAAGAGGGCCGCCACCGCGGCGATGGCCCAGGCGGCGATCGCCAATATCTCCCGCGTGAACCCCCGCACCATCGCCAGCAGGGCCGATATCAGCATGACGCCAATGACGATGAGATCAAGAAGCGTTACAGGCATCGGCGGTTTATCCTGATGAGAACAGCGATTGCGGACCGGAGGCGGCAGCGAGCCCCTCTATAGCGATGGTTCCGGCCGCCGTCATCCGTTTGCTCGTTCCGAGACATGCGTTTGAAGACGAGCGGCCCAGCGTGTCAGGACACGGCCTTGGCGGGCTTGCGCTTTTGACCCTCGCCCGATGCGGCGATATCGGCAACAAGTGTCGCAAGTGAGGCGACCCCGTTCACGACCATGCCGGAATCCCCACCCGAATCGCTGCCGGAAACCGGCGCGACGGCGCGCCCGAAACCGAGTTTGGCCGCCTCCTTCAGGCGTCCGCCCGCATGGGCGACCGGACGCACGGAGCCCGAGAGCGATATCTCGCCGAAATAGACCGCATCGGAGGGCAGGGCCGCGCCGGTGAGGGAGGAGATCAGCGCGGCGGCGACGGCAAGGTCGGCGGCGGGCTCCTGGATGCGCAGGCCGCCGGCGACGTTGAGATAGACGTCGTGTCCGCCGAGACGCACGCCGCAATGGGCGTCAAGGACGGCGAGGATCATCGACAGGCGATTCGAATCCCAGCCGACCACCGCCCGCCGCGCCGTGCCGAGGCTCGTGGGGGCGACGAGGGCCTGGATCTCGACCAGCAGGGGCCGCGTGCCCTCCATGCCGGCGAACACCGCGGTGCCCGGCGAGCCGAGATCGCGCTCCGACAGGAACAGGGCGGAGGGATTCGACACCTCCTTCAGGCCCAGTCCGGTCATTTCGAAGACGCCGATCTCGTCCGTCGGGCCGAAGCGGTTCTTGACGGCGCGCAGGATGCGGAAATCCCGACCGCCGTCGCCTTCGAAGGACATCACGGCATCCACCATGTGCTCGACCACGCGCGGGCCGGCGATCTGGCCGTCCTTGGTGACGTGTCCGACGAGGATGACGGTGGCGCCGGACCGCTTGGCGTAGCGGATCAGCGCCTGGGCCGAGCCGCGGACCTGGGTCACCGTGCCCGGCGCGGATTCCACCGTGTCGGTCCACATGGTCTGGATGGAGTCGATGACGACGACCCGAGGGGGCGGGCCGTGCTGGAAGGTGGCGAGGATATCCTCGACCGAGGTCTCCGCCGCCAGTTCCACCGGCGCGCCGGCCAGGCCGAGACGCTCGGCCCGCATCCGCACCTGCGCGGTAGCCTCCTCGCCCGATATATAGACGACGCGGGCGCCGCCGGCGGCAAGGGCCGCGCAGGTCTGGATCAGCAGCGTGGATTTGCCGATGCCCGGATCGCCGCCCAGCAGGAGCACCGATCCACGCACGAAGCCGCCGCCCGTCACGCGGTCCAGCTCGTTGATGCCCACCACCAGGCGCGGCGCCTCGTCGGTGCCGCCCGTCAGGGTTTCGAGCGCGAAGACCCGGCCCCGGCCCCGCGGCCGCTGCGAGGCGGGCACGGCGGCGACGGCGCTGGTCTCCTCGGCGATCGTGTTCCATTCGCCGCAGGCATCGCACTTGCCCTGCCAGCGTTGATAGACGGCACCGCAATTCTGGCAGATAAAGGACGATGTTCGCTTGGCCATGCCTTCCTTTAGCGGGCGGGAAGAACCAAATCAAACCTGCGCTCCGGCCTCGAAGCGCATCGCCGCGGATCGAAACGGCGGCTCGCTGTGTTCTGCATCTCGAATGTCCCCGTCGCGGACCTTGTCCGGCGGCGGGGATCCGATGTCGTCCGTGAACGCCAGGGTGCGCCATGTCCCGTCCGCTCGTCGTCTCCATTCCCCACACCCTTGGCCGCGAGGCGGCCCTGCGGCGCATTCGAGACGGCATCGGCCAGATACGCGCCCGATACGCCGGACAGATGAGCGTCCTCGACGAGAACTGGACCGGCGACCGGCTCGATTTCCGCATCATGGCGCTGAGGCAGACGGTATCCGGCAGCATCGAGGTGGCGGAGACGGTGGTGACGGTCAGCGTGGTCCTGCCGCTCTTCCTGTCGGTGCTCGCCGAAAAAGCCAAGGCGCTGATCCAGAAGAGCGGGCAGCTGATGCTGGAAAAGAAATGAAGGCGGCCGGCGAGGGCGAATCATTCCTTTCCGTTCGGGCATAATGCCCGCTATGTTTCGGGCACCGGAGGTCGCAGTCCGGCTTTCCCGCAACGCCCGATCGAGGGTGCGAGGGTGATTTCTACCTGTGGTTACAGGGGCGGGTGGTTGCGTCCCGATTTGTCCGACAATTCTTGTAAATCGTCCGGGGCATGCTAATAGTGGCGGCGTGCCACCCTGGAGGGGGCGCTGCCGAAGCGAACGAGCCGGCCATGCAGGGAGGGAGCCACAGGCGTGTCGCAAGCGCTGGAGAAGTGACCGGAATCCCCCCAGCCGCGGGCTGGCAGCGGTATCCGAAGAACCAAAAAGCATCAGGGAGAATCAGAAAATGAAGAAATACGTTCTGGCCGGCGCCGTGGGTGCGCTGCTCGCCACCATGACATTCAGTGCGCAGGCTGCCGACAAGAAGACCCTCGTATTCGTTGCCAACGGCGCTTCGGACTTCTGGAAAGCCGCCGAAGCCGGCGTCAAGAAGGCGCAGGAAGAACTTCCGAACTACGATCTCCAGTTCAAATATCCCGAGCAGTCGGCAGCCGCCATCCAGGAACGTCTGATGGACGATCTCGTCTCGGCGGGCGCGGCCGGCATCATGGTGAGCGCTGTCGATCCGAAGACCGAGACCGATGCGCTCGACCGCGTCGGTTCCCACACGCTGCTCCTGACGACGGACAGCGATGCCCCGAAGAGCAAGCGCGCCGCCTATATCGGATCCAGCAACGTGCTGGCCGGCAACCAGGTCGGCGAACTCCTGAAGAAGGCGCTGCCCAACGGCGGCAAGTGCATGGCCTATGTCGGCCTGCCCGGAGCGGACAATGCGCGCGAGCGCATCCAGGGCATCAAGGACGTCATCAAGGGCACGAAGATCGAGATCGTCGACGTCAGGGCGGACGACATCGACCAGTCGCGTGCCAAGCGCAACGTCGAGGACACGCTGACCGCCAATCCGGACGTGGATTGCATGCTCGGCATCTACTCCTACAACATCCCGCAGATCTACCAGGCGCTGAAGGAAGCGGGCGCTCTCGGCAAGATCACCGTCACCGGCTTCGATGACGATCCGATCACGCTGGGCGGCATCAAGGAAGGCACGATCGTCGGCACCGTCGTGCAGCAGCCCTATGAGTGGGGCTACCAGGGCATGAAGCTCATGGCCAAGATCCTGGAAGGCGACAAGTCCGCCATTCCCGCGGACAAGCTGATCATCATTCCGACCAAGGTCGTGGACAAGACGACCGTCGACGCCTACGCGGCCCAGCTCAAGAAGCTGCAGGGCAAGTAACCGGTGTTTCGGCGCCGAGGCCGGGACCGGCCTCGGCGTCTTTAATCGGCTCGACCGTTTTCGGCGGTCGAGCGCCGCGGCTTCGCCGATGTCGCGGCGGCGTCGCCCTCCCGGCTGCCGGCTTCGGCCGTCCAGCCCCTTCCGCATAGGGATCCAGAATGGCGGAACCGTTTCTTGAACTGATCGGGATCGGCAAGAGCTATCCCGGCGTGCAGGCCCTCGCCGGGGTCAGCCTTTCGGTCTCGCCCGGCGAAGTCGTCGGACTGATCGGCGAAAACGGGGCGGGCAAATCGACGCTGATGAAGATCCTCGGCGGCGTCGTCACCCCGAGCGCCGGCGTCATCCGCCTGGACGGTCAGGACCGCCCGTCGCTGACGGTCAACGCGGCGATTGCCGCCGGCATCGCCTTCGTCCACCAGGAACTGAACCTGTTCGACAATCTCGACGTGGCGTCCAACGTGTTCATCGGCCGCGAGCCGCGTATCGGAGGCCCCCTGAATCTGATCGACCATCGCAAGCTGCGCGCCGATGTGGAGCCGCTGCTCCGGCGCGTCGGCTGCGACTTCAAGCCGGAGACGCCGGTGGCGGAACTGTCGATCGCCCAGCGCCAGCAGCTCGAGATCGCCAAGGCGCTTTCCCTCGGCGCCCGCGTCGTCATCATGGACGAGCCGACCTCGAGCCTCACCATCTCCGAGACGAACCGCCTGCTCGACATCATCCGCGATCTCAAGGCAAGCGGCGTGGCGGTGATCTTCATCTCCCACCGCCTCAACGAGGTCCAGCAATGCGTCGACCGCGTCGTCGTGCTGCGCGACGGGCGTCTGGTCGGCACGCTCGACCGGGCTGCCGTCAACCATGATTCCATGATCCGCCTGATGATCGGCCGCGACCTGCGCGAGCTCTACACGCCGCCGGCGACCGCCCCGGGCGAGAGCATCCTCGATATCGTCGACCTGCAGACCTCGACCTATCCGGAGCGCAAGGTGAACCTGTCGCTTCGCCGCGGCGAGATCCTGGGCCTCGCGGGTCTCATCGGCGCCGGCCGCACCGAGCTCGCCCGCGCGCTGTTCGGCATCGAGCGGCCGGTCGGCGGGCAGATGCGGCTCGCCGGCGAGCCCATCGTCAATGCCAGTCCGCGCGACGCCATCCGGCGCGGCATCTTCCTCGTGCCGGAGGACAGGAAACAGTCGGGCCTGATCCTCGAACAGAGCATCACCACCAATATTTCCCTGCCCGACCTGATGTCCTACGCCACCTTCGCGCTGGTCGGCACCGGCCGGGAACGGAAGAATGCCGAGATCCAGCGCAAGGCGCTGAACATCAAGACGAAGGACGTGGCGACGATCGTCGGCACGCTTTCCGGCGGCAACCAGCAGAAGGTCGTCCTCGCCAAATGGCTCTCGATGCAGCCGAGGGTGATGATCTTCGACGAGCCGACCCGCGGCGTCGACGTCGGCGCCAAGACGGAGATCTACACGCTGATGCGCAGCCTGGCCGACCATGGCGTCGGCATCCTGATGATCTCCAGCGATCTCGAGGAAGTCATCGGCGTCAGCGACCGGATGGCGGTGATGCACGAAGGTTCCATCGCCGGCATTCTCCAGCGCGACCGCTTCAGCGAGGAGACCATCATGCAGCTCGCCGTCGGCCACAGCGTTCACTGAGAAAGCCCGCCATGCTCAAGAAAGACCTCAGCCTGCTCGTGCTGATCCTGGTAATCGGCTGCGCAACCGCCTTCCTCAATCCCCGCTTCATTTCCCCGATCAACCTTTCGAACACGGCCAATTTGATCGGGCTGTTCGGACTCTATGCGATCGGCGCCGGCTTCGTGATCATCACGGGCGGCATCGACCTGTCGGTCGGCTCGCTGTTCGCGCTGCTCGGCGTCGTCTTCGTCGATCTTCTCACCACCTACCAGATGAACTGGATCGTCGCGGTGCTGCTGATGGTGGTCGCGGGGATGGTCATCGGCGGCATCCACGCCTTCCTGATCCTCAAGATGCGGCTGCAGCCGTTCATCGTGACGCTGTGCGGCCTGCTGCTCTATCGCGGCATCGCGCGCTGGTACACCGACGACGGCACCGCCGGCTTCGAGTTCGGCCAGAGCTTTCCCTCGCTCGAATGGCTCACCACCGGCCGCACCTATGGCGTGCCGCATAGCTTCGTGGTCTTCATCCTCATCGCGATCGTGATGGGCATCGTGCTGCACTGGTCCGTCTACGGGCGCTATCTGTGCGCCGTCGGCAAGAACGAGGAGGCGGCCCGCTATTCCGGTATCCATACGGGAGCGGTGATCGCGGCGGCCTATGTCATCGCCAGCGGCCTGGCGGGGCTCTCCTCGGTCTATTTCGCGATGTATACCCGCTCGATATCGCCGGCTTCCCATGGCAATTTCTACGAGCTCTACGGCATTGCGGCCGCGGTGCTCGGCGGCTGCTCGCTGCGCGGCGGCGAAGGATCGGTCTTCGGCATCGTGCTCGGTGCCATCCTGCTCCAGATCCTGCAGAATCTCGTCAACCTCCTGGGCATTCCGAGTTCGCTGAACTTTGCGGTGATGGGCGCGGTGATCCTCGTGGGCGTGCTGGCGGACCAGCAGTTCGTGAACTACCGGCAATGGCTGAGCGGCCGCCGCCGCGACGCCGCGCTTGCCCGCAACGCGCCGCCGAAGGACGCCGGCGCCAGTTGACGGCGGCAGGCCGAGGCCGGCTTATGCCGGTCCGTGGCAGACCGCTTCGATATTGTTGCCGTCGGGATCGAGGACGAAGGCGCCGTAATAATCGGGATGGTAATGCGCCCTGATCCCCGGCGCGCCATTGTCCCTCGCCCCCGCGGCCATCGCCGCCGCATGGAAGGCATAGACCTCGCCCCGGTTGCGGGCCTCGAAGGCGACATGCACCGGGCCGCCGGCGGAGCCGCCGGTCCCGATCCAGAATTGCGGCTTGCCTTCGGGGCCATATCCGGCGTGCCGGCTGCCGCCGGTCATCGCCGCGGTCACTTCCTTGCAGACCGCGTAGCCGAGCGGCGCGAGTGCCGCGTCGTAGAACGCCCGCGAGGCATCGAAGTCGCGAACGGCAAGGCCGATATGGTCGATCATCGGGATTCTCCGCCGGGGGGGACGATGCGGTGATAGCGCGAACCGAGGCTGGTGAGAATTTCGTAGCACACCGTGCCGGACCTGCGCGCCACCTCGTCGATCGGCAGGTGCGGCCCCGCCAGCTCGATCCAGTCGCCGCGCGCGATCGTTCCCTCGGGCAGGGCGGAAATGTCGATCGTCGTCAGGTCCATCGAGATGCGGCCGGCGATGGGACAATAGCGCCCGCCCGCATAGGCGAGGGCGCTGTCGTAATCGTCGGAGGAGGAGCCGGCGCGCAGATAGCCGTCAGCATAGCCGACGCCGACGATCGCCAGCCTGGCCGGCGAGCGGCTCACCCAGGTGGCGCCGTAGCCGACGCTCTCCCCGGGCTGGACGGCGCGCACGGCGATGACGCGCGCCTCGACCGTGACGACCGGGGCCATCGGATTGGGCTTGTCCGGCGTCGGGTTGCCGCCATAGAGCGCAATGCCGGGACGGGTGAGGTCGAAGCCGAGGTCATCGGGCAGGAAGAGGCCGGAGGAATTGCACAGCGAGGCGGGAACGCCGGGAAACAGGCCGCGGACGGCATGGAAGGCGGCGATCTGCCGTCCGTTGAGGGGGTGCGCAGGCGTATCGGCGCAGGCCAGGTGGCTGATGAGCAGGCAGGGTTCGAACAGGCTGCCCTCGGCGAGCAGGGCTTCGGCCGCCTCCAGCCGCAGGCCGAGGCGCGCCATGCCGGTATCCACATGCAGCGCCGCGCCGCCGCGCCAGCCCGAGGCGGCGCAGAAGGCGGACCATTCGCGTATCTCGTCGAGCGAGCCGAGCACCGGTCGCAGGTCGTGCGCGGCGTAGACGTCGCCGGCGCCGGGCAGCAGGCCGTTGAGCACGTAGATCGAGGCCCGCGCATCCAGCCCGCGCGCTTTGACGGCCTCCGCCAGCTGGGCCGTGAAGAAGGTGCGGCACCCCGCTTCGGCGAGGGCGGGGACGGCATTCTCGATGCCGATGCCGTAGGCGTTCGCCTTGACCACGGCGCCGCATTCGGCGCGGGGCGCGCGCGCGCCGCACGATCGCCAATTGGCGACGAGCGCCGCGGTGTCGATGGTCAGGCGGCCATAGGCGCGGGAGCCGGCTTCGGCTGGTTCGGGAGAGCTCATGGCGACCATCGGGATCCCTTGGGAGCGCGGACATCCGGTCCGCTCATGTCTGCGACGGCGATGCTTCCAGGGCGGACCGGTGTTCGCACGCCCGGATGCTACATCTGCGCGGGAAGATGGTCGGCCCGCGCGAGATTGCCGAAGCGCGTCACGTCGGCGTCGAACTGCACCTTGACCGTACCGGTCGGCCCGTGGCGCTGCTTGCCGATGATCACCTCGGCGACGCCGGCCAGGCTCTCCATTTCCGCCTGCCACTTGAAGAACTCCTCGGTGCCCTCCTTGGGCATGCGGTTCTTCACGTAATATTCCTCGCGGAACACGAACATCACCACGTCGGCGTCCTGTTCGATCGAGCCGGATTCGCGCAGGTCCGACAATTGCGGCCGCTTGTCGTCGCGGCTTTCGACCTGGCGGGACAGCTGGGAGAGGCCGATGATCGGCACGTTCAGTTCCTTCGCCAGGGCCTTGAGGCCGGTGGTGATCTCGGTGATCTCCTGCACGCGGTTCTCGTTGCCCTTCTTGCCCGAGCCGGTCAGGAGCTGGATATAGTCGACGACGATGAGGTCGAGGCCGCGCTGGCGCTTCAGGCGCCGGGCGCGCGCCGTCAGCTGGGCGATGGCCAGGCCGCCTGTATCGTCGATGTAGAGCGGCACAGACTGCATGTCCTGGCTGGCCGTCACCAGACGGCTGAACTCCTCTTCCATGAGGTCGCCGCGCCGGATCTTGTAGGAAGGCACGTTCGCCTGCTCGGCGATGACGCGGGTCGCCAGCTGCTCGGCCGACATTTCCAGCGAGAAGAAGCCGACCGATCCGCCGTCCAGCGTCTTGGGCGTGCCGTCCGGCTGGATCTCGAAGCGGTAGTTCTTGGCGACGTTGAAGGCGATGTTGGTGGCGAGCGAGGTCTTGCCCATGCCGGGGCGGCCGGCCAGGATGATGAGGTCGGACGGCTGGAGGCCGCCCATGACGCGGTCGAGGTCGTCCAGGCCGGTCGCCAGGCCGGAAAGGTGGCCGTCGCGCTGATAGGCGGCCGACGCCATGTCGATGGCGTCCTTCAGCGCATCGGAAAAGCGCGCAAAGCCGCCGTCGTAGCGGCCGCTTTCGGCCAGCGAGAACAGGCGCCGCTCGGCCTCCTCGATCTGCTCGCCGGGAGGCATGTCGACGGGCGCGTCATAGGCGACGTTGACCACCTCCTCGCCGATCTGGATCAGCGAGCGGCGGATCGCGAGGTCGTAGATCGTCTGGCCGTAATCGGCGGCATTGATGATCGTCGTCGCCTCGGTGGCGAGGCGGGTGAGATATTGCGAGATCGTCAGCCCGCCGATGTCCTGATCGGGACCCATGAAGGTCTTGAGGGTGATCGGCGTCGCGATCTTGCCGCCGCGGACGAGGCTGGAAGTGATCTCGTAGACCTTGCGATGCAGCGGGTCGAAGAAATGGTCGGGGAGCAGGAAGTCGGAGACGCGATAGAATGCCTCGTTGTTGACGAGAACGGCGCCCAGCAACGCCTGTTCGGCTTCGACATTATGCGGCGCCTGCCGATAGGCCGGGGCCTGGGCGGTGTCGAGCTTGTGGACGGTGGCTTCGTTCTGGGGCATGCGACTCGGCTGCTGTTGGGCGGACAGTGTAGCACGGGTCGCAGGCGGGAAGGGGCGGTGCGGTTCCATCCACACTGATCCACAGGCTGCCGGCCGGGCAGTCGAGGCTGCCCGGCCGGTCGGCTCGCGAAAAGCGCGGATCAGACGTCGGGCTGCTCGCCCGTGCCGGGGACGCCGGGGATCTCGACGTCTTCCGGATTCTCGTATTCGTCTTCCTCGTCGCGGGGAACGGTGACGTCCTCGCCGCGGGCCTGGCGCTCGGCTTCCTCGGGGGAACGGGCGATGTTGGCGGTGATGAAGACCTCCACTTCCGGATGGAGGTGGACGGCGACCTTGTGCACGCCGATCGTCTTGATCGGCGTGTTGAGCACGATCTGGGAACGGGAGACGGTGAAGCCCCCGGCCGTGGCGGCGTCGGAAAGATCGCGTGCGCTCACCGAACCGTAGAGCTGGCCCGATTCGCCGGCCTGCCGGATCAGCGTCACGGTCTGGCCGTTGAGCTTGACCGCAACGGCCTCGGCTTCCTTGCGCTGTTCGAGGTTGCGGGCCTCGAGCTGCACGCGCTCGTTCTCGAAGCGCTCCTTGTTCGCCTTGGTGGCGCGCAGGGCCTTGTTGTTCGGCAGGAGGAAGTTGCGGGCATAGCCGTCCTTCACCCTGACGGTATCACCCATCTGGCCGAGCTTGGAGACGCGCTCGAGCAAAATCACTTCCATGGTCTTCTCCTTCGTTTCGAGGTCACTTTGGTCTTTGCGGGGATCGCGGCCAGCCACCCGGACCCGAGAGGCGCCGCAGATTGAAGATGAGATCGAGGACGCCGACGACGGCGAGCGCACCGAAGGCGAACCAGCTCATGACGAAGCAGAGCAGATAGACGATCGCGAGCAGCATCGGCCGCGTCGCCCTGCCGCGCGTCACGAAATGCACGACGGCGAAGCCCTGCACCGAGAAGGCCCCGATCATCGCCGCGAGCAGCAATTGCCCGGCGAGGCCGTAGATGTCCGGAAGCATCGAGACGATACCTCCGCCCGCCAGCAGCGCGAGGGCCCACCACGGCAGGCGCAAGGCGGCGACGTCGGGCCAGGGGCGGGGGAGCCGCCCCGATATGCGTGCGATGCGGGCCGAAAGCCACAGGCCGCAGAGGCTGCCGATGGTGGCCGAGATGGCCGACAGCGGCAGCGCGACATAGCTGAGCAGCCGCAGGAATGCCGTGGCATCCTCGACGTCGGGAATGACGAGGGGGTGCTCCTTCGGAATCCCGAACAGGACATGCGCGGACTCGGTGAGGGTCTGCTCCAGGCGGCTCACGATATCGGCATAGGAGGTGCTGAACGAGATCGCCGCGATGAGAACGATCGCCGCACTGAGGACGGCGGCGACGACGACGAGCGTGCCGAGGGGAATCCGCCCGCGCCCTTCATCGGCGGTCCGCCTGTCGGCGATCGCCAGATAGGCAAGACCCCAGGCCGGAAGCGCGATGGTCACGCCGAAGGACAGGCCGTCGGATATGTCGAGGACGACCGCGAGCAGCACCATGGCCGAAACCGCGGCGACGAGGCCGGCACGATAGCCCCAGCCCAGCGTGACAAGCGTGATCGGGAGGGCCGCGAAAATCATGAGGACGACACCCATGACCGAGCCGCCCAGCGGGGCGAGCATGAGAGCGGCGGCCGCAAGGCCCGCGCCGAGTCCGATGGGCGTTTCGCGTGTCATCGTCGAGCTGTCCCGCTGTCGCGGTTAGAGGCCCTGAGGGAGCCCCAGCCATGGCCGGAACACCGGCTGACTGTCGTTGAGGAAGGAGGCGAGGCGCCGGAGCGCCCCGCCGATGGTCGGGTCAGCCGATCACGTAGGGCAGGAGGCCCAGGAAGCGCGAGCGCTTGATGGCCTGGGCCAGCTCGCGCTGCTTCTTGGCCGAAACGGCCGTGATGCGGGAAGGAACGATCTTGCCGCGCTCGGAAATGTAGCGCTGCAGCAGCTTCACGTCCTTGTAGTCGATCTTCGGCGCGTTGGGGCCCGAGAACGGGCAGGTCTTGCGGCGGCGGAAGAACGGACGGCGTCCTGGTGCGGTTGCCATGATTATTCTTCTCCTCCGTCCTCGACACCCTCGCGGGGCGTTTCGAAGCGATCGCGGCGCGGGGCGCGGTCACGGTCGCCGCCGAAGCGGCCCGGTCCACCGCGGCCACCGCCGCCGAAGCCGAAGCCACGGTCGTCGTCGCGGCGGTCGTCGCGGTCGCTCTTGCGCAGCATCGCCGACTGACCTTCTTCCAGCTCTTCGACCGCGAGGGTCAGGAAGCGGATGACGTCTTCGGAGATCGACATCTGCCGCTCGACTTCCGCGATCGCGGCGTGCGGCGCGGTGATGTTGAGCAGCGTGAAGTGCGCCTTGCGGTTCTTCTTGATACGGTACTGGAGCGATTTGACGCCCCAATATTCAGTCTTGCCGACCGAGCCGCCATTGGCTTCGATGACACCCTTGAACTGGGCGGTCAAAGCTTCGACCTGTTGAGAGGTCACATCTTGGCGAGCCAGGAAGACATGCTCGTAATTGGGCATGATAGGGCCTGTCCTCGTTACGTTTCATCGCCCGGCGCGAAGCCCCTCGTGACCCTGCAGGCCGTCGAGGAATGTCCCAGAGAGCGGAGACACGGGATGACGAGGTATCAACCTCTGCCGCGGGAGACGCGACCATCCGTTCAGCCTCCGGCCGAAGCGAAGCCGGGTCCTTACAGAGTTTGGCCGGACCACGCAAGAGGAAGTTGCGGGCGGAGCCGGGACGGCGCTCGAATTCAGCCGCGCCGGGGCCGTAGCGCCGATGCGAGAATGGCGGCGGCGATGACGGCGAAGGTGATCGCCATCGTCAGCACATTGTCGAATTCCCCGACCAGGCGCTCGTAGAAGATCACGAATCCGATGAAGATCAGGAGGAAGGACAGCGCCGTCTTCAGGTAATGGAAGCGGGCGATCAGTGCGTCGATGACGAAATAAAGCGCGCGCAGCCCGAGAATGGCGAAGATGTTGGAGGTGTAGACGATGAACGGGTCCCGGGTTTGCGACAGCACGGCGGGAACGCTGTCCACCGCGAATATGATATCGGCGATGTTGATGGTCATGAACGCTGCGAACAGCGGCGTGGCGTAGCGCAGGGGCCGCCCGCTGCCGCGCTCGGGCCTGGTCACGAAGAACTTGTCGCCGTCGAACTCGCGCGTCATGCGCAGGCGTCGCATCAGCCAGTGCACGGCCGAGTTGTGGTTGAGGTCGAACTGGTGCTCGCCGCCGAACAGCATCCTGAGGCCGGTCGCGATCAGGAACACGCCGAAGATGTAGAGCAGCCAGGCGAAGCGCTCGACCGCAGCGGCCCCGACGCCGACGAACAGGCCTCGCAGCACGATCGCGGCCAGGATGCCCCAGAACAGCACGCGGTGCTGATATTCGCGCGGCACGGCGAAGAAGCTGAAGATCACCGACATCACGAAGACGTTGTCGATCGACAGGGACTGCTCGAGCACATAGGCGGTGAAGAAGAGCGACCCCTGTCCCGCGCCGAAATAGAGCCAGACGCCCATCCCGAAGATCGCGGCAAGCGCGGTATAGCCGGCCGTCAGCGTGAGGGACTGGCGCAGCGACAGCACGGGGACGCGGCGGCTGAGATAGCCGAGATCGAAGATTAGAACCGCACTGATGGAGGCCGCGAAGATCGCCCAGAACCAGATCGGAGCGCCGAACAGGCTGCTGCCAACGAAGAGCATCATCGACCATCCGTGGTTGCGGGGCGTTGATGGGCCTGCATTACCCAACTGTCAACCGGCGCCTGCCGCCGCCATCACGGGCCTGCAGGCCCTCGCTGCTTTTATGGGAGTAAGCGGCGGCGCAAACAAAAATTCTATAGCGCCGATGCAGTGTAACGATATGATGACCTCTCCATAATGAAGAAGCCGATCAGAATTGCCTCCATCGTCGCATCGACCTTCCGCCGAGCCCGTCAGCCCGCAGCGCCGATGGCTTGCGCTCGGCGTTCATCTGTTTACGGCCAGCGGCGTGCTGTGGGGCTTCCTCGCGCTCGTTGCTGCCGTGGGCGGGGACATCCGCAGCATGTTCCTGTGGCTGGCGCTGGCCCTGTTCGTCGACGGCATCGATGGATCGATCGCGCGCAGGATCAACATCACGCAGGCCGCCCCCCGCTGGTCGGGGACGGCGCTCGACCTCATCATCGACTACCTGACCTATGTGATCGTGCCGGCCTATGCGCTCTACAGTTCGGGCATGCTGGAAGGCGCCATGAACCTGATCGCCATGGCGGTGATCCTGCTCACCAGCGCGATGTATTTCGCCGACAACGAGATGAAGACCGAGGACGCTTGGTTCAAAGGCTTTCCGGCCGTATGGAACCTGATCATCTTCTACTTCTTCCTGCTTCGTCCGACCGGAATCGTCATCTTCGTGGTCGTCGCCGTGCTCGGGCTGCTCACCTTCGCGCCTTTCGTCTTCGTGCATCCGCTCAGGGTGGCCAAGCTGCGCGTGCCGACCCTGAGCCTGCTGGTGATCTGGTCGATCCTCGCGATTTACGCCATATGGGAAAACATGGTACCTGCCGTCTGGGTGGTATGGAGCCTGTGCGTCATCGGGCTTTATTTCCTGATCCTTGGGTATTTCCGGACGGCACCGGTGCATGATTCAACTTCTGACTGATCCGCAGGCCTGGGCCGCGCTCGTCACGCTCACGGCCATGGAGATCATCCTCGGCATCGACAACGTCGTCTTCATCTCCGTGCTGGTTTCGAAGCTGCCGGCCGATGAGGCGCGTCGTGCCCGTTCGACGGGGCTGCTGCTCGCCCTCGTCTTCCGCATCGCGCTGCTGTTCTGCCTGACATGGCTGATCGGGCTGACCGATCCGGTCCTGACGGTGTACGGGCTGGGCTTGTCCTGGCGCGATCTGATCCTGATCGCGGGCGGCCTGTTCCTGCTCTTCAAGGCCACGCACGAGATCCACAACGAATTCGAGCATGACGACGGGGAGCCCGAGCCTGCCCGCATGGGCGCCGCCTTCACCGGCGTGATCCTGCAGGTCGCGGTCATCGACATCGTCTTCTCGGTCGATTCCATCGTCACCGCGATCGGCATGGCCCAGCAATTGCCGATCATGATCGCGGCCGTCGTCATGGCCATGATCTTCATGTATGCGGCGTCGGGGCCGATCGGCGGCTTCATCCACCGGCATCCGACCACCAAGGTCCTGGCTCTCGCCTTCCTGATGCTGATCGGCGTGTCGCTGGTCGCCGACGGCGTCGGCATGCATATCCCCCGGGGATATATTTATTTCGCCATGGCTTTTGCGGCCGGCGTCGAGACGATCAATGTTCTCGCGAAACAGCGGCGGGCCGCGCAGAAAGCCCGCTCCCGCGCACCCTGATCAACGTCAATCATAGGAGGTCCCCATGCCCTCAGCCATTCGCGTCCATGAGACAGGCGGCCCTGAAGTCCTCACCTTCGAGGATGTCCCGACGCCAGCGCCGGGGCCGGGCGAGGTCCTGCTTCGCCAGCATGCCTGCGGCATCAACTATATCGACACCTATTATCGGTCCGGCCTCTACAAGGCGCCGACGATGCCTTTCACCCTGGGCGCCGAGGGCGCCGGCGAGGTCGTCGCCGTGGGCGAGGGCGTGACGCTCTTCAAGGTCGGCGACCGGGGCGCCTATTCCGGCGCCATCGGCAGCTATGCCGCCGAGCGGGTCTATCCGGCGGACCGTCTCGTGCCGCTGCCGGATTCGATTTCCTATGAACAGGCCGCCGGCATGATGCTCAAGGGCATGACGGCGCAATATCTCGTGCGCCGGACCTTCAAGGTCGAGAAGGGGCATATCGTCCTGGTGCATGCGGCCGCCGGCGGCGTCGGCCTCATCCTGTGCCAGTGGGCGAAAGCGCTGGGCGCCACGGTGATCGGCACGGTGGGATCGGAAGAAAAGGCCGAACTCGCCCGGGCCAACGGCGCCGACCACACCATTCTCTATCGCACCGAGGATTGGGTGAAGCGGGTGGAAGAGGTGACGGCCGGCGCCAAATGCGACGTCGTCTATGACGGCGTCGGCAAGGACACCTATCCGGGCTCGCTCGACTGCCTGCGCCCTCTCGGCATGTGGGTTTCCTTCGGCAACGCCTCCGGCCCCGTCCCGCCCGTGCCGATGCTGACGTTGGCGCAGAAGGGTTCCCTGTTCGCAACGAGGCCGACGCTCGGGACCTATATCGCCAGGCGCGAGGACCTGCTCGCCACCGCCAATGATCTCTTCGCCGCGATCTCGTCGGGAGCGGTCAGGATCCCGGTCAACCAGCGCTATGCCCTCAAGGATGCGCGCAAGGCGCATGAGGACCTCGAGGGGCGGGGGACGACCGGCTCCTCGATCCTGCTGCCCTGATCTGACGATCGGCCGGATCGAATCGGGAGGGACGATGACGCTCGAACCGCTTCTCGCCGCTCCGGCCGTCATCCAGCTGCATGTCGCCGCCGCGGCCGGGGCGTTCCTGCTCGGTCTCGCCCAGTTCGCCATGCCGAAGGGCACGCCGCGCCATCGCGCCGTCGGCTATGTCTGGGTCTGGCTGATGGCCGTGCTGGCCGTGTCGAGTTTTTGGATCCACCAGATCCGTCTCGTCGGGCCGTTCAGCCCGATCCATCTCCTTTCGATGCTGACCCTCGTCGGTTTGCCGCGCGCGGTGTGGCTGGCCCGCCACGGCCGGATCGCGGCCCATCGCCGGCTGATGCTGGTCCTCTTCTTCTTCGCGCTGATCGGCGCCGGCATATTCACCCTGCTGCCCGGCCGCCTGATGTACGCCGTGGTTTTCGGATAGGGCGGGGAAGATCCAATCACCGTGAACGTCGCCTGCGGTTGCCGGGCAGCCCTCCCACCCCTCTCGTCAGGCTCTTCTCAACCTGAATTCGGAGCCCGGCGCCGGGCGACGCTGTTGTGGTGCGACTCTTTGGAATGGGCTAGAACGAGCGATCGGAATCTGTTCGAGGCGATGTGTTGACCGACGAGAATGACAAGAAGCCGGGTGACGGCGAACCGTCCGATATCCGGATGGTTTCCATCACGGATGAAATGAAGCGCAGCTATCTCGATTACGCCATGAGCGTCATCGTGAGCCGCGCTCTCCCGGACGTGCGTGACGGGCTGAAACCGGTCCATCGCCGTATTCTCTACACCATGCACGAAAACGGCTTCACGCCGGACAAGCCCTACAAGAAATCCGCCCGCGTCGTCGGCGACGTCATGGGTAAATACCATCCGCACGGCAACCAGGCCATCTACGACGCTCTCGTCCGCCTGGCGCAGGACTTTTCCATGCGCGTGCCGCTGATCGACGGGCAGGGCAATTTCGGCTCGGTCGACGGCGATCCGCCGGCGGCCGAACGCTACACCGAGGCGCGCCTCGCCAAGGTGGCGCTGACCATCCTCGACGACATCGACAACGACACCGTCGATTTCCAGGACAACTATTCCGGCGAGTTCCAGGAGCCGATGGTGCTGCCGGCGCGGTTCCCGAACCTGCTCGCCAACGGCGCCGGCGGCATCGCCGTGGGCATGGCGACCAATATCCCGCCGCACAATCTCGGCGAGGTCATCGATGGCTGCCTCGCCTATATCGAAAATCCCGGCGTGACGATCGATGACCTCATAGAGATCATCCCTGGTCCCGATTTTCCCACCGGCGCCACCATCCTCGGCCGCTCCGGCATCCGTTCGGCCTATCAGACCGGCCGCGGCTCCATCATCATGCGCGCCACGGCGACGGTGGAGGAGATCCGCAAGGATCGCGACGCCATCGTCGTCACCGCCATTCCCTATCAGGTGAACAAGGCCACGCTGCAGGAGCGCATCGCCGAACTGGTGCGGGAGAAGAAGATCGAGGGCATCTCCGAGGTTCGCGACGAATCGGACCGGCAGGGCATGCGCCTGGTCATCGAGCTGAAGCGCGACGCGGTCGGCGAGGTCGTGCTCAACCAGCTCTACCGCTTCACCGCCCTGCAGAGCAGCTTCGGCGCCAACATGGTGGCGCTCAACGGCGGCAAGCCGGAAGTCCTCAACCTGAAGGATTTCATCGCCGCCTTCGTCGACTTCCGCGAGGAGGTGATCAGCCGGCGCACCCGCTTCCTGCTCGGCAAGGCCCGGGAACGGGCCCATGTGCTGTGCGGCCTGGCCACGGCGGTCGCCAATATCGACGAAGTCATCCGCATCATCCGCACCAGCCCCGACCCGAACACGGCGCGCGAATCCCTGATGGGCCGCGACTGGCCGGCCGGCGACATCGAGCCGCTCATCGCGCTGGTCGACGATCCCAAGCATCCGATGAATCCCGACGGCACCTACAGGCTGTCGGAAGTCCAGGCCCGTGCCATCCTCGACCTGCGCCTGCAGCGCCTCACCGCTCTGGGCCGCGACGAGATCGGGGACGAGTTGAAGAAGCTCGCCGACCAGATCGTCGACTATCTCGACATCCTGCGCTCGCGCGCCCGCATCATGGCGATCGCCCGCACCGAGCTGGAGGAGATCAAGGCGCATCATGCCACGCCGCGCCGGACGGAGATCCTCGATTCCGACGCCGATTTCGAGGACGAGGACCTGATCCAGCGCGAGGACATGGTCGTCACCGTCAGCCATGCCGGCTACGTCAAGCGCGTGCCGCTGTCGACCTACCGGGCCCAGCGCCGCGGCGGCAAGGGACGCTCGGGCATGCAGACCCGCGAGGAGGATTTCGTCACCTCGCTCTTCGTCGCCAACACGCATACGCCCGTGCTGTTCTTCTCCTCCAAGGGACGCGTCTACAAGGAGAAGGTCTGGCGCCTGCCGCTCGCGGCTCCCCAGGCCCGCGGCAAGGCCTTCGTCAATCTCCTGCCGATCGAGCAGGACGAGCGCATCACCTCGATCATGCCGCTGCCGGAAGACGAGAACCAGTGGTCGACGCTGCACATCATGTTCGCGACGACGTCGGGTACGGTGCGGCGCAACGATCTGTCCGATTTCGTCCAGGTCAACCGCGCCGGCAAGATCGCCATGAAGCTGGAGGAGGGCGAGCAGATCCGCGACGTCTCCATCTGCACCGAGCAGGACGATGTCCTGCTCACCACGGCGCTCGGGCAGTGCATCCGCTTCCCGGTCCCGGACGTGCGCGTGTTCAAGGGCCGCGATTCCATGGGCGTGCGCGGCATCCGCCTCGAGAAGGACGACAGCGTCATCGCCATGGAGATCATCCGCCACCGGGAGATTTCCCCGGACGAGCGCGCCACCTATTTCAAGATGCGCCGTGCCGTCTCGGGCGAGGTCGACGGCGCCGAGCCGGCGGTGGACGATGCCGAGGAGGCCGTGGCAGGGCCGGTCGAGATCTCGACCGAGCGTTACGCCGAACTGTCGGCGGCCGAGCAGTTCATCCTCACCATCTCGGAGAACGGCTACGGCAAGCGCACCTCCTCCTACGAGTACCGGATCACCGGACGCGGCGGCAAAGGCATCGTCGCGATGGCGGTGAACCAGCGCAACGGCCGGCTCGTCTCGTCCTATGCGGTGGAGAATTCGGACCAGATCATGCTGGTCACCAATGGCGGCCAGCTGATCCGCTGCCCGGTCCATGGCATCCGCACGGTGGGCCGCGGGTCTCAGGGCGTCATCGTCTTCGATACGGCCGATGGCGAGAAGGTCGTCTCCGTCGAACGCGTGCGCGATGAAGGCGAGGAGGAAGTGGGCGAGGAATAGGCTCCCGCCCGCCCGGCAGGACATCCGTGAAAAAAGCGGCTTCCTTGCGGAAGCCGCCTGGAGTTCCGGTCATGCGCTGGGAGCGTGCAGGCCGGTCTTGGAGAGGGGAAGGCGCGCCCGGCGGGGCGGCCGGAAATCAGTTGCCAAGCTTCACGCGAACCAGCATGGTTTCACCCGGCCTTTCGAAGACCTGGATCGATGTCGCCGGCCGCATGGCGGCGACATTTCCCTGGGTTCCCGCACAAGCGGCGATCAGGGAATCCCGCGCGCAGCCAGGCGTGGTGTCGACCGAGGCCTGCCGGTCGCCGCGCACGCTTGCCGCTTGCGGTTCCATGCGCGCAACGTCGAGCAGCGAAGCTCCGGCCAGAACGAAGAGGCTGGCGCCGATTGCCAAGGCAGGGCGAAGGGATGTCATCGGGGTGCATCCTTGTGTCAGGTTGCCGATATATGTGTCTTGCTCAACTCTCTTACTACTCATTAACCATCAACCCAGCGTGATCGGCTGTGCGCTTTGTCACACTATGCGGTGAGGGCCTCGGCGGGATCTCAAGTCGATGCTCGACCATCGGTTGCCGGTCAACAGCGCACGGGGACTAGTTTTCATTCGTTTCGCGGGTACATAACGTCTATCGTCAACAAAAGTGCCGCGCCTTGCGCGGCATCAAACAAAAATTAACCAACCTGTCCTTCGCGTCACTTGCCACTCGGAACATATCGACGCCACAGGACGCGGATTGAGGGGCTGCGCATGCCCTTTGGATCGCTCGCCAGGAAAACTCGAAACCCGCCGGAGACCTTCATGTGTTCCAACAGCGCCGGTCCGCGCATCGCCTTCTATGCCGGTTCCTTCGACCCGCTGACCAACGGCCATGTCGACGTCATACGTCATGCGAGCGCGGTCGCGGACCGGCTGGTGGTGGCGATCGGCGTCCATCCCGGCAAGACGCCGCTCTTCACCGCCGAGGAGCGCGCCGCGATGATCCTCGAGGATTGTGGGCCCATCATCGGCACCGACCGGCTCGAGGTCGTCACCTTTGCCGATCTCGCCGTGGACGCGGCGCGGCGCGCCGGCGCCACGCTGCTCATACGCGGGCTGAGGGACGGCACGGACCTCGACTACGAAATGCAGATGGCCGGCATGAATGCGGCGCTTGCGCCCGGCGTGCAAACCGTGTTTTTGCCGTCCTCGCCCATCGTGCGCCCCATCACGGCCACGCTTGTGCGGCAAATCGCGTCGATGGGGGGCGACGTTTCCGGTTTCGTGCCGGCAGGGGCCTTGCGCCGTCTCAAGGCCCGGTTCTCGAAGCCGACTGCGTGATCGCCTTCCCCGCCATCCGGTCCGCCGCCCTCGGGCAGCGCGCCATACCCTTCCTGAAGGAGCCCGTCCTTGCTACGCCTCTTCTCCATCCTGGCCGTCATGACGATCGGCCTTTTCGCCGCAGCGCCTGCACAGGCCGCGCCCGCCGACGCACAGAACACGGTCTATCTCGAAACCCAGTACGGGCGCGTGACGATCAAGCTGCGCCCGGATCTCGCGCCCCATCACGTCCAGCAGATCAAGACGCTGGTGAAGCGCGGCTTCTACAACGGCATCGTCTTCCATCGCGTGATCGACGGCTTCATGGCCCAGACAGGCGACCCGACCGGCACCGGCACGGGCGGTTCGGACCTGCCGGACATCAAGGCCGAGTTCACCAACAAGACCAAGTTCGTGCGAGGCACCGTCGGCATGGCGCGTTCCTCCGATCCCGATTCGGCCAACTCGCAATTCTTCATCATGTATGCGCCGCAGCCGAGCCTCGACGGCCAGTACACCATCGTCGGGCAGGTGGTGAGCGGCATGGACGCCGTCGACAAGCTCAAGAAGGGCGATGAAGCCAATAACGGCATGGTCACCGACCCCGACAAGATCATCAAGATGCAGATGGCGACGGGTGCCAAGTAAGGCGGTTCGCCCTGTCCCGCTGTTGGCGGGTAGCAATTCGGCTCGGACCGCATTATCTGAGCCTTCTTCCCACTACGCTTCGCACGATCAGAAAGGAGCGCGCCAATGGCCGCCGATCCCGAGAACACGATTGTCATGGAAACCACGCAGGGCCGCGTCGTCATCGCCTTGCGTCCCGATCTCGCCCCCAAGCATGTCGAACGCATCAAGCTGCTCGCCCGCGAGCATTTCTATGACGGCATCGTCTTCCATCGCGTGATCGACGGCTTCATGGCGCAGGTTGGCTGTCCGCACGGCACCGGCACCGGCGGCTCCTCCCATCCGAACCTGCCGGCCGAGTTCAATGCCGAGCCGCATGTGCGCGGCATCTGCTCCATGGCCCGCTCGTCGATGCCGAATTCGGCCAATTCGCAGTTCTTCATCGTCTTCGGCGATGCCCGCTTCCTCGACAATCAGTATACGGTCTGGGGCCAGGTCACCGAAGGCATGGAAAATGTCGACAAGATCAAGCGCGGCGAGCCGGTGAAGAACCCCGACAAGATCGTGACCATGCGCGTGCTGGCCGACGCGGCGTAAGATCGCAAGACCCGGGACCGCCGGCTTCCCGCCGGCACTCAACCGCTGCGCGGCAGGGGCCGGCGGTCCCAGGACCAATCCATGCGTGTTTCCGATTTCGATTTTCACCTGCCGCCGGAGAATATCGCGCTTCGCCCCGCCGAGCCGCGCGACAGCGCTCGCCTTCTCCGGGTCGATCCGTCCGCCCGCGACCCCTTCGCCGACCATGTCGTCAGCGAGCTTCCGGCGCTCCTCAGGCCGGGCGACGCCCTGGTCTTCAACGACACCAAGGTGATTCCCGCCCGCCTCGACGGCCTCCGCCGGCGGCCCGGCGGGGCCGGCGCCGCGATCGAGGCCATGCTGCACCAGCGCATCGGGCCGGCGCGGTGGAAGGCCTTCGCCCGTCCGGGCAAGCGCCTCGCGATCGGCGACATCGTCGAATTCGGTGGGGCGCTGACGGCCGGGGTGGAAGCCAAGGGCGAAGGCGGCGAGGTGATCCTGCATTTCTCCCTGTCGGGTGCCGACCTCGACGTCGCCATCGCCGAAAGGGGCCATATTCCCCTGCCGCCCTATATCGCGTCGAAGCGCCCCGAGGACGAGCGGGACCGGCAGGACTACCAGACGGTCTATGCCCGTGCCGAGGGGGCGGTCGCCGCGCCGACGGCGGGCCTGCATTTCACGCCCGCCCTGTTCGACGCGCTGGACCGGGCCGGCGTCTCCCGCCATTTCCTGACGCTGCATGTGGGCGCCGGCACCTTCCTGCCGGTGAAGGGCGAGGATCTCGACGATCACCGGATGCATGCCGAATTCGGCGTCATCGCTCCCGAGACCGCCTCGATCCTCAACGCGGTGAAGGCGAGGGGCGGGCGCATCGTCGCCGTCGGCACCACGTCGCTGCGCCTCCTCGAGAGCGCGGTCGCCGCGGACGGCCTCGTCCGTCCCTTCGCGGGCGAGACGTCGATCTTCATCACGCCGGGCCACCGTTTCCGCACGGCCGATGCGCTGATGACCAATTTTCACCTGCCGCGCTCGACCCTGATGATGCTCGTCTCCGCCTTTTCGGGTTACGAGACGATGAGGAAGGCCTACGCCCACGCGATCGGGCAGGGCTATCGCTTCTATTCCTACGGCGACGCCAGCCTGCTCTGGCGCGCCGAATCCTGACCGAAAGCCTGCGATGACGATTTCCCCCGGCGTCTCCTTCTCAGTCCATGCCCAGGACGGCACCGCACGCACGGGCGCCCTGGAGCTCGGGCGCGGCGTCGTGCGCACGCCGGCCTTCATGCCCGTCGGCACGGCGGGCACCGTCAAGGCGATGTATGTCGACCAGGTCAGGGACCTCGGCGCCGACATCATCCTCGGCAATACCTATCACCTCATGCTCAGGCCGGGCGCGGAGCGCGTCGCGGCGCTGGGCGGGCTGCATGCGTTCTCACGCTGGCAGGGGCCGATCCTGACCGATTCCGGCGGCTTCCAGGTGATGTCGCTCTCGGGGCTGCGCAAGCTCGACAGGGACGGCGTCACGTTCAGGAGCCATATCGACGGATCCTCGCATCGCCTGACGCCGGAGCGGTCCGTCGAGATCCAGACCCTGCTCGATTCTGACATCATCATGCAGCTCGACGAATGCGTGCGGCTGCCCTCGACCCGCGTCGATATCGAACGGGCGATGCGCCTGTCGCTCGACTGGGCGGAACGCTCGAAGCGCGCCTTCGGCTCGCAGCCCGGCAAGGCGATCTTCGGCATCGTGCAGGGCGGCGACGTTCCGGACCTGCGCATCGCTTCGGCGTCAGGCCTCGCCGACATGGATTTCCCCGGCTACGCCATCGGCGGCCTTGCGGTCGGCGAGCCGCAGGACGTCATGCTGCGGATGATCGAGACGGTGGAGCCCTTCCTGCCCAAGGCCAGGCCGCGCTATCTGATGGGAGTCGGCACGCCCGACGACATCGTCGAAAGCGTCGCGCGCGGCATCGACATGTTCGACTGCGTGATGCCGACCCGGGCAGGGCGCCACGGGCTCGCCTTCTCGCGCTTCGGCAAGATCAACCTGAAGAACGCCCGCCATGCGCAGGACCACAGGCCGCTCGACGAAGCCTCCTCCTGCCCGGCCGCCCGCGACTACAGCCGCGCCTATCTCCATCACCTGACGCGGGCCAACGAGATCCTCGGCATGATGCTGCTGACCTGGGTGAACCTCGCCTATTACCAGGACCTGATGGCCGGCCTTCGCGCCGCCATCGCTGCCGGCCGCTTTGCGGATTTCCGCGCCGAGACCCGGGAAGCCTGGGCCAAGGGCGACATTCCCGCGCTGTGACTCGCCGGCCGGATTGATTTTTCCCGAAGGCCCACACGGTTCGGCCTCCCCGCCGGCTGCCCTGACGTCGCTGTGCGCGCCCCCTATCGACCCCGGCTACGAAGACCCTGGGCCGGGCTGCCGCTTGCCTCCTCCGGCCGCCGCCTATACCCTCCCCCCCTATGCTATGAGGGCCGCATGACTCACACCATCCATGAAAAGCAGAAGCTCCTGGCCCGGATCCGGCGCATACGCGGGCAGGTGGACGCCATCGAACGCGCGCTTGAAAACGAGATCGGATGCGATCCGGTCATGCATCTGCTCGCCGGCGTCCGCGGCTCGGTCGCCGGCATGATGGCGGAGGTCATCGAGGATCACGTCCGCGATCACATCATGAATCCCGACCAGGCCGGGGCGGCGAGCCGCGAAGCCGCCGAACATCTGATCGACGTCATCAGGAGCTATCTGAAATGAGCCTCTCAGCCTCGATGCAGGAAGTCGGGCACGATCATGTCTTCCTCGGCGCAGAGCATGACAGCAACGAGCGCCGGACCTGGGCCGTCATCGTCCTGTGCCTGGCGATGATGGCGGCGGAGATCGTCGGCGGCGCCCTGTTCGGTTCGATCGCGCTCGTCGCCGACGGCCTTCACATGTCGACCCATGCGGGCGCGCTGCTGCTGACGGCGCTCGCCTATCGCTACGCGCGGCGATATGCGAGGGATCGGCGCTTCACCTTCGGCACCGGCAAGTTCGGCGACCTCGCCGGCTATACCAGCGCCATCGTCCTGGCGATGATCGCGGTGCTCATCGCCTACGAAGCCTTGAACCGGCTGCTCGCTCCCATCCCCATCGACTATGCCGAGGCGATCCTGATCGCCTCGGTCGGTCTCGCGGTCAATATCGCCAGCGCCTGGCTGCTGAGCGGAGGGCACCATCATCATCACGGGCATGAGCATCCTCATGGCCACGGCGCCCACCACCATGACGACGAGACCCGCCGCATCGAGACGGGGGCGGGACCGCTGGTCCTGAGCATCTTCGAGGACGGCGTGCCGCCCCGCTTTCGCCTTCGCCCGCAGGGCGGCGCATTGCCCGGCGCTCCCGGCGCCACGATCGAGACCCTGCGCCCTGACGGCGCCCGGCAGGTTTTCGCGCTCGTGCAGAGGGACGGCTTTCTCGAATCGGCCGATGCGATTCCCGAACCGCATGCGTTCACGGTACATGTGCGGCTGCACGGGGAGGACCACGTCGTCGGCTTCGCCGAGCATGCGCATGATGCCGGCCAGCACGACAACAATCTGCGCTCGGCCCTTGCCCATGTCGTCGCCGACGCGGCCGTCTCCGTGCTGGTCATCATCGGCCTCCTGCTCGGCCGGATATTCGGCTGGGCATGGATGGATCCCGTCGCCGGCCTCGTCGGCGCGGCGGTGATCGTCAGTTGGTCCTGGACGCTGATCCGCGACACCAGCCGCATCCTGATGGACATGATCCCGGATCGCGGCATGGCCGATGCCATCCGTGCGACCATGGAGACGGGGGGCGACCGGGTCACCGACCTGCATCTGTGGCGCCTGGGACCCGGCCATATCGGGGCGATCCTCTCCGTCTCGACGCCGGAGCCGCACGAGCCGGGCTTTTATCGCCGAAGGCTGGCCGGCTTTCCCAGCCTTTCGCATGTCACCATCGAAGTGCAGCCGAGACCAAGGGCGGCATGATCTGACACGCCCTGCCTCGCCGGGCGGGGAGGGCGAATTCGCGCCGCGCCGCTTTGGTTGTCTTGAATCCGTCACACACCGCGTGGCAAAGCGGTGCCGGCAGCCTCCTGCAGCGCCATGTTTCGACAGATGATCAATCGCCTTCTGCCCGCTTGCGGTGCGGGCCTCCCAATTCTGCGTCGAAAGGCCGGCAACGGCAGTCGCGCGGCCGTCGAGGATGCCGTGCTCTTCCGCCTCGGATGTCATCGGCCGTCAGTCCGTCATGGCTCCGCATCCGCGACGCCTCCCGGATCGGGCTCGATCGAAGCATGAGCGAAGCCCACTAGACCTTTGTTGCAGCGAAACCTGGCGGAGACAGGACCCATGCTCGACCAACCCTCGAAAGTCCCGCTCATCGATATCGCCAAGGTCAGCCGTTCCTTCAAGAAAGGCAGCGGCAGCGATGTCGTCGTCCTCGACGACGTCGACCTCGCCATCAGCGGCGGCGAGATCGTCGGCCTTCTCGGCCGTTCCGGCTCCGGCAAGTCGACCCTGCTGCGGATCATCGCCGGCCTGATCGAGCCTTCCGCGGGGAAGGCCCTCTGGCGGGGAGAGCCGATCGACGGGCCGCCGCCCGGCATCTCCATGGTGTTCCAGTCCTTCGCGCTGTTTCCCTGGCTGACGGTGCTGCAGAATGTCGAGCTCGGCCTGGAGGCGCAGAGGGTCGAGCGGGCCGAGCGTCGCGAGCGGGCCCTCGCCGCGATCGACCTCATCGGCCTCGGCGGCTTCGAGAACGCCTATCCCAAGGAATTGTCCGGCGGCATGCGCCAGCGCGTCGGCTTCGCCCGCGCCCTCGTCGTCCACCCCGATCTCCTGCTCATGGACGAGCCGTTCTCCGCGCTCGACGTGCTGACGGCCGAAACGCTGCGCACCGACATGATCGACCTGTGGATGGAAGGCCGGCTGCCGATCAAGTCGGTGCTGATCGTCACCCACAACATCGAGGAGGCGGTGCTGATGTGCGACCGCATCCTCGTCTTCTCCTCCAATCCTGGCCGCGTGGCACGCGAACTGAAAGTCGACCTGCCGCATCCCCGCAACCGGCTCGATCCGGCCTTCCGGCAATTGGTCGAGACCATCTATGCGCTGATGACCAAACGGCCGGAGCCGCTTCTGCCGGCGGCCGCCGGCGTGGGTGAGAGCGGCGTCGGCATGTCCCTCAACGCCGTCTCCACCAACCTGATGGCCGGCCTGATCGAGGCGCTCGCCGGCCCGCCCTATGACGGCCGGGCCGACCTGCCCGACCTCGCCGGGGCGCTCCAGCTCGAAGCGGACGAACTCTTCCACCTCGGCGAGACGCTGCAGCTGCTCGGCCTCGCCTCCCTCAGCGAGGGCGACATCCTCCTCACCGAGGCCGGCAAGCGCTTCGCCGGCCTGGAGACGGACGAGCGCAAGAAGCTCTTCGCCGGGCAGCTCATCGCCCATGTACCGCTGATCGGCCTCATCCTGCGCGTGCTGAACGAACGTCCGAGCCACGCCGCGCCGGCGGCCCGCTTCCGCAACGAGCTCGAGGATCATATGAGCGAGAGCTATGCGGAGGAGACCCTGGAGGCGGCGATCGCATGGTCGCGCTATGCCGAACTCTTCTCCTATGACGAGCAATCGGAAACCTTCAGCCTGGAAGAAGCCGAATAATTGTCCGCATCCGGCCGTTCACGGGAGGCTTCACGCAATCGGCGGCGCTTTTGACGCGATCGTTATGTAACGTGTGCCGCCGCCGCGCGTATATGACGAGGTAAGCACCCGCTGAAAATCGCGAGAAACGCCATGCTCATCCGCAATGCCCCCGACCTCACAGAAGCGCATGTGACGCCAAGGGAAGCCTATCTCGACCGCCGGCGCTTCCTCATCGGCAGCGCCGGTGCGGCTCTCGGCGCGGCTCTGCTGCCGGCCGCCGCCGCGGCGGCGCCGCTCGCCGGCATCAAGAGCCCTTACTCGACGACGGACAAGCCCAGCAGCCTGTCGGACATCACCACCTACAACAATTTCTACGAGTTCGGCACCGACAAGGCCGATCCGGCGGCCTATGCCGGCAAGCTCACGCTGAGCCCGTGGTCCGTCAAGGTCGACGGCCTCGTCAACAAGCCCGGGACCTTCGCGCTGGAGGATTTCGTCAAGCACTACGCCATCGAGGAGCGCATCTACCGCCATCGCTGCGTCGAGGCGTGGTCCATGGTCATTCCCTGGCTCGGCTTTCCGCTCTCCGAGGTGATCAAGCGCGCCGATCCCCAGGGCAGCGCCAAATATGTGGCCTTCGAGACGCTGGTGCGCCCCTCCGAAATGCCGGGCCAGAGCGCCTTCTTCCCCGCGCTCACCTGGCCGTATGTCGAGGGGCTGCGCCTCGACGAGGCGATGCATCCGCTCGCCATCCTGGCGACCGGCCTCTATGGCGAGACGCTGCCGGCCCAGAACGGCGCGCCGCTCCGCCTCGTCGTGCCCTGGAAATACGGCTTCAAGGGCATCAAGTCGATCGTGCGCATCAGCCTCGTCGAGAAGCAGCCGGCGACCTCGTGGAACATGGAGAACGCGCAGGAATACGGCTTCTACTCCAACGTGAATCCGCAGGTCGATCATCCCCGCTGGAGCCAGGCGACCGAAAGGCGCATCGGGGCCGGCCTGTTCGCCGGGCGCCAGAAGACGCTGATGTTCAACGGCTATGCCGACCAGGTCGCCCAGCTCTATAGCGGCATGGATCTGAGGGCGAATTTCTGATGAGCACGGCATCGGCCAGGACCGGCAGCGGGCCGCGCTTCGCAGTGCCGAACATTCCCCGCATCCTCGTCTATGTCGCCGGCCTGCTGCCGGCCGCCTGGCTGTTCTATCTCGCCTTCACCGACCAGATCGGCGCCGATCCGGTCGCCCAGCTCGAATGGGGGCTCGGCCTGTGGGCGCTGCGCCTGCTGATCGCCACGTTGTGCATCACGCCGCTGCGCCAGCTCTTCAGGATCAACCTCTTGCGCTATCGCCGCGCCGTCGGCCTGCTGAGCTTCTATTATGTGCTGATGCACCTCTCTGTGTGGGTCGTGCTCGATCGCGGCCTCGATCTGCATGCCGCCCTCACCGATATCCTGCGCCGGCCCTACATCACCATCGGCATGGCCGCCTTCGTCATCCTGGTGCCGCTGGCGATCACCTCGAACAATTGGTCGATCCGCGAGATGGGCGGCAAGGCCTGGGCCAAGCTGCACAAGCTGGTCTATGCGGCCGTCGCGCTGGGCGCGCTGCATTTCATCATGATCAAGAAGGTCTGGCTGGTCGAGCCGCTGGTCTATGCCACCATCGTGCTGATGGTGCTCGGTTTCAGGCTCGCCTGGCCTTATACGGGCGGCCGCAAGAAGGCGCGCAAGACGGCCTGACGCCCCGGGAGCGCGGACGGGACTGCCGGCTCCCCGAAACTTTCCCGGAAATTTTCGGTTGCGCAAAGCTGGCGCTGCGCCTAACTTTGGCGTAGGCGTCCATTGAGGAAAGGGAGGGTCATATGAAAATGTCTATGAGCTCCCGTCGCGTGTCGTCCTTCGTACGACCGTCAGAGATTCAGGCCCGCTAAGCGGAGCGTTTCTCTCCCAACCGAATCCCCCCTCGATACATAGAAAAGCGCGTCTCGCAGAGCCGTCGGCTTTTCCCCTGGAGACGGCGTTTCGCGCGCCGGTTGTCACCATGACTCAGTCCCCCGGCAAGGCGGGCAGGCACGCGATCCTTTCCGTGCTGGCCTTCACCGTCCGGCACTGGCGCAGCCAGAAGAATCTCGTCGCCGCCATCGTCGCCGGCGTTTCCATCGCCACGCTGAGCGAGATCGTCATTCCCATCTATGCGGGCAGCATGATCGACGCCGTCGCCCGGGGGCCGGGCGCGGGGGCGGGGGCCTGGCGCGCCCTCGGCGCCATGCTGGCGCTCGCCGCCGTCGCCGTCGGCTGCCGCCAGGCCTATTTTCTCGCCATCTCCCGGATGACGACGGCGGTGATGACGCAGGTCGCGGAAGACGCCTTCGCGCGGCTGCAGCGCTTCTCCACCGACTGGCACGCCAATAATTTCGCCGGTTCGTCCGTGCGCCGCATCACCCGTGGCATGTGGGCGCTCGACCTCCTGCACGACACCCTGCTCCTCGCCCTCCTGCCTTCGATCGTGGTGCTTCTCGGCTCGACCGTGGTGCTGGCGGCGCATTGGCCGCTGCTCGGCGCCATCGTGCTGGCCGGTACGGCTTTCTTCATCGCCGGAACGGCACTGCTGTCGCTCAACTACGTCGCGCCCGCCGCGCGGCTTTCCAACAGCTGGGACACCCGCATGGGCGGCGCCCTGGCCGACGCGATCTCCTGCAACGCCGTGGTCAAGGCCTTCGGCGCGGAGGCGCGCGAGGACGCCCGGCTCGCGGGCATCCTCGCCAAATGGCGGGCGCGGACCACCCGGACCTGGATCTTCGGCACCAATTCGGGAACGGCGCAGAACGTCTTCCTCCTCGCCTTGCGGGCCCTCGTGCTCGGCTATGTGCTGCTGCTCTGGAGCCGCGGCGAGGCCGGCGCCGGCGACGTCGCGCTGGTGCTGACGAGCTATGCCATCGTGCACGGCTATCTGCGCGACATCGGGATGCACATCCGCAACCTGCAGCGCTCGGTCAACGACATGGAGGAACTCGTCGCCTTCCATGACCAGCCGATCGAGGTGTCGGACAAGGAGGGCGCCGGCGACATCGCCGTTCCGGCCGGCCGCATCGCCTTCGAGCATGTCACCTTCCATTATGGCGGCCATGCCGAACCGCTCTACCGCGACTTCTCCGTCGCGATCGAGGCCGGCGAGAGGATCGGCCTGGTGGGACGCTCGGGCTCCGGCAAGACGACCTTCGTCAAGCTGATCCAGCGTCTCTACGATCTGAAGGCCGGCCGCATCACCGTCGACGGCCAGGATATCGCCGAGGTCACGCAGGCGAGCCTGCGTGCGAACATCGCCATCGTGCAGCAGGAGCCGATCCTGTTCCACCGCTCCCTGGCCGAGAACATCGCCTATGGCCGGCCGGGCGCGACGATGGCCGAGATCGAGCAGGCGGCGCGGCTCGCCAATGCGCACGACTTCGTCGTCCGCCTGCCGAAGGGCTACGGCACGCTGGTCGGCGAGCGCGGCGTCAAGCTGTCGGGCGGCGAGCGCCAGCGCGTCGCGCTGGCACGCGCCTTCCTTGCCGATGCGCCCATCCTCATTCTCGACGAGGCGACGTCGAGCCTCGATTCCGAATCGGAGCATCTGATCCAGGAGGCGATGGAGCGGCTGATGACAGGACGGACGACCATCGTCATCGCGCATCGGCTTTCCACGGTGCGCGCGATGGACCGCATCCTGGTGTTCGACAAGGGGCGGATCATCGAGGAGGGCAACCACGCCAGCCTCATCCGCCACACCGACGGCCTCTATCGCGGCCTGTTCGAGCGCCAGGCTCTCGAATTGGCGAAAGGATGGGCGGCCTGAGCCCTTTGTCGCAGCCGGTCGTGCCCGGTCGCAACCGCCGGTCCGAAGCCGGCACATGCAAGAGGAGAAAAAGTGGGCACGGGCGGCGGATTTGCCGGAAGGCTCGGCGGCATCGGCGAAGCGTTCGCCGACCGCAATTTCCGCATCTACGCGGTCGGCTCCGTGCTGTCGTGGCTGAGCTTCTTCGTGCAGGCGGTGGCGGTGTCGTGGACGGCCTGGGAACTGACGCATTCCACCACCTGGCTTGCCGTCGTCGCCCTGCTCGACATCGCGCCGAACCTCGTCTTCATCCCCCTGGGCGGCGTGCTGGCCGATCGCTTCGATCGCTACACCCTGATGATGGTCAGCTATGTCGCGGCTCTGCTGCAGGCGCTCGCCTTGGCGGTTCTCGCCTATGGCGGGCTGCTCACCATCGAGGCCCTCGCTTTGCTCTGCGCCCTGCATGGGCTGATCCACAGCTTCAGCATTCCCGCGACCTATGGCCTGCTGCCGCGTTTCGTCGCGCGCGAGAAGCTGCCTTCCGCCATTGCCGTCGCGGCGGCCTTCACGCAGTTCGCGGTCTTCGCCGGGCCGGCGCTGGCGGGCTGGATCATCCTCCATTTCGGCGCCGCCGCGGCCTATGCCACCAATGTCGTCGGCTATGCCGTCTTTCTGATCTCCGCCTCGTTCCTGCGCACGCCCGTCGGCCATGTCGCGCCGGCGGCCAGCGGCCGCTCGATTCTCGGCGACGCCGTCGATGGCGTTCTCCATGTCGTGCGCCACAAGGGCATCGCCGCCGTGCTCGGCCTGATCCTGGTCGGCGACGCGATCACGGCCGCGCTCTATCAATTGCTGCCGGCCTTTGCCGACAAGGTGCTCGGCGCCGGGGTTGCCGGCATGTCCACCCTGATGTCGGCAGCGGGGCTCGGCGCGACGCTCGCGGCGCTGCGCATCGCACATGGCGGCGCGGCGCGTACCACGGCGCCGGCGATCCTGCAGGCGTTTCTCGCCTCGTCGGTCGTGGTGATGGCGTTGATGCTGACGGAAAGCCTCGCTGTCGCCGCGGCGATCATGGCGCTCTACGGCCTTGCCGGCGAAACCTGGCGCACGGGAACCCTGGCGCTCCTGCAGATGTCGGTCGGCGATGTGCAGCGCGGACGCGTGATGAGCACGCAGTTTCTGTTGCGGCGCGTCGCGGCCGGCAGCGGCACGCTGGCGATCGGCTGGCTGGCGGACCGGTACGGCCTGCGCCTGCCGATGCTCGGCGCGGCGGCGGTCGCCGTCCTCGCCTGGGGTGCCGCCTATCTGAACAGGACGCGCATGGCGGCGGCGTTCGCCACGCCGGCGCCATGACCGGCAATCCCGCGGGGCCGGGCGACAGGGAGGAGCGGCAGCCCTATGCCAGGACGATGCGCACCCGCCGGTTCTGCTTGCCCTTCTTCTCGATCTGGGTCACCGCGATGCGGCCGATCTCTTCGGTATTGCGGACATGGGTGCCGCCGCAGGGCTGCAGGTCGAGCCCTTCGATCTCGACGAGGCGCACCTGCCCCGATCCGCGCGGGGGTTTCACCGACATGGTCTTGACCAGGCCCGGATTGGCGTCCAGCTCGGCATCGGTGATCCAGCGCTCGGTGACGTCGGCGGCCTGGGCGATCATGGCGTTGACCCTGGCGGCGATGTCGTCCTTGTCGAGGCCGGCGTCCTGGATGTCGAAGTCGAGCCGGCCCTCGCCGTCTCCGATCGAGCCGCCGGTGACGGGAAAGGGCAGGGCGACGGAGAGGAGGTGCAGGGCCGTGTGCACCTTCATGCGGGCATAGCGGCGCGGCCAGTCCAGCGCCAGCTCCACCTGGTCGCCGATCGCCGGATGCAGTCCTTCCGGCGAGAGGACATGGGCGACTTCGGTTTTCGCATCGTCGTTCCACACCGCATTGGTGACGGCGATGGTCCGGCCGTCGCCGAGCGTCATCACGCCGACATCGCCCGGCTGGCCGCCCCCCATGGCGTAGAAGACGCTCTGGTCGAGCAGGATGCCGCGTTCCGACACGCCGAGCACGGTCGCCGCGGTCGATGGGCGGTAGGCGTCCTCGCGGAAAAGCAGTTTCGTCGCCATGGTCATGCCCGCTCCAGCGGCGCTTCGATCGTCGAGCGATGCTCCAGCCATTCCGGTACAGGCAGGTTCTTGGACCGCATGAATTCGGGATTGAACAGCTTCGACTGATAGCGCGAGCCGTGGTCGCACAGGATGGTCACGATGGTATGGCCGGGCCCGAGGTCGCGCGCCAGGCGGATGGCGCCCGCGATGTTGATGCCTGTCGACAGCCCCACGCACAAGCCTTCCTCGAGCAGCAGGTCGTAGACGAGCGGCACGGCCTCCTCGTCGGGGATCTGATAGGCGAAATCCACGGGCGCATCTTCGAGGTTCCTCGTCACGCGGTTCTGGCCGATGCCTTCGGAGATGGACGAGCCGGAGAATTTCAGCTCACGGTCGGTGAACCAGGAATACATCGCCGCGCCCATCGGATCGGCGACGCCGATCCTGATGCGCCGGTCGATGGATTTGAGGCCGATGCCGGTGCCCGCAAGGGTGCCGCCCGTGCCGACGGAGCAGATGAAGGCGTCGACCTTGCCGTCCGTCTGCGTCAGGATTTCCGGCGCCGTCGTCTCGATATGGGCCTGCCGGTTGGCGAGATTGTCGAACTGGTTGGCCCAGATCGCGCCGCCGGGCGCCGTCTTCGCGAGTTGTTCGGCGAGGCGGCCCGACACCTTCACGTAATTGTTGGGATTGGCGTAGGGCACGGCCGGCACCTCGACGAGTTCGGCGCCGGCAAGACGAAGCATGTCCTTCTTTTCCTGGCTCTGGGTCTCCGGAATGACGATCACCGTCTTGAAACCCATGGCGTCGGCCACCAGCGCGAGCCCGATGCCGGTGTTGCCGGCGGTGCCTTCGACGATCGTGCCGCCGGGCTGCAACCGGCCCCGCGCCACCGCATCCTTGATGATGTAGAGCGCCGCACGGTCCTTCACCGACTGTCCGGGATTCATGAATTCGGCTTTACCCAGGATGGTGCAGCCCGTCAGTTCCGAAGCGCGCTTGAGGCGAATGAGAGGCGTGTGGCCGATAGCGTCGACGAGACCGGTACGGAAAGTCATGGCAATCTTGTCTATTCGTTTGAATGGGGGATCAACCTAACCCGTCTTTACCGCGCGGGATAGGGGGCGATCTCTCCTGTTCCCGGCCGATCGCTGCCCCGGATGGGCCCAACGAAGCGACGATCGGCGTGCAGCCATCGCCGTTCTTGCCAAGAAATTGTTTGGCCGTAAATTAATTCGGCGTAGGGATTTTTGTTTAATCATAATAATTCTTGTAATTCATTTGAACGAGGTTCATGGTAAATGCGTCGATAGATGGTCGTATGACTTAGCTTTTTGCACGAAAACTGCGAACAGGCTGACAATATTCTTCCTGAAAAACGCGATTTCGACGGCCTTCGGTAGTTCGCGGGCAAGCAACGTTTTGTTTAAGAAAGGGTTTCCCATGGCATCGGGAACCGTCAAGTGGTTCAACTTCCAAAAGGGCTTCGGCTTCATCGCACCTGACAATGGTGGCAACGATGCCTTCGTCCATATCAGTGCGGTTGAGCGGGCCGGCCTGAGCGAATTGCGCGAAGGCCAGAAGGTCGGTTTCGAACTCGTCGCCGATCGCAAGAGCGGCAAGATGTCCGCCGACAACCTCAAGGTCCTGGACTGACCGGATCTGGTCTGGCCGGCATGTCGGCGGCGCTAGGGCCCGGCGACCATCATCGTGCCGCGGCGCGGGCTCTGCCTGCGCCGGGCGTTACTGTCGATCGAGCGCATAGGAGGCCGGCATGGCCAAAGAGCAGAAACGCGGCAATCGCGAGACCCGCAAGCCAAAGACCGCCAAGCCCGCCGCACCGGTCGTCGCGACGAGCCTTGTCAGGGGAGCCCTGACGCCCGTGACCTTCAATACGCCGAAGAAGAAGGGCTGACGCCCCGATTTGCCGTCCGCATCCCTCCACGACACGGATCGCGGCCCCTGAGGCCGCTATCTGCGTCCATCGCGAGGATGTCCCGATTCAGATCTTTTGAAGGAGTGCATCGCGGCCAACGACAGCGCACGCGTTGATGCCACCGGCAGTCAGCCGGGCCTCGCACGTGTGTGCCAACAGCCGCCTCCGGCAACGTTCCGTGCGGTAGGATCAGGAGATACCGCATGACGATCGAACATGCTGCGATACGAGTCGTGGACAAGCCATGGGGCAGCCGCGACCTCCGGCCGTGGAGCAAGCTGCAGGACGGCGCCGCAATCGGCGAATTGTGGTTCGAGCGCAGCGACCCGGACGCCTCGCCCTCCGCTCTTCTCCTCAAGCTCCTGTTCACCACCGCCCCGCTCTCCATCCAGGTCCATCCGGACGACAGCTTCGCCCGATCGGTCGGCCTCGATCACGGCAAGACGGAAGCCTGGTATGTCCTCTCGGCCGAGCCTGGGGCGAAGGTCGCCGCCGGGCTCGCCGGCAGGCTTACGCCGCCCCAGTTGCGCGCTTCGATCGAGGACGGCTCGATCGAAGACCTCGTTCAGTGGCGCGGTGTCCTGAAGGGCGATCTCGTTTCAATTCCCGCCGGCACCATCCATGCCATCGGAGCGGGGCTCGTCCTGGCCGAGATCCAGCAGAGAAGCGACACGACATACCGCTTGTTCGACTATGGCCGGCACCGCCAGCTTCACGTCGACAGCGCCGTGGCGGTTTCCGACGCCGGACCGGCGGCGACGCAACCAATCCCCGTGCGGCTTTCCGGGGAAAGGACCCTCCTGGTGGCCAATCCCTATTTCGCGCTCGAGCGGGTCGATCTCCCGCCGGCGACGGCGTGGGAACTCGATGCGTCGGGCGAGGCCTGGCTCCTCGCCTTCGAGGGCGGCGCTCCGACCGGGACGACGACGATGCGGATCGGCGAGGCCCTCTTCCTGGAAGAGGATCGTGTCGTCCTCGAAGTCGGCCCGCAAGGCCTCAGCGGCCTCCTCGCCTATGCCGCGCCGCATGCGAAGCCGTCTCTCCTGCTCCGCGCCGGTGACGGCATATCCCGCGTCGGAGGTCCTTCCCTGCCGCTCGGCATTCACGATCCGGCCAGTGCGATGCCGAGAGGAGTTCTGTGATGATTACGTTGGACCGCCTGGCCTTCATCGGCAACTCGCTGCCGCGCCGCTGCGGGATCGCCACCTTCACGACCGACCTGCAGCAGGCGATCTCGACATCGCGCCCAGGCGTGGAGACGTCGATCGTCGCCATGACCGATCGCGGCCACAGCTATGACTACCCGCCTGCCGTGCGCTTCGAGATCCATGACGACAGGGTGGGGGACTATATCCGCGCCGCTGAATTCCTGAACGCCAGGCGGGTCGAACTCGTTTCGCTCCAGCATGAATTCGGCATTTTCGGCGGCGAGGCCGGCGGCGACATCATGGCGCTGCTGTCGCGGCTGACCATGCCGGTCGTGACCACGCTCCACACGGTTCTGGCCGAGCCGACACCCGTGCAGCGCGGCGTCCTCAACCGGATCGTGGCGGCTTCGGCGAAGGTCGTCGTCATGGCCGAAAAGGGACGGGAGCTGCTGCGCACCGTCTATCGGGTGCCGCCCGGCAAGATCGAGGTCATTCCCCACGGAATTCCCGATTTTGCCTTCGTCGAACCCGATGCGGTGAAGGACAGGCTGGGCTTCGGCGGCAGGACGGTCATCCTGACCTTCGGACTGCTGTCGCCCAACAAGGGCATCGAGGTGATGATCGATGCCATGCCCGCCATCCTGAAGAGCCGGGCCGATGCGGTCTACGTCATACTCGGCGCCACCCATCCCAATCTCCTGCGCGACCGCGGCGAAGTCTATCGCGAGAGCCTGGTGGCCCGCGTGCGGGAACTCGGCATCGAGGACCACGTCGTCTTCCTCGACCAGTTCGTCGACAAGGCGACGCTGCTCGACTTCATCTCGATGTGCGACGTCTATGTCACGCCCTATCTCAATGAAGCGCAGATGACGTCGGGCACCCTGGCCTACAGCTTCGGCCTGGGCAAGGCCGTCGTCTCCACGCCCTATTGGCACGCCCGGGAATTGCTGGCCGATCAGCGCGGCATCCTCGTGCCCTTCGGGGACGTCGCCGCCATCGGCGAGGCGATCTCCGGCCTGCTCACCGACGACGTGCGGCGCGAGGCGATGCGCAAGCGAGCCTATGCGAGCAGCCGCTCGATGACGTGGGAGCGGACCGCCGAGCGCTATCTCGGCCTGTTCGAGACGGCCCGGCGCGAATATCGGGCCAAATCCATCGGCCGGCCGGATTATTACGCTCCGCTGCGCGCGCCCAATGCCGCACCGGCCATGCAGACCGATCATTTCCTGTCGATGTGCGACGATACCGGGCTCTTCCAGCATGCGGTGCACTCGGTGCCGGACCGTTCCCACGGCTATTGCGTCGACGACAATGCCCGCGCGCTGCTGGTCGCCTGCGCGCTCAACAATGCCGGCGAACAGAGCCTGCCGGAACCGCTGACGGCCCGTTTCGCCGCCTTCGTGCAGCATGCCTGGAATCCCGACACCGCGCGGTTCCGCAACTTCATGAGCTTCGACCGGCGCTGGCTCGAGGACACGGGATCGGAGGACAGCCATGGGCGCACGCTCTGGGCGCTCGGGGAATGCGCGCGCAGCGATACCAGCCCGTCGCGCCGGCAATGGGCAGCCGATCTCTTCGCCCGGGCCCTGCCGACGGTGGAGGCCTTCCGGTCGCCGCGGGCCTGGGCGTTCGCGCTGCTGGGCCTGGACGGCTACTGCGCCGTCGAGCCCGAAGACCGGTCCGCCGATCTCGTCCGCCGCCGTCTCGCCGCCAGATTGATGGCGCTCCTGTCGGCTGCGGAGACGAAGGACTGGGTCTGGTTCGAGGACGGCCTGGCCTATGACAATGCGCGTCTGTGCCAGGCCCTGATCGTAACGGGGCATGCGCTGCCGACGCCGGCCGATGTCGAGGCGGGCCTGCGCTCCCTGCGCTGGCTGGCGGCCCTGCAGACCACCTCGGCGGGCGTGTTCAGGCCTGTCGGCTCGAAGAGCTTCGGCGACAGGAGGGTGCAGCCGGAGGCGTTCGACCAGCAGCCGCTCGAGGCCGCCGCGATGATTTCCGCCTGCGCCGAGGCGTGGCGCGTCGACGGCAATCCCGACTGGAAGGTCGAGGCCAACCGGATATTCGCCTGGTTCCTCGGCACCAACGATCTGTGGGTCTCCCTGGTCGATCCCGAAACCGGAAGCTGCCGCGACGGGCTCCATCCCGATCGCGCCAATGAAAATCGCGGCGGCGAATCCGTCGTCTCCTATCTTCTCAGCCTTGCGGAGATCCGCCAGCTCGCTCGCCAGACCGGCGACAGCCACAAGATCGGATCGCTTCGGGCCATGCGCGCTTCGGTCTCCTGAAGCCCCACAAGAATTGAGGAAGCCTTGTCTGATGTTTCGCTCCTGTGCCGCCAGCCGGTCTATCTGCGGCCCGACCCCGCCCGTGTCATCGTCCGCCCGTTCAGGCCGGCGACCGAACCCCGCGATTTCACCCCGATCGACAAGGCCAGGGCGAACCACATCGTCGACCGTGTCCTGACGCTCGATGCCGAGACGGCAGCCAGTCAGCTGGCCGACGTCATGGATAATTTCAAACAGCGCCATCGAAACCTGCCCGCGGTGATCGAAGCGCGGGCGGAGGAGATGGAGGACGCCTTCGCGGCCCACGCCGTCTTCAGCCCGATGCAGCGCCTGCTGGTCGGCGCCTATTTCCTGAACGAATATTCCTTCGAGGCGTCCGCCCTGTTCAATCCCAGCATCGTCCTCGATCCGGATCAATCCGGTGCGCCGGAGGGCGGCAGCAGCTTCATCCTGAGCCTGCGGGCCGTCGGCGAGGGACATATTTCATCGCTGACCTTCCGTCAGGGATCCATCGCCGCCGATGGCTGCGTCACCGTCGAGCCGGCGGCGCGCCTCGCCTCGCTTCCGAAGGTGCAGGACCGGATAGCGACGCCGCACGGAGACCAGGTCGAGGTCAGCTTCGAAGCCGACTGCGTCATCAGCGAGCGCGTGATCTTCCCCGTGACCGCGTCGCAGTCGAACGGCATCGAGGATGCCCGCTTCGTGGCGTTCGAGGAGGACGGCGAGACGATCTTCTACGCGACCTATACCGCCTATGACGGCAGGGCGATCCGATCCGAGCTGATACGGACGACGGACTTCATATCCTTCGGCATGGTGCCCTTGACCGGCGCCGCCGCCCGCAACAAGGGCATGGCGCTGTTCCCCCGCAAGATCGGCGGCAAATACGCCATGATCGGCCGCCAGGACAATGAGAACCTCTATCTCATCTATTCGGACGATCTCTATGCATGGGATGACGGCAAAGCCATCCTGAAGCCGGAATTTCCGTGGGAATTCGTCCAGATCGGCAATTGCGGCTCGCCGATCGAACTCGACGAGGGCTGGCTGCTGCTGACGCACGGCGTCGGTCCGATCCGCAAATATTCGATCGGCGCGGTGCTTCTCGACAAGCACGATCCTTCCAGGATCCTGGCCCGCCTGCGCGAGCCGCTGATCCGGCCGGACCCGCTGCGCAGCGAAGGCTATGTGCCGAACGTCGTCTATACCTGCGGCGGCATGCGGCATGGCGACCAGATCATCCTGCCCTATGCCGTCTCCGATACCTTCTGCCACATCGCCACCATCGACATCGCCGCGCTGGTCCAGTCGATGCAGAGCGAAGAGGCTCCGTTCAGGATATCCGAGCCGGCACTCTGAACAGGCGCCGCGCCAACCTCGACGGGGCGGCGCATGAAGGCCGCCTCGCGGAGGGCCGGCCGCGGACCGGCTCGCCGGGACTCAGGCGAGATGGCGCCGGGCCGCGATGGCGAGGCATTCCTCGAAGGCCTGCAGATTGGTGAAGCGCTCCGCTTCCGGCACCGGCCGCCGCACGAAGGTGCCGCCACGCGTTTCGATGCCGCCGTCGAGCATGAGGTTGTCGGCCATGTCGAAATCCTCGATGCTCAGACCGTCCGGGCCGGCCGTCGCACCGTCGGGCCGCTTTGCAACCCTGCCGCCGTAATAGTCGTGCAGGGCGCGCTCGAAATAGCCGCGCGCGCTGTTGGTATAGGCGTAGACGGGCCGGCCGAGGCCGCACATGAAGCCGAGCTCGAACACGGTGCCGACATCGGCGCTGATGCCGCGAAACGGCGTGAGATTGGCGATGATCAGGTCGGCATGGCGCATCATGCCTTCATTGACGCCGCTGATCGCCACGCCCCGCTCGCGCTTGCTGTTCGTCTCGGGAATGGCGAGGTCGCCGGGAACGAGCGGCGTGAAGCCTGCGGCCCGGGCGAGTTCGGCCTTGCGCGCCAGGATCATCCGGGCATTGCTCAGAAAGACCTCGGGGCCGGCCAGGTAGACCTTCACCATCTTGCTCCTCACCGCCGGATCGATGACGGGGGCTTCCCGAATCCGGTCACCGTCCCCTGGTGCCGGAACCGGACCGGCGGATCAACCGACAAGTTCCGGCCGGTGCATCACGCCGGGGTGAGAAGCCTCGCCCCGGCCGCCGATGCCGGACGGTCACGCGTGGGGGTCGGGACGACAATCTCATCGGTCGAGACTATGTCTCGACCCCCATCCCTTACCCCCCGACATTTCCGCAGGAAATGCGGCGCCCGCAAGGGGAAGGGAGACCCGAGCGTTGCACCCGCCTAAGTTAAGTTAGCGCATATGACGGTCACGCCTGCGCCTCCGTCTCGATCAGGCGGCGCTTGCGCTCGACGCCCCAGCGATAGCCGGACAGGGCGCCGTCGGTGCGCACGACGCGGTGGCAGGGGATGGCGACGGCGAGCCGGTTGGCGGCGCAGGCCTGCGCCACGGCACGGACCGATTTGGGTTCCCCGATGCGCCTGGCGATCTCCGCATAGCTCGCGGTCTGCCCGCAGGGAATGGCCCTCAGCGCCTGCCAGACCCGCTGCTGGAAGGCCGTGCCGCGCACGTCGAGCGGCAGGTCCAGCCCGAGGCCCGGCGCCTCGACGAAGCCGACGACCCTGGCGACGAGGTCCTCGAAGGTGGCATCGCCGCCGATCAGTCGGGCCTTGGGGAACATGTCCTGGAGGTCGCGGGCGAGCCTGTCCGGATCCTCGCCGAGCAGGATGGCGCAGATGCCCTTCTCACTGCAGGCGACGAGGATGGAGCCCAGCGCGCATTCGCCGACGGCGAAGCGGATCGCGGCATCCGTCCCGCCATTGCGGAAGGCGGTCGGCGTCATGCCGAGGACGTCGTTGGAGCGCTCGTAGAAGCGGCTGCTCGAATTGAAGCCGGCATCGTAGATCGCTTCCGTGACGCTGTTCCTGCCGTCCGCCAGCTGCTCGCGGACCTTTTTGGCGCGATGGGCCGCGCCATAGGTGCGCGGCGTCAGCCCGGTCGCCGCCTTGAAGAGACGGTGGAAATGGAACGGGCTCATCGCGGCGGCCTGGGCGAGGTCCTCCAGCGGCGGCAATTCCTCGGCGCTCTCGATGCGGCGGCAGGCCCGGGCGATCGCGGCGGCGTGTTTTTCCGCCAGCGGCGCCTCGTTCGGGCGGCAGCGGCGGCAGGCCCGGAAGCCGGCCTGCTCCGCCTCCTCGCAGGTGGCGTGGAAGGCGACGTTCACGGGCTTGGCCAGCCGGGAAGGGCAGGTGGGCCGGCAATAGATGCCGGTCGTCCGCACCGAATAGACGAATGTGCCGTCGGCGGCAGGGTCGCGGCTGAGAAGGATGCTCCAGCGCGGATCCCGTTCGGCGGGCGTGCGGAAATCCGCGGTATCAATGGCGACGTTCATCGCATCTGTCCTCGATTGATCATGTCGCATCGATAGGCCTCGCCCGCATGGCGCACACTCCGGCGCTTGCTTTCAATTCCGGCGGAGCGGATGCAGGCAATATAGGGCGGCCCGAGGGGGACGCCAGTCTGTCCAAGGCGCCGCGATGAAAAGCAAAGACGCGACTTTTGCCATTCGTGTCTCCTGGGACCGCGGGCGTCTCGCCCATATGCGCTAACATAACGGAAATACCCGCCTTCTCCCTGTTCGGGAGAAGGTCCCGGCAGGGGGATGAGGGTCTAAACTTCAACGCAGATAGCTCAATAGTCGCGCTGGAATTGCAGAAGTCTAGACCCTCATCCGGCGCTTCGCGCCACCTTCTCCCGCATCAGGCTGTGCGAGAACTCCGCGCAGTCTTGGATTGTGTCCGGAACCTGTGGGCGAGGAAGATTGATTTCATAGTGGATTTGCTTTGAGGGCTTCCAGGAGGGCTGGAATGCCCAGGATTGCGGTAACCCGCTTGAGATTGAAGCCCAGGACGGCGAGAGCCAGTTCAGCTTTTGCCTTCTGGAGGCCTCGCAGCAGGAAGCGGGGATAGCCCAGCATCCATTTGATGGTGCCGAAGGGATGCTCTGCCAGTTGGCGCCGCTGCTTCATCAGGGTCGGGTTCTCGATGGTGCGCCGATGCATGGCCTGGCGAGCGTCCTCATAAAGGTGGCGCGTGATCTGCCGGCTCTGAGCCTTGGTGCATTTGGGTTTCAGGGCACAGCCGCCGCAGGCTGTGGTCGAGTAGCGCTTCTCCTGCTCGGTCTGGGAGATGCAACGAAGCGAGAGGATCTCTCCCGCGGGACAGGTCCAGCTGTCGCTGGCCGCATCATAGGAGAAGGCCTCGCGGCTGAAGAGGTCGCCATTCCTGGCATTGACGGTCTTTTGGCGAGGAACCGCAGCCGTGATGCCCGCCGATGCGCAGGCCTCGCCCTGCTCGCCATTGGAATAGCCGGTATCGGCGACCACGGCGAGGCTTTCCACCTCCAGCGCCTCCTTGGCCGCCTGAGCCATCGGCAGGAGCTGGGCCTGATCGTTGCAATCGTTGATCAAGTCGAACTGCGCAATCAGGCCATGCTTGTCATCCACGACGCTCTGGGCATTGTAGGCAACCTGATGGCCGTGGCGGGCTGTCTTCATCAGGCGTGCCTCGTCCTCGCCGATCACCTTCTGGCTGAGCCCCGCGGCAGCCAGATCCCGGGCCTGGGCCTGGATCTCCTCGCGTCGCACACGCAGGCTCGCAAGGGCTTTGGCGACATCCTCCGGTCTGGTTTGAGCCTCGGCCGCGGCCTCCTCGCGATCGGCTTGATCCATCGCCTTCAGATGATCGGCAATCCGAGCGTCGAGCTTGGCCATCCGCTTCTCCAGTTCCTTGGGCGTGATCACCTTCTTGCGACTGGCAACGGCTTCGATCTTGGTTCCGTCTAGAGCTACCAGCTCTCCACCATACAGGGACTGGCCACGGCAGAACCGGATGAAGGATCGGCACACCCCTATGATCGCCTCGACATGCTCCTTGCGGAAATCGGCAATCGTCTTGAAGGAAGGCGTCACGCGGTTGACCAACCATTGTACCTCGATATTGCGCACGGCTTCCCGTTCGAGGCTGCGGCTGGAGCGTATACGGTTCAGGTAACCATAGACGTACAGCTTCAGTAGATCGGCAGGCCGATAGGGCGGCCGGCCTGTTGCTTCGGCTTCGACTTTCGAAAATTTCAGCCCATTCAAATCAAGGCCATCGACAAAGGCATCGATGACACGCACCGGATGATCACCACAAACAATCTCATCAAGGCTCGAAGCCACCAGAGATCGTTGATAGCGCGATTCTCCAACAACATGTGCCATAATGATCCTCCGATACTGTAGAATAACATTACAGCATATTCTAAGTACTTTGGGAATCGCTCGGACGGGTTTTCACACAGCCTGGCATGGGAGAAGGAAAATCGCGCTATTGTCGGCAAAGTTAGCGCATATGGGCGAGACGCCCGCTCTGGAAACGCCGCGCTCGAAGGTTGAAACGTTGCGCTTGGGGGTGGCAAGAGCGGGCGAGACGCCCGCGGTCCCAGGGAAGAACGCCGGGCAGGCGATAGTGCGGCTGGTCATCCCGGATCTGCACCGCACCCCTGCGGGGTGCCGTGCGCACGGGATGACGGGTGATAGCTCTGCGGGCACGCGTCTTCGTCGCCGCGCCCTGTCCGGGCCGGATTGTGCAAGGGAAGATCGGGGCGACGACGGCTGTTCTGGTGTCAGCCGTGGTGCGGTGTAGGATCGTGGTCGTGAGGAATCGGGGCCTCGCATGTTGTGCAAGGCCGCCGTCGCCCCTTTCCCGCCAGGCCGGGACGCGCCAACAGGCAACGCGCCGGAGCCAGGCTCTTTCCCATCGATCCGATCAAGCTTTCGGCCTGAACCCGGACTGCCGGACGGGAGGCATCGCCGGCGCCGGAGGGCACGGTTCCCTCCATCACCAGTCCTGCCGGACAGGCCACACATCCCGCCACCGCTTCCGGGCCAGGGAAGCCAGTCGGGACGCAAGCCTCACCCACGGAACGGGCGGGACAGGGGCCTTGGCGGACGGCTTATATCTTCGCCGCACCCCGCCGGCCGGAGCAGCCGGGTCCCCGTGCTGCTGCGGCCGCGGACGCTGCGGGCCGGGTTTGCCGGCCGCCGGCGTCCGACAAGGCGATCCGGCCTGGAAGGCCGGCGCCTCTCCTGTCTCGCGCGGGATCTGCGGCAGGCCCGAAGGCGGCCCGATCCCGGCACGTTCCTCATCAAGCCCCGTGTGCAGACCTGACGGCCGGGTGATCGCACACCCGGCGCTACCGGATGTCGGCGGTCCCGGCATTGCTCGTGAGAGCAATGGGGCGGTCTGCAGCGATCCCTCTCGGCGCCGGCCCAGCCATGGCTTCCAACACCATGGCAAGACGGACAGGCGCCTCGATACGGCTGGCGCGCCGCAAGCGTAAACCGGGATCGCCCGGAGTGGGTGGAAGGCACGGGGCGGTATCGCGAACCTTGGCCCCGCCGCTCTTCATTCCGAGAGAAAGTAGGCCATGGGGGAGGGCGGATGTCAAGATTTGTGCGTGATTTGTTCCGAATCTCGAAGGAGAATTCTCGCTGGCCAAGGCTATGGCCCGCTGGATCTCTCAGCCACCTGAGGCGACCTTTGTCATGAAGGTTCGATCCAACCAACTGTCCGATCAGATCGCGTCAGGACTGGAACGGGATTGTGCGCCCAGGCTGCCGAGCCTGTTCACGCGTATATGAAACTCCGTGTACCTTGATCCCACGACCATCGAGTAATGTGATGACCCCCCCCTTGTTCGACAGCGTCATTGGTGCTTCGATATCCACCACCCTCGTTATACCGGGAGCGATCACACCCCGAAGGCGGATTGCATTTTTTTGCTTGTCTTTCAGTGTCCAGTCGGTGACGTCGACGGGACAATCGGATGTGTTCAACAGCGTAACGGTCTCATGCTCCGGCGTCCGAATATCGTTCACATAGGCGGCGACGATCCGTACCAGCCCGTCAGGTACATCGAGCGTGGGAATTCCATCGCGACTGACGGGAGTATGAGGAAGATGCGGATGCTCTGGATCGGCGTGGATTATGGGCCGCGCCGTCGTATCGTCCGAATGCCATGCCTGACTTTGAAATTTCAAAAAGGCCGCCACCCACTGTTTTTCGGTTGGGAAGGAAAAGACTAGTCCCCCATCCTGCCAAGGACCGTTGTCCTGATCATGTTTGCCTTTGGGATTTCCTTGATTCATATGGATGTCGTGGATCCCCCGCCCCGGTTTGAAACCGAAATATGCGTCGGCCTTATTCTCCTCGGGGCCCCAGGCTGCCCCAAACGCATAGATGACAGCAAATTCGTCGGACATGGCGCGCTGCACGTATGCATCGATCTTCTCATTCAGGTCGTTGTCCGGACCGGATGCTGACATCGGGAGAGGCCTGAATTCCCAAGGCTGCGCAAGGTTTCCGCGAATGAAATCAATCGCCGCACCACCTGGCGCGCTCGCAATTGCAGTCAATCCGCCTGGCAAGGATTCCCAGACTTCAGTGATCGGATGTTCGAAGTGTGAGTTGACGATAAATTCGACTTCGCTCCCATCATCCGAGCGAACATTGATGGCGATGCGAAACAGGACGCCATTGGCAGACACGAGCACTTGGTAATGCGGGTTTTTGCCCGTCGCGATGCGGCTACTGATCGGACGCCCCTTGAGGGCGGAATAATTTTCGATTGGCATAACCTAGTCACTCCGTAAAATAGCTCGCCAGGCGCCGGGATGCGGTCTTCTGCCAGCTATCGCTCGTTTTGAGAAATCCTTCCCAGCCGGTTTGATCTGGGCCGGCCGTACTTTGCTGCCCCTTCTGTTTGGCAGCGATCTCGGCCTCCGTTGCCCGGAATTTGTAATGATCGTAGACGTCGAGCACATGTGCGGCATAAGCCTGTGCAATCCCCTGATGCCCTCGCACGATCACCAAATTCTCATCGTTGCTGTAAGAGGCTTTGTAGCCTTGGTTATGACTGCCAAATGCAACAACGCAACTTTGCGAATCCATTGGATCAATCACCAATATCTTGTCGTGAATGATGGCGCCGGCGCCATTGCCGAATGCTGTCAATCGTTCATTCAATTTGAAGTCGCCCAGGCCCTGAACGAGGTTTTTGTCGGTCAACGCGGTGGCCCTCACGACGGAGACGCCAGCTTGCTGAAATACATGCGGGGACCAGGCGGGTATCTTAGGCCCCGATCCTGCTTTGCGGCCGGGTTGATAGAGCCACATAGCCTTCGGATCAGATATGGCTCCGATCACCTCAAGCGAGGTGTCCCTTATTCCTAGATTGATCGCCTCTCCCACGATCGAATTAGTACCGCCTTGGGAAGGATAAAATATGAGAAAAAAGATCGAGCGCTTGGCTTGTCGCATGAATGAAAATAGCCGTGCCATATCCGGAGGGACAGAGGGAGCTTTGGTCTTGCTCGTAGTTGGCTGAGAAGCCCCCGGAACATTTGGTGAGTACCAAGCTTCCAATGTGGCTCCGCCACTGAACGTTGTGGTTACTGGAGCGAGATCAAATTTCTTCAGGTCGTCACCTTGACCAGCACCGGTCGCGACAGCGTTCAAGGGTACAGGATCCATTTGCTTGTCCTTGAACATTTGGTCCCAATAGGAAACATAGCCTGCGGCGACGACCGCGTCGTCGATGACGGTACAGTTATTGCTTTGTCCAGCGATGCCGGTCGAGGTCCAGTTCGTCGAACCAGTCAATACTTGCGTAGCAGTTTGAGGATTCGGCATGAAGACAACGAATTTGTTGTGACCGATATGACCGGAACCGTTGAACATCCGATTGATCAACCGAAATTTCGAACCCGGCCGATCTGCAATGGCGCGCAACTTCTGACGTGCGGATGAGTTGCGGGTATCGTAGATAGTTTGTTTTGCTCCGTCCGATCCTTCAATTGAGGCGTCGCCGGCATCCGAAAGGATAAGGTCAATTCGGTCGGCGTGGACAGCAAGCAGGTCGACCAGTTCCTTGTCATCGAGTTCATAGAGTGCCGCCCGGAAACGGCCTCCGACATTCTTTTCGAAGAAATCATGCATAAGCGGGATGACATCACCCGTTAAATAATTGCGCAGCCAGTCACCAGGTGTGGTGAGATGCCTAACGAGTTCGCCGTCCTCCACCTTGCCATCTTCCGACAGCACATTGCGCAGGAACTGTGTGGATAGGATGCCATTGGTAAACGTCGCGCGGAAGGGCGGTCGCAACGCCGTCACTTCTACGACATTGGTAAAGGCCGCAGGCGTTAGGTAACCTAGGGCCCTCGGTGGGCCATCGTATGTATGAGCTACGACTTGTCCGGTGGCACGATCGATGTGACTTTCCGGGATGGTTTCGACTTTCTCAAGCCCGGGTTTGAGATCACCCACGGCGCGAATTTGGTACCGAACACGCTCATTATCGGGGCGTCGCCCAGAGCCATCGCGCTTCTTGCGCAACGTAAGATCGCGCCAGGTGAATTTTTGTATCGGCCAAATAGTTGTATTCTGTGCTTGCCATTTCGTATTGTGTTGACCAAGGAACGGTACATAGGAGGCGAGCGGCCGTCGGAGTGTAACGTCACCTCCCTCGTCGAGGTACTCGCGCACGATGTTAAACCCGAGGCATCCCTCAACAAGATCATGATCAAGACGCCAAGCCAGAAATCCCACTTCATTGTTCGAAAACGCGATAGCCTTGACGATACTTACCATTTTTCTTATCCTTGCCACGAAGATGAAACGACCCATCAGAAATATCGCATTATTTATTCCGAATAAATTTATTTAAAACCAAAATTTTACAAAGTTTTATTTCTTTATATTAATAATACTTAGTTTCTCAGATGAGAAAATACAGACTGCGTATTCATGGCGCGACTTGACTTCGCGGAGTAACGCGGGATCGAAGGAATATTGGATTCCTATTCAGGTTTCAGCATCAAATTGCGCGGTATCCGCGACATAGCGATCGAAATCACGCCCAACCCACTCGGCGGCTTCCTTGGCGCTTTTGTATAGCCAGTCTGCCGACCGCTTCTCTAGGTCCCCTTTGATATCTCTGGTGTCTTCGTCACGAACACCGTGGATTGCAGCGAGATCGGCTCCCATGGCGGTGAGCAGGCGCTCGTCGAGGTCAGCGCCTTCCGGGGCGCCGAGGTCGATCTTACGGGAGTCGGCCGCAAGTCGGCGAGCTACGAATTGATCCTTGTAAAGCGCCAAGAAAGGATCGGGGGCCCGAAAACGTCCTTGTGCAAGCTTCAGGAAATTCGAAGGATGCCCTGGTTGCCTATGCGCCCAGTGCCAAGCGGATGGCACGACAGCCTTGGCTTCCCGAACGATGCGACCGCCGCACCATTTTGCCACCACGATATAGCGAGGTCTCCCGAGACTGCCCCCTCCCTTGGTGCGCGGAGCGAAATGTTCAATGCAGGCGTTGCCGGGTAGGGCAAACCGCAGCGCCTCCTGTGCGAGTGCTGGCGGTGAGCCGTGGCGAAGATCCTCGATATCCCGCCAAAAGCGTTCACGGTCGCTATCGGAGCAGGCAATCCTACTCCGCATCCAAGTAGCACGCTCATCGAGCAAGGTCGGACGGCGATTGTCCAGCCCCTTCTCGTAGCCGAACAGGACGGCCTCGCAAGTGCGGCGGGACGAAAGCGCGAGGTTGGGCGTGAGCCTGACGCTCGTGGCAAGCCGCAGCAGGTCAAGAGTATAGGGCATGACTGCGGCTTCATCGAAATCGTTCACACCCCAGACAAGCCGACCGTCAGCATCGCGCCAGGTTCCAAAATTCTCCACGTGGATGTCGCCGACTGCAAGAACAGCAGGCGCATCGATCAGCCCGGGACAAACCCCTTCGATTGATCTTGCCCAGCGAAAGTATGTGGCTCTCAGAAAGACAAAAGAATTACGCCGCATACGACAATGCTTTCGCTCAAGGTCCGCCTCGACCACATCGCATTGCTTGCGGAGCCAAGTTTCGTATTCGGCATTGACATGCATGAACGACATGGAACCTCACGGGTAGGCGAAACATTAATATTTATTTAATAGGTATAGAAACATGAATATAAACATCCGCCGCGATACAGGTACTTTAATTTGTCGATTGGTTTATAAAAATCAGTGGGTAGCGAAGCATTTCTCCGAGTATATTTATCTCGAATTACACGATATTCTGGCTCTGGGAAGCTAATGCAAGCCTCTCTGCACGTCCAATAGTTTTATTTCCCAGCGCAGAGACAAGAAGATACGAGCGGCTGCGAGGATAGCGTGAACGCTGCGAATGCCTATTATCCACCGCTACCAAGTTGCTGCAGGATAGAAGGTCTGCGTGAAATATCCGTGAATAATCGACTATACAATATAGAAAGTTGAAAGGGCGTGTTATAGTGGGTACATAGGCAACGCCTCGTTTCCCTTCCCCACGCATCAAACCGCACGTGCGGTTTTCCCGCATCCGGCTTTCCGACAGACTTCATTGCAGGCTCACTGTGGTGGCGTTCGGCGTCGTGGTGAGATGTTTGACGCCGAGTGTCGCGAAGATTTTTCCCCAGGGGGCCGCGTTCCTCGTCCACTTTCCTTGTGCCGCTTGGCAAGGAAACGTCTGACGCGATCGCAGACGTGCCGATCGATGGCCCGACAGGCCGCAGGCCGAGCGCCATAGCGAAGATGTGGGACCTCACGACAAGGACCTCCCTTTCGGCCGCGGCAGCAGCCCCCAACGGCGAACGCCATTCCGAAGGCGCTCTCGCCCGTCAAGCCGCCGCCTACTCCCCTCCGGCGCAATTTCCCTCGTCGATCCGCCGATTGTTCCGCAGAGGTCTTTGACAGCTCGCCCGGAGTTCCCGATAACAGACGAAATCGGTCGGAGTACCGAGGAATCGCCGGCACGATCCGGCACCGGGAGGATGCGCCATGCAGGGGGAGGGGACTCTCCGTTTCGAGGACGTCGTCAAGACGTTCGGCGGCACGCGCGCGCTGAAGGGCGTCAGCCTCGATGTCCGCCGAGGCGAGGTCGTCGCGCTCCTCGGCGAGAACGGCGCCGGCAAATCCACCCTCATCAAGATCCTCGGCGGCATCTTCCGGGCAGACAGCGGCACCATCACCATCGGCGGCGAGCCCTATCGCCACCGCGTGCAGGCGCGCGGCGAGCGCCAGAGCGTCGCCTTCATCCACCAGGACCTCGGCCTCGTCGAATGGATGACGGTGGCCGAGAACATGAGCCTGCCGCAGGGCTTTTCCAGCCATGGCTGGTCGGGCCTGTTCCGCCTGATCGACTGGCGCCAGGCCGAGCGCCGGGCCGAGGCCGCGCTGAAGCTGGTCGGCTGCGACATCGACCCGACCATGCGGGTGCACAGCCTCAGCCGCACCGAGAAATCGCTCGTCGCCATCGCCCGCGCTCTGGTGGTCGACTGCGATTTCCTGGTGCTGGACGAGCCGACCGCGAGCCTGCCCGCCGACGAGGTGGAGCGCCTGTTCGAGGCGATCCGCCGGCTGCGCGCGCGCGGCGTCGGCATGATCTATGTCTCGCACCGCCTCGACGAGATCTTCCGCATCGCCGACCGGGTCGTGGTGATGCGCGACGGGCTCAAGGTCGGCGAGAAGCCGGTCTCGGAGACGACGCCGGACGAACTGGTGAGCCTCATCGTCGGGCGCTCGACGCTCGAACTCTTCCGCAAGGCGGACTGGCATTCCGGCCCGGTCCGCGTCGCGGTGCGCGACGTGGTGACGCCCTCGGCCGGGCCGGTGAGCTTCGAGGTGCGCCAGGGCGAGCTCCTCGGCCTCGTCGGCCTGCGCGGCGCCGGGCATGAGGAGATCGGGCGCGCCTTGTTCGGCGCCGTGCCGCATCGCGGCACCATCCTGCTCGACGGCGCGGTTCCGGACCTGTCCTCGCCCCGCACCGCGCTGAAGGCGGGCATCGGCCTCGTCGCCCGCGACCGCATGGAGGAATCGCTCGCTCCCTCGCTCACCATCCGCGAGAACGCCTATCTCAATCCGGCGGCGACCGGGCGCGGCCTGTTCTCGCCGCTGTCGCCCGCCGCCGAGGCCCGCCGGGCGAGCGCGCTCGGCGTCACCGTCGGCCTCAGGCCCAACGATCCCGACCTGCCGATCGAGGGCCTGTCCGGCGGCAACCAGCAGAAGGTGGTGGTCGGGCGCTGGCTCGCCACCGGCCGGCGCCTGCTGGTGGCGGAGGACCCCACCGCCGGCGTCGATGTCGGGGCCAAGGCGGAGATCTACCGGCTGATCGCCCGAGCCCTGGAGGAGGGACTGGCGGTCGTCGTGGTCTCCACCGACTTCGAGGAGATCGCCCATATCTGCCACCGCACCCTGGTGTTCAACCGGGGCCGGATCATCGCGGAGCTTTCGGGCTCCGGCCTCACCACCGAAGCGGTGATCACCGCGGCCTCCGCATCGGAAGCGGCCTGAGCGCAAGGAGTTGCCATGTCGACGAACTCGATCAAATCCGACGCGCTGGAGCCGACGCGCGGCGAGCTGAAGAACGCCTCGGCCGGGGAGCGCCTGCTCCGGCGGCTGCCGGTCTACGGCCTGCCGATCCTGACGCTGGTGCTGATCGTGCTGTTCTCGGCGATCCTGCCCCAGACCTTCCCGACCATGCTGAACGTGCGTTCCATCGTCATGGACAAGGCGATCATCGCCATGCTGTCGCTGGCGGCGATGATCCCGATGGCGGCCGGCAAGATCGACCTCACCGTCGGCTACGGCATCGTGCTCTGGCACATCCTCGCCATCAGCCTGCAGACCATGCTCGGCCTGCCCTGGGAAGCCGCCGTGGTCATCGTCATCGTGCTCGGCGGGCTGATCGGCCTCCTCAACGGCGTGCTGGTCGAGGTGGCGCGGATCGACAGCTTCATCGCTACCCTCGGCACCGGCACGGTGCTCTACGCCATCGCGCTCTGCCATACCGGCGGGCGGCAGGTGGTCGGCACCCTGCCGCAGGGCTTCCTGGCGCTCAACGGCACCATGGTTTTCGGCCTGCCGATCAGCGGCTTCTACGTGCTGGGGCTCGCCATCCTGCTGTGGCTGATCCTCGAGCATCTGCCGATCGGCCGCTATCTCTACGCCATCGGCGCCAATCCCAAGGCGGCGGCGCTGAACGGCATTCCCGTGCAGCGCTTCACCGTCGGCGCCTTCATCGCCTCGGGCGCCCTGACGGCGGTGGCCGGCGTCCTGCTCGCCTCCAAGCTGCGCATCGGCCAGGCCAGCGTCGGCCTCGAATATCTGCTGCCGGCCCTGGTCGGCGCCTTCCTCGGCTCGACCACCATCAAGCCCGGCCGCGTCAATGTGTGGGGCACGATGTTCGGCGTCGCCATCCTCGCCGTCGGCATCGCCGGCATCCAGCAGTTCGGCGGCTCGTTCTGGGTGGAGCCGCTGTTCAACGGCGTCACTTTGCTCATCGCCATCGGTATTGCGGGCTATGCCCAGCGGCGCCGCGGCTCGGTACTCAAGAACTTCAAGAAGACGGGCGCCTGACCCGTCATGCACCGGAGGAAACCTATGTTGAGACGTACCCTTCTGATGGCGGCTGCCAGCGCCGCATGCCTGACGCTGGCGCCACTGGCCGCCCGCGCCGACTCCCTGGTCGACGAGGCGAAGGCCGTGGTCGCCAAGGCGACGGGGCGCGCCGACAAATGGGACGGCCCCACCACCGGCCCGAAGGCGGTCGGCAAGAAGACGATCGTCTATGTCGCCGGCGACATGCGCAACGGCGGCATTCTCGGCGTCTCCCAGGGCGTCAAGGAGGCGGCCGGCGTCATCGGCTGGACCTATCGCGAGATCGACGGGCAGGGCACCGTGTCCGGCCAGGCCGCGGCGCTGAGCCAGGCGGTGGCGCTGAAGCCCGACGCGATCATCGTCGGCGGCAGCGACGCGGTGGAGCAGAAGGCGGGCATCGAGGATGCCGCCAAGCAGGGCATCACCCTGGTCGGCTGGCATGCCGGCGCCAAGCCCGGCCCGCTCGACGGCGTGCCGATCTTCGCCAACATCACCACGGACGCCATGCAGGTGGCGAAGGTGGCGGCGATGAAGGCGATCGCCGATTCCGACGGCAAGGCCGGCGTGGTGATCTTCGCCGATTCCACCTACGCCATCGCCATCGCCAAGGGCCGCGCGATGGAAGCCGAGATCAAGAAATGCACCGGCTGCTCCGTGCTGGCCTTCGAGGACACGCCGCTCTCCGACGTCTCCACCCGCATCCCGCAGCTCACGACGACGCTGCTGCAGCAGAACGGCGCCAAATGGACCCATTCGCTCGCCATCAACGACCTCTATTATGACTTCATGCCGCCGGCGCTCTCGGCGGCCGGCATCGCCGGCGACGGCGATCCGCAGAACATCTCGGCCGGCGACGGCTCGGAAGCCGCCTATCAGCGCATCCGCGCTAGAGATCACCAGGCGGGCACGGTGCCGGAGCCGCTGGCGATGCAGGGCTGGCAGATCGTCGACGAGCTCAACCGCGCCTTCTCCGGCCAGAAATGGTCAGGCTACGTGCCCGGCGTCCATCTGGTGACGCCCGACAACATCGCCTTCGACGGCGGACCGAAGAACGTCTTCGATCCCGACAACGGCTATCGCGACGCCTATAAGAAGATCTGGGGCGTGCAATAGGCGGCATGGCCAGGTTGCCGACGGTTCTTCGACCGTCGACACCCCTCCCATATGCGCTGACTTTACCGAAAATAACGCGATTTTCCTTCTCCCATGCGGGAGAAGGTGGCGCGAAGCGCCGGATGAGGGTCTGGACTTCTGCAATTCCAGCACGACTATTGAGTTCTCTGCGTTGAAGTTTAGACCCTCATCCCCCTGCCGGGACCTTCTTCCGGCTCGGGATAAGGCGGGTAATTCCCCTATGCTAGCGCATATGGACACACCTTCTACCGCATGCGCCCGCCCGGCGGCCTCTCGGCCGTCAGGCGTGCCCGCCACACGCCCCTGTCGACGAGGTCGGCGATGACCTCCGCCAGCACCCGGGCGACGCCGTCGCTGCCGCGCGGGTTGAGGGTGCGCTGGGAGACCACCACCGACAGCCGCCAGGATGGCGCGGGATCGACGATCGGGATGGCCGCCATCTCGCCGCGCTCGATCTCCGTCGCCAGGGCGAAATGCGGCAGGATGGTGTGAAAGCCGGAAAAGCGCACGAGCTGGGCGATGGCCGGCAGGCTGTCGCAATCCATGGCGGCGACCTCGATGTCCTGGCGTGAGGCGAGCCGCTCGACGAGAATGCGCGCCACGTTGGGGCGGCCCGGCAGCACCAATGGCTGCTCGAACACCTGACGGAAGGGGACGGAGGCCGCACCCGTGAGCGGGCCGTCGGGCGGCCCGAGCAGCATCAGCTCCTCCGCCATCATCTCGGTCCAGGCGACGTGCTCGAACGCCTTGTGGTCATAGAGCAGCGCCACGTCGAGCCGGCCGGCCCGCAGCAATTCATCGAGATAGCCGGTCATCGTCTCGACGATGTGCAGCCGGATATGCGGGAGCCGCTGCGACAACGCCTGGAACAAAGGCAGCGACAGGCCTCGGCACGCCGATGTCGGCAAGCCCACCGAGACCCGTCCCGACGGGCTTGCCGCCTGGGATCGTATGGAGTCCCTGGCGTGGTCGGCCTCCTGGATGAGGCGGCGGGCATGGTCGCAGAACTGCAGCCCCAACTCGGTGAGCGCCACGCCCCGCGCATGGCGCATGAAGAGTTCCACGCCCAGCTCTTCCTCCAGGCTCTTGATCTGCTGGCTCAGGGAAGGCTGCGCCACGCGCAGCATCTCGGCCGCCCGCGAAAAGCTTCCGCAATCGGCGATCTGCACGAAATAGCGAAGCTGGCGAAGATCCATGGCGTTCGGCGATCGCAGGTTGGGCCGGCCCGGCGGCCGATCGGGATCATTCTGGCGCGGCCGGCGCGATTGTATAGCGCTTTCCGCTCCGGGCCGCCGGCGGATCGCCCGGGCAGGGCGTATGCAAAGAAAGCGGGCTATCGCCTCGCGATATTGCGCAATTTTTCATCCAACTGTTTGAAATCGGCCGGTGTTCCTGCCGCATGCCCAGGGAGGAGGCAGTTCCCGGCGGACTCCATAGGCCTGCCCTATGGCTCGGATCGGAAATCCATCTTTGCCGCCCGGCCCAAGCTGCGGATATCGTCCGGAGGTGGGAATTCATTTGGCCGATCGCCCGGGCCGGTCCGCTCGAGCCCGTCGCGATCGCCAGCATCCAGGGAAACGGACATGGCCCAGCGCATCGTCGATCTCAGCCTCGCCATCGAAGACAACATGCCGGCGCACAAGCTCTTCCAGCGCCCGGTGATCACCAAGCATCTGAGCCATGAGAGCACCAAATCCTTCGGCCTCGGCGTTCCCGGCGACGCCATGACGTTCCAGACCAATTTCATCGCCATGCTCGACCATGTCGGCACCCATGTCGATGCCTTCCGGCATGTGAAGGAGGACGGAGCGCCCATCGACGAGATGCCGCTCGACATGTTCATGGGCAAGGCCGTCTGCTTCGACCTGCGCCACATTCCCGATCTCGGCGACATCGAGGCCTCCGACATGGAGGAGGCCGAGAAGAAGGCGGGCGTGACGGTCGACGGCCATATCGTGCTGCTGTGCACCGGCTTCCACAACCGCAACTATCCGAGCATCGATTCGGTGTGGAAGAACCCGCTGCTGACGGTGGCGGCGACGAAATGGCTGCATGAGCGCGGCTCGCGCATGCATGGCGTCGAAGGCCCCTCGACCGACAAGCCGACCGACAACATCTTCGCGCAGCACCGGCTCTGCCGCGATCTCGGCATCAGCCATTGGGAATGGCTGGTGAACCTGGAAGAGCTCCTCGGCAAGGGCGAGTTCCAGTTCTTCGGCGTGCCGCTGAAGTTCAAGGGCGGTTCCGGCTCGCCGGTGCGCGCCTTCGCCATCCTGCCGAACTGACCGGGGAGGGCGGCATGTCGGCTGAATTCGACCATATGACCGCCCTTGAGCTGCGCGCCCGCATGGCGCGCAGGGACATCTCGCCCGTCGAGGTGACGCGGCGGGCGCTGGAGAAGGCGCAGGCGACGCAGGATACGCTCAACGCCTTCTTCGTCCTCGTGCCCGAGGAGGCGATGGCGGCCGCCCGGCGTGCCGAAGACAAGGTGACGGCGGGCGAACCTCTCGGGCCGCTGCACGGCCTGCCGTTCTCGGTGAAGGACCTCATCGCCGTCGCGGGCCTGCCTTATGCCTCGGGCTCGCGCGCCATGGCCGGCAACGTCGCCCGCGTCGACGCGCCGTCGGTGGAGCGGGCCCGCGCCGCCGGCGGCATCTTCATCGGCAAGACGACGACGAGCGAGTTCGGATGCAAGCCGGTGGGGGACAGCCCGCTGACCGGCGTGACCCGCAACCCCTGGAACCTCGACAAGACGCCGGGCGGCTCCAGCGCGGGTGCCGCGGCTTCCGTGGCGGCCGGCATCACGCCCTTCGCGCTCGGCACGGATGGCGGCGGATCCATCCGCATTCCCTGTTCGTTCAGCGGCCTCGCCGGTCTCAAGGGGCAGTTCGGCCGGGTGCCGGTCTGGCCGACCTCGGCGACGCCGAGCCTTGCCCATGTCGGGCCGATCGCCCGCAATATGGGCGACGCCGCTTTGCTGTTCAGCGCCATCGCCGGCTACGACGCCCGCGACCCCGCCGGCGTCGCCGGACCGGTCCCGGATGTGCTCGGGGCCGTCGGTGCCCCGGTGGCGGGCCTGCGCATCGCCTGGAGCCCGACGCTCGGCTATGCCCGGCCCGAGCCGGAGGTCGTGCGGCTCTGCGCGCAGGCAGCCCTGCGGCTGCAGGACCTCGGCGCCGTGGTCGAGGAGGTCGACAGCGTTTTCGAAGCCGATCCGGCCGATCTGTGGACGGCGGAATTCTATGCCGGCGTCGGCACGCGGCTGCGCGCCGTCATGCAGGACCAGCGCGGCCTGCTCGATCCCGCCGTCGCCGAGGTGCTGGACGTGGCGCTCAGGCAGGAGATGCAGGCCTACTACGAGACGGTGTTCCGGCGCCACGCGCTGCGGGACGCCGTCCGCAGCTTCTTCGAACGCTATGACGTGCTGCTCTCGCCCGTCCTGCCGGTGACCTCGCTGCCCGTCGGCTGCGACATCCCGCCCGCTCTGGCGGACCGCAATCTCGTGAGCTGGGTGTTCTACACCTATCCGTTCAACCTCACCGGCCAACCCGCGGCCTCCGTCTGCGCCGGCCTCGCATCGGATGGGATGCCGGTCGGATTGCAGGTGGTGGGCCGCGCCCTGGGCGAAGCCGACGTGGTACGGGTTGCCTCGGCGGTCGAACGCGCGAGGCCGGCCGTCGACCTCCGGCCGCCGGCGTTCCGATAGAGCGTCATGGTTTCAGGTCGAACCGCAGAGCCCGTCATTCCGGGTGAACCGAAGCGAAAGGCCGGAACCCATACCCGCAATACTGACAGGACAGTGTCTATGGGTTCCGGGCCCGCCCTTCGGGCGTCCCGGTAGGACGGCCACGTTTCCATCCAACCGCGTCGCGTCCCGGGGCATGAAGCGGACATGGGGGGCGTCATGCTTGTACACGCCCGCGCAAGGCCTCACGCCGGCTTCCATCCGAACCGCGCGACCGCCCTGTCGACGATCTCGTTGCCGATCGGGATCGACGAGGTCGCGGCCGGCGAGGGCGCATTGCAGACATGGACGGTGCGCGCCGTCTCGCGGATGAGGAAGTCGTGCACCAGCGTGCCGTCGCGCAGCACCGCCTGGGCGCGGATGCCCGGGCGGTAGGGGGTGAGGTCGGCCAGGCCGAGTTCCGGGCAATAGCGCTGGCAGAGCTTCAGGTAGCGGCTCCGGCTCAGCGAATTCCGCATCTCGTCGATGCCCGATTTCAGGTTCTTGCCGATGAGGCGCCGGAAGCCGGGATAGGCGATCATCTCGCCGAGATCCTTCAGGTTGACGTCGGTGAAGCGGTAGCCCTCGCGGGCGAAGGCGAGCACGGCATTGGGCCCGACGGTGACATAGCCGCCGATCATGCGCGTCAGATGGACGCCGAGGAAGGGCAAAGCGGGGTCGGGGATCGGATAGATCAGGTGCTTGACGATGTCGTTCCTGTCGCTGCCGAGGCGGTAATATTCGCCGCGGAACGGCACCATGCGGAAATCGAGGTCGAGGCCGCAGAGGCCGGCGATGCGGTCCGCCATCATGCCGGCGCAGGCGATGAGGTGGCGGGCGGTGATGACCGCGCCGCCGGCCTCGATGGTGACGCCCGAGGCCTCCTCGCGGATGGCGCGGACCTCGCTGCCGGTGAGGATCGTGCCGCCGCGCTCGACGGCGAGCGCCGCCATGCGCCGGGCGATGGCGCCATAATCGGTGATGCCGCTCGTCGGCACGAACAGCGCGCCGAGCCCGCTGATATGCGGCTCGCGCCGCGCCAGCTCGGCGGCGTCGAGCCGCTCGACCGGAATGCCGTTCTGGACGCAGCGCTGCTCCAGCGCCGCCATGCGGGTCATCTCGAGCTCGTCGGTCGCCACCAGCAGCTTGCCGCATTGGTCGAAGGGCAGGCCGTGCTCGGTGCAGAAGCGGATGGTCGCCTCGGAGCCTTCCTTGCACAGGCGCGCCTTGAGGCTGCCCGGCTGGTAATAGACCCCGGCATGGATGACGCCGCTGTTCCGCCCAGTCTGGTGGAGCGCGAGCTCCGGCTCCTTTTCGAGCACCACGAAGGAAAGGCCGGGGAAACGCTCGGTCACCGCCAGCGCGGTCGCCAGTCCCACGATGCCGCCGCCGATGATCGCCAGATCGAAATTGCTCATGAATGAACCCGTGGTGACAAGAAGCGATGCGTCGGCAGCTCGGAGGAGCCGGCGCGCCGATCGGTGAGGATCAGGCCACGGCGCATGCGATGGAGCTGCGGACGATATTGGATGTTTCGCCGCGCCGATAGGCCGGAGCGAGCCCCGCAAGGGGGAGTTCCCCCATGATCTCGCGCCTGCCGGCGCCGTGACCCGCAGGGCGCATCGAGGGCGGCACGCAAAATTGCCCCGTCGGACATGCCATTCGGCCCTGCATGGTGGACATATCCGGCCGGAGGGGAAATTGTACCGTCCGATCGTCAGTCGGGGGCGGATGCATCGAGACTGTCCGGCAGGACAGGGCGAGACGCCCCATGAGGAGAGAATCATGGCCAGAACAGTTGCCGACCAGATGGTCGAGACCCTCGCCGCGGCCGGTGTGCGGCGCATCTATGGCATTGTGGGCGACAGTCTCAACGGATTCACCGATGCGCTGCGCCGCCATGGCGGCATCGAATGGCTGCATGTGCGGCACGAGGAGGTCGCCGCCTTCGCCGCCGGCGCCGACGCCCATGTGAGCGGCGCCCTTGCCGTCTGCGCCGGCAGTTGCGGCCCCGGCAACCTGCATCTGATCAACGGCCTGTTCGACTGCCAGCGCTCGCGCGTTCCCGTCGTCGCCATCGCCGCCCATATCCCCTCGCCGGAGATCGGCTCGGGCTATTTCCAGGAGACGCACCCCGAACATCTGTTCCGCGAATGCAGCAGCTATTGCGAGCTGGTCTCCAGCCCGGAGCAGATGCCGCGGGCGATGGAGATCGCGGTGCGCCGCGCGATCGCGGAGCGCTGCGTCAGCGTGCTCGTCATCCCCGGCGACATCGCCTTGCGGCCGGCCTCCTCCGCACCGGCCTCGAAGGCATCCGGCCTGGCGCTGGCGCAGCCGACGGTGACGCCGCCGGAGGACGAGGTCGACCGCCTCGCCGCGCTCCTCAACAGCGCGCGGCGGATCACCTTGCTGTGCGGGGCCGGGTGCGAGGGCGCGCATGACGAGCTGATCCGGCTCGCCGAGGCGCTGCAGGCGCCGATCGTCCACGCCATGCGGGGCAAGGAGCATGTCGAGTGGGACAACCCCTACGACGTCGGCATGACCGGCCTGATCGGCTTTTCCTCCGGCTATTACGCCATGGAATCCTGCAATGTCCTGCTGATGCTGGGGACGGATTTCCCCTACCGGCAATTCTACCCGAAGGCGGCCCGCATCGCGCAGATCGACATCCGGCCGGAGGCGATCGGCCGGCGGGCGCCGGTCGAATTCGGCCTGCTCGGCGCGGTGGCGCCGACCTTGAGGATGCTGCTGCCGCGCCTGAAGCCGAAGGCGGACAAGGCGCATCTGGAAGCGGCGGTCAAGCATTACCAGGAAGCCCGGCGCGGTCTCGACGAATTGGCGACGGGCAAGCCGGGCGGCCAGCTCCACCCCCAGCACATCGCCCATGCGCTCAGCCGGCTCGCCAGCGACGACGCCATCTTCACCTGCGATGTCGGCCTGCCGACGGTGTGGGCCGCCCGCTATGTCGCCATGAACGGCCGCCGGCGCCTGATCGGCTCCTTCTGGCACGGCTCGATGGCCAATGCGATGGCGCAGGCGATCGGCGCCCAGGCCGCCTTTCCCGGCCGGCAGGTGATCTCGCTGTCGGGGGACGGCGGCTTCACCATGCTGATGGGTGACCTTCTCAGCCTGGTGCAGCTCAAGCTGCCGGCCAAGATCGTCGTCTTCAACAACGGATCGCTCGGCTTCATCGAGCTCGAGCAGAAATCGTCCGGCTTCCTCGACAGCGGCACGGAACTCGTCAATCCGAATTTCGCGGCCATGGCCGAGGCGGTCGGCATCAAGGGGATCCGCATCGAGGATCCGGCCGAGGTGGAGGACAAGCTCGCCGAGGCGCTCGCCCATCCCGGCCCGGTCCTCGTCGACGCCGTCGTCAACCGCATGGAACTCGCCATGCCGCCCAAGGTGACGACGGAGATGGCGAAGGGCTTCACGCTCTATATGCTGAAGGCCGTCCTCAACGGCCGGGCCGACGAGGTCGTCGAGCTCGCGCGGTCGAACCTGCTGCGCTAGGCGCAGGGCATCCGCGGGGAAAGTGATATTTGACAGGAAAGTCCAATATGGTGAGATCGCCCCAAGATCGGAGCGAGGCGGCCGGAGCCGGCGAGATCCTGCCGCCCGGCGCCATGAACGGCGCCGAAAGCCTGCTGCATACGCTGGTGGCGAGCGGCGTCGAGGTCTGCTTCGCCAATCCCGGCACGTCCGAGATGAGCTTCGTCAACGCGCTGGACCGCGTCGACGGCATGAGGGCGGTGCTCTGCCTGTTCGAAGGCGTCGCGACCGGGGCTGCGGACGGTTATGCGCGCATGGCGGGCAAGCCGGCGGCGACGCTGCTCCATCTCGGCCCGGGCCTCGCCAACGGCCTGGCCAACCTGCACAATGCCCGCAAGGTGCCGATCTCCGTCGTCAACATCATCGGCAATCACGCCAGCACGCATCAGCGCTTCGACGCGCCGCTGACGTCGGACGTCGCGGCCTTCGCCCATACCGTCTCGCATTGGGTCGCCTCGTCCGCGGGGCCGCGGACCGTCGCCGCCGACGCGGCGAGGGCGGTGCAGGCCGCCCGCACGGCGCCGGGGCAGATCGCCAGCCTCATCCTGGCGGCGGACGCCGCCTGGCTTCCCGCCGAACGGCCGTCGCCCGCCCTGCCGGTGATCGGCCCGGCCCCGGTGTCGGACCTGGCGATCGCCCAGTCGGCGAGGGCGCTGCGTGCCGGCAAGCCGGTCGCCTTCCTGTTGCGCGGGGAGGCCCTGCGCGGGCGCGGGCTGCAGGCCGCCGGCCGGATCGCCGCCGCCACCGGCGCGCGCCTCGTCTGCGACACCTTCACGCCGCGTATCGAAAGGGGCGCCGGCCGCGTGCCCGTCGAGCGGCTGCCTTATCGCCCGGGGCCGGCCATCGCCTTCCTGCAGGGCACGGCGACGCTCATCCTCGTCGGCACGCAGGCGCCGGTCGGCTTCTTCGCTTATCCCGACCAGCCGAGCGAATTGACGCCGCCGGGCTGCGAACCCCTCGTGCTCGCCCATCCGCACGAGGACGCCACCGCGGCGCTGGAGGCGTTGGCGGACGCGCTCGGCGCCAAGGCGCCGCCAAGCCTCTCGCCCTTTCGCCTGCCGGACATGCCGGCTGACGGCGCCCTGACGGACGAAGCGGTGATGCGCCTCGTCGGGCGATATCTGCCTGACAATGCGATCGTCAGCGACGAGAGCATCACCGCCGGCTTCCCGCATTATCCCCTCCTGGAAACGGCGGCCCCGCATGACTGCCTGCAGCTTGCCGGCGGCGCCATCGGCGACGGCATGCCGGTGGCGACCGGCGCCGCCGTCGCCTGTCCGGACCGCAAGGTCGTCTCCCTGCAGGCCGACGGCAGCGCGATGTACACGCTGCAGGCGCTGTGGACGCAGGCCCGCGAGAGGCTTGACGTCACCACGGTCATCTACGCCAACCGCGCCTACAAGGTCCTGCTCGACGAGCTTCGCTTCGTCGGCGCCGACCGGGCCGGGTCGAACGCCTTCCCGATGCTCGACCTCCACGATCCCGTGCTGGACTGGGTCAAGCTTGCGGAGGGCATGGGGGTCGAGGCCGTGCGGGTCGACGATACGCGCGGTCTCGACGCCGCCCTGAAGTCCGCCATGGGCCAGCGCGGCCCCCGGCTGATCGAAGCGCTGGTGTGACGGGCCACGCGGTCACCGCCGGCGGCGGAGGAGGGAGGCGTTGACCGTTCCGCGGCGGGTCTGTCACATCGAGGGCAGCCCGATCATGCGAACATGCTATTCAACTCGAGAATTTCAACGTGGAACATCGTCCATGCGCCCCTCGCTGATGTTCGAGCTCAAACGAAACGCCGTGCGCGAAGCGGTGAACCGCTTCCCTCTGGCGAACCTGCGCGTGTTCGGCTCGGTGCTCCACGGCGCGGACCGGGACGGCAGCGATCTCGATCTCCTGGTCGATGCGCTGCCCGGCGCGACACTGTTCGATCTCGGGGGGCTGCAAGACGAACTGGAATCGCTGCTCGGCGTTCCTGTCGATCTCCTGACGCCGGCCGACCTTCCGTCGAAGTTTCGGATCGAAGTGCTCGCGGAGGCACAACCGGTATGAGCAGGACGCGCCTGCCCGACTACCTGCAGCATATGCAACAGGCCGCGACCGAGGCCTGCAGCTTTGTCGAGGGTTTGGAGAAAGGCGACTTCCTGCTGGATAGGCGCACGCAGCGGGCAGTGATCATGTGCCTCATCGTCATCGGGGAAGCGGCCACCCGGATCATGGAAGGCGATGCTGCGTTCACCTTGACGCATGCCGAAGTGCCGTGGCGCAGCATGCGAGGCATGCGCAACCGCCTCACCCATGCCTATTTCGACGTCGACCTCGATGTAACCTGGGAAACGGTGCAGACCGCGCTGCCGGAACTGCTGAGGCGATTGCCCGCCCTTCAAAGAGACGCGGCGGGTCGGATCCGACCTGTCCGGCCGGGACGGGGCGCCGATGGATCGAGCGCTTCCTGCTCCAGTTCCAGCCCGGCCGGGTCGCCGGCCATCATGTCCCAGAGGGCGCCGAGGGCGCTGTCGCCGGCTTTTCCGACCGGCAGGCGGCGGGTGGGCCTACCCGCCGGCTGACCGTGGCTGCGCAGGAGGCCGGCATCCATCAGATGGGGCATCAGCGGCAATCCGCGCTCGCGCAGCGCGCGTTCGAGATGGACGAAGATGCGCAGGCCGCCGGGATCGATGTCGCCCCAATGGAACACCGGCGCGCCGGCCCGCATGGCGAGTTCCACCATGGCGGCGAGGCTGGTGCGCGCCGGAAAGCCGCCCGTATAGATCACGAGGCCGCTCTTCCCGGCATTGATCTCGGCGGCGTGGCGGACGAACGAGGTGTGGTTCTCGATCGTCAGCACATAATCGACCGGCCGCGCCGGCGTCAGGCGATGAGCGATCTCGGGGGGGACGCCGACATAGGGCATGTCCGGAAAGGCGTGGCCGTCGAGCGTCAGGGCGCCGCTCGCCAAAAAGGGTTGCGGCAGGCGGGTGACGCCGAGGGAGGACAGGACCTCCCCGGCTTCGAGATCCGGATCGGGGACCGCGTCCGGAAAGAGACGAGCGAGAATATCGACGACGGCCGTCGCCAAGAGTTCCAGCGCCTTGCTGTCGCCGACCGTGCGGCGCGAGAAGGTGCGGTAGTCGACCGCCGCCGCCCCGGCATTCGCGCGCCGGGCGAGCGCGGCGGCGAGGTCGACCGCTCGGCTCAGGGCCTCGCTCTGGCCGGGCCGCAGCAGGGACCAGCCCACATTGCGCGACCACCTGTCCTGGACCTCGTCGAGCAGGGGCGCCAGGCTGTCGGGAAGATCGGCGCGCCCGCGCAGGCCCGCGAGGGAGGCCGCCGCCGCTCGGGCGGCCGGAGAGCGGCCGAGATGCCGGTAGAGGACGTCCGCATCGGCCAAGCGGACATGGAGGATCCGCTCGGCGCCGTCGCTCCGCTCGCTCTTCAGCACGACCCCGCCGGCCCGTTCGAGCGCCTGCAGTTGGGCGAGACAATCGTCCTGGTCGGCGATGCTGCGGAAGCCGTGATAGTCGACATGGGCGAGAAGGCGCACGCCGCCGCGGGCCTCGTGCCGGTCGAGCAGGTCGGCGACGAGCGCCGAGGCGTCGGTGAAGCGCCGCACCATTATTTGGAGAACGCATCGGCGGCCGAGGCCGCGAGCTGCGCCCGCAAATCCTCGTCGCTCAGATGCTGCGGATTGGCGCGGCGGATCGCCTGGCGGGCAAGTTCCTTGATATGCGAGACCTCGGCCTCCGCCTCGTCGCCGAAGCGGAAGACGTCGATGACGGTATCGAGATTCTCATAGACGACGGCGCGCTTTTCCGTCGGCGCCGCGATCAGGACCTGGAGGCCCACATCGTTGTAGAAATGCAGGATCGTGCGCTGGTTCTGCCCGTCCAGCTTGCTGAAGGCTTCGTCGAACACGGCGAGGCCCATGCCGCGCGCGCTCTCGTCGCCGGCCTTGCGCGTCCCGTGATAGATGCTGGCGAGGGCCGCGCCGATGATGACGTAGAACGGCACCTGCCGTTCGGCGCCGCTGGCGACGCCCCGCCGGCGGTCATAGCTGGTCTCGTGACCGCTCGCATTGCGCATGCGCAGGTCGAAGCTGTAATAATTGCGGTAGTCCTGATAGACCTCGAAATTCAGCTCCTCGTCCTGCAGCAGCTTCTCGACCTCGCCGAGCGCCTGCTTGTAGGGGTGGTCGGCGGCGGCCGCCGCCCCGAACAGCGGCAGCAGGATGCGCTCGTCGTTCTCGCTGGCGCGGGCGAGGTCGTGGAGGCTGCGGAATTCCGGCTTGACGAGAGCGTGCAGCGAATAGACCTCGCCATGCAGCTGCTTGGACCGCAGGGCCGCGCGCAGATCCTCCATCTCGGTTTCCAGATTGCGGAAGCGGCTGTTCAGCTCATGGATGAAGGAGCTGCGGAAGAGGTGGATGACCCGTTCGGCCGCCTGATCCGCCTGCTGGCGGTAGCGGATCAGTTCGTTGTCCTCCAGCGCGCCGATCGTCTCGCCGGCCCAGATCTTGACGACGGCGGAAATATCGGACTCCCGGTCGAAGGGGCGCTGCGCGGCGAAGGTCACGCAATATTCGATGACCTTGCCGCGGATATCGGCGACGCAGTCCTGGCGCTCCTGCGCCAGGCGGCGGGTCTCGTCCTGGATTTCCTGAGCGGCGCGGCCATGGCTGCGCCCGGCCGAGCGCTTGGCGTAGGCCGGGCGGACCGCAATGAAGCTCGCGAGGTCCGGCAGGCGATCGCGGAAGAGGCGGCGGCGGGTCCGGAGCGACCACCAGGATCCGATCTCGCCCTCGCCGGCGTTCAGCCGGATGTCGAGGGCGGTCAGTTCGGCCCGCAATCCGCCCCGGTCGGTCTGCCGCTCGCCCCTCTCCTCATGGAGGACCTTAAGGCGGCGCCGCACCTTCGAAAAACTCTCCTGGATGGCCGGATCGAGCAGGAGGCCGACGCGATCGATCCGTTCCTGCAGGTCGGCGCGGCGATCGTCGATCTCGGCGAGGGCCGATGCCAGGGTTTCGAGCGTCTCGGTCTCGGCCGGCGCGATCGTCAGCAGATGCAGGCGGCCGCAGATATCGGTGAGGAAATCCGCATGGCCCCGATGGGTCTGCGCCAGCTGCTGCTCGTCGGTCAGCTCGGCCTGGAGACGGTCGAGCATCAGCTCGGCGGCCACGCGGCCGATCTTCAGCCCGTCTGGATGGCGCACCTCGATGACGATGCCGTCGTCATAGGTGCCGTCGCGCATGATGGCGCGGCCGGGCAGGAACAATTCCTCCTGCGTCTCGGCGAGGCGTATGGAGCCGAGGCGCTGCACGACGAGGGCCATGGCCAGCTCGTCGTCGCTGCGCAGGATGGAGGCCAGCGAGCCGGCCTGGGCCGCCTTGGCCAGGCCGGCGAGCTTGCGCGAATTGGCGACGCGGCACCCCTTGAAACGGTCGCGCTCGCGGCGCAGTAGCGACACGGCGTCCTCCGCATGGCCGGGATCGACGAGGATCGTCTCCCGGTCGCGGCCGAGCAGGGCTTCGGCGGCGTTGCGCCAGCTTTCGTCCAGCACCTCCAGCACCTGGCACAGCGCGCGGGGGCGGAAGCCCCGGCTGCGCAACGCCTCCATCAGCGCGAGGGTATTGGGCTGAAGCAGCACGCGGCCCTGCCGGGATTCTGCGATGCGCGTGCGGATCTCGGCGATCCTGTGCTCGCATTGGCGCCTGTATCCGATCGCCTCGTCGCGCCGGTCCTCCAGCCGCGGCAGCCTCTCCGCCGCGACGGCAGCGGCGACGGCGATGCGCTTCTCCATGGCGCCGGGGTCGCGCGGCCAGGCCGGCGGGGCCAGGCCTTCGCTTGAGGCCTCGATGGCTTCGAGCGCCGTGAAGATCTCGCCGAGGCCCAGGCCCTTGAGGCGCTCGCGGTGCCGCAGGAGCTCCACGGCGCGCGCCGTGCCGAGATGGCGCTCCTTCAATCGCCGCAGGAGGTCCGTGCGGTCGCGCTCGACGAGGGCGATCTCCTGCTTCAGGCCGTAGCGCTTGCCTTCGACGCCGGTCGCCTCGATCTGGGCGCGAAGGCTCTCCTCCTCCCGCGCCGTGCTTTCGATTTCCGCGTCGATGCGCTCGATCTCGGCTTCGATGGTGTCGAGCGCCCGCTTCTTCCGGCGCTTGCCTTCGAGATTGGCGAACAGCGCCTTGCCGCTTTCCAGGAGGACGGCGAGCCGCTGCATGCGAAGGCCGAGCTCTTCCTGCGCCACCAGGCGGTCGAAGCGCTCGATCTCGCCGCGGATCAGCTTCAGCGCCGCGAGCTTGCGCTCGAGCTCGTGGATGTCCTTCTGGATCTGCCGGTAGCGCTGGATGGACTCCCGCAATTCGGCGATGTCGATGTCGTTGCGTTCGAGCAGGTAGCTGCGGACGAAATCCTCGACCGAACGCATGTCCTCGAAGGACAGCGCCATGACGAAGGCCTTGATGAAGCGGTCGGGGTCCGGCGATCGCCGGCCGGTGAACAGCAGGCGCATATATTCGCGGATATAGGTGCGCGCCGCGGCGGGGTGCTGGTGCAGCTGGCCGCCGGCCTGCCGGCAGGCGAGGTCGAGGCGCGCACGGACCAGCGCCCAGGGCGCCGGTCTTTCCTCGCTCCCCTCGGCCTCGACGAAGTGGCGGCTGTCGATCGCGACGCCCTCGGCGACATAGCGCCCGCTGGTGCGGACCTCCTCGTTGCGGCGCGCCTCCAGGCAGAGGCCGAGCGTGACGGGCGGACGGAGGCCGGCGGTGTCCTCGAACACCAGCGCGACATGGGTGATGCCCTGCTCGCGCAAGGTGACGTGCTGGTCCGTCTGGCCGAGGCAGTAGCCGCGCAGCGTCCGTTCGGAGCGGCCGCCGCCTTCGCCGGCGGAGCGGTTGAAGCGGTAGAGATTGCCGGAGCCGCCGGTCATCACCGCCTGGACGAGGTCGATCAGCGTCGACTTGCCGGTGGCGTTCTTGCCGAGGATCGCGCCGTTGCCGGCCAGGTCGAGATCCGCCCGCGCGAAGAGGTGCCAGCTGACGAGCGAGATGCGCCTCAGATGCATCATGGCGCGCCGCCGTCCGTCGCCGCCTCGGGGCCCTCTTCCTCCTCTTCCGCCGGCACCTCGTGTTCCTGCAGGAAGATCTCGATGGTGGCGAGGAAGTCCTCGCCGGCCAGGAGCGTGACGATCGGGCGGATCGTGAGTTCCTGGTCCTGGAATTCCTCGTCATAGCCATGGAGACGCACCACGGCGCGGCGGGCGAGTTCATGGACGATGTCGCGGAACGCCTCGATGCGCAGGGCCGCGCGGCGCGACCGCGACGCCAGGCCCTGATAGGCGTCATAGGCGTCGTTCAGGGTCGTCAGCACATTGCTGTATTCGCCGACCTCGCCGTCCTGCACGCCCTCCTGCCACAGCCGCGCCAGCACGAGCAGCACCAGGGTCTCCTCGATGCGCATGCGCGGCGGGGCCATGCGCTCGGTGTCCGGCAGGATGCCCGCCCACCCCTCGCTCTCGCGCAGGACGAGCTTGTATCCGGCCGTGTCGAAGAACGAGCCGAGGAGGGCCCCCGTCGTCGGCCGCCGCACGATCTCCAGGAGGGAGGCCGAGCCGCGGTCGTCCGTATGGATGAACTGGTGGCGCAGGAGATGATGGATGGTCTGCGAGACGCGTTCCATGGTACGCGGCTCGCGGGCTTCGAGGTCCTTGAATTCAATCAGCAAAGTCGACCTCCAGGCTCACATGGTCGTCCTTGCGGCGAATGTGGAAATTCTCGCAGGTCAGCCATTCATTGTCCACGATGCCGCTCCGCCCGGCATCGAAGGCGAAATGCCGCGCGAGGTGGCGCGCCAGGAGATCCTCCTCCTTGCCGTGCATGACGCCGCGGACGGCATGGCGCAGGGTTTCGAAAGCGAGGAAATCGTCGAGGTCGTCGATGGCCAGATGCTTGGCCTCGGTGGAGCCGAAGGGCGGAACCCGCCGCTCCAGGAAGCGCAGGACCTGGCGGGGGCGTATGGCGATGCGGGCCAGATAGGCCCTTTCGAGCTGCTTCCGGAGTTCCCGCAACGGGTCGAAGGCCGGCAAGGCGAGCACGCCGGAGACGATGGGGGACCGCTCCCGGCGCGGCCGGGCCAGGAGTTCGGGCGCGAAGGGCGCACGCACGGCATCCAGATGGCCGGGAATCGTCGGGGCGCGCGGGTCGCCAGCATGGCGCGCCGTCAGGCGGTCGAGCCGCAGGATGATCTGCTCGCTTCGCCGCAGATAGGCGTCGGCGCGGCGTCCGGCATAGCGGACGGTGTTCCTCAGCCGCGCCTCGAGCTGGCCGCGATGCTGCTGGATGCGGCGGAAGGCTTCGTCGATGCGCTGGAACACGCGCCGGATCTTGTCGAGATCGTCGAAGACGAGGTCGCGGGCGGCAGCCATGGCCGGGGCGAGGCCGGCCTCGTGATAGGCGGCCGCGAGGCTCTCGATGTCGACGGGCGAATCCTCCAGCGACTGCAGGACGTCGAAGATGCGGTGCCGGAAGCGGTAGGGATGCGACGTGGTGGCGATCGCCGCATAGTCCTTCAGGAGCACCCGCTCGACGAAGTCCTCGAAATAATGCTGTAGCCTTTCGTTGAGGCTCTCGCTCTCCATGACGTGACGGTCGATCTCCCGCAGCGCCGAAAGGACGCTGCGCAGGTAGCGGCCGAAGCCGACCGCATCCCGTGCCGCCTTGTGCAGCCCGAGGGCGTTCTCCTTGGCGCTCGCCCGCACGCCCTCCAGGGCATTCTTCACCTCGATGACCAGGCCGCCGAGTTGCTCCATCGAGCCTTCGCGCAGCGTGCAGAGGAATTCGGCGAGGCGCATGGCGCCGGCGGGCATGTCGACGGTGATGCGCAGGCCGTAGCGGCTTTCCTCGAGCCATCCGGTCTGCAGGAGGCGCGCATAGATGTGGCGCGCCCTCGCCATCGCCTCGCCGGTGGCCTGCTCATGCGCCCCGGGCTGGCGGCGGCGCCGAAGCCGGCGGCGGCGCTCGGACGAAATTTCGTCGAGGGTGACGAGCGCGCCTTCCTCGTGCCAGAGGCCCGGCCTCTCGGCGAGAATGTCGTAGATGATGCCGACGAGTTCGTTCTGGGTCGGAAACAGCAGGTCCGATCCGAAGCAGCTGTCGTATATCTTGACCAATACCTCCTCGTAGAGGCGCCTGTTTTCTCCCGAAAACAGCATGAAGATATCGGGATCCAAAGCGCCGAACAGCATTCCCTGAAGTTCCCGTGGATCTTTACAGCCCAGGATAGATCGATTGCCGCCGCCAGGCTAGACAGCACCGTATCGCCATAGCCGTCCATGCACAGTTCGATGATATCCGCGCATGGCGTCAACACCGGCGGCGCCAGATTCTACGAAAATTCCGGCCATGCTCCCGTCCGACAAATATTCGCCGGCCTCTATCCTGCCCGCGGCGAGGCCCGTTCTCCGCCCGGCGGCAGGCCGGCCTTCGACACCGACGCCGCAATGGCGGCGGCGGCGAGGTTGGCGCCGACGCTGGCGAGGATCGGCAGGGCATAGCTGTGGCTCGCGTCGAAGGCGAAGCCGGCGACGCTGGGGCCGACCAGCGTGCCGAAAGCGACGCTGGTGTAGAGGACGCCGATGATGCCGCTGATGTTGCGTCCGCCGAAATGATCCATGACGACGGCCGGCATGACGGCGACCCAGCCGCCATAGAAGACGCCGAACAACAGGGCGAAGACGGCGAGGGCCCAGAAGCCGGCTGACAGGCCCCAGATGGCGAGCGCCAGCGCCATGCCGACGAACATCGCCACGAGGAAGGGCTGCCGCCCGATCCGGTCGGCGAGCCCGCCGAGAAAGAAGCGTCCCGCCGTGCTGCCGGCGCCGATCACGCCGAGGAGAAGCACGGCCGAGGCCGGCGGCACGCCGCCATCCACCGCATAGGGCACGAGATGGACGAACGGCACGAACACGCCGAACGAACTGATCAGGCAGGCGGCATAGAGGGTGACGAACGGGCGCGACGTCACCGCCTCGCGCAGCGGCATGCCGCCCGGACGGCTTCCCTGCGCATGCCGCCGCGGCGGATCGCCATCCGGCCCGAGGCCGCGGGCGGCCGGGTCGCCGTCGAGGAGGAGGGCCATGCCGATGCCAGCCGTCGCGGCGAGGGCGCCGAGGACGAGATAGGCGCCGCGCCATCCGAGCATGCCGATGAGATGGGCGGCGAGGGGCGGCATCACGAGCGTGCCCACGCCGATGCCGCTGACGGCGAGGCCGGAGGCAAAGCCGCGGCGCCTGACGAACCAGTGCTGCACCGCGCCGATGGCCGGCACATAGGCGCAGCCGATACCCAGCCCGACCCCGAGGCCGTAGGCCGCATAGACCCCGACGATGCTGCCCGCCATGCTCGCAAGGGCGAGGCCGGCTCCGAGCAGCGCCATGCCGAGCACGGCCAGCCTGCGCGAGCCCCACCGGTCCGCCAGCGGCCCGCTGAGGACGCCGAAGCCGAAATAGACAAATCCCGCCAGGGAGAACACCAGCGAAACCGAGCCGCGGGAGGCGCCGAAATCCCGCTGCAGCGGTTCGACGAAGGCGCTGAAGGTGTAGGCGCTGCCGAAGCCGAGAAAGGTGACGGCGAAGGCCGCGGCGACGACGAACCAGCCATGGAAGATGCGGGGAGGGGACGGGGTGTTCACGCGGGTCACTCGATGGGATCTTGCGCAAGGCACGGGCGCGGGGCCCGACAATGGGAGGGGGGCGCATGGCGCCGGATTATGGAAGGCTGGGCCGAGGACGGCCGAGGCCCGGTCGACATGGAGCCTGCCTCGCTACCGTCCGGCAAAGGACTCTTTTCGCTCCAGGGCCCTGGCATAGCGCGTCAGCGGAAAACACATCGCGAAATAGATCAGGGCGACGAAGCCGTAGACCTCGAAGGGCGCGAAGGTGGCGTTGCTGATGGCGTTGGCGGCCCGCATCATCTCCTCGAAGCCGATGATCGAGGTCAGCGCCGTGCTCTTCACCAATTGCACGAGAAAGCCGACGGTCGGCGCCCGGGTGATGCGGAACGCCTGCGGCAGGATGACCAGGCGCAATTGCGCAACGTAATGCAGCCCGAGGCTGGCGCCGGCATCCCATTGCCCGAGGGGCAGCGCTTGCACGCCGCCGCGCCAGATCTCGGCGAGATAGGCGCTGGCGCTCAAGGTCAGGGCGAGGACGGCCGCCGTCCAGGGTTCGATGCGCAAGCCGAGCATCGGCAGGCCGAAGAACACCAGGAAGAGCTGCATCAGCAGCGGCGTGCCCTGGAACAGGCCGATATAGAGTTCCGCGCCACGCTGCACGGGGCGCCGGCGATCGATGCGGGCGACCATGACGGCGATGCCCACGACCCCGCCGCCGATGAAGGCCGCCGCGGAGAGAGCAAGGGTCCACCGGGCGGCGAGCAGCAGATTGCGCAGGATGTCCCAAAGAGTGAAATCCATCACGAGAGGCCACCCAGAATTTTCCTGCCGCCGGCGAACATCAGCCGCCGCAGCACGATGCTCAGGGCGAGATAGACCATGGTCACGACGAAATAGGTTTCGAAGGCCCGGAACGTCCGGGACTGGATCATGTCCGCCTCATAGGTCAGCTCCCGCACGGAAATCTGCGAGACGACGGCGGATTCGAGCATCATGATGACGACCTGGCTGGCGAGAGCCGGAAAGATGACCCGCAGGGCCTGCGGCAGCACGATCTTGACGAAGATCTGGCGCCCGCGCAGGCCCAGCGCCATGCCCGCTTCCTTCTGGCCGACCGGCACCGCGTCCAGGCCCGCCCCGACGATCTCGGTGCCATAGGCCGCGAGGTTGATCGTCATCGCCAGGACCGCGGCGGCGAACGGATCGAGCCGGACGCCGACGCTCGGCAGCCCGAAGAAGAAAAAGAACAGCTGCACCAGGAACGGCGTGTTGCGGATGATCTCGACATAGGCGCCGATCACATGGCGCAGGGCTGCATGGCGGCTGCGGCGCCCGGCCGCCCCGAGGACGCTGAGCACCGCGCCGACCACCGCGGTGACGAGGGTCAGCAGGACCGTCGTCGCCGCCCCGCGGCCGATCAGGGAGAGTGCGTCCGCCAGCCAGCCGAAATCGAGATCATATCGCAAAGGTCCGGTCCCTCACGCCGCCGATCCTTCAGGTCCTCAATCCTTGAGGTCCTTGGGATCGAGGGGCTTGCCGAGCCATTGGGTCGAGATCTGGTTCAGCGTGCCGCCGGCCAGCATCTTGGCGATGGCGCCGTCGACGGCCTGCTTGAGCCGATCCTCGTTCTTGTTGAGACCGATGTGATCGGGCGAGGTCAGCAGCTGGAATTTCTGTTCCGGCTTGAGATCGACCTGCTTGGCCAGGACCTGGGCGCCGACATCGTTGCCCACCACCATCAATTGCGCCTGGCCGGAGAGGAAGGCCTGGATCACGGCGTTGTAATTGTCGAACCGCCTGACATCGGCGGAAGCCGGCGCTGCCGCCGTGAGCGAGGTGTCCTCGAGCGTGCCGCGGTTGACGGCGATGCTCTTGCCGGCGAGGTCTTCCTTGCCCGAGACCTTGACCGCCTGCGGACCGATCACCGCGATGTAATAGGGCGCATAGGCGGCGGTGTAGTCGATGACCTTCGCCCGCTCCGCGCTGTAGCCGACGCTCATGAGAAGATCGACGCGATGGTCGGTCAGATAGGGGATGCGGTTCTGGCCGGTGACGCTGACGAGCTTGAGCTTGACGTTCAGCGTGTCGGCCAGGATCTGGGCGACGTCGACGTCATAGCCTTGCAGGCTCATGTCGGATGCGACCGACGAGAAAGGCGGAAAGTCGGAAAATACGCCGACATTGAGCACCCCGGCCTTGGTGATGTCGTCGAGGCCGTCCGCCTTGGCGGGCGCGCCGGCCCACAGGCCTGCCGCGACCAGCGCGGCCCCGGCAATGAAGGCCCGCCGGCTGTTGTCTTGCATCGTCATTTTCTTACTCCGGTTTGGATGGTGGCAGTTTCAGGTCGGGCAAGGAGTGCCGTCCGCCGGGGTTCGGATGCCGAACCCATGCGGCCGCCGCAGGGAGTTTCGCACAGGAGGGCCCTATTGACGCGATGCCGCGCGAGTCTGCCAGATGCGCGGACCCCGTGTCGATCCCGTCTCGGCGGCGCTGAGGAATAAAGGCCTTCTGCGGCACTTCCCATGCCCGCCTTTCAGCCTCCTCGCCCTCGCTCAAGCGCGGCGTCGAGAATCTCTGCTCGGAGCCGGATGCGTCATGAGAGCCGCAGGGACGGGCGACGCGTGGTTCGGCCGGCGCCCTCGCGGCGTCAGGCGGACGGGCCGGAGGCGGTATCCCGCCTGTTCCGGTGCGCCAGTTCCCGCAGCGCCTTACGAATCACGTCGAGGTTGTGCGCCGGTCTTTTCACGTTGATGCTGTCGATGAGGTCGGCGCAGTAGTCGATGCCGGACGCATGGGCCTCGGCCAGGGCGGCCAGGATGACGCCCATCACCGCTTCCTTTTCTTCGTCGGAGCCGGCGAGGCGGGGAATGAGCCAGCGGATGAACTTCTGCTGCCATTCGATCTGGTGCCGCGTGGCGTCGGACGTCTGCATGATATGGTCCTGAACCGTCGGCTATCGGAGATAGTCTGCCTGATACTCCCTGACCGGGCCTCCATCAACCCAAATCGTCGCGGGAGGGGAGCGCCGGCGGATAGCGGGGGGCGACGGAAACGAACGGCAAGCGGCCATGCCGCAGGACATCTGCGGAAGACATAAAAATACCCAAGGCAACTGAATGCCTTGGGTATAAAATTGGCTCCGCGAGCAGGACTCGAACCTGCGACCGAGCGATTAACAGTCGCTTGCTCTACCAACTGAGCTATCGCGGAACAGGGGCGAACCCTGCGAGGCCGGCCGTATAGCAACAACATCGGGGCTTGCCAAGGGGCACCGCTGCCTCGTTTGCATCTTCTTTTCGGATTATTATCTGGGGTAGGGATCGCGCGATCGGCGCAACCTGCGGTTTTTCCCGGAAAGGAGAGGGTTTTGACGCCACAGAGCCACATTGGCCGTCCGCGGCTCAAATTTGCCGGACGCCATTTTCATCTGCCGGGTTCGCGCTGGGTGCGCGTCGGGCTCGGGGGATTGTTCGTCACAGGCGGGCTTGTCGGCTTCCTGCCCGTGCTGGGCTTCTGGATGATTCCCGTCGGCCTGCTCATCCTCTCCGTCGATATTCCTCGCGTCCGTCGTGGACGGCGGCGGCTCGCCGTCTGGTGGGGCAGGCGCCGGGCGTGATTCGTCGCGCCGCCGCCTTCAGTACCTGGTATTGAAGGATGGAGGATCGCTGGCGGGGAACGAATCCTCCAGCGTCTCGTCCACCTCCCGGTCGTCGACCTGCGGCACGTCGCGCGTATTGGCGCCGGCGGCGCGGATGATCGCCAGGTCCAGCGCCTGCTCGCGTGCCTTCCGATAGTCCAGTTCCTGGCGCAGGCGCCTGTTGTCATCGACCAGCTTGGCAATCAAAGCCACTGCGGCGAGTGACGTGAGAAGGCGAATCCCCATCATAAAGTCCCTCCATGCCCGACATCGGGCATTCCCTGCCGGGACAACTGCCGGGCCGGGAATGAGTTCCTCATGGCGCCTGCCGACCGCGCCGGGAGCTTTTGGCAATTGAACGGACCCGGGCGCCGGGATGAAACCCGTCGAATTTCACGGGCGGTGCCGGCCCCCGCGAATTGCTAGGGTTTCGGTGGGATCGGGCAACCACGAGGGGCACATCGTGAGCGACAAGGTTGATCGGCGATGCGGCAACCTGCCAGCGCCCCGGCAAAGCATCCGCGTGGCGATCGGCAGCATCCTGCGCACGCCGCCCACGAACAATCCGTCCCAGCCCGGCTTCGGCAATCGCGTGCTGAATGGCTGCGGGCGGTCCCTGACGGGGCTGAACGAGGATTGCGTGGCGCGGGAGGCCCGACGCGTCATCGACGTCTTCGAGCCGCTGATAGAGGTCAGGGACGTCGCCGTGGAAATGACCCCGTCGAGTGCGGTCAACGCTATCACCATACGCTATGAAATCATCGAATCCGGCGATCTCCATGACATCCGGGTCGAGATCCCGACATAGTCTGGTGCCGCGGCGTTCGCGCCCGGCCGCCGTCCGTCAGGGTACAATTTCCTCCGGCGCCGTATGGCATCGCAGCCGATGCCGCGTCGAGGCAGAGAGCCTGGAGAGCCGACGGCGCTTTCCGCGAGGCCGCTCCGCCGTGCATGGAATTGTCCAGGCATCCTTGCTAAGGTCGCCGCCGATTTTTGTTCCTTCGAGGCGAAGTTGATTCGCCCTAACGCTCCCGCGAGGCGGGAGCGGGGCTTTCTTTCGGTGACGCCGGCTGAGATGGCATTCCTCGCGTGAAGCCGAACGGCCATCGATCATCTCATTTTTCGGCTATCTTTTTTCGGCGACAGAAATATGAAGCGGCTCAATATACTGGACGGATTCCGAGGGTATTTCCTCGTGTTCATGGTTCTGAACCATGTGGCGCTGAGGGGCGGCGTCTGGCTCGTGCACGTCAATCACGGCGAATTGGGCTATGTCCAGGACGCGCAGGGCTTCGTTTTCCTTTCCGGCCTGATGGTCGGCATGGTCTACAGCCGCCGGATGACGAAGCAGGGCTTTCGCGCCGGCGCCCTGAAGATGTGGCGGCGGGCGCTGGAAATCTACCGCTACACGCTCGGCTGCCTGGTCGGCATCGTTCTTTTGGCAGTGATCTTTCCCGAGGCGCAGGAGGCCTGGCGTCCCTGGCTGCTGCAACTCGGCGACCGGGATCCGCTGTTCGTGCTGGCGGCCGCCCTGCTTGTCTTCCAGCCGACCTTCATGGACATCCTGCCGCAATATATCCTCTACATGCTCGTCGCGCCGCCCCTCGTCTGGCTGTGCATACAGGGGCGCTGGCGGATCGTGCTCTTCGGCTCCATCGCGGTATGGCTGGCGATCCAGTTCGGCGTCCATCTGCCCTTCATCGACACCTTCCATGCGCTCGCCGGCCGGATCGAATCGCCGGGTCTCCTCCAGATCTATTTCAACCTGTTCGCCTGGCAGATCTGCTTCATGTCCGGTCTCGTGCTGGGCGCGCTCACCATGACCGGGCAGATCGACTGGCAGCGGTTGATGGACCCGCGCAGGCCGGCCCTGGCCTGGTTCGCCCTCGGGGTCTTCCTGGTCTTCGCCGCGCTTCGGCTCGGCCTCACCTTCGGCGTCTATCCGCCCGACTTCGTCGACCGCATCACCCTGTTCGACCGGCGCGACGAATTGAGCTTCATCTATGTCGCCAATTTCGCGGTGGATGCCTATCTCATCGCATGGGTGCTGATCGCCGGGCCGCGCACCGGCAACATCGTGCTGGCGACGATCGCGACCGGCCTGACCTGGCTGTTCAACCAGCCCTTCCTGCGGTTCATCGGCCGCCATTCGCTGCAGACCTATACGCTCCACGTGTTCCTGATCTACGGCATCAAGGCACTCGACGTGAATTTCGGGCCGTGGACCCAGGCGACCAAGACCGCGGTGGTGATCGGGGCGATCGCATCGCTGGCGCTGCCGGCCCTCTACCGCGAGTCGCGCTTCTTCGCCCGCAAGCCGGCTTCCTCGACGTGAGGCCGGCATGGCCCGCAACGGACCGGGACGCCTCCGGTCTTCTTCAGGCAACCGGCCGCACAATTAAACCGACCGGCGCGTAAAAGCGGTTGAACCGGGGGGGCTTGCTTGATATAGCGCGCTCCTCCGCTTTGTCCTGCAATGCTCGACAATGGATGGCCACGTGGCGGAGTGGTTACGCAGAGGACTGCAAATCCTTGCACCCCGGTTCGATTCCGGGCGTGGCCTCCAAATTGATCTCGCAGAGGTTTTCGATACACGAGAGCTTCGAGAAAGTTCTCGTTGAACGCCTGGGGACGCAGAGTTTCTGAGCCCGACAGGGTGCGCCCGTTGGCCTGCAGTGAGCCGTGAGGCGCCTCCGGCGCGTCGCAGACACTTCCCGGGCATTACGGCGTCGTCGCGGGGTGTGGCATGGGAATGCGGCGGTTCAAGCGCCGTGTTCGTGCCTCAGCCGGCCGTTCATCACCGTCATCAGCACTTTCGTCCTGTGGATCTGGTCCGGCGAGACCTCGAACAGGTTTCGCTCCAGCACGATGAGGTCTGCGAGTTTCCCGACCTCGATCGAGCCGATTTCCCGTTCCATTCCGAGTTCCCAGGCCGGGCCCATCGTCGCGGCGCTGAGCGCCACATCGAGCGGGACCACCTCATCGGCGGGGGCGAGCGGAGGCCCGTTCGGCTTGCCGAGCTCGCGTCTCGTCGTCGCCACCTCGATCGCCTCGAGCGGGCGGAACGTGCTGTAATATCCCGCCGCCGGCCAATCGGTGCCGAGCGACAGCACGCCGCCCGCACGATGTATCGAGCCCCAGGGATATAGTTCGTTGCTGCGGGGGAGCCCCAGCCGGGCTCGCGTAACCGCCTGCGAAGCATCGGGAACCGCCCATTGTGCCGAAAATTGTGCGACGACACCGAGCTTGGCAAAGCGCGGGATGTCGTCCGGGCTCACCAGGAACAGGTGGGCTATGGTGTTTCGACGATCGCGCGGCGGGTTGGCCTCGATCGCGGCCTCGAATGCGTCCAGCGACAGGTGCGTCGCCCGGTCACCGTAGGAATGGATGTGGATGTCGATGCCCTCGCGGTCGGCGCGCCTGATGATGTCGGCGAAGAGAGGGGGCGGCAGCAGCGTATCGCCGCTGGTTTCCGGCGCATCGGCATAGGGCGCGAAGAACGCAGCCGTCCGCTGCGCGTCGCCGCCGTCGATGTTCAGCTTCAACACCGACGCCTTCACCAGCTCCGAGTTGAATTCCCGGTGCAGCGCCTGGATCAGCGGCACGGGATCGATGGCCGGGTTGTTGTGGTAATAGCTGCCGACCACCCGGAACGGCAGCTTTTCTTCCCGCTCCAGTTCGTCATAGATGGCGAAGCCGTCCGCCTCGGGCACGACCTGCATGCCGGCGTCGAAGAGGGTCGTGATGCCCGCCGCGGAAGCCTCGGGAAGCCATTCCGTAAGCGACGTGGCGACATACTCTGCGCTGAACGGCTCCACCGCGTTGTTGACCATCAACTCGGCGGGAACTTCGACCAGATAGCCGGTCGGCACCCCCGTGGCATCGCGCTGGAAGAAGCTGAAGCCGGGCAGCGGGTCCTTCGTATCCCTGGTGACTCCGGCAAGCGTCAGCATCTTCGAATTGGCCCAGGCGCTATGGCCGTCGATGGCGATCAGGAAGGCGGGGGTGTTCGGCCAGATGGCGTCGAGGTCTTCCTTGCGCGGACCCGCCGCCGGAAAGGCGCAGTATCGCCAGCCATAGCCGCGGACGATATCCACGGTTCCGATCTCGTCGCGGTATGCTTTGAGGGTGGCGAGCGTTTCCTCGTGCGTATCGAATGGAAGATTGACGCCCCGTGTGAGGGTAGCCCCGACGAGAGGATGAATGTGGCCTTCGACAAAGCCGGGCAGCAGCATCTTGCCGGCGAGATCGACCACCCGCGTCCGCGCACCGATATAGGCCTGCACGCCTGCGTCGTCCCCGACATAGACGATCCGTTTACCCTTGACGGCGACGGCGCCCGCCCATGGCGTGTCGCGGGCGACCGTGTAGACCGGGCCGTTCCTGAAGACGATGTCCGCGCTCGGATCGGAACCGGCAACGATATCCGCTGCGAAGATGGGCGCCGCGGAGGCGGCCGCCACCACGGCCGAGGCGGCAAAGGCCGCGCCCTTGATAAGCCCCTGGCGTCGTAGCGGGCCAATCTCGTGCGAAGAGCCCGCAAAGATATCCCGATAGGTCCCCCAGTCGCATCCGATGCACATGATGGCTCCTTTTCAAATCGAAAACCTGAAATGAGCCCGACACCGCGGAACGACGGCGTCGTTGCAGTCCATGACTGCCGGCTCAAAGCACCCCGCGCAAACGACGTCCCGGCATTCGCGCGATCTGGACCTCGAAAAGCCGGTCGGATCAGTCAGAGGCTTTGGCGGTTTGATCCAGCCACGCCCTGATGTCGTTCCATCCTTTCAGGTATTCGACGATCGAATGCGCCGGCGTCGATGAATAACGGACCGTTACAATATGCTTGCCGGGATTGATGTATAATCCCTGGCCGTATACCCCAAGCCCCATCAGCGCATGATCGTCTCCCATCAATTGGTACCAATATGACCGATAGGAGCGAATGATGGGATTGGATTTGAAGTTTCCGTTTTTCCAAGCAACTTCATCGCCATATTCGTAGAGGCGATCAATCACACTTGCCGGAAAGACCTGTTGGCCGTTGACTTGTCCGTGATTGGCTATCATCAACCCGAGCTTGGCGAGATCCCGCGCAGAGATCGTCAAACCCGTGCTGACATACATCTTGCCGGTGGGATCGACGGGCTCGTAGAGATCGTCCTGCAGGCCGAGCTTGGACCACAGCAGGTCGCTCGCCAATTGCTCGAAAGGCTCGCCGGCGGCCCTGGTGATGATCCAGCCTGCGGCTTCGGTCGTCATCGACGCATAGTGGAAATGGCCGTCTTTCGGGCCGTCCGCCTTTACCGCCTCGAGTGTGGCATAAGCCGACTGGCGGCTGTTCAGCGCCATCGTCGACCACAAGGCGGCATCCGCGACATCGGTCTCGCCGCTGGTTTCCCCGGCCCCGACATTGACCTTCATGTCCAGCACGTCGCGCACGGTCGCGTCGCCGAACGGCGTCTTCGCCAATTCCGGCACGTAGGACTTGACCAGGCGGGTTTCGTCGAGCTTGCCCTGAGCGATCAGCAATTCCGCCAGGAGCCCGGTCACGCCCTTGGTCACCGACGAGATATAGTGCGGCTTGCTGGCGCTCATGCCGTCGCCGTACCATTCGGCAACGAGCTTGCCGTCCTTGATCACCACCAGGGCATCGGTGAACGACTTGCCTGCATAGTCGCCGATCGTGTCACTGACGCCGTTTATCGTGAGCTTTGTGTCGAGCAGGGCCTTGTCCAGCTTTTCCGGAATCGGGGAGGGTGCCGGACGCTCGACCAGCATCGGCGCGGTGCGCGTGAACCGGCTGGTGTGCTGAAGCGTCCAGCGGACAAACGGATAGCGAAACAGGTTGTCCGGCGTGACCAGTTTGTCCGGCGCCGGCGGAAACCCGACCATGATGCCTGCCTCTTGCCAGGTCAGATGGCATTCCGCCGAGTCCTTGACCGTATCCGCCCGCACGCCTGCTGCGATGGCGACCTTGTCGCCCCCGACGAGGCAGGACGCCGCCGAGGGTGATCGGGCCAGCGCCGGACCGACCGCAGATGCCATCACCAGAGTCGAAAGCCATGCTCCTAAGGTATTCATGCCGACACGTTCCTCGCTTTAGGCCCAGGCGTGGCGACCGCACCTGTCATGGTCATGGTCAAGCCCGCACCGCAGCACTTTTCTGTGTTCTCGATCTCCGTTGTTCAAGGTTGAGCGAAGATCGTTGCCCACGACACTTTTATCCAGCGGATGCTGATCTACGGGATTGATTTGAGTCAATTTACTGCTGATTTCACTCAAGCTGGAGCGCGTTGAAATTCATTTGGATCAAATGACTGCGCTGGCGACAGAGGGCATGGACAAGTATGCCCTCGGGTCTTTTCATCTCGTGCGGCAAGTCTTGAAGTGTCTGAGCTTCAGGAAGAAACGTTCAATGAGATTGCGATCGCAATAGAGTGCATGGCCGCATCAGATTCTGAGAGGATGTCTTTCCGGGAGGTATGACGGCGAGGGCACCTCAGCCGCCGCCGCGCCCCGCCAAGGGCTGACGATCCTTGCCAGAGGAAATGCGGCCTATCACCGGTCCGGGCTCTCACACCCAGTGTGGCAATGCGTGCAAAGCCGGCGGTTCGCAAGAACCTGCGGCCGCATATCCTCCCTCCGGGAGATTGAAGCAAGCCGCGCTTTGCCTTGGGCGCCCTGGTAGGTGCCCCCAAATTTGGGGAGCCCCTCAACCGTGACTATGTGCTCCTGACTTAGAGATCAGAACGGCGCTATCGCGTGCCTGCCGGCTTTTTGAGAGTGCCAAAGCGCCTGGCGTAAGCGTCAGGATAATAGGCTCGTCGGGTGGCAGGCTCGCGGGGCGGTCAATAGCCGTCTGTATCGTGGTTCTCTGTTCAAATTGTTTGACCGCATCAGCCGGAATTCTGAGAAGACGCGGTCCGATACGAAATGCACAAGCTCGCCGCGCCTGATCAGTGCTCTAACATGGTTCGGCGTGCCCCCCCAGCGCTCTGCAAGGGTTTCAGCTGCGTAAGGATCTTGGGTCCATTCGGATTGCTCCATACGTTTGCCCCCCCCGACCCCTGATCGTCCCCTTTGGGCTAGCGGCTTTCAAACGCCTGCCTCCGCGCGCGCATTTGCCGACGTCAACCTGCCTTTTCGAGCCATTCCTTGAGGATAGCATTCGCCCTCGTCTGCCAGCCGTCGCCCAAGGCGCGCAGGCCCGTCACGACATCATCGTCGAGACGCATCGATATCAGGTGTTTCGGCTTCGGCACGCGCGGCCGGCCACGGCGCCTAGCCTCCTGATAGGTCACCAATTTGGCGTCATCGGGAAGGGGTGGATTGTCCGGATCGGCGACGGCCGCCGCCGTCAGCGCGGCGTTTTCCTCGTCGGTCATTTCGTCAGCGAGCTTCGCCGCTCGGGCGCGTGCGTCCTCTCGCTTGGCCCTCAGCCATTCCTCATCAGATATTTTCACCATAGTGTCGTATCTCCTGCCTCGTCGCGTGGCGCAGGCTGATCGCGCGTTCCTCGTCTCCCCGGGTGGTGTAAACGTAGACAAAGAGACGATCGCCAATACAGCCGATTGCACGGCCGCGATACTCGCCATAGGCCTCATCGCGATCCTCCTCGATCAGGGCTGTTTCCCAATCGAAATGCTCGGCAGCCGACAGCGATATTCCGTGGTTTCTCTGGTTCAGCAGATCTTTCTGCGGATCGAAGGAAGGCATGGGGGTATCCTGCTTATTGCGATGAGCTTTGTCATGGAGGGGGTCCCTGTCTTCGAGTTGTGCGCGAGGCGGTTTGCCTCTTGCAGACAATATATTGTATCTACGTTTATTTGGAATGTCCATTCGCGTATCTACAAAAAGAGAGGCGTTGCGAGAAATTGGCGCTGGGATTATGGCGCCTTCGCGTGGGGACGTGTCATGATGCGAGCTGCCGCACTCGCCATCATGTGCCTGCCGGCGGCCGGCGCGCCGGACTGATCAGCCCAAACCTCATCGAACGTGTCGGAGGAACAGCCTTCCGCGAGGGCCGCCACCGCGGAGGAGAGGCGCTGTGCCTCCTGATGGCCATACACTTGGAGTTCGGATCGAAGATTGTCCGGAATCTTGGTTCGAGCTTCATGAAGCTCTCGCTCCATCGAGCATATGTTCGGATTTTAGCGCAGCCACCGCGGCGGCGGTGCTGGCGAATTCGCCGAGGCGTCGCCCGGAATGCGCCCAGGCGCTTACAACCTTCCTCCCAATGGCAACGTGGCCGAGCAGAAATTCTTGCCCTTCCCAACGCCAAGAGGGTCACTGGTGATGCGGTCTTGAATTGGACAAAGAAAAATAAGAAGCGGGAACAAGAGCTTGGTCAGGTATGGCACCCACTACCGCTTTCGCAGCGCAATCAAGGACTGACGCCCGAGGAGCTTTATCTGTCAGAGCCTAACTTTGCGGCGATCACAATCGTTCTCGAGCTTATGGAGAATGACACTGACTTCCGGCTATCAGTTCTTGCGAGGGTAAAAAACACTTCCGAGGAAAAGCTGCTTTTGACCGTTACCTTCAGCCAGGCGTTCCCGAGTCGCGCTTAGGGCGTGTCCTTCTCGGTGCCGGCGACCACATATTTGCCGATGCGCGGAACCGACATATTCGTAAAAGTGCAGGGCTTTATAGCCTGCAAATCCTTACCCCGGTTCGATTCCGGGCGCGGCCTCGCAAATTATCCCCGATACAGGCTCTCGCCCAATCCGACAAGTCGGGCGACCGGCCGTTCCAGCCGCCCCGCCGTGAACCATGGCGCCGACGGCACCCTATTGCTGCACGGCAGCCATTTTCGGCGCGGGGCGCTTTCGCAGCGTCTGCCCGAAACCGATCCGCCTGGCGAGGTCCGAACGCGATTTGGAGTAGTTCGGTGCCACCATCGGATAGTCGGCCGGCAGGTTCCATTTCGCCCGATAGTCGTCCGGCGTCATATTGTACTGCACGCTGAGGTGGCGCCTGAGCGACTTGTATTTCCTGCCGTCCTCGAGGCTGACGAGGTAATCGGGCGTTATCGACTTTCTGATGGGAACGGCAGGAACCGGTCTGGCCTCCGGCGGCTGTTCCGGAGCCTCACCCTTCGCCAGTTTCCTCAGGGCGGCGTGGACGTCCGCAATGAGCTTGGGCAGTTCGATCGAGGCCACGTTGTTATGAGAGACATAGGCCGTCACGATACCGGCCGTGATGTCGACCGCTACATCGTCCATGTGCTGTTCCCCTGAAACCGAAACCTTCATAGGCGGAAAGAAATGTCCCTCATTCGACATGAAGGTCCTCCTGTTTTGTCGGCGCGCTATCTCGTCGAGCGCCTGGCGTGAAAGGTGGCGAACAGCTCGAAAGCCACGGCCAGCAGGGCAATCGACGCGATGGCCGAGCCGGCAATGACCAAATTGCCATCGCCGAGGACGACCGTCTGCGCCCACCATGCGGAGAGGTCGAAAAATGCGAACGCGGTCGCCGCGAGCAGGGTCGCGACCAGAATCAGCGTCACCGAAGCACCTCCTTTGACCGATAGTTAAAACGAACAAAGAACCAATCGACCGTCCTTGATTGGTGGATCAAGAACGTCTTGGCGAGTTAATTATATTTAACCTTCCAGTGCGCAGATGAGTATTTGCATTTCATAATTTGTTAAGCTTTAGGGTATGACCTTTTGAAGGTAAACAGGAGAAGGTGAATTCAACGATGTTACAACAAATGACTTTGACGATTGCGATATTCTTTCTGGCAACTGTCGCTGCAATTGCTGCAACGCCTAAATCGCTGGGTGTCTTCGGGAAATGGAGCGCCTGGACTTACCTCGATGAAGGGCGCAGTCATTGCTTTGTCTATTCAAACCCGGTCTTAAGCGAACCGGCCGGCCTCGATCACGGAGCGGTGACGTTTTTCGTCCGCACCACTCTTCGCAAGAGCACATCGACAGAGGCCAGTTTTCAAACCGGATACCGCTTCGCGCCGGGATCGGAGATACGCGCGCGCGTCGACGGTGCGGCGTTCCACATGTTCTCGGCCGGCAACAGCGCCTGGCTGCGCGAAGGCAAAGGACGGGAGGACGAATTCGTCCGCGCTCTCGAGCGGGGCCGCGAGATGACGGTGGAGGCGGTGTCGAGCCGCGGCAATGAAACGAAATACCGCTTCTCTCTCGACGGCGTGACCAACGCGATGCGTACAGCGCAGGCCGCATGCCCTTGACCCCGGGCCGCCGGAGTCGGGCGTCGGCTCCCGAGCCGGCGCGACGGCCCATCGGGGCTGCAGCGCCATGTCCGCTCGCCGTCGACGCCGTCCTGCCGAGCTGGCCGCGACGTCGGATCCGGCGGGAACAGGCCGACGACTCGCCCGTTGACCGGAAGGGCGATCGTCGCACGGATGGGCCCGCCTCGGGGCGCCTTGCAGGCGGCGACTGAGCCGACAGCGAGGAGGTTCCTTGCATGGAGAAATATCTCAACCTCTCCGACCCGGGCCTGCCGCCCTACGCCATGCAGCGCATCGTCGCCCGAGACAGCATCGGACCCCTCATCGCGCGTCTTGCGCTCGGCAAGCCCGGCTGCGAGCCCGTGGACGCCGAACGGACGATCCTGGCCGGACCCACGCTTGAAGATGCCCGGCACGAAGCCCAATTGCTGTGGAAAGGACGCCCGGCCGGCGATGCGGCGGAAGGGTATCGGATCGTCAATTCGGACGGCGAGATCGTCGACGTCGTGATCGACGTCCAGGCTTGATCACGGCGCCGCTGGACCTCGATCTTCGATAAAATACCGCCTTCTGCGTATTTTATGACTGGAAGACCCGTTTGTTCCTCGGCAGCGCCGGAGGGCCTCGGCCCGATCGGATCCGGAGCCGGACGGCTGCAGGGGAGGCTTGCCGGCCCCATCGCGATTGCCCTTGGATGAGGCAGACTGCCCGCTTGCCTTTTGCGGAAGCTTGCCGCAAACAACGCAAGGTTAATAAAGGGTTTCGCTCGATGACCGATTTCGCCCACGCGCGCCGGACGATGGTGGACTGCCAGATCCGGCCCAACGACGTCACCGAAGGTCGCGTCATCGATGCCTTTCTCGCCGTGCCCCGTGAAGATTTCCTGCCCGCCGACCGAAAGGCGCTGGCCTATGCGGATATCGACATTCCCCTCGGCAAAACCAGCGCCCCCCGCCATCTGATCCCGCCGATGATCCTGGCGAAGATGGCGCAGGCTGCGACGATCCTCCACACGGATGCGATCCTCGACGTCGGTGCGGGCACGGGCTATTCTTCGGCCGTCCTGTCCCATCTCGGAGCCAAGGTCGTCGCCCTCGAATGCGACGACGATATTGCCGCCGACGCGAAGACGGCGCTCGCGCCTTACGGCAATGTCTCCGTCGCCACCGGCCCGCTGGAGAGGGGGGCCGCCGCTTCCGGCCCTTACGACGTCATCATCTTGGAGGGGTCGGTGGAGGAAATTCCCCCGGACCTCTTTCATTCGCTGCGGGAAGGCGGCAGGCTGCTCGCCGTCGTCGGTCGCGGGCGATCCGGCCGGGCCACCATCTTCGTGCGTGTCGGCGAAGACTTTTCCGGCCGCGTCGCCTTCGATGCGGCCTTGCCGCCTCTCCCGGGATTTGAACGCAAGCCGGTTTTCACCTTCTAGCCGGTTCTATGAAAAGGCCCGTATAGTTTTGATTTACCATCAAAATTAACCATAGGGCCAGGGTACTGTCTCTTTTTTGCTTCAACCTGGGAATTATCGATTCGCCGCCCCGATTCGGGCTTGGTGATTTTCTTTTCACACGTTACTTTTCAGTAAATGGTTGAACGGGCGACCGTTTCAATTTCACTTTGGGTTGGTCAGAGTCATGAAACCTGTGCGTATCCTGTCGTCCCTGGTGGCTGGCGTTTCGCTTGCCTTTCTCGCTTCGCAGGCCCAGGCCCAGTCGCTGGAGTCGGCCCTTTCTCAAGCCTACACTTCCAATCCGACCTTGAATGCGCAGCGGGCGGGGGCCCGTGCCTACGACGAAAACGTTCCTCAGGCCTTGAGCGGCTATCGTCCTTCGGTCACCGCGACGGCGAATGCCAGTGCCGAGAGGGACTATTTCAAGGTACCCCGGGCCGGACACGATCAAGATACCCGCTTTCCCCGCGGCGTCGGCCTCACGGTCACACAGCCGCTGTTCGACGGCTTCAAGACGGCGAATGCCGTCCGGTCGGCGGAAGCGGGTGTCCTCAGCCAGCGGGAATCGCTGCGCGATTCCGAGCAGACGGTCCTGCTCGATGCCGTGACCGCCTATATGAACGTCCTGCGCGACGCCGCGCTCTACAATCTCCAGCAGAACAATGTCGAGGTGCTCCAGGAGCAGCTCAAGCAGACCCAGGATCGCTTCGATGTCGGCGAGGTGACGCGGACCGACGTCGAGCAGGCGAATGCCAGTCTCGCCAGCGCGCGCTCGCAGGAGATCGCAGCGCAGGCCCAGCTCAACGCCTCGACCGCGGTCTACCGCCAGGTCATCGGCTCGCAGCCCAAGCGCCTGGCGCCGGCCAAGCCCCTCAGGATCTTGCCGAAAAGCCAGGCCGCCGCCGTTCAGCAGGGACTCGGCGGCCATCCGGCCATCTTGTCCGCCCTGCACAATGTCGATATGGCGGCGGAGCAGGTGAAGGTCGCCGAAGCCGCCCTTTATCCGACGTTGAACGCCCAGGGTTCGTTCCAGCACACCTATGATTCCGATACGTCGGTCCGCATGGACACTTCCGTGTCGATCGGCGCCTTCCTGACCATTCCGATCTACGAAGGCGGGGCGGATTATTCGAAGATCCGCCAGGCGAAGGAGAATCTCGGCCAGGCGCGCATCCAGGCGGATGTGCTTCGCGAGCAGGTGCGGGCCGCCGTCGTCCAGGCATGGGGCAATTTCGACGCTTCGCGATCGGAAATCCAGGCGAACCAGGCCGGGGTGACGGCGGCCGGCGTGGCCCTTGCCGGCGTGCGTGAGGAAGCCAAGGTCGGCCAGCGCACCACCTTCGACGTCCTGCAGCAGCAGCAGGTGCTTCTCAATTCGCGCGCTTCGCTGATCACGGCGCAGCGCGACCAGGTCGTCGCCGCCTACACGCTGCTCTCTTCCATCGGCAAGCTCAATGCGACCGCGCTCGGTCTCAAGGTTCGCCGCTACGACCCGACAACTCATTACAACCAGGTACGCGACAAGTGGATCGGCACTGACATTCCAGATGGAAGGTGAACGTGATTCCGCAGAGCAACAACGAGTTTCCAGGCGGGGCGCGCGGCGAAGCGGAAGGGGGGCGCAAGGATGCCTCTCCCGAGGTTCCCCCGGCGCGCGGCAATTCCGTTTCACCCGAGAAGCTTAAAGCCAGCGCTTCCAGCATCCGGGTAGATCAGCCGCGGGCTGCGAAGGAGCCGTCGATGGACGAGATCCTCGCATCGATCCGCAAGATCGTTTCCGACGATGTCCCGACCGCGAAGGCCGGGGGACGCGCCTCGGCGGCCAAACCGGCCGAGGCCGCCGCCGGTTCCAGCGCATCGCCGAGGCAGCAGAAGGCGCCGGCGGTTGCACAGGCGGAGGCGGCCGGGGCTACGGCCAAGAACAGCCCTGGCGTGCCGGATCCTGCGGTCACCGCCGCTTTGGTGTCGCCGGCCGTCCGCGCCGAAGCGGCTGCGTCCTTTGCCACCCTGGGGCAGGCCGTGTTCAACAAGAATGCCCGCACCGTCGAGGATGTCATGCAGGATCTCCTGCGCCCGATGCTGCAGAGCTGGCTCGATGCCCATCTGCCCGGTCTGGTCGAGCGGCTCGTCCGCCAGGAGATCGAGCGGATATCCGGCCGTTCCTGATCCCAGGGCGGACCTGTCATAATCTGTCAGGCATTTTGATTTCGCAGGACTTTCACGAAGCCCTAAACCCCTAGCCGTAGGATCGCGTTTGCGAGTCAGCGGGAGTTCGGGGCGGATGTGCGGCATCGTCGGTATTTTGGGCAAGGAAGCGGTCGCGTTGCCGCTGGTCGACGCGTTGCGCCGGCTTGAATATCGCGGCTATGATTCCGCCGGGGTCGCCACGCTCGAGGGCGGCGAGATCGTCCGCCGGCGGGCCGAGGGCAAGCTGCGCAATCTCGAAAGCAAGCTCGGCCGCGACCCGCTCAACGGCACCATCGGCATCGGACATACCCGCTGGGCGACCCATGGCAGGCCGACCGAGGCCAACGCCCATCCCCACGCGACCGGGCGGCTCGCGGTGGTGCACAACGGCATCATCGAGAATTTCCGCGATCTGCGCGAGGAACTCACGGCGGACGGCGCCCGCTTCCAGAGCGATACCGATACGGAGGTCGTCGCCCATCTGGTCACCCGCGAGATCGATCGGGGTCTCACGCCGCTGGCGGCCGTGCACGCCACCCTCGTGCGGTTGCGGGGCGCGTTCTCGCTCGGATTCATCTTCGCCGGCGAGGAGGACCTCATCATCGGCGCCCGGCGCGGTTCCCCGCTGGCGATCGGCTATGGCGACGGCGAGATGTATCTCGGCTCGGACGCCATCGCGCTCGCGCCCTTCACCGACATGGTGGCCTATCTCGACGACGGCGACAGCGTGGCGCTCACCCATAACTCGGCCACCATCTATGACGACGCCCGCCGGCAGGTCCATCGGCCGGTCCAGAAGTCGCAGGCTTCCGCCATGATCGTCGACAAGGGCAATCATCGGCATTTCATGTCCAAGGAGATCCATGAGCAGCCGGAGGTGGTGTCGCATACGCTGGCATCCTTCGTCGACATGGTCGACGAGACCATCCGCCTGCCGGAGAACCTGCCCTTCGACTGGCGAAACCTGCGCCGCCTGACGATCTCGGCCTGCGGCACGGCCTCCTTCGCCGGCATGATCGCCAAATACTGGTTCGAGCGCTACGCCCGCCTGCCGGTGGAGGTCGATATCGCCTCCGAGTTCCGCTATCGCGAGGCGCCGCTCGAGGAGGGCGGCCTTGCGATCTTCGTATCGCAGTCCGGCGAGACCGCCGACACGCTCGCCGCCTTGCGCTATTGCAAGGAGCAGGGCCAGCACACGCTGGCGGTGGTCAACGTGCCGACGTCCACCATCGCCCGCGACAGCGACGTCGTCGTGCGCACCCTGGCCGGCCCCGAGATCGGCGTCGCGTCGACGAAGGCCTTCACCTGCCAGCTCGCCGCGCTGGCGAGCCTTGCCATCGGCGCGGGCAAGGCTCGCGGCACCCTCTCGGTCGAACAGGAGCGCGAGCTCGTCCATGCGCTGATCGAGACGCCGCGCCTGATGGCCGAAGCCCTGCATCTGGAGCATGAGATCGAAAGCTTCTCGCGCGACCTCGCCAAAGCCTCCGACGTGCTCTATCTCGGCCGGGGAACGAGCTACCCTCTCTCGCTCGAAGGCGCGCTGAAGCTGAAGGAAATCAGCTACATACACGCTGAAGGTTATGCGGCGGGCGAACTGAAGCACGGGCCGATCGCCCTCATCGACGAGACGATGCCCGTGGTGGTGATCGCCCCCTACGACCACATCTTCGAGAAGACGGTGTCCAACATGCAGGAGGTGGCCGCCCGTGGCGGCCGCATCATCCTGATCACCGACGCCAAGGGAGCCGCCGCTGCCTCCATGGCCACACTGAAGACGCTCGTCCTGCCCGAAATGCCGGCGCTGGTGACCCCGCTGGTCTATTCGGTGCCGATTCAGCTTCTGGCCTATCATACGGCGGTGATCATCGGCACCGACGTCGACCAGCCGCGCAATCTGGCGAAGAGCGTGACCGTCGAATAAAAGAGGGTAAGCAGAATTTTCGGGACGATCCAATGGATGGATCCGAAAATCGCTGCGTCCTTCCAGAGTCCTGCGGAGATCCCGGGCCTTCCCGCCCGTGATCTCTGCTCAGGCTCCTGCCACCAGCACAATCCGGAATTGTCCCATGTCCAACCTGACGACCTATCGCCGCGAACTCGCCGCCGCGCTCCGCCTCGCCGCAAAGCTCGACTACAATGAAGGCATCTGCAATCATTTCTCGGTGCAGGTCCCGGGCCCGGAGGAGCTCTACCTCTTCAATCCCTACGGCGTGCATTGGCTGGAGATGCGCCCTTCGGACCTGCTCCTCGTCGACGGGGAGGGGACCTTGCTCGAAGGAGAGGGCGAACTCGAGGCCACCGCCCGCAACATCCACATCGCCGGCCATCGCGCCAATCCGCGCCATCTGTGCCTGCTGCACACCCACATGCCCTGGGCGACCAGCCTGACCATGGTCGAGGGGGGACGGCTGGAAATGGCGCACCAGACGGCTGCCCGCTTCCACGGCCGCATCGCCTATAATGACGAGTTCGGCGGCTTCGCGTCCGGCAAGGACGAGGGCGAGCGCATCGCCAGCACCGCCAGGTCCGATCAGAGGGCCGATGTGGTCTTTCTCGCCCAGCACGGCGTCATCGTCGGCGGCCCCTCGGTCGCCATCGCCTTCGACGACCTCTATTTTCTCGAGCGCGCCTGCCGCCAGCAGGTCCTCGCCATGTCGACGGGCAGGCCGCTGAAGATCATTCCGCAGCAGATGGTCGAGAGCACCGCGCGCGAGTGGATGAACGTCCTCGACCATCAGGCGACGCTGCATTTCCAGGCGCTGATGCGCGTCAACGGGCTGTAGGCCCCACCGCTCCGGCCCCGGGCCGGCCGCTTCGATCCTGCCTGCGGCCGGCCGACTCCTCCCGTCCCCAGCAATATTGGAACCCCGAATGCCGGACCTTTCCGCTTTTCCGATCGCCGCACGCTGGCCCGCCTCGCATCCCGACCGTCTCCAGCTCTACTCCTTCCCGACGCCCAACGGCGTCAAGGTCTCGATCGCCTTGGAGGAGATCGGGCTGCCCTATGAGCCCCACAGGGTCGATATCGGCAAGAACGAAAGCTGGACGCCCGAATTCCTGTCGCTGAATCCGAACGGCAAGATCCCGGCGATCATCGACCCGGACGGACCGGGCGGCAAGCCGCTCGGGCTGTTCGAGTCCGGCGCCATCCTGCTCTATCTCGCCGAGAAGACCGGAAAGCTCATGCCGGCCGACCCCGCCGGCCGCTATGAGACAATCCAATGGGTCTTCTTCCAGATGGCGGCCATCGGCCCGATGTTCGGCCAGGTCGGCTTCTTCTACAAATTCGCCGGCAAGGACATCGAAGACAAGCGGCCGCTCCAGCGCTATCGCGACGAATCCAAGCGCCTGCTGGGCGTCATCGAGACCCGCTTGGACGGGCGCGAATGGATCATGGGCGACGAATACACCATCGCCGACATCTCCATGCTCGGCTGGGTGCGCAACCTGATCGGCTTCTACGGGGCGCGCGATCTCGTCGAATTCGACCGGCTGAAGCATGTTCCGGCGTGGCTGGAGCGCGGCCTTGCCCGCCCCGCCGTCCAGCGCGGGCTGGACATCCCCAAGCCGGCGTGACCAGCCCGGGGCGGTCGCGTCAATCCTTGGGATAGTCGGCCGAGAGGCTCGTGTCGCGCCAGCGTTCGATCTGGTTCAGGCGCTCGGCGAGCTTCTTGGTAACGTTCTCATAGCCGATGGCGCCGAGCACGAGGTGGCGCGGCGGATCGGGATCCTCGACCATGCGGATCATGGCTTCGCCGGCGCGGACGGGATCACCGGGCTGGGCGCCGCTGAGGCCGGCGGTCGCCTTCATCCTGGCCGCCGCCGTATCCGCATAGTCGGCGATCCGGCTCGTGGTCTGCCGCAGGGAGCGGCCGGCCCAGTCGGTGCGGAACGGCCCCGGCTCCACGCAGGTGACCTTGATGCCGAGAGGGGCGGTCTCGGCGGCCAGCGCGTCGGAAAAGCCTTCGACCGCATGTTTGGAGGCGGCATAATAGCCTCCGCCGGCAAAGCCGATGAAGCCGGCGACCGAGGTGATGTTGACGATGTGGCCCTTGCGGCGCGCCCGCATGCCGGGCAGGACCGCCCGCGTCAAGGCGAAGAGGCCGAAGACGTTGGCCTCGAACTGGGCCCTGATCTCGCTGTCCTCGCCTTCCTCGACGGGAGACTGGTAGCCATAGCCCGCATTGTTGACGAGCACGTCGATGCCGCCGAAACGCTTCTCGGCCTCGGCGACTGCCGCCGCGATCTGCTCGGGCCTGGTCACGTCGAGCGCCAGGGCGAGGGCCCGGTCTTCCGCTCCGCGCACGAGGTCGGCGACGCGGGCGGCATCGCGGGCGGTGACGACGGCGCGCCAGCCGCGCGCCAGCACGAGGCGTGCAAGTTCCCGTCCGAGCCCGGTCGAGCACCCGCTGATGAACCAGGTCGGAATCGTCCGTTCGGTCATGATGCATTCCGTTCCAGAGTGGCCGCCGCCGGCAGCGAAGGGGCGCCCCATCGTCCGGCTGGCAGGACGGAGTATAACGGGGCGGGGGCCGCGCCGTGGAGTCGAGATTTCGACGGACGATGCCGCAGGGGACGCCGCCGGGGCGCCGCCGATCGATACAAAGCGACCTGCCCCTGCGTCCATAGGTCCCTACAGGCAGGCCGAATAAGGCTGAGTTCTTCAACAGACTTTCATCTATCGTCGGTGCGCCTATGTATTGCATGGGAAGGCCCATATCTCGGCGTGTTTTCAACGCGGAAGATCCGGCCTGGGAGCGGCATAATAGGGGCTCTTTCCACGATTTTTCTCAACCTGCATGCGGAATGAGCCTGCTCGACTGTCTTCGTCCATTTCAGAAGGAGAATGATCTTGAAAGTTCTGGTCACCGGCGGCGCTGGCTATATCGGGAGCCTGACCTGCGTCTCTCTGATCGAGGCTGGGCATACGCCCGTCATTCTCGACAATTTCGCCAATAGCAGCCCCGCAGCCATCGATGCCATCGAGCAGGTCAGCGGGGTCAAGCCGCGCTTCGCCGTCGGCGACATCGCCGACACGGCCCTCGTCACCTCGGTGCTGACCGAGAACGGCATCGATGCAGTCATTCATTTCGCCGGCCTGAAGGCGGTCGGCGAGTCGGTCGCCAAGCCTCTGGATTACTACGCCACCAACGTGGTCGGCACGCTCCGGCTCCTCGGCGCCATGCGGGAGGCCGGCGTCCGCAACTTCATCTTCAGCTCCTCCGCAACGGTCTATGGCGACCCGCAGACCGTACCGGTAACCGAGGACAGCGCGCGCTCCGCGACCAATCCCTATGGCCGCACCAAGCTGATCATCGAGCACATCCTGGAGGATCTCGTGCGGGCCGAGCCCGAATGGTCGGCGACGATCCTGCGCTATTTCAACCCGGTCGGCGCCCACCCGAGCGGCAAGATGGGCGAGGATCCGCGCGGCGTGCCGAACAATCTCATGCCCTATATCGCGCAGGTGGCCGTCGGGCGGCGCGATTTCCTCTCGATCTATGGCGACGACTATCCCACCCCCGACGGCACCGGCGTGCGCGACTATATCCATGTCGTCGACCTCGCCGCAGGCCATATCGCCGCCCTGCAGGCCCGCACCGGCAAGCCGGGCGTGCATGTCTACAATCTCGGCACCGGCCGCGGGCACAGCGTCTTCGAGATGCTCACCGCCTTCAGCCACGCCTGCGGCAAGAACCTGGCGAGCCGCATCGTACCCCGCCGGCCGGGCGACATCGCACAGGTCTGGGCGGAGACCACCAAGGCGGCCGAGCAGCTCAACTGGCGCGCGGAGCGGACCCTCGACGACATGTGTCGCGACACCTGGCGCTGGCAGTCCTCCCATCCCGCCGGCTATGCCGGGTAGCCGGCGATCGCTCGTCGGGTTGCGCCGCCCCTCGTCCCGTGCTTCCCCCGACGTACGGGAGAAGACGAAGGCGAGGGGGGCGCGGAGCCCGCTGGCCTACTGGGCGAGGAAGCCGCCGTCGATCGGCAGCGTGTGGCCGGTGATCATGCTCGCTCCCGGACCGGCGAGGAAGACGATGGCCGGCGAGATCTCGTGCGGCTCGGCGATGCGGCGCAGCGGCGTCATGTCCTCGATGCGGCGCATCAGTTCGGGCTGGGCCAGCAGCGGCGCGATGAAGGGCGTGCGGACATAGGTCGGCGCGATCGCATTGACGCGGATGGCGTGGGGCGCCCATTCCACCGCGAGGGCCCGGGTCATGTTGACGAGGGCACCCTTGGTCGTCTGGTAGGAGATGTTGGGATAGAGCCCGCCGCCGGACAGCGCCATGATCGAGGCGGTGTTGATGATCGCCCCGCCACGCTTCGATGCGATCATGTGCCGGGCCGCGGACCGCGCGCAGAGGAACACGCCGGTCATGTTGACGGCGACCACCTTGTTCCACGCCTCGAGGCTGAGGTTGACCGCCGCGTCGCGGATGGCGAGGCCGGCATTGTTGACGAGGATGTCGACATGCCCATAGCGGTGCGCGATCTTGTCGAAGGCGGCGTCGACAGCCGCTTCGTCGCAGACGTCGGCGACCAGCGCCGTGACCGGCACAGCCCCCTTGATCGCCATCAGGATTTCGTCGGCGACCTCGGCGCGATCGAGGATGACGACGCTCGCGCCGGCGGCCGCCAGCGCCTGCGCTGCCGCAAGGCCGATGCCGCTGCCGCCGCCGGTGACGGCGGCCACCAGTCCGTCGAGCCCGAAAATCCCCGACAGGCTCACCGCGCCTGCTGCTTCCTGCGGCGCCGATTCCCTCTCGGGCAACAGCTCTTCCATGTCCATGCCTGCTTCCTTCCCGCCGCTTCCATTGACCTGATGCCGGCTTTGCCGATCAGGCCCTTCTCGCATCAAAACGCCGCAAGTGGAAGAAAGGTCGCCGAGGCGAGCGCTCTCGGTCCATCCGTTGAAGGGGTCGGAAATTCCGCTCAGGGCAGGCGGGCCGTCCCCTGTTCGGCCACGTAGCCGTCGTTCAGCGTCTGCAGGAAGGCGACGATGTCGTCGATCTCCTTGTCGTCCAGCGCCGGCCTGTCGCCGGCATGGCGGTCGAACGGCGGATCGGTGTTGATGTTCGCTTGGTATGCCGCCGGCAGGTCGTCGAACTTGTCGACCGTTCCGTCGGCCCGGCGCGGATACCATTGCTCCGGATTGGTGTCGCGCCGGGCATAGAATTCCACCGCCTTCTTCAGCGAATGGAAGGCGCCGTTGTGGAAGAAGGTCTGGCGCGTGGCGACATTGCGCAGGCTCGGCGTGCGGAACAGGCCGCAATAATCCGTGCGGCCGCGGAAGTCGGTGCGAAGCGGGCCGCACAGGCCGAGGTCGAAATAGGCGGGATCGCGATTGGCGGGGATGTCGAGGTTGCGCGGCACGCCGAGGGCGATCAGGCCGTAATCGGTGAATTGCGGCGGCGTGCCGTCATTGCCGCGCTGGCTGATATGGCATTCGGCGCAATTGCCCTTGCCGGGATCGTTGAACAGCTCGAGCCCATGCGCCTCGGCGGGGCTCAACGTGGCCTTGCCGGCGAGATAGGCGTCATATTTGCTGCTGTAGGGATAGAAGGTGGCCTCGTCCTGCTCATAGACCTCGAAAGCCTCGAGGATGCCGTCGAAGAGAGCCTTGCGATCGCCCAGGATGTCGGCGCCGTAAATGGTGCGCAGGCGTTCGCCGTAACCCGCCCGGAGCGCGCGGTCGACGACGTTGCCGGCACTTTCGTTCCCCATTTCAAAGGGGGAGAGCAGGGGGATGCGCGCCTGGTCGGCGCCGCGGTCGGCGCGCCCGTCCCATGTCAGGCCGCCGGTCGGCCCGTTGTCGACGCTTTCGTCGGAATCGTCCTCCGAATCGTAGAAGTGCTCGGAGAACTGGGGAACGATCTGCACATATTTGAGCGACGGCACCGCGCGCAGGCCGGGCTGACGCATGTCGGCGCCGCCGAACTGGACCGACAGGGCATTGGCCGGACCGAGCGCGTGGTCGGGCGCATGGCAGCTGGCGCAGGCGAGCTTGCCGGACGCCGACAGCGAGGGATCCGAAAACATGTCCCGCCCGAGAGCCGTCAGCGCCCGGGTGCGGCGGCGGACTTCGGCCCGGCTGAGGCCACCCGGTGCGGAAAGCACGATGGTGTCGCCGGCCGTACCGCTTGCGGCGGACAGGCGCGGGCCGATCATGAAGAAAAGGACGGCGACGGCGGCTGCCGACATGGCCGGGATGCGCGGGATGTTCATCGGCTCGCTCCGAAGGGACCTCGACGTCATTATCCCGTCAACGGTGTCAGGCTAGTGACTTTCGGCAGGGCGGACCTGGTCCGAAGAGCCTCGTGCCGGATTCGGCGGATGAGGCGGCGGTGAGGCCGGGACCTTCCTGCCCGCGGACGGGCGAGAATACAACTGCGGAGAACCGGATATGAAGAAGCGGATTTTGCTGGGCGCGACGGCGCTCGCCCTCACGGCCCTGCCCGCGGCGGGGCGGGCGGCAGACAATGCCCTCGTCGGCCTGGACGGCATCCAGACGGTCGTGGTGATCTATGCGGAGAACCGCAGCTTCGACAATCTCTTCGGGTCCTTTCCCGGCGCCGACGGCTTGGCGAATGCCGGCCAGGCCAGCCGGACACAGCTCGACCGCGACGGATCGGTGCTCAAGGAATTGCCGCCCGTCTGGGGCGGGATGACCGCCAAGGGCGTGAAGCCGGCGGTGACGGAAGCCGAAACGGCGCATCTGCCCAACGCGCCCTTCGCCGTGGATGCCAAGGATGGCTTCAACCTGTCGCCGGCGACCGCGACGCAGGATCTGTGGCACCGCTTCTACCAGAACCAGATGCAGATCGACGGCGGCAAGAACGACAAGTTCGTCGCCTGGGCCGATGCGGGCGCCATGGTCATGTCGACCTGGGACGGATCGTCGATGGCGGCCTGGCGCATCGCCCAGCGCTATACGCTGGAGGACGATTTCTTCATGGGCGCCTTCGGCGGTTCGTTCATGAACCATATCTGGCTCGCCTGCGCCTGCGTCGCGACCTATCCGGACGCCGACAAGAGCCCGGCCAAGCCGTCGATCGCCGCCGTCGAGGCTGACGGGGTGACGCTGAAGCTGGCGGACAATTCACCGAAATCGGCGCTCGACGGCGTGCCGAAATTCGTGGCGGACGGCAATCTGACGCCGGATTTCCATGCGGTGAACACCATGCAGCCGCCCTATCAGCCGAGCGCCAACAAGCCGGCGAAGGACGGCGATCCGCGCCTCGCCGACCCGGCGCAGCCGACGACGCTGCCGCCGCAGACGCAGACCACGATCGGCGATCTCCTCAGCGCCAAGGGCGTGAGCTGGGCCTGGTATGCCGGCGCCTGGCAGAGCGTGCTGGACCACGGCAATTCCGCGCCGACGCCCGCCTTCCAGTATCATCACCAGCCGTTCAATTATTTCGCGAATTTCGCGCCGGGGACGCCGGCCCGTGACGAGCACCTGCGCGACGGCGGCCTGAGCGGCCTCGCCTTCATCCGCGACATCGACGAGGGCAAGCTGCCGCAGGTCGCCTTCTACAAGCCGCAGGGCAATCTCAACGAACATTCCGGCTATGCCGATATCGCCTCGGGCGACGGCCATGTCGAAACCCTGATCAACCATCTCGAGCACAGCCCGCAATGGCCCCATATGCTCGTCATCCTGACCTATGACGAGAATGGCGGCCTCTGGGACCATGTCGCCCCGCCCAAGGCGGATCGCTGGGGTCCGGGCACGCGCATTCCGGCGATCGTCATCTCGCCCTTCGCCAAGCGCGGCTTCGTCGACCATACGCCCAACGACACCACCTCGATCCTGCGCTTCATCACAAAGCGGTTCGAACTGCCGGTCCTGAAGGGCATCTCCGACCGCGACGCGGCGCTCGCCGCCCATGGCGAGCCGGCGCTCGGCGATCTCACCAGCGCGCTGAACTTCGTCCAGAAGTGAGGCGGAAGGACTTGACGCCAAAAGCCATCTCCGCGATGTCGGAGATGGCAGCCCGCCGGCTGCCTCCTGTCGAGGCGCCTTCTGCCGTGTCGGGAGAAGCAGATCCCGGCCGCTTGCGCACGTGCTCTCAGTTCATCGCGCCGCGGGCCGAAATCGGCCACAGGCATTCGACGCGGCCGTTGCGCACGCCGACATACCAGTCGTAGCGGTCGACCGTCGGGTCGCAATGGCCGGGCACCAGCATGACCCTCTCGTCGAGCTTCAGGGGCGATGATCCCGGCGCGAGGGTGAGTTTGCCGTGCTCGTCGGAGGCGCCGGCATAGGTGACGCCCTCGCGCTGCCAGACGAGCGGCAGGCCGCTGTCCACCGCCAGGGCCTTCAGCCCGGCATCGACCACGGCGACCTCCGCATTCGGCGTGCTCATGACCGTGCTGAGCACGAAGAGCGACTGGCGGAACGGCGGGGCGGGATGGTTGCGCCCGTAATCGGCATCCATGAAGACATAGGAACCGACCTGCAGCTCGTTGAAGACGCCGGTCGCCGCCTCCAGGGCGAAGGTGCCGGTGCCGGCGCCTCCGACGATGGGGCAGTCGAGGCCGATCGTCCGGAGGTCCTCGACCATGCGGCCGGTCATCTCGGCGGCCGAGGCGATGCTCGCCGTCCTTTCGTCGAGCGTGCGCTGGTGCTGCGCCCGGCCCTGATAGGCCTGCAGGCCGCCGAAGGAGAGGTGGCGGCTCGACGCGATCCGGCGCGCCAAGGCGAGCACCTCCGGCCCCGGCACGAGGCCGCAGCGGGCCGCCCCGACGTCGATCTCGACGAGCACGGGCAGGCGGACGCCGGCGTCCTGCGCCGCAGCCTCGATGGCATCGACGCCGAGCGCATGGTCGGCGCACAGCGCCACGCGCGCGATCCGGGCGAGGGCGGCGAGGCGCGCCAGCTTGGCGGGGCTCACCACCTCGTTGCTGACGAGGATGTCGGGAACGCCGCCCCAGGCGAGGATCTCGGCCTCGGCCACCTTCTGCACGCATTGGCCGACGGCACCGCGCGCCATCTGCAGATGGGCGACGACCGGCGATTTATGCGTCTTGGCATGCGGCCGCACGCGCACGCCCGCCGCCTTGGCGGCGCTCGCCATGTGGTCGAGATTGGCCTCGAAAGCATCGAGGTCGAGGATGAGGGCCGGGGTGTCGATCTCGTCGATCGGCATCCCCGGTTCGGCGGGAGGGCGATACATCGCAGGCATTCCAATCCGGTCAGGCGGCAGCGGACCGCGTCGTTCCGCTCAGCTCGCGGAAATTGTCACGGATATAGGTGGCGGCGCGCAATGCAAGGGCGGAGATCGTCGGCGTCGGGTTGACCACGCCGCCCGTGGCGAGGACGCTGCCGTCGACGATGAAGAGGTTGGGCACGTCCCAGCTCTGGTTCCATTTGTTGACGACCGATGTCTCGGGGTCCTCGCCCATCCGGCAGGTGCCGATCATATGCCAGGCCGGAGTGCGGTAGACGCCGTCCTTGTCGCGATAGTCCTGCAGCGCATATTCGAACGCGCCGGCGGCCTTGGCGATGTCGACGAGGCGGTCGAGCATGTAGTTCATCATGCGCCTGTCGTTCTCGCCGGGCTGGTAATGCAGCGTGGCGACGGGAACGCCGTCCTTGTCGCAGACGGAAGGATCGATCGAGACGCGGTTGTCCGGATTGGGCAGGTCGTCGCCGATGGCGTGGATGCCGATGCAGCGGCCGAAATGCCGCTCGAACCAGCGATGATGGTCCCGGCCCCACGGCGCCTTGGTGTCCGTGATCCAGCCGGCAGCGACCTCGCCGGCCGAGGACGTGCTCGTCAGGCAGTTGAAGTTGAAGCCGTTGACGAAGCCGCGGCTCGTATCGGTCTCGGCGAACTCGCGGGAGATCAGCGAGGCGACATAGCCCATATGGCTCTCGATCGGTTCCTCCACCCACATTTCCGAGCTGACGAGCGTATGGTGCAGGAGGTTGCGGCCGACCTGGTCGGACTGGTTGGCGAGGTTGTCGGAAGCCAGAAGCAGCCGCGGCGTGCCGACGCCGTTGGCCGCGACGATGACGAGCCGGGCCGGCTGGAATTCGGTGATGCCGGTATTCCGGTCGATGAACAGGGCGCCCGTCGCGCGGCCGTCGAGCCCCTTCTCGATGCGCAGCACCCGGGCATGGGTCCTCAGCTTCGCGCCGGCCGCCAGCGCCTTCGGCCAGATCGACAGCGAATATTTGCTCATGGAGCCGCGCGGGCAGCCATTGCAGACGCCGCAGCCGTTGCAGGCCGGCCGGCCGTCGTAATTCTCCGAGATGACGCCGGCTTCCGCCGGCCACCAGTGCCAGTCGAGCTGGTCGAAGGCCTGGGCGAGGCGGCCGGCAGCCTTGGTGAAGGGCAGAGGCCGCGTCGGCGGCTTGTCTCTCGGCGGCATGGCGGCGTCGCCGGCCAGGCCGCTGACGCCGATCATGCGGTCCGCCGCCTCGTAGAAGGGGGCGACGTCCTCATAGCTGATCGGCCAGTTCGGCTGCAGTCCGTGCTCATCGAACTTGCGGAAGTCCGAAGGGCGGTAGCGCGGCCAGATCGCCCCATAGACATTGGTCGAGCCGCCGACGCCGTTCCACATCAGCACCTGGGAGCTGTCGGTCACCACCGGGTAGTCGTCGGGATGATGGCGCTTGTTGACGTCCGAGTTCCAGTTGGTGCGGCGCTGCCAGGTCCAGTCGGCGCTGTAATGGGGGTGATCGCCCGCCTCGACCCAGTCGCCCTGCTCGAGGCAGACGACGTCGAGGCCGGCGCGCGCGAGCACGGTCGCCGACAGGGAACCGGTGGCGCCCGCCCCGATGATGAGGACGTCGCAGGGCTCGTTCTTGGTCATCGTTTCAGTCCCCATGCTTGCGTGCGCTCGCTGTCGAGGTCGAGGGTGGAGGTGTCGACGCGGCGCACGTCCGGCGTCGCGATGTAGCGGCCGCGCCCGTGGCGCGGCGTCTGGCGTTCGAGATCGAAGGGCATGACCGGATACCCCTTGATGTGCGGGCGCAGGTCGTAGGGATGGCCCTGCGCATTGATGGCTGCGGCGACGAAGGGATTCTCGTAATAGGCGATATAGGCCGCATCCCGGACCCAGCCGAAGAGGGCGGGCTCGGCGGCCTCGAAACGCCGGACGATCGCGACCTGCTCGTCCTCGCCGCGGCCCCGCAGGGGGCCGCCGGCGGCGAGGAGCGCGGCGGCGAGGCGGGCAAACTGGCCGCGGCCGAGATCCTCGAAGAGCCGGGTGGCGAGCACGGCCTGCACGCCGACATCGGCGGCGGACGGCCAGTCGCCGTCGCCGGGGATGAGCACGCTCACGAAGTCGGCGAGAAGCGAGGCGGCCTCGGCGGGGCCCGGCTTGGCGGGGCCGTCCGGCGGCGTCTCGGCGGTAGGATGAATATCGATGGTCATGGCTGCAGGGTCTCCAGCAGGAAGCGGCGGAGGATCGTCATTGGGCGCCGCCTCGCTTGCGGGTGATGGTGATCATCTTGATCTCCGTCATCGCCTCCAGCGTCAGGCGGCCGCCGAGGCGGCCGATACCGCTCTTGGTGCCGGACCCGCCGCCGAAGGGAAGGTGGATCTCCCAATAGGTGCTGCCGGCGTTGATGTTGACGATGCCGGCGGGAATCGCCTCTCCGAACCGCAGCGCCCGGCCGATATTCTCGGTGAAGATGCCGACGCTCAGGCCGTATTCGCTGTCGAGGGCGAGATCGAGGGCCTCCTCGTCGTCGTCGAAGGCGATCAGCGGGATCACGGGGCCGAAGGTCTCCTCCCGGTTGATGCGCATGTCGCGCGTCACGCCGGTGATCACTGTCGGCTCGAAGAAGAGGGGGCTGCCGAGGTCGGGGCGCGGCTTGCCGCCGGTCAGCACGCTGGCCCCGTGGGCCGCGGCATCCTCGACGTGCTCGCGGACCTTGGCCGCGACGTTGGGATTGTTGAGCGGCCCCATGGTCGTGCCCTGCTGGAGCGGATCGCCCAGGACATAGGCCTGCGCCCGCTGCACCAGCTTCTCGGCCAGAGGAGCGACGATGCTGCGATGGGCGAGGACACGGCCCGTCGCCGCGCAGATCTGGCCGGCATTGGAGAAGGCGCCGCCGGCGGCGGCGTCCGCGGCGCTGTCGAGGTCGGCGTCGTCGAAGACGAGCACCGGGCCGTTGCCGCCGAGTTCCAGCAGCAGCGGCTTGCCGGCGCCGCGCTCGGCGATGCGCCGGCCGGTCGCGGCGCTGCCGGTGAAGCCGATGCCGTTGGTGTCGGGATGGACGACGATCTCGTCGCCGACCACCGCCCCCTCGCCGATGACGAGATTGACGACCCCCTTGGGCAGGCCGGCCTCCTCGATCGCCCGCATCAGCTCGATCGCCGCCATCGACGTCGTCGGCGCGGGCACCCAGGCGATGGTGTTGCCGGTCGCGATGCCGGGCGCGAGATATTCGGTGGGGATGTTGACGGGGTAGTTCCAGGGCGTGATCACCGCATAGACGCCGCGCGGCTGCCGGATGGTGATGACGAGCTTGCTCGGATCCTCGGCCGGCGGCGTCTCGCCGCCGAGCTGCTTGACGAGTTCGGCGGCGAGACGGAAGCCGTCGGCGGCCTTGGCGACTTCGCCGGTGGCCTGGGCGAGGGGCTTGCCCTGTTCGGTGCTCAACACGCGGGCGATGCGATCGCGCCGCTCGTCGATCCTGGCGGCGATCGCCATGCACATCGCGGCGCGCTCGAAAGCGGACCGCGCGGCCCAGCCGGCCTTGGCGCGCTTGGCCGCCGCCACGGCGCGGCGTGCGGTGTCGCGGCTGCTTCGGGGCAGCCAGGCGATGGTCTCGCCCGTGGCGGGATTGATCGCCGGCATGCGGTCGGCCTCGGCCTCCCATGCGCCGTCGATGAAATTATGCAGGATCTCGACCTGGCTCTTTTCCATGAGCTTGCTCCCTGTGACCTGTCCGACGCTTCAGGCCGGATGCCACCAGCGCCCGGCGACGACGACGCCCCGGGCGAAGATGCGCTTGTCGGCGGTGACGATCTCGCCGCGCACGTCCTCGAGCGGGAAGGATCCCTCGTCGATCGACAGGATGCTGGCGTCGCCGGCGCTGCCCGGCTTCAGGCTGCCCAGTTCCGGGCGCTGCAAGGCCCTGGCGGCGTTGACCGTGGAGGCGGCGATGACCTCGTCGAGCGGCATGCCGAGCGCCAGGAACTTGGAGAGCGTCGTCACCTGGTCGTAGGCCGGGCCCTTGATGCACAGCGAATGGACGTCGGAGGAGATGGTGTCCGGCTTGAAGCCGGCGGCGAGCATGGCGCGCGCCGTTTTCCATCCGAACGAACCCATGCCGTGTCCGATGTCGAAGAAGACACCGCGCTGGCGGGCGGCGAGCACTTCCGGCTTGACCTGCCCCTTGCCGTCGACGGGGGCGTTGGGGAACGGACGGAAGCAATGGGTCAGCACGTCGCCGGGGCGCAGGCGCTCGACCACCGCTTCGTAGGACGGCGGCGGCTCGTCGATATGCACCATCAGCGGCAGGCCGGTCTCGTCCGCCACCTGCAGGGCGACGTCGAGCGGGGCGATGCCCGAGGGGCCGCTCGCCGTCTTGCCGATGCGCACCTTGATGCCGATGACGACGTCGCGGTTGGCGTTGGTGACCTCGACGGCATCCCGCGCGGCGAGAAGGCGCATGTCATGGCCCTCGCCGACCATGACCCGGCTGGAGAAGCCGTAGATGCCGGCAAAGGAGACGTGGAGATAAGCGAGGATCCGCACCTGGCAGGGATCGATGACATGCTTTCGGAAGCCGGGGAAATTGCCGGGGCCGGCGCTGCCGGTGTCGACGCAGGTGGTGACGCCGCTCGTCCTCGCGAACTCCTCGGCGTCGATGCCGAGCGACGTGCCGCCCCAATAGACATGGGTGTGGAGATCGATGAGGCCGGGCGTGACGATCCGCCCGGCGACGTCGCGGATTTCGGCGCCCGCCCCGTCGAGATGGTCGCCGACCGCGGCGACCTTGCCGTTCGCGAAGGCGACGTCGGTGACGCGGTCGAGGGACTGGGAGGGATCGATGACCCGGCCGTTCTTGAGGATGAGATCGAAAGACATGAAAAGACTTCTTTGTTTCGGATGAAGCCCGCTCGACGAGCGGATTTGATGAAATACCGCGTGCTTACAGGCGCTTGCCGGTCTCCTTGTCGAAGAGATAGACGGACTGGGCCGGCGCGGTCAGCGTCATGCTCGCGCCGGGCGCCAAGCCGGAGGGATCGGCGCAGGTCGCCTTGATGATGTGGTCGCCGACGAGCACGTCGAGATAATGGACGGGACCGGCGGGCTCGATCAGGGCGAGTTCCCCCGTCAGGGAGAACCCCTCGGGCGCGGCCGTGGCGGCAGGCGTGAGGTCGTGCGGCCGGACGCCGATCAGGCGGTCGTCGCCATGCCCGCCGGGCGCCGCCGATCCCGGCAGGAAGTTCATCTGCGGGCTGCCGATGAAGGCGGCGACGAACTGGTTGGCGGGCTCGCGGTAGATCGTCATCGGCTCGGCGAATTGCTGGACGATGCCGGCGTTCATCACCGCGATGCGGTCCGACAGCACCATCGCCTCTTCCTGGTCGTGGGTGACGAAGATGACGGTCATCTTGAGCTGGCGCTGCAGCCGCTTGATCTCGGTGCGGGTGCGCACGCGCAGGCCCGCATCGAGATTGGAGAGGGGCTCGTCCATCAGCAATGCAGCCGGGTTGCGCACGATCGCCCGCCCGACGGCGACGCGCTGGCGCTGGCCGCCCGACAGTTCGGCCGGCGAGCGGTCCAGCAGCTGGTCGAGGCCGAGCAGCTCCGCCGCCCAGGCGACCTGCTTGCGGATCGTCTCTTCCGGGATCTTCTGCTGGCGCAGCGGGAAGGCGAGGTTGTCGCGCACCGACATATGCGGGTAGAGCGCGTAGTCCTGGAACACGAGCGCGATGTTGCGGTCGCGCGCCGACAATCCGCTGATGTCGCGGCCATCGAACAGGATGCTTCCGGAGGTGATGTCCTCGAGGCCGGCGATGCAGAACAGCAGCGTGCTCTTGCCGCAGCCGGACGGGCCGAGGAAGGAGATGAACTCCCCGTCCCGGATATCGAGGTTCAGTCCCTGGAGCACGGGGTAGTTGATGTAGCTCTTGGAGACGTTCTGGATGTTGATCGACGTCATGCGGAACTCCGAGGCGCCTGTTCAGCCCTTGACGGCGCCCGAAAGGGCCCCCTGGATGAGATAGCGTTGGAAAAGGAAGGCGACGATGACGGGCGGCGTGATCGACAGCACGCTCGCCGCGAACATCGGGCCGTATTCGTAGAATTGCGCCTGGCTCAGGAAGCCCGAAAGCACCACCGGAATGGTCTGCGCCTTCGGGGTCGACGTCAGGATCAGGGCGAACAGGAATTCGTTCCAGCTCGCGAGGAAGCAGAAGATGCCGGCCGCGATCACGCCCGGGCGGACGACGGGCAGGAGGATCTTCCACATCATCTTGAGGCGCGAGCAGCCGTCGATCAGCGCTGCGCGGTCCAGGCTGACGGGGACGCCCTCGAAATAGCTCTTCATCATCCAGGCGCTGAGCGGCAGCAGGAAGCTACAATAGGAGATGATCAGCCCCGTCCGCGTGTCGATCAGGCCCAGGCCGCGGAAGATCATGAAGAAGGGCAGGACGATGGTCAGCCCCGGGGTCATGCGCGTCAGCAGCAGGCCCCACAGGCTGGCGCTGAAGAAGCGGTTCTTGCCGTGCCGGGCGAAGGCGTAACCGGCGAAGGTGCCGAGGACGACGCTGATGATGGCGACGGCCGCGCCGACCAGGAAGCTGTTGAGCAGCGACAGCGGCACACGCTGGGCCTGCACGCTGGTCGAGAAGCCGCTGGAGGTGCTCGGCATCAGCACGGTCTGGAAGTTCTGCAGCGTGAAGGCGCTCGGGATCATGGTCGGCGGCGTGCGGATGAGGTCCGTCGCCGGCGTCACGCTCATCAGGATGAGAGCGAGCACGGGCAGGGCCGACCACAGGAAGATCAGGATGGCGGCGGCGGCGAAGCCGATGCGCGCCAGCGCGGTCCGGACCGGGCGCGGCAGCCCCCTGCGCAGGCGCAGCGCCGGCAGCACCGCCATGGCATGGCCGCGTCCGGCCGAGGCGAGCACCGGGCCATAGGCCGCGGCGGAGGTCCCGCCGGTCTCCGCCGCGGCCCGGGAGCGCCGCGGCCCGAGCACGAAGAAGTAGAAGATGGCGAGGAGGAAGCTGACGACGGTGAGGCAATAGAGGATGGCGGCGCCTTCGCCGAATTTGAGGAACTGGAACGAATAGAGATAGCCGAGCCAGGCGAATACGGTGGTGGCGGTGCCGGGTCCGCCGCGCGTCATGATCCACAGGATGTCGAAGGCCATCAGGGAGTTGATGGTCGCGATGATGGATATGAACAGCAGGTTCGGCTTGAGCCAGGGCAGGGTGATGGCGAAGAAGCGCGCCACCGGGCCGGCGCCGTCCAGCATCGCCGCCTTGTGCAGGTTGTTCGGCATGGATTGCAGGCCGGCCAGCAGCATCAGCGCGGTGAGGGGCGCCTGGTTCCAGACATTGGTGAGTGCGACGAGGTTGAGGGCGCGGAAGCCGTCGCCGAGCCAGGGCAAGGCGAGGGAACCGAGGCCGAGATCGTTGAGCAGCCCGGTCAGCGCCCCGTAATTGCCGGCATAGACGAAGGACCAGAGCACGCCGACCGACACCGGCGCCATGGCCCAGGGCACCAGGACGACGCTGCGCAGGAAGCCGCGCCCCGGGAAGGCCCTGTTGAGGATGAGGGCCATCGCCATGCCGAGGAGGGTGGTGCCCACCACCGAGAAGCCGGCGAAATAGACCGTCCGCCCGAAGGCGGACCAGAGCTCGCTGCCGCCGAGAATCGAGGTGTAATTGTCGAACCCGACGAAGATCCAGCGCTTGGTGATCGGGTTGGTGCGATTGAGGCTGAGATAGAAGCTGTAGGCCAGCGGCATGCCCACCACCGCCAGCACGATCAGGAGGGTCGGCGCCACCGAGGCATAGGCGAAGAAGGGAACGCGGGCGACCTGCCTCTTCCGGGGCTGCGCGACAGGCTGGATCTGCGAGGTGATGATCGACAAGGGGCGGCCTCCCGGCAAGGGGATCTGCGACGGAGCCACCCGGCCGGCGCGGAGGCGGCCGGGCGGCAATCGAGAATCGCGGGGGAGCGCGGTGCCGAACTCCCCTCGGATGCTGCAACCGGATTACTGGTACTGTTTCTTGAGGTCGGCGACCTTGCTGCTGAGCTGCTCGATCAGCTGGTCCGTCGATCCATTGCCGCGGATGTATTCCTGCACATTCTGCATCATGAACAGGTCCCATTCGGGGAACCAGATGTTCTTGGCGACCTTGCGCGAGGTCCCGAGCTCGAGCTGCTTCTTGGTGATGTCGATGTCGCGCCACTTCGAGAAGCTGCTGGCGATTTCCGGATCGGCCATCACCTCCTTGTAGGCGGAGCCGAGGCCGAATTCGAGCGCCCAGCGCTTGATGACATGATACTGCCCGTCCTTCGACTTGCCGCCGAAGAAGCGCAGGAGCTGCCATACCCGGTCGACGTCGACGGGCTGCGCGCCCATCATGTAGACGGCCGTCCAGGCGAAGGTCGAATGCGTCTTGCCCGGCATCAGCGCGTTCTTCACCTTGCCGGCCGCCTTGGAGAACTTGGGATCGTTGGCGACCTTCTGGTCGTAATCATGCAGGATCATGAAGGTGTGGCGGCCGGTGGCGTAGCTCGGCACGCCCTCGTTCGGCAGCGTCATGATATCCGGCGTGACGAGCTGCTCCTTGTAGAGCGTGCGATGCGTCTCCAGCACCTTGCGGAGCGCCTCGTCGGCGACGAAGTCGTTCTTGTCGTCGAAGACCGGCGCACCTTCGGCATACCAGCAGGAGAAGAGACTCCACGACAGCTCCGGCCATTTCTGGCCCCAGGCGCTGTTGTAGGGCGCATCCGAAATGCCGTCCTTCTTCAGTTTCCGGCAGGCGTCGATGAGGGAATCCCAGCTGTCGGGCGGCGCGGCGATGCCGGCCTTCTGCAGATGCTCCTCATTGTAGATGAAGGCGTTGTGGCCCGCGTAATAGGGTAGGCCGGCGAGCTTGCCGTCGGGCAGCGACATGGATTCGACGCTGACGGGGAACATGCCCGCCTTGATGGCGTCGATGTCGGGAAGGCCTTCGAGATCGCGCGTCCAGTCCGCCGCATGCCAGCGGGCGATATGGTCCTCCTCGGCATAGAGCATGTCGATATGCTGGCCGCCGGTGAGCTTCGTCTCGACGACGGGATGGTAGTCGCCGCTGACGAGTTCGTAGGTGACGTTCTCGTCGTAGAGCTTCTTGAAGATATCGACGTTCTCCTCGACGATCTGCGGCTGGTATTGCCATCCGATGAAGGTGAGGGGGGCCGAAGGCGCCGCCATGGCCGACCGGCCGAGCATGGTGCTCGCCGAAAGGGCCGCCGCTCCCTTCAGGACGCTGCGGCGCGACAACAGATAGCGTTCCAGTGATTTGTCCATCTATGCGTTCCCGTCACGGCTCTGGAATTCCGACGCCATTCCCTGGCGCTCGAATGATGGCGGCGATCACGGAACCGACCGGTTCGGTGACGACCGATAACGCCGGGCCGGGGCTGGCTGGCCGTATCAGCCATCATGTCCCGCCGGGCGACGAGGGGGATCATGGACCGGGCTTGCGCGAACTGACAAGCGGAATTTTCATTTTATTGTCATTTTGGTCAGGAATGGCGCCGATAATTGTTCCAAAAGGTAAAATATGATTGGAAAAGCAAATTTTTGCCGCATGGCGGCCTGGAAAGCCTCAGTCTGAGACCGGTTGGCTGTCGTCCACGTCGCGATAGGTGGTGAATTGCTGCTTGATGCGGCGCAGCTTCTCCTGGGCCAGGGGACGGCACCGGACCGCGGTGCCGTAGGCCACGAGGTCGATGATCGAAAGGAAGGCGTAGCGCAGGCATGTCGGCCCCAGCACGTCGCCGTCGTCGACGACCGCCGGCGCCAGCGGCACGTGGCAGGCGCGCACGAGCGGGGTGCCGGCCACGGTGAGGGCGATCGTCGACGCGCCGTAATCGGCCGCGATGCGCGCGGCCTTGATGAGTTCCTGATTGTTGCCGCTGAGCGAGGAGCAGATGACGACGTCGCCGCGCTCGACGGTGGCGGCCAGCATCATCTGCATCTGATGGTCGCTGCTGGTGCTGATCCGCAGCCCCAGCCTGAACAGGCGGTTGTGGATTTCATCCACCAGCCAGCTCGAAACGCCGCCGCCGCCGAAGGCATAGATCATCCGGCTGTGGCTGACGAGATCGATGGCGCGTTCGAGCATGGCGAAATCGACGGTGCGCTGCGCCTCCATGATCGCCCGCTGCGCACGCATGACGATGCGCTCGCCCACTTCCTTCAGGGAGCCCGGCGGCGTGCCCGGCTCGAAATAGCGCGTGCCGACCCGCATGCCGCTCATGATCTTGAGCTTGAGGTCGCGCAGGCCGTCGCAGCCCGTCATCCGGCTGAAGCGGGTGATGGTGGGGGCCGACACTTCCAGCCAGGTGACGAGGTCCTCGATCGGCTTTTCGACGAAAGTGGTCGGGTGTTCGAGGATGGCGCGTGCGATCTTGCGGTGGGAGCGCGAGAATTCCCGCTCGTGGTCGAGAATGAAGCCGATGACGTCATGGGCCGGAAAGCCGGCTTCGTCGGGCTGCTCGCTGCTGGTGGTGACCTTGGCCATGTTCGTCGTGCGCTTTCCCCATGCATGCCCACGACGAATCTTGCGCCAGATCGCGACGCGAGGTCCATGAAAATTTCATTTTCCGATCAAAATCGAAATTCTGCGCGGGCCGCGGGGCCCGCGCATCGCGGCGGCGTCAGGCGGGCTCGCCGGTTTCGAGCTGGAGGCGGTAGCGGTCCGCCCGGAAATGCAGCACGGCATATTCCATCGGCGCTCCGCCCCGCGCATGCGAGCGGCGGCGGACGATCAGCACGGCCGAGCCTTTGGCGATCTGCAGTTCCCCCGCCATCTCGTCCCCGACGATCGCCGCCTCGATGAATTCCCGGGCGCCGGTGAGGGTGACGTCGCATTTGCGGCCGAGCCAGGCATAGAGCGAGCCTTCGCTCAGCTCGGCGGCGGTCGGCGGTGCGACCGAACGGAAGAGGTCCGGCGACAGCCAGGAGACGGCGATGCAGATCGGCACGCCGTCGGCCTTGAGCAGACGGCGCGACTGGAAGAGGGGGGTATTGACGGGGGTGCCGAGGGCCTCGGCCGCCTCCGCCGTGGCCCGGACCCGGCCGGCGAAGAGCGTCTCGTGCGAGGGCTGCAGGCCCCGGCGCCGCATGTCGTCGGAGAAGCCGAACATTTCGGCGGCCGGTTGGCTGACCTTGGGGCTGAGCACGACCGAGCCCTTGCCGGAGCGCCGGTTGATCAGGCCCTCCTGCTCGAGGCGGTCGAGCGCCGCCCGCGACGTGGCGCGGCTGATGCCGAAGATCTCGTTCAGCTTCGCCTCGGAGGGCACGACGTCACCCGGCGGGAAGACGCCTTGGGCTATCGCGTCCCTCAATCGCTCGGCGATTTGAAACCAGAGCGGAAGGGGGCTGGACTTTGGAAGCGGATCGTTCCACATTTCTGTTATATCGTACGAACGTCATGACAATTGCAACGGTCTTCCGGCGCCGCCGTGTCTGTCCGCAAACAGGTCTCCAACCCCGTGAGCGATGGCCGGGCCGGCCGTCGCCGGCGGTGGAAAGGCCGCGCAAGGGCAGCCGCGCCGGCCGGAAGCGAGGGATGAAGGGCGGCATTTCCGGCTGTTTCCATCACGCTCCTCGTCGTCGGCACCTCGGCGTCGCGGAGCAACCTGTCGAAGGGCTGCGATTCGGCCGGGATCGCATCGTAGCACGGCCGACGCAGGGCCATCGCCATCCCCCCCGGGGCTGGCGCGGCCCGGTGAGATATCGGCGGCGGAACCATCATCCGCCGCAGCCATTCGCCGTGGAGGGCAAGCTTCCTTCATCCACGGCGGCCGGCGGGCAGCGGCGAGGCCGCTCCCGTCCAAGAAGAAGAAATCCGATCCATCCATTCCGTTCGATAGAACAAGGGGAACCACGATGCTGAGACGTCTTCTGTTCGCACTGTCCGTCACGGCGCTGCTGCCTGCGGTCCCGGCCCTCGCCGAGGACAAGCAGCCCATCTCGCAAAAGACCTGCACGCAGCTCGCCGCCGAGTACAAGCAGCTGCCGTTCACCAACATCCTGCCGCTCGACGAGGGGCCGATCGCCATCGGCGGCAAGGTCAAGCCGCTGACCATCGGCTTCTCGCAGACCGCCTTCAACCATCCCTGGCGCATCTCGATGCTGGAATCGCTGCAGGCCGAAGCGTGCCGGCATTCCAACATCAAGCTCGTCGTGCTCGACGGCAATGTCGACGTCGCCAAGCAGAGCAACGACGTGCGCGACCTCATGGCCCGCGGCGTCGACGCCGTGCTGCTCAGCCCGGTCGAATCGGCCGCCCTGGTGCCCGCCGCCCGGGCGGTGATGGGGTCGGGCATTCCGCTGATCGTCATGGATCGCGACGTTCCCACCGACAAGACGCTGTTCATCGGCCAGAGCAACGTCACCATGGCCGAGCAGGTGGCCGAGCGCATGGCCAAAGATCTCGGCGGCAAGGGCGACATCGTCGTCATCACCGGCCTGAAAGGCTCGTCGCCGGCCGTCGACCGCGACAAGGGCATGAAGAACGTGCTCGCCAAATATCCCGGCATCAAGGTCCTCGCCGTCGGCGACGGACAGTGGATCCGCGAGCCGGCGGTGCCGATCATGGAGGACTTCCTCACCGCGCACCCCCATATCGACGCCGTCTTCTCGCATGCGGAGGAATCGTCCTGGGGGGCCCAGCTCGCCATCGCCCGGGCCAAGCGCTGCGGCGACAAGATCCGCCAATATACGTTCGACGGCTCGAATGCCGGCTTCAAGGCCGTGAAGGCCGGGACCTTCAGCGCCGACGGCAACTACACGCCCTTCATCGCCGACATCGGCCTGCGGGCGGCGCTCTACAAGCTGATGGGCAAGGATATCGCCGGCCAGCATGCCTATGACATGCCCGGCCAGCGGCTCCTCCTGCCGGACTCGCCGACCGTCGTGCCCGAGAACGCCGACCAGTGGATCGGTCGCGGCTGGGGCACGTTCGAGCCGACGCCCGATCCCTGCAAGTGACGGCTTCCGCGGCCTTCTGAGGCTCGGACGCGCGAAGGCGCCATCTCTCCCGCTCGCGGGGAAGGGATAGAGGGGCGGGGGGTCGAGACAACCTGCTCGATTTGAGCAGGATTGCGATGCCCCCGACCCATACCCTTCCCCACAAGAGGGAGGGGCTTCAGCATCCGGTTCCCCGGATTTAAACTGACGCCGATGGGCAGGACGCCCGTCATTGAAATCGGTCCCATGCCGAAAAATCACGCATCCTGAATTGATGGCGCTCCGATGGCGACAGCAGGCGATATTCTTCTGGACGTGCGGGGGCTGACGAAGAGCTTCGGCGGCAATGTCGTGCTTTCCGGCGTCGATCTCACCCTTCACGCCGGCGAGGTCCATGCCATCGTCGGCGAGAACGGCGCCGGCAAATCGACGCTGATCAAGACGCTCGGCGGCGTGCACCGTCCCGACAGCGGCTCTCTGCTCATCGACGGCATCGAGACGACGCTGCGGTCGCCGCGCGACGCCATCGCCCAGGGCGTGGTCGTCATCCACCAGGAATTGTCGCTGGCGCCCCATCTCAGCGTCGAGGAGAACATCTTCCTCGGCCATTTCCCCCATACGCGGCTCGGATTCGTCGACCGGGCGAAGATCCGTGCCGATACGCGCGAACTCCTCGGGCGCCTTTCCATCATCATCGATCCGCAAAGGCGGGTCAGCGAGCTCAGCATCGCGCAGCAGCAGATGGTGGAGATCGCCAAGGCCATATCGTTCAAGGCCAAGGTGCTGATCCTCGACGAGCCGACCGCGGTCCTCGACGAGGACATGGTCGCCACCCTGTTCGCCCTCATCGCCAAGCTGAAGGCCGACGGCCTCGGCATCGTCTTCATCTCCCATCACCTCGAAGAGATCTTCCGCATCGCCGATACGGTCACCGTGCTGCGTGACGGGGTCCGCACCGGGGTGAGCCGGGTCGCCGGCATCGATCAGGATTGGCTGGTTTCCCGGATGATCGGCCGCGACTTTCCCGCCCACCTCGCCCGCGCCCGCAAATCCGGCGCGCCGGCGCTGGAGGTCGAGAACCTCACCCTTGCCGGCCGTTTCGAGAATGTCTCCTTCACCGCCCGGCAGGGCGAGATCGTCGGCCTCGCCGGCCTGGTCGGCGCCGGACGCACCGAGGTGGCGCAGGCCATCGTCGGCATCACGCGGCCGACGTCGGGCGTGGTCAAGGTGTTCGGCAAGCCCGTGCGCGTGCGCAGCCCCAATGCGGCGGCGCGCCTGAGTATCGCCTATGTCAGCGAGGACCGCAAAGCGCTCGGCCTGCTGCCGAACCGGCCGGTGCGCGAGAACGCCACCATCTCCAACCTCGCCCGCTTCCGCAGCCTCGGCCTGCTGAACCTGGCGCGCGAGCGCGCCTATGTGCGCGGCATCATCGGCAAGCTCGACGTCCGGCTCTCGGGCATGGAGGTCGAGATCAGGACGCTCAGCGGCGGCAACCAGCAGAAGGTGCTGATCGGCCGGGCGCTCGCCGTCGAGCCGCGCATCCTGATCTTCGACGAGCCGACGCGCGGCGTCGACATCGGCGCCAAGAGCGAGATCTACGCCTTCATCGAGGAACTGGTCGCCGCGGGCATGTGCGTCGTGCTGATCTCCTCGGAGATGGAGGAGATCCTGCGGCTCGCCGACCGGGTCGTCGTGCTGCGCCGCGGCCGGGTCGCCGCGACGCTGTCGCGCGAGGAAGCGAGCGAAACCACCATCATGAGAGCCGCCGCCCTGGCGGGTTGAGAAAGATCCGGAACGTCGCCACCATGTCGCTCTCCCCTTCACAATTCCGCCCCGGCCTGGCGTCGCTGGCCAACACCTGGCGGCGCGTCGGCGTTCTCGCGGCGCTCATCCTCCTGGTGATCGCCGCCTCCTTCCTGTCCGACCGCTTCCTGACGCTGCCCAACCTCCTCAACGTGCTCCGGCAGGTGGCGATCGTCGGAATCCTCGCCATCGGCATGACCTTCGTCATCCTGACGCGCGGCATCGACCTGTCGGTCGGCTCCATTCTCGGCATCTCCGTCGTGCTCTATGCCGGCTTCCTGCAGGACCACGGCATGGCCGTCGCCATCCCGCTCGGCCTGGCGGCGGCGATGCTGGCGGGCCTCGTCAACGGCATCGGCGTCGCCTTCGCCGGCATTCCGCCCTTCATCATGACGCTGGGCATGCTGTCCTTCGCCCGCGGGCTGGCCTTCATCTATACCGGCGGCACGCCGATCCCGATCCTCAACGAATCCTTCTACGATCTCGGCAATGATTATCTCCTCGGCGTGCCGATCCCCTCGCTGATCCTGCTCGCCCTGCTGGCGGTGAGCGCCGTCGTGCTGTCGCTCACCGCCTTCGGCCGCAGCCTCTACGCCATCGGCTCGAACGAGGAGGCGGCCCGGCTCTCGGGCGTGCCGGTCAAGCTCTACACCACCCTTGTCTACGTCATCTCCGGTGCGGTCTCGGGCCTGGCGGGGCTGGTCTACGCCTCGCAGCTAAGCATCGGCACGCCGATCGCGGGGCAGGGCTACGAACTCGACGCCATCGCCGCCGTGGTCGTCGGCGGCACCTCCCTGTTCGGCGGACGGGGCTCGGTCGCCGGCACCTTCCTCGGCACGCTGATCATCGGCGTGCTCGCCAACATCCTCAACCTCACGGGAGTCGATCCCTTCGTGCAGCAGCTTTTCAAGGGCGCCCTCATCGTCGTCGCCGTCTACATCATGTCGCGCTCGGACCGTTGAACATGGTGCCGATCCATTCGCCGTTCGCGGCGCCCCCCGACGGGCGGCATGTCGACGGACTCGCAGCGCGGATCGAGGCGATCCGGCCGGCCGTCGACGCCCACATCACCGCCGAGCGGGTCGCGCGCTATCTCGTCGCCATCGCCGAGACGCCGGCGCCCTCGACCGCGGCGAGCGCCATGCGGGTGCCCGTCCTGCGGGAGCTGCTTCGCGCCGATGGCGTGCGCCCGGGGGAGGGGCTGATCCTCGACCCGAATTTCGCGAACACCGCCAGCACCGTCATCCTCACCGGTCCGGGCCGGGCGGCCAAGCCGCTGTGGTACTTCGCCCATCTCGACACGATCAGCTACCTGCTGCTTCCCTTCGACGGCAGCCGCTTTCCGCTGGTGCCGTTCTGCTACCATCTCGTCAGGAGCGGCAGCCGGGCGGCGCGCGTCTATCGTTTCGACCTCCGAGAGGGCCGCCACGTCGCGATCGCCGAAGGGCTGCTCGAATCGGAGGACCAGATGCCGTTCTTCCGGCCCGCGGACGGGTCGCCCGCCCTGCAGGCCGGCGACCGGGTGGTGCTGGTGGCCGAATGCCGGCCCGGCCCCGGGGGCCAATGGACCGGCCATTTCGACAATGCCGGCGCGGTCGCGGCTCTGGCGGTCGCCGCGCCGGTGCTGGCGCAGGCCGGGGTCGACGCCCTCCTGGCCTTTCCCGACGAGGAGGAGGGGCCGACGGGAACCGGCAGCCAGGTGATGGGTCGCGGCGGCTCGCGCATCGTCAGCCTCCTGCCGGCGCCGGACCTCGCCGTGGTCGCGGACATGCAGCAGGCGGGCGGCGGCACGGGGGCGGAAAATCCGCTGCCGGGGCCGGAGAACAGCACGCGGCTCGGCGAGGGGGCCGTGCTCAGCGAGTTCTCCAGCCTGGCACGCGGCGCGGTCACGCCGCCGGCCCTCTATGCGCTGGCGCGCCATCTGGCCGGCCTGCTGCCCGCGGCCGGCGTGAAGGTGCAGGAATCGAACAACGCCTATACCTCGCGCAGCGACGACGTCAGCGTGATCCTGAAGACGCCCAACATCCTGCTGCTCGGATTTCCCGGCTTCGACCGGCATTTCGACAGCGCGGTGCCGCGGGCGGCTCTGTCCGATATCGTCGACCTCTCGAAGGCCCTGGTCTACACATCGCTGCTGCAGCCGATCGCCAGGGCCTTCAACGCCGGCGGAGGGGGATTATGACCGACATCGCGACGATCGGGTGGCTGACGGTGGACGACATCGTCCTGACCAGCGGCCTCTATCGCCAGGGCGTGCGCGGCGGCGGCGTCCTCTATTCGGCCGTCGGGGCCCGCCTGTGGAACGACGCCGTCGGCATCCATTCGGTTGCCGGCCGGCCTTATTTCGACGAGACCTGCCAGCAGATCGCGGCGCGGGGCATCGACATCGGCGGCATCGGCCGCAGCGAGGGGAACGGCCTCGAACTCTGGCTCCTGCACGAGAGCGAGGTCCACAAGCAGCAGGTGCCGAAATTGTCGTCGTCCGACGCCGTCGGCCTCGACGGCGAGCGCGGCCCGCTGCCGCCGTCCTATCGGCAGGCGCGCGGCTTCCATATCGCGCCGCAGGGGCCGGCGAGCTCCCTCGCCAATGCCCGTGCCCTGTCGGCGCTTGCCCCGCAGCCGGTCGTCACCATGGATATCCTCTCGGACGGCTTCATCGACGCGGGCGCCTATCGCGATCTCGCCTTCCTGTCCTGCGTCACGGCCTTCATGCCGAGCGAGGCCGAGATCCACCGCATCTGGGGCCAGGCCGAGATCGAGCCCTGGCTGCGCGAGAACGCCGTCCGTTTCGGCTGCCACATGGTCGCCAAGCTCGGCGAAAGGGGATCGCTGGTGTGCGAAGCCTCGACCGGAAGGCTCATCCATGTGCCGGCTCTCGCCGTCGGGGTGCTCGACACGACGGGGGCCGGCGACAGCTATTGCGGCGGCTTTCTGGCCGGCCTGGTCGCCGGCCGGCCGCTCGCGACCTGCGCGGCGATGGGCACCGTTTCGGCCTCCTATTGCGTGGAGGCCTGCGGCGCGCTGGCGACCGCCAACCCCGACCCCGACGAACGCGCCGACCGCCTCCGCCGCGCCGAGGCGGCGGCTCGCGTGCTCCCTGCCTGACAGGCTCCCCTTCGATCCGGACCGGACGTTCCATGCTCATAAGCGCGACGAAATCCTCCCCGCTCGACACCCTCTTCGGTGTCGCCAAGCCTCTCATCGGCGATATTCACCTGCTGCCGCTGCCGGGGACGCCGCGCTACCGCGGCGAGCCGATGCGTGCCATCATCGACCGGGCGCTGGCCGATGCGGAAGCCTTCGGCGAAGGCGGCATGGATGGCGTCATGGTGGAGAATCACGGCGACATTCCCTTCCTGAAGCCCGACGAGATCGGCCCCGAGATCATCGCGGCGATGGCGAGGATCGCGGCGGCCGTGGCGGACAGCGTCGGGGTGCCGGTCGGCGTCAACCTCCTCGCCAACGGGGCGATCGGCGCGCTGGCCGTCGCCAAGGCGAGCGGGGCGCGGTTCATCCGCGTCAACCAGTGGGTCAATGCCTATGTCAGCAATGAGGGCCTCGTCGAAGGCGAGAGCGCACGGGCCCTGCGCTACCGCCGGCAGATCGACGCGCAGGACGTCGCCATCTTCGCCGACGTCCATGTCAAGCACGGCTCGCATGCGATCGTCGACGACCGCTCGGTGAGCGAGCAGGCGCGCGACGTCGAATTCTACGACGCCGACACCGCCATCGCGACCGGCAACCGCACGGGCGATGCGGTTCCGCCCGCCGAGATCGCCGCGATACGCGCCGGCACGAGGCTGCCGGTCATCGCCGGCAGCGGCATCACGCCCGGCAACGCGGCGGAGATCATGCCGCTGCTCGACGGCGCGATCGTCGGCTCCAGCCTCAAAGTCGACGGCGTCTGGTGGAATGCGGTCGAGATCGCCCGGGTGCGGGCGCTCGTCGAGCGGATGAAGCCCCTGCGCGACCGGCCCTGAGCCCACACGACAACAAAGCAAGGAATGGGAAAAGCGATGACGACGGTCACTTCCGATCTTGTGCGGCTCTATGCCGAAAGCGACGCCCTCGCGCTGGCGGAACTGGTGCGGACCCGGCAGGTCTCGCCCGGCGACCTCGTCGAGACCGCCATCAGCCTGATCGAGGCCCTGGACCCCAAGCTCAACGCGGTGGTGATCCGCCTGTTCGATCTCGCCCGCGAGGCGGCGCGCACGCCGCCGGAAGGCCCCTTCGGCGGCGTGCCCTTCCTCCTCAAGAACATCGCTTCGACCTGGAAGGGGACGCCGCTGACCAACGGCCTCGGATTCATGAAGGATTTCGTCTGCGCCGACGATTCCGAGATGGTCCGGCGCATCAAGGCCGCGGGGTTCCTGCTGCTCGGCCGGACCAACACGCCCGAATGCGGCTGGTCGATCGGCACCGAGCCGAGGCTGTACGGGCCGACGCTCAATCCCTGGAACACCGCCATCACGCCGGGCGGGTCGAGCGGCGGGGCCGCCGCGGCGGTTGCGGCGCGGATGGTGCCGCTGGCGGAAGCCTCGGATGGCGGCGGATCGATCCGCGTGCCCGCCTCGTGCTGCGGCCTGGTCGGCCTCAAGCCCTCGCGCGGCCGCATCACCTACGGGCCCGACACCGTCGACCTGTGGTTCGGCAGCATCGCCATCCTCTGCGTCACCCGCACCGTCCGCGACACCGCCGCCTATCTCGACGCGGTGGCCGGACCGATGACCGGCGATCCCTATGTCGCGCCGGCGCCCGCCGAGGGCTGGCTGGCGCAACTCGCCAGGGCTCCGCAGCAGCTGCGCATCGGCTATACGCGGGAGGCGCCCTGGGGGCCGCCCTTCGCGCCGGAGGTGACGGCGGCGCTGGAGGAGACGCTGCGGCTGCTCGAAAGCCTCGGCCATCGCGTCGAGGAGCACCGGCTCGGCGTCGATCTCGAACAGGCGTGGTGGCGCTACAACGACATCAATGCCGTCGAGACCGCCGCCGATTTCGACCGGCTCGCGGCGAGCGTCGGACGGCCGATGGTGGAGGAGGACCTCGCGCCCTTCAACTGGTCCCTCGCGCACTATGGGCGCTCGCTTTCCGCCGTCCACTATTCGGAGAGCATCGCCGCCGTCCGCAAGGCGAGCCAAGCCATCGCCGTCGACCTCGCCCCCTTCGACGTGTTCCTGACCCCGACGCTCACGCAGACCCCGCGTCCGCTCGGCTACTGGTCGATGGAGGACGGCGACAGGGAGCGCTATCTCGCGCGCTGGTCCGACGCCGCCTACATGTTCGCCTTCAATCTCTCCGGCCTGCCGGCCCTATCGGTGCCGGTCGAGGTCACGCAGACGAACAGCCCCATCGGCATGCAGCTCGTCGGCCGCCATGGCGACGAGGCCACCCTCCTGCGGCTGGCGCAGCAGATGCAGGACGTCCTCGCCTGGGACAGGCGTCGCCCTGCCATCGCGGCAATCTGAGCGGGAGCGCCGACGCCCGGTCCGCCTTTTCTGCAAGCGTCGCGCAATGCGGCGGGCAGGCTCCATAGGCCTAGAGCGGTTCAGAATTTGTCATTGCCGGGCTCGTCCCGGCAATCCAGCCGGGCCGCAAGCCGTCATGCCGCACGAAGTCCGGATACCCGGGACAGGCCCAGGCAGGACAAGGATTGTGCCTTCTCCTCTTGTCCCGGCGCCCATGGACAGGATGTCCGCGCTCCGGGATTTGATGTACCGGTTGGACGGTTCACTTGCGCAGCGCAGACTGCCCCTATCCGGAACGAGCCATGGCCTATCCGAGCATACCGTCGCTGACGGAGAGTTCCCGCGCCGTCCTGCGCGTGCTGGCGGCGCAAGGGCCGATCACGCGTCCCAAGCTCGGCGCCATCCTCGAACTCTCCAAGCCGACGATGTCGGCGGCGGTCGCCGAATTGAGCGAGGCCGGCCTGGTCACCGCCTTCGGATCGCACAAGGGCGCGACCGGCCGCACGGCGACGATCTACGGCCTTGGGCCGGCCGCCGGCTACGTCATCGGCATCGACGTCGGCGAGGCGCAGGTCCGCGCCGTCGCGCGCACGCTGGACGACATGGCGCTGGCGACCATCGAGGAGCGCATTCCCCGCAAGGGCAAGGCCTCGACCGACGAGGTCGGCGAGGTCGTCGACTCGGTGGCCCGGGCGACCATCCTCGCCGTCGGCCAGAAGGAAAGGAAGCTGCGGGCGATCGCCGTGGCGGTGCCGCGCATCGTCTCGGTGCATCGCCTCGGACAGGGCAAGCGGAAGGGGCCGGAGGCGGCGCTTCGCCGGTTGAGGATGGGGGCGGAGGCGCCCGTCATCCTCGAAAACAACGTGAACTGCGCCGCCATCGCCGAGCACCATTACGGCGCCGCCAGGAAACACGGATTGTTTTCCTACCTTCAGGTGGGGGTGCGCATCGGGCTCGGCATCGTCGTCGACGGCACTCTCCTGCGCGGAGCGAACGGCGCCGCCGGCGAGATCGGCAGGCTTCCCTTCCCCTGGTCGCCCACGGAGGTGCCGTTCCGCGAAGGCCTGGAGCATTATCTGGGGTCGGAGGCGCTGATCCAGCGCTGCGCCATCGGGTGGCCCGCGGAGGAGGGACCTCCGCCGAGTTCGGCGAAGGAATTGTTCGCGCGGGCGGAGGCCGGCTCCGAACACGCGCTGACATGGGTTCGGCGCCATGCCGCGGACATCGGCCGCCTGGTCGCCGCCTGCATCGGCATGCTCGACCCCGGCCTGATCGTGCTCGGCGGCGGCGTGGGGCAGAACCCGCTCGTCGTCGAGGAGGTGCAGCGCGTCGCCAGGGAACTGACCTGGTCGACCGAGATCGCCGTCAGCGCCCTCGGCGCCAACGGCTCGGCGCTGGGCGCGATGCGCCTCGCAGCCGATTTCGCGCTCGGCTCGATCCTCGGCGAGAGCCGGCATCCTGCCGTCATACTTCCGCCGCTCGGGCACGGCGACGCCGGCGCGCAGGCCTGACGGCGCTCACAACTCTGTGGGAGACCAGGGCTTGAGCTTGGTGTCGGTCTGCCGGTAGCGGAAGGTGATGTCGGTCAGCCCGGCCGCATCCTGCATCTCGCCGACGACAAGCTGCGCGGCGACGATCTGCAGGATGGCATCGGCGATCTCGTTGTCGAGATCGGGAACCTGTATCACCACGAGATTTTCGCCGGAGGCCCTGTCCGTCCGGCTGGTGACGAGCACCGAGGGGCAGCCGAACGCCGCGACGTCCTCGGCGATCTTCGCCTCGCGCCCCTTGCCGAAGGCGATGAGGCCGGTGCGCGAATCCTGCGATTCCATCGGCCCGTGGAGATAGTTCAGCGTGTCCCATCCGGCGGCCGGCACGCGCACGGCCTCGCGGATCAGCATGGCGGCTTCGCCGGCCGTCGCGAAGCCCGCGCCGGCGCCGACGATGTCGATGCCTGTGCGCCCGGCGAGGAGGGCCGCTGCCTGCTTCGCCGGGCCGGCGGCGGAAGACAGGAGAGCCGCCACCGCATCCGGCAGGCGCTCCCAGGCCACCGTCGCCTTGCCGAGGAGATGGTCGCCGAACAAGCCGATCGCCAGCAACATGCTGGTGTAGCCGGTCGAACTCGCGCCATTGTCCGCGCCGGATTGCGTGCCGATGGCGAGACCGGTGAGCTTCGCCAGCGGATTGTCGGTGGCGCGGCAGATCGCCAGCCTCGGCAGGTTCGGCCGCATCTGCATGACGTCGGCGATCTCACGGCTCTGACCGGACGCCGACAGGGCGACGAAGGCGTCGGCGGCGCTGTCGACGGCGTCGTAGAGGTCGGTCGAGCAATAGGCATAGGCCCGGCACCCCCTGGCGCGCAGGAAGGCCGCGCCGGCAAGCGCGGCCTGGTAGCTCGCCCCAATGCCGGCAAAGCCGATCGCCCTGCCGCGAAAAGCGCCGAGATCCAGCGTGTCCAGGGCCTGCAGGACCTCGAGGCGGGTGGTTTCGATGCTCTCCGGCTGCCGGGCCACGGCCTGGCGATAACCGATCCTCTTCATGGCGGGTCTCCTGTCAAAAATCCCGGGGTCAAGGCCGCCCGGCGTCGGCAGGCTGCGGCAGGCGCAGGGCCCGTTCGGCCAGAGCGAGGGCGCCGGTGACGGGCGGCGCCTGCAGAAGGAAGACCCGGCTGGCGGGCGAAACGATGGTCATCGCCGCCCTGAACTCGTCCATCAGCCTGGGCTGCTCGACGATGACGCCGCCTCCCGCGACGACGTCCGACGCATCCGCGCCGCGCCGGATCAGCACGCCCACCAGGGCGGCCAGCGCGGCCCCGCCATCCGCGACGACCTTCCGCGCCAGGGTCGATCCGGCATCCGCCGCCGCGAACACGGCATTGGCGTAGCGGCCCCAGATCACGGCGCTGCGCGTATCGTTCAGGAGCCGGCCGAGCATGGTGGGATCATCGGTCCCGAGTTCCTGCATCAGGGCATCGGCGAGAGGATCCGGCCTTTCGCCGGCGTCCAATGCGCCGCGGATCGCCTTGGCGGCGTCGCGGACGAGGGCAGGGGCGCTGCCTTCGTCGCCGAGGATCCAGCCCCAGCCGCCGGCGACGAGCATCCGGCCCTCCGCCGTGCGGGCGACCGCGATCGAGCCCGTGCCGGCGACCACGCCGATGCCGCCGAAACGGCCGGCGGCGGGCGCCATCAGTTCGGAATCGTTGACCACCCGGATGACGCCGGGAAGATGGCCCGACAGTTTCGCCTGGAACGTCCGGCACTGCTCGTCGGTATCGCAGCCATGGGCGCCGACCACCAGGGCGGCGAGGGTGGCCGCGTCCAGCCCTTCATCCGCACAGAACTTCCTCACGACATCGGCGAGCGCCCTTGCATCGGGATCGACCTTGCGGATGCGCCATGAATCCGTCGGCAGGGTCAGTTCGGCGACCGGAGCGCCGCGGGCGAGCATGATGCTGGTTTTGGTGCCGCCGATATCGATACCGGCAATGAGTTCCTGACGCACGGATCCGCCCATCGTTCCACGAGCGAAGAGGCCGCCCGCCCTTCGCCCCAATTTAGTTAGGAAGATTTACGAACTATCTAGCCAGAGGGCAAGAACTATGATTTGCTCGCCTCACCAATAAGCACCAACGCGTGCGAGGGGATGACCGGGATGAACACCAGACGCATCGGATTGACGATCGGGTCGGCGATCGCCGCCTGGGGATTGGCCGCGTCGGTCGCGCTGGCGACCGAGATTTCCTTCTGGACCTGGCGCCAGGAGGACAAGGCCGCCTATACGGAGATCTTCTCCGATTTCACCAAGCTGAACCCGGACATCACCGTCAAGTTCGAGTCCTTTCCCGACGAGAACTACCCGACCATCGTCTCCACCGCGCTGGCGGCCGGCCGTGGCGGCGACGTCATCCATACCCATGCCTATGGCTGGCTGGAGCAGTTCGCCAAGGCCGGCTATTTCGTGCCGCTCGACAGGGCCAGCGTGCCGTCCATCGACAACATGCCGGCCGATGCCCTGGTCGCGGGGACCTACCGCGCCGACGGCAGGCTCTATTCGCTGCCCTTCGCCTCGCAGACCCTCGGTCTGTTCATCAACAAGGACGTCTTCGCCAAGGCCGGCCTGACGCCCCCGAAGACATGGGACGAGTTCCTCGCCGTCGGCAAGGCGCTGAAGGACAAGGGCATCATCCCCCTTGCGAACGGGCTCGGCACGAGCTGGTTCAATGAGATGTTCGTCGCCATCTTCACCAATCCCTTCCTCGGGCCGGACTTCGTCGGCGACCTCACCTCGGGCAAGACCACCTTCAAGGATCCGCGTTACGTCGCGGCGCTCGGCAAGCTGCTCGAACTGCGCGACGACATGCCGACAGGCTATGAGGGCGTGGACTACGACACCGCCGGCCAGCTCTTCCTCACCGGCCGGGCGGCGATGCTGGCGGGCGGCAGCTTCGACATCTCGACCTACAGGTCGGAGGATCCCGGCATCGACATGGCCTTCGTCGCCCCGCCGGCCCCGAAGGCCGGAGCGCCGGCCTATGTCACGAAATTCTATGACGGCGGCTATGCCGTGAACGCCGCATCACCCAACAGGGAAGCCGCACTGAAACTCGTGAACTACATGGGCACCAAGGCGTTCGGCGACAAGCTTTCGGCCCTGCTGGGCGACATCTCGCCGATCAAGGGCGTCGAGATCAAGGATCCGATGCTGGCCGAGGTGGCGGCGCTGAACCGCACGGCCATGCCGCATATCAACGTCGTCTATTTCCGCTTCCAGAAGCCGACGGGCTCGGAACTCCTGCAGGGCGACATCACGAGGATGATGGCCGGTGCCATCACGCCCGACCAGCTTGCCGCCGACCTCACGGCCGGCATCGCCAAATGGTACGCGCCGTTCCAGGGCAAGTGACGATGCCGTCCCGCCGCCGCCGCTCATTCCTGCCGCGGCGGCGCACGCTGTGGATCGCCTTCCTGCTGGCGCCGGCAGCCTTGATCATGACCGCCTTCGTCGTCTGGCCGCTGCTGTCGGCGCTGCGGCTGTCCTTCTACAGCTTCAACGGCCTGCGGCCGGCGGGCTTCGCCGGACTGGAGAATTTCCGCCAGGTGCTGATTGAGCATCCCTTCAGCGATTGGACCTACAACGCCCTGTTCCACAACGTCGTCGTCTTCCTGGCGCTGATGGTGTTCGAGAACGGCACCGCCTTCCTGCTGGCATTCGCCCTCCTGAAAGCGCTTCCGGGCCACCGCGTCCACCAGGTCATCGTGTTCCTGCCCGTGGTGCTTTCCGCCGTGGTCGTCGGCTTCCTGTGGAAATTGCTGCTCCATCCGCTGTTCGGGCTCGTCAACCAGAGCCTGGCGCTGGTCGGCATCGGTGCGCATGCCTGGCTCGGCGATGAATCGACGGCGCTCGGCAGCATCATCCTCGCCAATATCTGGCACTGGCTCGGCTTTCCGACGCTCGTGCTCCTGGCCGGCATGCAGCGCATCGACAAGGAAGTGCTGGAGGCGGCGCGCCTCGACGGCGCCGGCGATTTCAAGCTGCTGACGCAGATCATCTGGCCGCTGATCGCCCCGAGCGTGACGATCATCTACATCCTGACCTTCATCGGCAGCTTCAACTGGTTCGAGCTGCCCTACATCATGGCGGGCCTCACCGGTTCGCCGGGAGGGTCGACCGACGTGCTGGGGCTCTATTTCTACCGCACCGCCTTCGGCAGCACGACGACCGGCATCCAGGATTTCGGCCAGGGCAGCGCGCTCGCCGTGCTGATGTTCATCCTGATCGCGGGCGTGACCTGGATGGCGCTGCGCATTCTGCGGCGCCGGGAGGCGGACCTATGACGCTCGCCGACCGCGACGCGGCCACGCACGGCCCGCCTTCGGCCAGGAAGCGGGGCTTCTCGCTCGGCGACGGCGCCATCCAGGCCGTGCTCGTGCTGAATGCGTTCATCATGCTCTACCCGCTGTTCGTGATGCTGATGTCCTCGTTCAAGACCAACGCCGAGATCTTCACCTCGCCCTTCGCCCTGCCGAGGAGCTTGTCGCCCGCCAATATCGAAAAGGTCTGGAACGAAACCAATTTCGTGCGCTATCTCGCCAATTCGGTGGGCGTGACGGTCGCCTCGATCGCCGTGATCGTGGTGGTCGGCACGATGGCGGCCTATGCCATCGCCCGCTACGAGTTCCGCTTCAGCGGGGCGGTGCTGATGTTCTTCCTCAGCGGCATGACCGTGCCGCTGAAGCTTGCCATCATCCCGCTGTTCATCCAGCTCGATACGCTCCACCTCATCGACACCTATGCCGGGCTGGTGCTGGTCTATGTGGCGATGGGAATCCCTTCGGCCATCTTCATCATGACCGGATTCCTGCGCTCCCTGCCGCGCGAGCTGGAGGAATCCGCCCGGCTCGACGGCGCCAGCGAGTGGCGCATCATGCTGTACGTCATGCTGCCTTTGGCCCGGCCGGCCCTGGTGATCGTCGCCATCCAGAACGCCGTGCCGATCTGGAACGATTTCTTCTTCCCGCTGATCCTGATCACCTCCGACGATCGCAAGACCCTGCCGCAGGGCCTCACCGTCTTCATGGGCGAATTCACGACCAATTGGGGCGTCCTGTTCACCGGCCTCTCGCTGGCCGCGCTGCCGATCACCCTGGTCTATATCGCCCTGTCGCGCCACTTCATCGCTGGCATCACCCAGGGCGCGGTGAAGTAGGCCGGACCTCGACGCTGATCCTTGCCCGCGGGCTGGCTCGACAGGCGGCGACCGATCGGCCATATCGCCGTCTGGGACGGAACGGCGGCAACCGCGGAGAAACGGCATCATGCAGATCGAAAAGCGCATCGAAGAACTCGGCCTGATCCTGCCGGAGACGGCGAAGGTACCCTTCGGCATCGTGCTCGATTTCGCGTGGGTGCGCGTGTTCGGCGATCGGGTCTACGTGTCCGGGCATGGGCCGCAGGCGCCGGACGGCAGCGTCGTCGGTCCCTTCGGCAAGGTCGGCGACGAGGTCAGTCCGGAACAGGCGGCCGACGCGGCCCGCCTCGCCACCCTGTCCGTGCTCGGCAGCCTCCGGCGGGCGATCGGCGATCTCGACCGCATTGCGGCATGGCTGCGGGTGGAGGGCTACGTCCTCGCGGCCCCCGGCTTCGACCGCACCACCAATGTGGTCAACGGAGCGTCGAGGCTCATCGTCGAGCTCTTCGGGGAAGACCGCGGCCGGCACGCTCGAACCGCCATGGGCGTCGCGGCGACCCCGCTCAATTGTCCGGTGGTCATCGCGGCGGAACTGGCGCTGAAGCCGCAGATTCGCGTCCTTTCCTGAGGCGGCGCAGGAAACGGCAGGCACCTTCGTCTCCATTCGGGACCGAAGCGCCGGATCCGGCGGCGGTACGATGCCGTTTGCCGCCCCGCCTTTGATATAGAAAATTAAATAATCTATATATTTCAAATATATATAAGATATAATTTATCTTTCATATGAGGAATATGACTCTCGTTTGAGCGCCGCGTGCCTAAATTTGCATCGACAGGACCGGCATGCTCCATGCTAGATATCCGGCATGGTGCGAGAGACGACATCCCCTGCCATCATGCCGGCCGGCCCGCCGCAGCGCACGAGCCGGCTGGGCGGCCTGCATCATTATTTCCTCACCGGCCTCGTGGTGGCGGGCCCCGTCGCGATCACGGTCTATCTGACCTGGACATTCGTCAAATGGGTCGACGGCTGGGTGACGCCCTTCATCCCCGCCCGCTATTTGCCCGAGACCTATCTTCCCTTCCAGATTCCGGGCTTCGGTCTCGTCGTCGCCTTTGTCGGCCTGACGCTGGTCGGCTTCTTCACCGCCAATCTCGTCGGCCGCACGCTGGTGCGCTTCGGCGAGAACCTGCTCGACCGCACGCCTGTGGTACGGGGCATCTACAAAGCCCTGAAACAGGTCTTCTCCACGATCTTCTCCCAGTCGGGCACCTCGTTCCGCAAGGCCGGCCTGGTGGAGTTCCCCGCGGGCGCCTGGTCGATCGTCTTCATTTCCTCCGAGCCGAGCCCGGTGATCGAGGAAAGGCTGCCGGGCAGCGACAGGGAGGGATGGGTCTCGGTCTTCATGCCATGCGCACCGAACCCGACCACCGGTTTCTTCTTCCTGCTGCCGAAGTCGAAGGTGATCGAATTGTCGATCAGCATCGAGGAAGCGACGAAGCTGGTGATCTCGGCCGGGCTGATCCAGCCGGAATCCGCCAAGCCGACGATCAAGGAGGCCTCGGAGCGTGTTGCGGTCTGACGGAAAAGAGGTGGCCAGCCGGTGGAAAGTCAGGCCGCCGGTCGTGACTGTCCCGACTTCTCGTCGGGAGCAGCAGCTTTCGGGACGTGTCCGGGATGCACGAAGGACCGCTGCGGGGCCACTGCCACTATAAGAAGCTTGCCTGGTCGCTGGGGCACGTCAGGCAGACATGCGCCTCCAACGGAGGCCGCCATTCGCCGCGACGATCGCATCGTTCTGCTCGTCGGTCCGGTCACCCGACATGGAGCCGCCGGCGGCGCTTCGTGGAGAAGGAGGCGGCCCGGCTCATGCCAGCAACTGTGTCGGCACGCCGAGCGCCGGACCGACCTCGGCGAGCCGCTGGTCCAGCGTGTGCACCGTGGCGCCATGCTCTGATGCGATAGCGAGGTGCAGCGCGTCTCCAGCCCGAAGCCCAAGCCTATGTTGATCGGCAAATTTTGCCGCTGCCTGGGACGGCCCGCCTCTCACGGCGAGCACGGTAAAGCTCTCGGCGACCAGCCTGTTGAACATCGCGAGTGCTGCCAAGGCGTTCTGTCATGGCGCCACGCACGCCGGAGCAGAAGCGGACGGCGTTTCTCGATCAGGAAATCTCAGCGGCTCAGGAGCGATAAGAAGGCGCGTTTCCATCAAGCCCATCTCAAGAACAAACACCAACCGCAATGCCAAGCTGAGAGTCACGGGCGAGAACGCCGGTGACTCTCTGCAAGACTCCTGAAGGACGCAGCATTTTAGGCTCCATCCGTTGGATGGACCCGAAAATTCCGCTTAGCCCGAACGCAGGAGGCGCACGGCTTCGTCGCGTTCGAACAGATAGAGCAGGGTGCGCAGGGCCTCGCCGCGCGGGCTCGTCAGGCCGGCATCGCGCGCCAGGATCAGCCTCGCATCGTCATGGGCAGCCGGCAGCAGGTGGCCATGGGGCTCGAAATCGGCGATGCGGAACCCCGGAAGGCCCGATTGGCGCGTGCCCAGCAGGTCGCCCTCGCCGCGCAGCCTGAGGTCCTCCTCGGCGATGCGGAAGCCGTCCTCCGTCTCGCGCATGATTTCGAGGCGCTTCCTGGCGACCTCGCCCAGCGGCCCCTTGTAGAGCAGCAGGCAGACCGATTTTTCGGAGCCGCGGCCGATGCGGCCGCGCAGCTGGTGCAACTGGGCAAGGCCGAAGCGCTCGGCGTGCTCGACGACCATCACGGTGGCGGCGGGCACGTTGACGCCAACCTCGATCACCGTGGTCGCCACCAGCACGCGGATGTCGCCCGCAACGAAGCGGGCCATCACGGCATCCTTGTCGGCGCTCTTCATCTGCCCGTGCAGGAGGCCGACCCGGTCGCCGAACATGCCGGCGAGATCGCGGAAGCGGTCTTCCGCCGCGGCGACGTCGAGCGTCTCGGATTCGGCGATCAGCGGGCAGACCCAATAGGCCTGGGCGCCCGACTGCAGGAGACGGCCGACCGCGCCGACCACTTCGCCGATCCGTTCCAGCGAGACGAGCCGTGTGTCGACGGGCTTGCGCCCGGGCGGCTTCTCGCGCAGCGAGGAGGCATCCATGTCGCCGAAATAGGTCAGCACCAGGCTGCGCGGGATCGGCGTCGCCGTCATCACCAGGACGTCGACGGCGGCGTTCTTGCGGCTGAGGGCCAGGCGCTGGTGCACGCCGAAACGATGCTGCTCGTCGACGATGGCGAGGCCCAGGTCGTGAAATTCCACCTCGTCCTGGAACAGGGCATGCGTACCGACGACGATGTCGATGCGCCCCTCCTTGAGCTCGGCCTGCAGGCGTGCCCGTTCGCGCGGCTTGTCCTTGCCGGTGATCAGGCCGACACGCAGGCCCGCGGCGGCGGCCAGCGGTTCGATGCTGGCCAGATGCTGACGCGCCAGGATCTCGGTCGGCGCCATCAGGGCGGCCTGCCGCCCCCCTTCGACCATGGTCGCCATGGCCAGCAGGGCGACCACCGTCTTGCCGGAGCCGACATCGCCCTGGAGCAGGCGCAGCATGCGGTTGGGGCTCGCAATGTCCGCCCTGATCTCCGCCAGGGCGGCCGCCTGGCTCGCCGTGAGGCTGAAGGGCAGGGCGGCTTCGATCTTTGCCGACACGGCGCCCGTGCCGGCCACGGCGAGGCCGGGCATGGCCCTGTTCCGGGCGCGGATCATGCCGAGCGCGAGTTGGGAAGCGAGAAGCTCGTCATAGGCGAGGCGCTGTCTGGCCGGCGCATCGAGCGCGACGGCTTCCGGCGTCTCCGGGGTATGGAGGTCGGTGAGCGCCTGGCGGAAGCCCGGCCAGGACTGCGCCTTGAGCCAGGCGGCGTCCTGCCACTCCGGCAGGTCTGGAAGCTTGGCGACGGCGGCCTGCGCGACCTTCTGGATCTGCCGGGGAAACAGCCCTTCGGTGAGCGGATAGACCGGCTCGACGAGCGGCAGGATCGCGAGGCCCTCCTCGTCGACGATGCGGTCGGGATGCACCATCTGGCGCATGCCGTCGAACAATTCGATCTTGCCGCTGACCCAGCGTTTCTCGCCCACCGGCAGCGCGCGTTCGATCCAGGTCGTCTGCGGCGCGAAGAAGGCGAGCGTGATGTCGCCGGTGTCGTCGAAGCAGTAGACGCGATAGGGACCCTTGCCGCCGCTGGCGCGATGCCGCTCGACCGTGACCTCGACCATCACCAGCACGTCGAGCGGTGCCTCGGCGAGCTTGGGGCGCCGGCGCCTGTCGAGCACGCCGGCCGGGACATGGAAGAGCACGTCGAGCACGCGCGCGCCCATGGGCTCGGCGCCGCCGAGAAGACGGGTCAGCACCTTGACCAGTTTCGGCCCCACCCCCGACAGGGACGAGACGGACGCGAAGAGGGGAGTCAGAATCGCCGGACGCATGAAAACCTCGAAGGCAGTCTTGTCCGGCTGCGCGGCCGCATGCAACCACCGGAACGACGGTGCCGCAGCCTGCCCCAGGGCGAGGCGGCGAGCGGCGAGGCGCAGATAGGCCGCAAAAGCGGTTTCCTCCGCCCGATGAAAATTCTATACAACGGCGCGGCAGGATGCAGGACCATGTCCGGAACGATACGAACATCGGATGAACTCGACGCGCGGCGGCGGCGGATCGTCTACAGGGCGTGGCATCGCGGCTTCCGCGAGATGGACCTGATCATGGGCCGGTTCTGCGACGCGGTGATCGTCGACCTCCCCGACAGCGATCTCGATGCCTTCGAAATGCTGATTGATGCGCAGGATCACGATCTCTATAGCTGGATCACCGGCGCGGAGCCGGTCAGCGCCGAGTTCGACATGCCGCTGTTCCGGAAGCTGCGCGATTTCCACTCGTCCATGAAGCCGATGTTTGCATGAAAGCCGCCGACCGGCTCGCCCAGGGCGGCCAAATTACCTTTTCCAACTGCGCGGACGGCCTCGATGGACTGGTACTCGCCGATCTCGCGCGCGGATTGGCGCGTCAGACGCGCGATCGGCCCGCCACGGTGCTGCACGTGGCGCGCGACGGCGCGCGTTCCGCCAGCCTGGAAGCGGCCCTGCATTTCTTCGCGCCCGAAATCGACGTCCTGACCTTTCCGGCCTGGGATTGCCAGCCTTATGACCGCGTCTCGCCCAACGGGGCGGTGATCGCGCGGCGGGTGACGGCGCTGTCGCGGCTGGCGACCACCCGCGGCGGCGATCGCCCGCGCATCGTGCTCACCACGGTCAATGCCGTCCTGCAGCGCATTCCCGCGCGCGACCTCGTCGCCGCCCAGTCGCTTTCGGCCGCGCCCGGCAACGCCGTCAACATGGACAGGCTGGCGGCCTGGCTGGAGAACAACGGCTATCTGCGATCCTCCACCGTGAGGGAGACCGGCGAATACGCGGTGCGCGGCGGCATCCTCGATCTCTATCCGCCGGGGCTGGGCCAGCCGGTGCGCCTCGATTTCTTCGGCGATACGCTCGAATCGATCCGCGCCTTCGACCCGGAAACCCAGCGTTCCTCGGCGCAGCTGCGCGTCCTCGACCTCGTTCCGATGAGCGAGGTCCAGCTCACCACCGAGACGATCAAGCGCTTCCGGCAGGCCTATCTCATCGAGTTCGGCGCGCAGACCCGCGGCGATCCCCTTTACGAGGCGATCTCCGAAGGGCGCCGCTATCCCGGGTTCGAGCACTGGCTGCCGCTCTTTCATACCAAGCTCGACACGCTGTTCGACTATCTGCCCGAGGTCCCGGTCGCGCTCGACGCGCTTGCCGAGGATGCCGCGGGCGAGAGGCTGGCGCAGATCAAGGATTACTACGACGCGCGGCGCGAGGGCCTGGGCAAGACGGGGGAGGGCGTTCCCTACAAACCTCTTGCCCCGGACAGGCTGTATGTCGCCCCCGCCGAATGGCGGCGCCGCCTCGATGAGGGGGCGGTGGTGCGCTTCTCGCCCTTCGCCCTGCCCGACGCGCAGGGACGCGACATCGTCGATTGCGGCGGCAGGCAGGGACGCAGCTTCGCGGCGGAGCGAGCCGCCGAGGACACCAACGTGTTCGACGCCGTCGTGCGCCATATCCGCGACAGGCAGGCCGCCGGCCTGCGGGTGATCGTCGCCGGCTGGACCGACGGCTCGCGCGAGCGGCTCGGGGCCGTGCTCGCGGACCATGGCCTGACCCAGGCCAAGCCGGTGCCGGATTACGCCCGCGCTCTCGCTCTGCCGAAGAACGAGGTCGCTCTCGGCATCCTGCCGCTCGAAACGGGCTTCGAGACCGGCACCATCGCCATCGTGTCCGAACAGGACATCCTGGGCGACCGGCTCGTCCGCCGGTCCGCCAAGCGCAAGCGGGCGCAGGATTTCCTGAGCGAGATCGCCACGCTCTCGCCCGGCGACGTGGTCGTGCATGTCGAGCACGGCATCGGCCGCTTCGTCGGCCTGCAGACGGTCACCGCCGTCGGCGCGCCGCATGATTGTCTCGAGATCCATTACGCCGGCGGCGACAAGCTGTTTCTGCCGGTCGAGAATCTCGAGCTGCTGTCGCGCTACGGCTCGGAGGAGACCGAGGCGCAGCTCGACCGGCTCGGCGGCCGCGGCTGGCAGGAACGCAAGGCGCGCATGAAGAAGCGCATCCGCGAGATGGCGGGTGAGCTGATCAAGGTTGCCGCGGCGCGCGCCATGCGCGAGGCCCCCCGGCTGGTGCCTCCCCAGGGCATCTATGACGAATTCGCGGCGAGATTCCCCTATACCGAGACCGAAGACCAGCAGATGGCGATCGATGCCGTCCTGGAGGACATGGCGTCGGGCCGGCCGATGGACCGGCTCGTCTGCGGCGATGTCGGCTTCGGCAAGACCGAGGTGGCCCTGCGCGCCGCCTTCGCCTGCGCCCTGTCGGGACGGCAGGTGGCCGTGATCGTGCCGACGACGCTGCTCGCACGCCAGCATACCAAGACCTTTGCCGACCGCTTCAAGGGCCTGCCGGTCAAGGTCGCGCAATTGTCGCGTTTCGTGCCGGCCGACCAGGCCCGGGCGACCAAGGCCGGCCTCACCTCGGGCGATATCGACATCGTCGTGGGCACCCATGCGCTTCTGGCCAAGACCATCTCCTTCCGCGATCTCGGCCTGCTGATCATCGACGAGGAGCAGCATTTCGGCGTCGGCCACAAGGAGCGGCTGAAGCAGTTGCGGGCGGAGGTGCATGTGCTGACGCTATCGGCGACGCCGATCCCGCGCACGCTGCAGCTGGCGCTCACCGGCGTGCGCGAGCTTTCCATCATCGCCACGCCGCCGGTCGACCGCCTCGCCGTGCGCACCTTCATCACGCCCTTCGATCCGGTGGTGCTGCGCGAAGCGCTGATGCGGGAGCGTTATCGCGGCGGCCAGAGCTTCTTCGTGGTGCCGCGCATCGAGGACATCGCCGACGCCAAGGCCTTCCTCAACGAATATGCCCCCGAGGCCAAGGTGGTGATCGGCCACGGTCAGATGGCGGCCGGGCAGCTCGAAGACGTGATGACCGCCTTCTACGAGGGCAAATATGACATCCTGCTCTCGACCACGATCGTCGAATCCGGCCTCGACATTCCCACGGCCAACACGCTGATCGTCTGGCGGGCCGACATGTTCGGCCTCGCCCAGCTCTACCAGCTGCGCGGGCGGGTGGGGCGGTCGAAGACGCGGGCCTATGCCCTGTTCACGCTGCCGGCGAACCGCACCGTCACCCCCGGCGCCGAGCGGCGGCTCAAGGTGCTGCAGTCGCTCGACACGCTCGGAGCCGGCTTCCAGCTCGCCTCCCATGATCTCGACATCCGCGGCGCGGGCAACCTGCTCGGCGACGAGCAGTCGGGCCATATCAAGGAAGTGGGCTACGAGCTCTACCAGCAGATGCTGGAGGAAGCCGTCGCGGCGCTGAAGGATGGCGGCGTCGAAGCCGAGGTCGAGGAACAATGGTCGCCGCAGATCACCATCGGCACGCCGGTGATGATCCCGGAGGACTATGTGCCGGACCTGCAGCTGCGGCTGAACCTCTACCGCCAGCTCTCCTCCCTGGACACGGACAGCGAGATCGGCGCCTTCGGTGCCGAACTCGTCGACCGTTTCGGCGAGCGGCCGCCGGAAGTCGACCAGTTGCTGCGGCTGATGTCGATCAAGGCGCTGTGCCGACGCGCCAATGTCGAGAAGGTCGACGCCGGGCCCAAGGGGGTCGTCATTTCCTTCCGCGAGAACAGCTTCGCCAATCCGAACGGTCTGGTGCGCTATATCGCCGAGCAGGGCTCCTTCGCCAAGGTCCGGCCCGACATGCGCATCATGTTCCAGCGCGACTTCGAGAACGCCGACGATCGCCTGAAGGGCACGGGCGTGATCCTGAAGAACCTGGCGCGGATCGCCGAAAGCAAGAAGGCGGCTTGAACCGGGCGCGTCCGGTCCGCCGGCACGACGCCCATCCGGTTGTGACGAAAGCAAATATCAATGGAAACCACCGATTTTCCCTCCGTCGAGACCCCCGCCGTCCTGGTCGATCTCGACATCGCCGCCCGCAACATCGCCCGCTACCAGGCCTATTGCGACGAACACGGGATCAGGCTCCGCCCGCATATCAAGACCCACAAGCTGCCCCGCATGGCCGGCCTCCAGCTTTCCGCCGGTGCCGTCGGAATCACCTGCCAGAAGCTGTCGGAAGCCGATGCGATGACGGCGGGCACGCCGATCGACGACGTCCTGCTGACCTATGACATCGTCGGACCGGCCAAGCACGCGCATCTGCGGGCCCTCGCGGAAAGGATCAAGCTCAGCGTCGTCGCCGACAGCGGGGCGGTCGTCGAAGGCCTTTCCGCCGCCATGCGGGACGGGCGCCAGCCGCTGACGGTGCTGGTCGAATGCGACACCGGAGCGCATCGCTGCGGCGTCGCCACGCCGGAAGCGGCGGCCGAGCTCGCCTTGCGCATCGACGGGGCGCCGGGCCTGCGTTTCGGCGGCCTGATGACCTATCCGCCCGTCGGCGGCACCGGCGCCGTGCAGGCCTTCATGACCAGGGCCAAATCGCTGATCGAATCGCTGGGCCTGGCGGTCGAGACCATCACCAGCGGCGGTTCGCCCGACATGTGGCGCGCGCATGAGGCGCCCGTGGTCACCGAATACAGGCCCGGCACCTATGTCTATAACGACCGTTCGCTGGTCGAACGCGGCATTTGCGGCTTCGACGACTGCGCCTTGAGCGTGCTCGCCACCGTGGTTTCGGTTCCCGACCCGCATCGCGCCATCATCGACGCCGGCTCGAAGGTGCTGACGTCCGACCTGCTCGGCCTGCACGGGCACGGCCATGTGCTGGGCAGGCCCGACATCGCCGTCGACCAGCTTTCCGAGGAGCATGGCCGGCTGGTCAGCGAGCGTCCGGTCGGCTTCGCCGTGGGCGACAAGGTCCGCATCGTGCCGAATCACGCCTGCGTGGTCTCGAATATGCTCGACGAGGTCGTTCTGGTGCGGGGCGAAGCGGTGATCGGCAAGGAGCCGGTGGCGGCTCGGGGCAAGGTCTGGTGAGGGAAGCGGAGGTCAGGCGGCTCCCGCCAGGGCTTCCTCATGCGCGAATTCGCGGCGCTGCCTGGGACCGGCCAGCGTCCCGCCGATCGTTTCGGGCGGTTCGGCGGAGGGGCGCCGGGAAGCGGAGGACGCCGCGAAGCGCTCCCCGGTGATGAGCAGGCCGTCATCGGTCGGCACGGCCGGATAATGCGTCATCACCCAGCCGTCGGCGGAGATCGGGAAGGGCACGTTGCCGACACTCATGTCGATGGCGGCCGGCGGTATCTGCGTGCCGCGCAAGCCGAGATGGCCATCCTGGCCCACGCGGGCTTCGACCAGGGGGCCGCTGTCCGACAAGGCGGAATCCTTCATGGCCGAGGGGAAGAACGCGGGCAGCTTCATGCGGCCGTCGGGATTCAGGCCGAGCGGCACGATGCCGATCTCCCCGATCGCCGCGAAGTAGCGCGGCGTATACGCCATCCTTGGCAGCACGACCGCGCGGTGCGGTTCCCGCGTGAGGCCGGCGACCGCCTGCAGCGTGCTCTCGTCGAGGAGCCGATCGGCGAGGGCAGCCTGCAGGACCGGGTCCGGCAGGACGACATGGGTGATGTCGTGCCGAGCCATCTGGACGCCGAGGACGATCGCATCGAAGGGCTGGTGCAGGACGAGCCGGCATCCGCTGACAAGCCAGGGCACCATGCCGCTCGCCAGCCCGGCGAGGCTCACCGGCATCATCGTCGACAGCAGCCTTGCGTTCCGCGACAGCCCCAGCCCGTCGACGAAGAGGGAGGCGGCCACGATCCATTCGGTATGGCTGCGCGCCACCGCGAAAGTGCAATCCGGACCGGGGTCGAAGGTGATGATGGCCAGATCGTCCTCGGGCGCGTCGAGCCGGGCGAGACGGGTGATCGACCCGCTGCGCGGGAAGGAGAGGCAATCCTCGAAAGAGACGATGCCGCTCGGCAGGTTCGGCCCGAAAGCCCCGACGAAGCGGATATCGGCGGGCGATTCCCTGGAAAGGTGCCACAACATGCGCAGAGGCTGGTCCTGGCCGAGCTTGCGCGCGCTCAATATCGCCTTGGCGTCGAGCCGCCCGGCCACGGCGACCACCGCATCCGCTTCGAACGTCACCGGCATGACCGCCGGCACCATGCCGGCGCGTATGCAGCCGAGAATGCCGATCAGCGTATCGGTGCTGTTGAGGCCCTGCACGCAGACGATGGCGTCGTTCGGCAAGCCCATCTCCACGAACCGGCTCGCGACGGCGGAGACCGCTGCGTCGACCTGGAGCCAGGTCATGCGGCGCGGAGGTCCGTCGGCCCAGAGCGGGCGATCCGGCGCATCGACCAAAGCGAGGCTATCCCCGATGCGATGGGCGTTGTGCCGCACCATCTGGTCGAGAGTCCGCTTGGAGCCTGTGCGCGGGAGCATGTTCGGGATCATGGCGTCACGGGGGCTCTGGCGTGAGCGAGAATCGGGTCGGAAGCGAGCGTATCGCCATACGCCCCTACAGCCATAGCCGGTTTGTCGGGCCGGGTGGTATCGTTCCACCGCGCAATCCACATCTTCGGTGCATAAAAGAGCGGAATGACATAGCTGCCGGAAATGAGGACGCGGTCGAGCGCGCGCACCGCCGCGACGAAATCCTCCTGGCCTCGGGCCGCCAGCAGAGCGCTGATCATCGCATCGATGGCAGGACTGTCCGCACCGGCGAAATTGAAACTTCCCGGCTGGTCCACGTTGGAGGAGCCCCAGCGAAAGGACTGCTCCGAGCCTGGCGACAGCGAGTTTTGCCAGACGACCTGCATCAGGTCGAAATTATAGACCTGCTTGCGCTGCTGGTATTGCGCATCGTCGACGAGCCGGACGCTGACGCCGATGCCGAGCTGCTGCGCGCTGTCCGCGTAGATGAGGGCGAGGCGCTCGGTCGCCTTGTCGGGCACCATGATCTCGAAGCGCAGGGGCCTCCCGTCCTTGCGCATGAGACCGCCGGCGATGTGCCAGCCTGCCTCGTTGAGCAAAGCGAGCGCCTTGCGGGCGACGAAGCGGTCGCGCCCGGTCCCGTCGCTGGCCGGAGGGCGCCACTGTCCGGCCATGACGTCCGGCCGCACGGCATCGGGAAACGGGGCGAGGAGGGCCTTTTCCCGGTCGTCCGCCGGCCGGCCGCAGGATGAAAGCATCGATCCGTCGAAATAGCCGCAGGGCCGCCTGTACAGCCCCAAATAGAGATTGGGATTGACCCATTGGAAGTCGAACAGCATGGCGAGGGCCTCGCGCACGCGCGGATCCCGGAGCAGCGGCCGGCGGGTGTTGAACACGAAGGCATTCATCGGCTTGGGCAGCCCGTTGCCGATTTCCTGCCGGAGCACCCGTCCGTCCCGCGCCGGCGGAAAATTATAGTCCTGCGCCCATCGCGAGGCTTCGCCTTCGGCCCGCACGTCATATTGATGGGTCTTGAAGGCCTCGAACATGGTGAAGGGATCGCGATAATATTCGTAGCGGATGCGATCGAAATTGAAGAAGCCGCGATTCGACGGCAGGTCCTTGCCCCACCAGTTCGGATCCTTGCGGAAGGAAATGCTGCGGCCGGGATCGATGCCGTCGAACATATAGGGACCGGACCCTATCATCGGCTTGAGCGTGGTCTGGTCGAAGGTGCCGGGGTCGATCGCGTGTTTCGGCAGGACGGGCATGCCGGCCAGGAGAAGCGGCAGCTCACGGTTGGCGGCATCCTTGAAGATGAACCGGATGCGGTGCGGGTCCTTGATCTCGATCTTCGTGATCTGCCCGTAATTCGCCCGGGCGCCCGGCCGCCCCTTGGCCGTCAGCAGTTCCACCGTGAATTTCAGGTCCTCCGCGGTGATCGGCTCGCCGTCCGAGAACCTCGCGCGCGGATCGAGCGAGAACTCCGCCCATGACCGGTCCGGCGGGGTGTCGATCGTGGTGGCGATGAGAGGGTAGAAGGTGAACGGCTCGTCCGCCGAACGTGCCATCAGCGTCTCGACGACCAGAGGCGTCGTGCTCGGCGACGGTGCGCCGTTGACGATGAACGGATTGACGCTGTCGAACGTGCCCAGCATCGCATAGGCCACGCTGCCGCCCTTGGGCGCATCGGCGTCGACATAGGGAAACGCCTGGAAACCGGACGGCAGCGCGGGGGCGCCGTGCATCGCGATGGCCGGCACGGGATCGGCACGGGCGGCCGGCACCGCCAGCGCGGCCATACTCAGCAGGGCCATTCGGACAGCCACGGACACCTGCTCGTTTCTCCTCGGGGATTCCATGTCCCACCATCGAATCAACCGTCATTCGAATTTAGCACGGCAGCAGGGCCTCATGGACGCGATACGTCGCTTTCGAGGCTGGAAACCCGCGGCCGCTTCGGCTATGGACCTTTCCGAAATTGTCTCGTGCCGCCGGTTTCGGCGGCAGGGGGCATTTGGCCTTCACCGGAGCGCCGCCAGATGCCGCCTACCAGCGCTGTCGGGTTGGGGAACCAAGGATTCAAGGATCTTGCATGATGTCGTTTCGCCTCTTTGCGACTGCCGCCGTCGCGGCGCTCTGCCTGGCGGCAACGCCTGCTCTGGCTCAAGATAAGCCCGCCAAGCCGGCTGCAACCACGAAGCAGAAGCAGAAGCCGCCGGTCAAGCCGGCGGCGCCGGCCAAGCAGCCCGAATCGGCGGCCCGCGCCCCTGACGCCGGCGAAGAGGAGCCGCAGCTCGCCGGGGCCATAACGCCGCCTTTGTCCAGCTCGCAGCCGGAGTGGATCAAGGTCTGCCAGAACGACCAGCAGACCAAGAAGGAAGTCTGCCTGACCAATCGCGCCTTGCGCTCCGAAACCGGCCAGACCCTGATGACCGCCGTCGTGGTCCAGCTGACCAGCGACAAGAAGCAGATCCTGCGTATGATCCTGCCCGTCGGCGTGCTGATCCCCAACGGTGCCGGCATCTTCCTCGACAATGCCCACTATCTGTCCGGCAAGTTCCTCGTCTGCACGCCGGAAGGTTGCCTCGTCCAGATCGAGCTGAGCGACGCCGAGCTGGCGGCTCTGCGCAAGGCGCATACGATGTCGGTCGCCCTGAAGACTCCGAACCAGCAGGTCGTGCTGCCGCTGAGCGTCGACGGGCTCGCCAAGGCTCTCGACAACCCGCCGCTCAATCCGCAGTCGGTGGTCGACGAACAGAAGAAGTTGCAGGAGGAGTTGCAGAAGGCGGCCGAAAAGGCTCGCTCCGATCTCAATTCTTCGGCTCCGGCGCCGGCCAAGCCCGCTCAATAGATGCGCTCAGGAACAGGAACTCCGACAATGCGAAATTATCTGATCGCGGGCCTGACGGCGGCGTTGATGGCATCGGGAGCGACATCGGCGCTCGCCCAGGATCAACCTGCGGCGGCTCCCGGCGCAGCCCAGGGCACCAATCAGCCGCCTCCGCCGCCCTTTCCGCAGCCCGACTGGACGAAGGTCTGTGCGCAGCTGCCGAGCGGCAAGCAGGGTTGCCAGACTCTGCGGGACCTCAGGGCTCCCAATGGCCAGCCGGTGCTGACGGTGCAGCTCAACCAGGTGAAGGGCGACAAGCCCAGCCTTACCGTCTCGGTTCTGCCGGGCATGGTGCTGCAGGTCGGGGCGCGCGTTCGCGTCGACGACCAGACGCTGGACACCGCCAAGTACAAGATCTGCTACGGCACATTCTGCGCGGCTGAAATGCCGCTCACCGACGGCAATATCGCGGCGATGAAGAAGGGCAAGAAGCTGATCGTGCAGGTGGTCAGCATCCAGGGGCAGGCGCTGGCGTTCCCCGTCAGCCTCGATGGCTTCGACAAGGTGTTCGACGGCCAGGGCATCGACGCCCAGACCTACCAGGCCAATCAGCAGGCCTATGAGAAGAAGCTCCAGGACATCTTCCAGGCGGCCGAGAAGGCAGCCGGGCAGCAGGCTCCCGCCGCGCCGAGCGCTCCGGCCGCTCCCGCCAACTGATCGGGATCGTCAACCCCTGTGCCGGTCCATAGGCCGGCACAGGGTAAAACATGAGCGAAGATGGCGGCGGCGGACCGACGCCCCGCTGCCTAATGCCGCACGGCCGGCTTCGGCCTGTATACGCCGTTCTTGTCGCGGTCGAACATCAGCTCGATCTGCGCGTTGCTCACCGGCTTGCCGCTGTCGTCCACCACCAGGTTCTGCTCCGAGACATAGGCCACATATTCCGTTTCGGCGTTCTCGGCGAACAGGTGATAGAAGGGCTGGTCCTTGGACGGGCGGACGTCCTCGGGGATCGACTGCCACCATTCCTCGGTATTGGCGAATTCCGGATCGACATCGAAGATAACGCCACGGAACGGGTAGATGCGGTGCCGGACAACCTGTCCGATCGTGAATTTCGCTTCGCGTGGCTTGTTCATCGGCAATCTTCAATGCGGCCGGGCCATATGCCCATCTCGGGCCGATATATAACAATTCGAAGCAAAATGCGTACCAGCTTCTTTCGGACAAATGCGAATTCCCGTGCGGCACGCTCGAGCAAAACATCCTAACCCCAGCGGCGGTGGGCCCACATCCACTGCTCCGGATGCTCGCGCACCCACTGCTCGAACAAGGCGTGGATGCGGCGAGTCGCTTCGGCGATGTCGGCATCCCGGTCCGCGGTGCGCGGCACCTTGATCTCCTGCGCCTCGATCATGAAATGCACCCCGCCGGTACGGACCGTGCGGGCGGCGACGAGGATGGCCTCGCTGCTGCGGCACAGCAGGGCCGGGAAGCTGGTAGAGGGTGCGGGGTGCCCGAAGAACGGCACTGAAATGCCGCGCCGGTCGCGCAGGTCGGCCAGGATGGCCACGGCGCCGCCCTCGCGGGCCACGCGCATCAGCTTGCGGGCGACGTCGGCGCCTTTGGGATAGAGGCCGCGCGGATAACGGTCGCGCCGGGCCCGCGAGACATAATCGTCGACCTTGGGATTCTTGATCCGCTGATAGATGCCGGCGGCCTTGATGCCGCGCGCCGCCGCCGGCGTGATCACCAGTTCCCAATTGCCGATATGCAGGGACACGAAGACGATCCCCTTGCCGGCCCCCTTGAGCGAGTCGAGCACGGGGCCGGTGCGATCGTCGATCCTGCCGGCGCGATAGAGCCGCTTGAGCATCAGGTTCTCGGCGAAGGTCCGGCCGAGCTGCATCCACATCTCGCGGGCGATCGCCTCGATCTCGGCCGGGCTCTTTTCGGGATAGGCCATGGCGAGGTGGCGCAGCGCCCTCTCATGGCGCTTGAGGCGCGGAGCGACCGAGCGCCAGACCACGCCCATCAGCCAGGAGGCGAAATCGAGCGGCATGAGATGAAGCAAGCCGATGAGGGCGCGCAGCGCTCCGTATTCGGCCGTGTATTTCAGCCAGCGCCAGCGGCGTCCCGATGAGGTCTCGTCTGCGCCGCCAGCCACGCTCTCTTCCATCGCTAAAGGGTCCGGCCCGCCTTTGACACCAAGCCGGCGCTGTTTTCAATGCTCGACAGAGCGGGCGAGGCCCTGGCGCATCATCGCCCGGCGCAACGGCCCGATGCGTTCGAGGGCGTAGAGGCCGAGGCCCCGCAATCCCTGCAGCGGAACCTGGCCGGAAAGCAGGGAGCGGTTGAGGAGATCGACCATGGAGCGCCGGGAGCTCGCATCGAAGGATCGGGCGCGGGCATAGGCGTCCAGCGCCGGCGCCGAGCCGGGATCGGCCCGACCGGCGACGGCATCGGCGAGCGCCGAGATGTCACGCAGCGTCAGATTGAAGCCCTGGGCGCCGATGGGAGGAAACACATGGGCCGCCTCCCCGACGAGTGCGATACGGCGGCGGGCATAGCTGTCGGCCATGATGCTCGTCATCGGCCAGAACGAGCGCGGCGAGTCGATCTCGATCCGGCCGAGCAAAGCGTGGCTCTGCCGTTCGATGGCCGAGGCGAGCTCTTCGTCCGTCATCCGCTCGAGGGCTTCGGCCTTATCGGGCGCCATCACCCAGACCAGGCTCGCGCGCCGGCCGGGGAGGGGAACGAGGGTGAAGGGGCCGGCCTCGGTGTGGAATTCCGTGGAGACCTCTCGATGATCGCGGCCGATGCGCAGGTTCACCGCAAGCGCGGTCTGCGGGTAGTCGTGGCGCGTGGTCGCGATGCCGGCGGCCTCGCGCACGATCGAGTTGCGGCCGTCGGCGGCGATCACGAGGTCCGCGGTCAGGGCCTCGCCGCCATCCAGGGTGAGGCCGACCTCCTCGTCGCCGGGCTCGACGCCCGCGAGCCGGCCGGCGATATGGTCGATATCGGTGGCGGCGAGAGCCGCCGTCAGCGCCTGCGCCAGCGCGCCGTTGGGGATGTTCCAGCCGAAGGCGTCGAGCCCGATCTCGCGCGCCTCGAACCGGATGGGCCGGGCGCGCAGGAGACGCTGCGTTGCATCGACGATGGCCATGACGCGCAGGGGCGCCGCCGCCTCGTGGTCGGGGATGTCGATGCCCAGTCTCGCCAGGGCGTCGATGCTGCCGTCGAGCAGCGCCGTGGTCCGCGTATCGCCGGGATTGCCGGGATGACCGATGAGGGTCACGCGGCATCCCCGTGACCTCAGGGCGAGCGCACAGGCGAGCCCGGCCAGACCTGCCCCGACGATGACGATGGAACGATGATTTGGTTTACGTTTCGGTGGCATGATGCCCATCGAATTATCCCGCCGTCGCGAGCGCGTCACCTTTTTTCGCATGCGATGTTCCGGAATGCCCCGAATGGAGCAAGCGGCCGATGACGAGGCCCCCCGCCCGATATCGTCCTCCCCGGACATCGGCCCGGCGCATGGCGCTCGCGCTCTGTTTCGTCCTCCTCTCGCCGGCCATCGGCCTCGCCGAGCCTTTCGCCACCAAGGCGCCCGTCGCCTTCCTGATCGACGAGACCAGCGGCAGCGTCATCCTGAGCAAGAATGCCGACCGGCCGGTCGAACCCGCCGCCATGGCGAAGCTCATGACCATGGCCGTCGTCGGCCGGGCGCTCGGCCGCAACGAGATCGCGCTCGACACCGTCTATCCGATTTCGGTCGAGACCTGGCGCAAGGGCGGCGCGCCGTCGGGAAGCGCCACCATGTTCGCGCCGGTCAAGAGCCGGATCGCGGTCTCCGACCTCCTGCGCGGCGCCATCGTGCAGGCCGCCAACGACGCCTGCTATGCCCTCTCCGAGGGCATGACCGGCAAGCTGGACGGGCTCGTGCCGCGCATGAACGACCTCGCCGCCGAGATCGGCCTCAGCCACACGGTCTTTCGCAACGTCACCGGCTTTTCGGATCCCCAGCAGACCACGACGGCCCGGGACCTCGCGACGCTGCTCGCCTGGCTGCGCGACAACGAGCCGGCGATCTATGCGATCTATGGCGAGAAGGAGTTCACCTGGAACAAGATCCGCCAGACCAACCGCAATCCCCTGCTCACCGAGGGGCTCGGCGTCGACGGCGGCTCGACCGGGGCCTCGGACGGCGCCGGATACGGATTGGTGGTGTCCGCCATGCACGGCAACCAGCATTTCGTCCTGGTCCTGCACGGGCTGCAATCGGTCCGCGAGCGGGCCGAGGAGGCCAGGCGGCTCCTCGAATGGGCGGAGGGCTCGTTCGAACCGAAGATCGCCTTCGCGAAAGATGTCGTCGTCGCCCATGCTTCCGTGTATGGGGGCAACACGGCCGAGGTGCCGCTGGTCGCCGACCGCGACGTCAGCGTCCTCGCCCGCAAGGAGGCGGACGAACGCCTGGCGGCGCAAGTCGTCTATGACGGACCGGTGGAGGCTCCCATCCGGAAGGGCGACGTCGTCGCGCATCTGCAGATCACGCGTGACGGGCAGGTGTCGCAGGAGGTGCCGCTGCATGCCGCCGCCGATGTGCCGATCGGAAGTCTTCCCAGGCGCGCATTCGGTGCTATCTACGAACTTGGAGTTGGTCTGGTACGGGGTGAACCAAGGAAGCGATGAGAGGGCGCTTTATCACGTTCGAGGGCGGGGAGGGGGTCGGCAAGTCCACCCAGATCCGCCGCCTCGCGGAGAATCTCGCCGGTGCCGGCGTCGATGCGCTCATCACCCGCGAGCCCGGCGGCTCGCCCCATGCCGAGATGCTTCGGGAGGTGCTGCTGTCTGGCGGCGCGCGGCAGTTCGGTCCCCTGGCGGAAACCATTCTCTTCAACGCCGCCCGCGACGACCATCTCGAGGTCACGATCCGTCCGGCGCTCGCCGCCGGGCGCTGGGTGCTCTGCGACCGCTTCGTCGATTCGACGCGGGCCTATCAGGGCGTGCTCGGCGAGGTCGGGCCGGACATCATCCGTTCGATGGAGCGGGTCATCGTCGGCGAGACGTGGCCGGATCTGACCGTGATCCTCGACATGCCCGCCGCGAGCGGCCTGGCGCGGGCCCGGGCGCGCAATGCCGCGGCGAATCGCGGCGAGGCGCCCGACCGTTTCGAAGGCGAGAGCCTCGACTTCCATGAGAGGCTGCGCGAGGCCTTCCTCGCCATCGCCGACGTCGAGCCGGACCGCTGCGTGGTGATCGACGCCGACGGCCGCCCGGACGACGTCGCCGCCGCCGTGTTCGCGGCGGTGCGCTCCCGTCTCGGCCTGGCCGGCACCGAGGTGCCGGCATGAGCGAGCGCCTGGAAAGCGACCAGCTCGCCGATGCGCCGCATCCGCGGGAGACCGCGATTCTCGTCGGCCAGCACCAAGCGGAACAGGCCTTGCTCGGCGCCTACCAGTCGGGCCGCATCCACCATGCCTGGATCCTCGGCGGCCCCGAAGGCATCGGCAAGGCGACGCTCGCCTACCGCATGGCGAAATTCGTGCTCGCCAATCCCGATCCCCACCTGACGCTGGCGGCGCGCGACCTCGCCACGGCGCCGGACCTGCCGGCCGTTCGCCAGATCGTCTCGCGCTCCCATGTCGACCTCACCGTGCTCCGGCGTCTTCCCAACGACAAGACCAAGGGTTTCTTCAGCAATATCCGGGTCGACGACGTCCGCGACGTCGTGCGCTTCCTCGGTTCGACGGCCGGCGCCGGCGGATGGCGCATCGCGATCATCGACAGTGCCGAGGACCTGGCGCGGGAGGGCGCCAACGCCCTGCTCAAGGTGCTGGAGGAGCCGCCGCTCCGCACGCTGTTCCTGATCGTCTCCCACCAGCCCGCCCGCCTGCTGCCGACGATCCGTTCCCGCTGCCGCCTGCTCCCCCTCGCCACGCTGAGCGGGAGCGACGTCGTGGCGGCGGCCCGGGCGGCGCGGCCGGACCTGCCGGCCGGCGCGCTGGAGGCGGGCGCCTCGCTCGCCCGCGGAAGCGTTCGCCGCGCGCTCGTGCTCGCCGACGGCGAGGGCGTGGCGCTGCACGGCGCCTTGCAGGGTCTGCTCTCGCGGCTGCCGCAGATCGACGTCGCCGCGGCCCATGCCCTGGCGGACCGCTGCGCCAACAAGGCGGGCGAGGAGAACTTCGCCCTGTTGCTGGACTTCCTCGATGAATGGCTGCACGAACGCCTGCTGGCCGAGCGATCTCAATCCCTGCGTCGCCTTGCACGCTGGGCGGAGGTATGGGAAAAAGCACGGGATGCGGCGCGCGACGTCGAGGCCTACAACCTCGACCGCAAGCCATTCGTGCTCTCAACCCTTTCCATGCTCGCGGAAGCGTCGGTCGCATGACGCCGAGCCGGGCCTTGTCTGCGGTCGAGGGACGGACCACAAGCCACTGATCTGGTGACGGAACCCGGCAGACCGCCGTGGCCGCCACCCGAAGGAAAAGCATTCATCGATGGCCGACAAAGATACCTATTACGTCACGACTGCGATCTCCTATCCCAATGGCAGGCCGCATATCGGCCACGCCTATGAATTGATCGCGACCGACGCCATCGCGCGCTTCAAGCGGCTCGACGGCCATGAAGTGTTCTTCCTCACCGGAACGGACGAGCATGGCCAGAAGATGCTGCAGACGGCAGCGAGAGAGGGCCTGACGGCCCAGGCGCTCGCCGACAGGAATTCCCAGTATTTTCGCGAGATGGCGCAGGCGCTCAACGCCTCCAACGACGATTTCATCCGCACCACCGAGGAGCGCCATTATCGCGCCTGCCAGGAGATCTGGAGGCGGATGGAAGCGGCCGGCGACATCTATCTGTCGAAATATGCCGGATGGTATTCGGTTCGCGACGAGGCCTATTACGACGACAAGGACCTGGCTCTCAATTCCGACGGCTCGCGCACGGTGATCGAGACGGGCACCAAGGTCGAATGGGTGGAGGAGGAGAGCTATTTCTTCAGGCTGTCTTCCTTCCAGGACCGCCTGCTGAAATTCTACGAGGACCACCCGGATTTCATCGGGCCGGCCGAGCGCCGCAACGAGATCCTCAGCTTCGTGCGCTCGGGGCTGCGCGACCTGTCGGTCAGCCGCACGACCTTCGACTGGGGCATTCCGGTGCCGGGCGATCCCAAGCACGTGATGTATGTGTGGGTCGATGCCCTGACGAACTATCTCACGGCGACGGGCTTTCCCGACATCGACACCGAGCGCTCGGAGTTCTGGCCGGCCAACGCCCATATCATCGGCAAGGACATCGTGCGGTTCCACACCGTCTACTGGCCGGCGTTCCTGATGTCGGCGGGCCTGCCGCTGCCACGCCACGTCTTCGGCCACGGCTTCCTGTTCAACCGCGGCGAGAAGATGTCGAAATCGGTCGGCAACGTCATCGACCCCTTCACGCTCGCCGCCCATTACGGCGTCGACCAGCTGCGCTATTTCTTCCTGCGCGAGGTCCCCTTCGGACAGGACGGCAATTATTCGCACGAGGCGATCGTCAACCGCATCAATGCCGACCTCGCCAATGATTTCGGCAATCTCGCCCAGCGCTCGCTGTCGATGATCGCGCGCAATTGCGGCGGCAGGATCCCGAGTCCCGGCGACCTGCTTCCCTCGGATGCCGATCTCCTGCAGGCGGCCGACGGTCTCGTCTGGAAGGCGCGCGATTCCATCTACACTTTCGCGCTGCACATCATCCTCGCCGACATCTGGGGCGTCGTCGCGGAGGCGAATCGCTACTTCCAGGCCGAGGCGCCCTGGACGCTCAAGACGAGCGACCCGGCGCGCATGGAGACGGTGCTCTACGTCACCGCCGAGATCATCCGCCAGGTCGCCATCCTGGCGCAGCCGGTGATCCCCGAGGGCGCGGGCCGGATCCTCGACCTCCTCGCGGTGCCCCCGGAAGCGCGCGACTTCTCCTATCTGGGCGCCGACGGACGCCTGTCTCCCGACACCGAGCTTCCGCCGCCCCAGCCCGTATTCCCGAAATATGTGGAAGCGGCGAGCGAGCCGGCCTGACCATGGTGATCGACAGCCACTGCCATCTCGATTTCCCGGATTTCGAGAGCGAGATCGAGGACGTCGTCGCCCGCGCGCGATCCGCGGGCGTGGCGCGCATGATCACCATCTCCACGCGGATACGCCAGTTCGAGAAGATCCGGGCGTTGATCGAGCGTTTCGACGACGTCTACGGTTCGGTCGGCACGCATTGCCTGCATGCGGCGGAGGAAGATGACGTGCCGCTGGAGACGATCCTGTCGCTGGCGAGCCATCCCAAGGTCGTGGCGATCGGCGAAGCGGGCCTGGACTATCACTACGATCATTCCCCGCGCGACGTGCAGGCGCGGGGCTTCCGCAAGCATATCGCCGCGGCGCGCCAGACCGGCCTGCCGCTGGTGATCCATGCCCGCCAGGCCGATGACGATATCGCCTCCATCCTGGAGGAGGAGATGGGGAAGGGCGCCTTCACCGCCGTCCTCCATTGCTTCTCCTCGGGGGGCGGGCTGGCGCGGCGCGGCCTGGCGCTCGGCTTCTATGTCTCCTTCTCCGGCATCCTGACCTTCAAGACGGCCGAGGAGATCCGCGAGGTCGCGCGCTTCGTGCCGCATGATCGCCTGCTGGTCGAGACCGATGCGCCCTACCTGGCGCCGGTGCCGTTCCGGGGCAAGCGCAACGAGCCGGCCTATGTGGTCGACACCGCCAGGGTGCTGGCGGAGACGATCGGCGTCAGCGCAAGCGAGATCGGCACTATCACCACCGCGAACGCCTTCCGTCTGTTCTCCAAGATGCCGCGTCCCGACGGCCTCGCTGCGGCGGCGTGACGGTATGACGCTCACCGCGACATTGCTGGGCTGCGGTTCCTCGGGCGGCGTCCCCCGCATCGGCTTCGGCTGGGGCGACTGCGACCCGGCCGAGCCGCGCAACCGGCGCCGGCGCTGCTCGCTGCTCATCGAGCGCGAAGGCGCGTCCGGCCGCACCACCGTGTTGATCGATACCGGTCCCGACATGCGCCAGCAATTGCTGGACGCCGAGGTCGACTGGGTCGACGGCGTGCTCTACACCCATGAGCACGCGGACCATACCCACGGCATCGACGATCTGCGCGTGCTGGCCATCAATCGGCGGCGGCGCGTCGACGTCCATGCCGATCCGCAGACGGCGGCGCTGCTGCGCAGCCGCTTCAGCTATTGCTTCGAGACGCCGAAGGGCTCCAACTATCCGCCCATCCTCACTATGCACACGATCGACATCGGCATCGAGACCGTCATCGACGGTGCCGGCGGCCCGGTCGCGGCCCTGCCCTTCGATCAGGACCACGGCGACATCCATTCGCTTGGCTTTCGAGTCGGAAACTTCGCCTATTCGAGCGATATCAATGGCTTGCCGAAAGAAAGTGAAGCGATGCTGCAGGGCCTCGACGTCTGGGTCGTCGACGCCCTGCGTCCGCAGCCCCATCCCAGCCACTGGTCCCTGACGGACGCGCTGCACTGGATCGCCAAGCTCAAGCCGAAACGTGCGATCCTGACCAACATGCACACCGACATGGACTACCGGACATTGACGCGCACGCTGCCACCCGGCGTCGAGCCCGGCTTCGACGGCATGCGCATCGGCATCGCCGAATAGCGGGCGGCGTCTGCCCACACCATCGGTCATCACGCACGGCCCGGCAGGCCTCACCGTGCCGCGATACGGGAGAGCCTCGCATGACGGCGCCGATCAGGATCGCCATTGCCGGAGCGCAGGGCCGCATGGGCCGAGCGGTCGCCGAGACAATCGCCGCCGACCCCGCCTTCACCCTCGTCGCCCGTGTCGGACGCGCGGATGCCGAGGTGGACGGGCTGGTTCGTATCGATACGGCGCTGGCCAGTGCCGACGTCATCATCGATTTCACCACCGGGCGGGCCTCCTCCGCGCTGGCGCGGCGCTGCGCAGCCCGCGGCGGTCCTGCCCTGGTGATCGGCGCGACCGGATTCGAGGCTGACGACCTCGCCGGCATCGCCGAAGCCGCCCGGCGGATCGCGATCGTGCGTTCGGGAAATTTCTCGCTGGGCATCAACATGCTGGTCGGATTGGTCGCCCGCGCAGCCCGGGCCCTTCCAGCCGCGGCCTGGGATATCGAGATCGCCGAAGCCCATCACCGCCGGAAGGTGGACGCGCCGTCCGGCACCGCCCTGATGCTGGGCGATGCGGCCGCGAGAGGCCGGGGCGTTTCGCTCGCCGCCGTCGAACGCCGCACCCGCGACGGCATCACCGGTGAGCGCCCGACGGGAGAGATCGGCTTCTCCGTGCTGCGCGGCGGCGGCATTGTCGGCGAGCACAGCGTCGTCTTCGCCGCCGAGGAGGAGATCCTCACCCTTTCGCATTCGGCGCGGGACCGGGGCATGTTCGCCCGGGGAGCGGCCGCGGCCGCGCGCTGGGTGGCCGATCGTGCACCCGGCGAATACGACATGCAGGACGTGCTGGGCTTCGCCGGCGAGGCCGGTCGGCCGGCGGGATCCGTTCCCCCCGGCGCGGTTCCTCCTTCCGCCGTCTGAGAGAGGGCGGGAGGAGCACGGCGCTTGTTCACACCAGGCCCGGGATGCGCCTTTCCTCGCGCGTTACGCATTCGACCAGGGCCGGACGCCCTTCCTCGATGGCGGCGATGGCGCGCCGGAAGGCCGGCACGAGGTCGCGCGGGGCCTCGACCCGTTCGGCGTGGCCGCCGAGCGCCCGCGCCACGCCGACATAATCGCCCGTCAGCCGATCGACGCCGAAGCGTTCGGAGGCCTGCGGCAGATATTGGCCATATCCGCCCATGATGCCGTTGCGGAACAGCACCACCATGATCGGCAACTGGTGGCGCGTCGCCGTCTCGAAGTCCATGCCGACCATGCCGAAGGCCGCCTCTCCCATGACGGCGATGCAGAGGTGGTCGGGCCGCGCCAGCCTCGCGCCGATCATCAGGCCGAGACCCGAGCCGAGCTGCGTGCTCTTGCCCCAGCCGACATAGCCGTGCGGGATCGGCGTCTTCCAGAACGGCAGCATCTGGTCGCGAGGATGGCCGGCGTCGTGGGTGGCGATGGTCTTCCTCAGGTCGACGGTGCGGGAAAGGTCGCGCAGCACGCGATAGGGCGACATCGGGCTGGCGTCGTCGTCGACCAGCGGTGCCCATTTCGCGGCAAAGGCGTGGTGGAGGGCGGCGATTTCCGCCGCGACCGGGCTTTGCGCCCGCTCCTCGGCGAGGCCCCGCCGGCTGCGCGCTTCCTCCAGCAACTGGCCAAGCACCGCCTTGGCGTCGGCGACGACCGCCATGTCGACCGGATAGTCCTTGCCGATGTCGGCGGGGGCGAGCGTCACCTGCGCCAGACGGCAGGCGGCCGGCAGGGGCGTGATGTAGAGCGAACGCGTGAAGCTCGTGCCGACGCCGAGGATGAAATCGGCCTTGCCGTAGAACGCGCCGATGGCGGAAGCGTAGGATTTGCCGCCCGTTCCGAGCGACAAGGGATGATCCTCCGGGAAGGCGCTCTTGCCGTTCAGCGTGGTGACCACCGGGATCTGCAGGAGCTCGGCAAGGGCAAGAAGCTCTTCGCATCCGTCGGCATAGAGCACGCCCTGGCCGGCGAGCAGGAGGGGACATTCGGCGGCGAGCAGCGCATCGAGCATGCGCCTGATGTCGACGGGGTCGGCGCAGGGCGAGGAACGCCGAGGGGGGACATAGGCGTCCGGATTCCAGGGCGCCGGCGCCTGCAGGATGTCGGTCGGCAGTTCGATCATCAGGGGGCCCGGCGTGCCGTTGCGGGCACGGGCGAAGGCGTTCTGGAAGAGCTGGGGCAGGGCATCGCCCCGCTCGCTGCGGACGGACCAGCCGGTCACATGGGCGAAGCTGCGCAGCGCCTCGAAATTCTGCGGAACGGCATTGCGTCCGAGCGGATGGCCGGTCGGCAGGAAGAGCAGGGGCGTGTTGTCGCTATAGGCCTGGGCGACGGCACCGAAGGCGCATTCGGCGCCCGGCCCATATTGCACCGTGACGGCGGCGAGGCGCCTGGCGCCGCTGACCCGGGTGAAGCCGTCCGCGATGTTGACCGCGATGCGTTCCGTGCGGGTGATCAGCGGCGGCATGCCGAGCGCGGCGGTGGTCTCGATCAGCTCGCTGTGCGGAAAGCCGATGATCCGTTCGACGCCCTCCCGCTTCAGGATTGCTGCTACGACTTCTGCGCCGTTCATGCCGGGCCTCCCCTCAACTCGTTGTCTCTACGCCAATCGATGTATTCGGCCAGGCGGACCGCGAGGGGCAGCGGCGTCCAGCCGAACTCCTCCTGCATCCGGCCGATGTGGTAGCCGCCCCAGCGGCCGGCCTCCCGCCCGGCATCGGGCAGCACATTGGCTTCGGCCGGATCGACCGACCATGCCGTGCCCGGCACCAGGTCGGCCGTCAGCGCCGCCAGCCGGGCCAGCGTCTCGGCCCGGCCGGAGGCGATGTTGTAGGCGTCATGGCGCAGCGCCTCGGCGTCGAGCAGCATGAGGAGGGCCGCCGCCACATCCGACACGCTGATCCAGTCGCCGACGCCCTCGGCGCTGCCGAGCCGGATCGCCTCGCCGGCGAGAGCCAGCGCCGTCACCTTGTTGGGCGCGCAGACGATGTGCCGCGACGCCAGCATGCGGTCCATCGGGCCATAGACGGCCGCCAGGCGCGCCACCACCACGGGGAGCCCGTAGAGTTCGGCGAAGCGCCGGGCCGTCAGTTCGGCCGCATGCTTGGAGATGGCATAGAGCGACCGCGGCGCGGCCGGACCGTCCTCGGCGATCGGCTCGCCCGCGCGCGGCGCTTCGCCATAGACGGCGCCCGTGCCGATGATCAGCAGGCGCCGGCAGGCCGGCAGGCCGCGGGCGAATTCGAGCACGCCGAGCGTGCCGCCGAGATTGACGTCGAGGACCCGGCCCGGCGCCTCGCGTTCGGGGTCGTGTTCCTTCCTTGCCTCGTCGATCCAGGGAAACGGCGTGAGCGCCGCGCCATGGACGATGCGGTCGATGCCGTGCCGGCGCGCTTCGTCGTGCCAGGCGCCGGGATCGAGGATGTCGGCGGCGATCCAGCGGATGCGGTCCTCGACGCCGGCGAAGAAGCGGCGCGCCGCCTCGTCCGGGCGGTCGCGGTCGAGGATCGTCACCCGCTCCTGCGGATGGCGATCGAGCCAGAGGCGCGCGAGATTGCTCATGACGAAGCCGTGGCCGCCGGTGACCAGCAGGCTCACGGCAGCGGCCTCGCCTTCGAGGGGACGAAGCGTCCGCGCCCGGGCATGCCGAGGATGCGGCCGTCATCGACGATCACCTCGCCGCGCGAGATCGTCGTCACCGGCCAGCCGCGGATGCGCATGCCTTCATAGGGCGTGTAGTCGACGCCGTCATGGAGCAGGGCGTGGGTGACCGTGATCTCGCGGTCCTGGTCCCAGATCACGAGATCGGCGTCGCCGCCGATCACGATCGATCCCTTGCGCGGCGCGAGGCCGTGCAGTTCGGCGGCGTTGGTGGAGGAGACGGCGATGAACTGGGCGAGGCTGATGCGGCCCTGCAGATATCCCTCGCTGAACAGAAGCGGCAGGCGCAGCTCCAGCCCGGGCAGGCCGTTGGCGATCTGATCGAAACGCGCGCCGCTTCCGTGACGCAGCTTGCCGTCGGGCCCGGCGAAGCGGTAGGGCGAATGATCGGAGGAATAGACCGCGAGGCTGCCCTGCGCCATGCCGTCCCACAGCGCGTCCTGGTCGGCCGTAGTGCGCATCGGCGGGCTGCACATGAATTTTGCGCCCTCCAGGCCCTCGCGGTCGAGATCCTCCTCGGTGAAGAGCAGATATTGCGGGCAGGTTTCGGCGTGGATGCGAACGCCGCGCCGCTGCGCCCGGGTGACTTCCTCCAGCCCTTCGCGGCTCGACACATGGACGATCAGCACTTCGGCGCCGGTCGCCTCCGCGAAGGAGGCGATGCGATGGATGGCCTCCCTTTCGGCGAGCACCGGCCTGGCCTCGGCATGGAAGCGGGGAGCGTGGCGACCGCGCTCGACGAGGTCCCGCGTGAGCATCGCGATGATGGCGTCATTCTCCGCATGCACCATGACGAGGGCGCCGTGCCGTGCCGCCACCTGCAGGATGTCGAGGATCTCGCCGTCGCCCAACCTGAAACCCTCATAGGTCGTGAAGATCTTGAGGGAGGCATAGCCGGCGCGAATGAGGCCCGGCAGGTCCTGGTCGAGCGTCTGGGCGCTGGCCGCCTGGATGGTGGGATGGATCGCATAATCGATCATCGCCTGGCCCTGGGCCCGCAGGCGATAGGCTGCCACGGTCGCCGCGAGGGGATCGGAGGGCCCCGCCATCGCGAACGGCACGATGGTGGTGTTGCCGCCGCAGGCGGCCGAGAGCGTGCCGCTTCGGAAGTCGTCGGCGCATACGGCGCCGTAGACCGGCTGGTCCATGTGGCAATGGGCGTCGACGCCGCCCGGCAGCACGAGGCGGCCGCGAGCGTCCACCATCTGCGCGGTGTCTTCCAGCCGTTCGGCGATGGCCTGGATGCAGCCGTCACGAATACCGAGATCCACCGTCGAGACGGCGTTGCCGGTGGCGACGAGGGCGTCGCGCACCACGAGATCGAAACGGGCGCCGGTCGTCATCAGGCTTCTCCGTCCTCGGCGAACCAGACGCCATGCTCATCCATATGGGCGAGCAGCAATTGCTTGGAATGCAGGATGTGGTCGCGCATCAATTGCTGGGCGGCCGCACCGTCGCGCGCCCGTATCGCGGCACGGATGGCGTCATGCTCGTCGACCTGCACGACCTTGGCCTCGCCCGAGAGGTCGATCTCGTGGCAGCAATAATTGCCCGGGAAGGAGGTCTCGAGGTCCCGGATCATGCGGACGAGACGTTCGTTGCCGGCACAGTCCTGGATGATGTGATGGAAGCCGCGGACCGCGACCGAAACGTCGATGCTGAGCCCGGGATCGCTGGCGGGCGGCGCATCCTTGCGGGAGCCGCGCCGGCGGCGCAGCGTGCCCATCGCCGCCGCCAGGGCCCGGTCCGTCTCGGTCGAAGCGCGCGCGCAGGCGCAGCGGGCCGCATAGCCCTCGAGCTCGGCCCGCAGATCGTAGACCTCGACGATCTCGTGCCGCGTCGGAACGCGGACGATGGTGCCGCGGTTGGGCACCATGGTGACCAGCTGCAGCGCCTGGAGCTTGCGCAGCGCTTCGCGCACCGGTGTGCGGCTGACGTTGAAGCGCCTGCACAATTCCTCCTGGCGCAGGCGCTCGCCCGGACGCAGCGTCCGGGCGACGATCGCGGCCTGCAGCCGGAAGGCGATCTCGTCGGCGAGGCTGGTGGTCTCAAGCGGCGCTTCCTCGACGGGCGCCTCGACGCGCGCCGTCTTGCGGGGCGCCCGGGCGCGGGCAAGCGGCTCCTCCGAGGGGCGTGGGACGCGGCGCGTCATGACGGCAACCCTTCGGTCGGAAACAGCGAAAGCCAGTAGCGGGCGATGTCGTTGCGGCGCATGAAGGCGGCTTCCGGCCGCGAGAGCACGGTCTCGAGGACGCCTTCGAGGGCCGCGGCCCGGTTCGGCTGCCCGCTCCAGCGGACATGGACGGCGATCGTCATCATGCGGCCGCCTTCCTCCTTCGCCTCACGGATCAGGAAGTCGAGATAACTGCGCACATTGTCGACGAAATCCTGCGGCGTGACATAGCCCGGGCTGACCAGATAGCGGCTGTCGTTCAGGGTTTTGGAGTAGGGCACCACCAGCAGGGAGCCCGCTTTCGTCGGCACGAAATAGGGCAGGTCGTCGTTGCAGGGATCCGAATCGTAGACGAAGCCGCCTTCCTCGACCAGGAGGTCGCGGGTATTGACGCTCGGGAAGGAGCGGCTGTTCCAGCCGATGGGACGCTCGCCGAGCAGGTCCTGGAACAGGGCTACGGCGCGGCCGATATGGTCGCGTTCCTCCTCGCGGCTCTGCGTCCATTGTTCGGTCCAGCGCAGCCCGTGCCCGAGAAGGTCGTGATCCGATTCGCGCAGCCAGGCCGCGACTTCGGGATTGCGCCGCAGCGCTTCCGCGCAGCCCGAAATGGTGGCGTCGACGCCATGCCGCTCCAGCAGGCGCGCGATGCGCCAGATGCCGATGCGGCTGCCATATTCGAAATGGGTCTCGGTGCCGAGATCGCGGACGCCCGCGGGTGCGGAGAGCGCATATTCGCCCCATCCGTCGCTGCGGGAATCGCCTTCGTAGAGTGAATATTCCGACCCTTCCTCGTAGCAGACGACGAGGTTGACCGCGACGAGGCGGCCGCCCGGCCATGTGACCCGCGGCGGCCGGCGGCCATAGCCGACGAAATCGCGTGGCGGACCGAGACGAGATTGTGAATTCATTGCAGGACCACTCCTGGCGCATCGCCCAGCCGGAGATCCGGGCGGGCGGTTGAGTCCGGCCCGGAGGCACGGACGGAATTTCTGGCGAGCTCCGCTGCCGGGATGTGGCAGCGGATGCCATGTCGGTCGCCCGCGCTGCGCCATGGTGGCTCGACGGTATCGCAGACCGGACCGAGCCGGCGCGGGCAACGTGTCTTGAACGGACAGCCGATACGACGCTCGGCCGGATCGGGCAAGGCCCCGGCGAGCGGCGTTCGCCGTCGCGCTGCGTTCGGATCCTCGGCCGCCACCGTTTCGAGCAGCGCCGCGGTATAGGGATGGTTGGGCCCGGAGAAGACGGCATCGGCCGGGCCGCGCTCGCAGATGGTTCCGAGATACATCACCACGATCTCGTCGGCGATCTGGCGGACGACACCGAGGTCGTGGGTGATGAACAGCAGGCTGGTGCCGTTGGCACGCTGCAGCTCCCGCAGGAAGGCGATCACCTGGGCCTGGATGGAGACGTCGAGGGCCGAGGTGATCTCGTCGCAGATGACGAGGCGCGGCCGGCCCGCGAACGCCCTGGCGATGGCGATGCGCTGGCGCTGGCCGCCGCTCAGCTCGGCCGGGCGCCGGAACGCCGTCGAGGGATCGAGGCCGACCTGCCGCATGAGGGCGGCGGTGCGGTCGCCGACGGGCGAGGATATCGTTCCGTCGAGCAGGCGCACCGCCCGGTCGATGCTGCGCCCCGCCCGCAGTTCGGGATTGAGCGTCGAGGTGTGGTCCTGGAATACCATCTGCAGGAAGCGCCGCGTCCAGCCCGGGCGCCGGCGCAGGAGCCGGGGAACGGACTTGCCGCCGAGATGGATGGAGCCGGCGTCCGCCGGCCTCAGCCCGGCAATGGCGCCGGCGAGGCTGCTCTTGCCGCTGCCGCTTTCGCCGACGATGGCGGTGATCCGGCCGGCGCCGAGCTCGAGCGAGACCGCATCGACGGCTTTCAGCGTGCCGCTCGCGCCCTTCGCCCTGCGCAGGTGGTAGGTGACTCCGAGCTTGTCGACGCGCAGCACCTCACCGCCGTCGACGGCCAAAGCCGGGCTCGCCGTCGCTTCCGCCGCTGACGGCTCCCGCGGGATTTCCGGCCAGCGGATGCAGGCGGCGGCATGACGGTCCGAAACCCGCAGCAGCGGCGGCGGGGCCTGAATGCAGGCCGGCATTGCGTAGGGACAGCGATTGGCGAAGGAGCAGCCGGCGAGCGCCTCGAACGGGCTCGGCAGGCTGCCGGGGATCGGCGCCGGCTCGGCGGCACCGCGCGGCCGGTCGATGCGCGGAATGCAGTCGAGCAGCGCGCGGGTATAGGGGTGTCTGGGTTGGGCGAAGATTGCTGCCGCCGGCCCCGTCTCCGCCACGAGACCCGCATACATCACGACGACGCGGTCGCAGGCGCGGGCGATCGTCAGCAGGTTGTGCGAGATCAGCACGATGGTCACGCCGAGGTCGCGGCGCAGCTCGGCCAGGAGGTCCAGCACCGCGGCCTCCACCGTCACATCCAGCCCCGTCGTCGGCTCGTCGAGCACAAGCAGTTCCGGGCCGCCGAGCAGGGCCATGGCGATGACGAGGCGCTGCTGCTGGCCGCCGGACAATTCATGCGGCCAGCGGCGCATGATGCCTTCGGGATCGGGCAGGTGGACCTTCTCCAGCAGCGCGACGATGCGCGCCGTGGCGTCCCTGCCGGACAGGCTCGCATGCACGGCGAGGACCTCTCGAAGCTGTTCGCCCACCCGCCGTGCGGGATTGAGGGCCTCGCCGGGATTCTGCGGCACCATGGCGACGTGCCGGCCGCGCATGGTCCGCAGTTCGGCTTCGTCCATCCGCAGGATGTCCCGTCCGCCGAAGAGGGCGGTGCCGGCGACCTCGGCATTGCCGCCGAGATCGCCGAGGAGCGTATAGGCGAGCGTGGTCTTGCCGCAGCCGCTCTCGCCGACGATGCCGAGGATCTCGCCGGGCACGATGCCGAGCGAAACGCCGCGCAAAGCGTGGAGCAGGCCGTCTCCGGTCGGATAGGCGACCGTGAGGCCCTGGATGTCGACCAGCACCGACGTCACCGGGGAGCCCTCTCTTCGAAGGCCTCGGCGATCAGGTTGATACCGATCACCAGCGAGGCGAGGGCGAGCGCCGGCACGGCCGTCATCCACGCCGACACCGAGAGCCAGCGCACGCCGCTGTTCACCATGCCGCCCCAGTCGGGATCGGGGGGAGGCGCACCGAGGCCGAGGAAGCCGAGCGTGCCGATCGAGAAGGTCGCGTAGCCGAGGCGCAGGAGCGTGTCGACCAGCAGGGGCCGCCGGGCATTGGGCAGCAATTCGACCAGCAGCACGTACCAGAGCCTTTCCCCCCGCATCTGGGCCGAGAGGATGAAGCCGCGCGAGCGCAGGCCGACCACGACGCCCCTGACGATGCGCGCGATGCCGGGGACCGACGCGGCGGCGATGGCCAGAACGACGTTGACCCGGGAGGGACCGAGCGCGGCGATGATCAGGAGGTAAAGAAGGATGGTCGGGAAGGCGATCAGCGCATCGTTCAGCCGCATCACGACCTGGTCGAACACGCCGCCGAGATAGCCCGACGCCAGGCCGATGGCCGCGCCCACGGCCTCGGCGAGCAGGACGGCGATCGGGGCGAGGACCAGCACGCTGCGCGTGCCACAGACCAGGCGGGAGAGCACGTCGCGTCCGAGATCGTCGGTGCCCAGCCAGAATTGCGCCGTGGGGCCCTGCGTCGCCGGGCCGACGAGATCGTTGGGCGGGTAGGGCGCGATCAGGGGCGCGAAGACCGCGATCGCGATCCAGAACAGCACGATCGCGCTGCCGAACAGGCCGGCCTTGCTGCGGCCGAGACGCCGGAAGATCGCCGGCAGCAGCGGGACCGCTCCCTTGCTGCGGTGTTCGATCGCGCTCATGCCGAGGCGCTCCTCAGCCGCGGCTGCAGCCAGGCCTGGAGGAGGTCGGCGAGAAGCTGGGTGGCGGCGGCGACGAGGGCGAAGAGCAGCGCCCCGGCTTCGAGCACCGGCACGTCCTTGGCCGAGGCCGCCGACAGCATCAGCTGGCCGAGCCCGGGATAGCCGTAGATCGCCTCGATCACCACGATGCCGCCGATGAGCCAGTTGATATGGATCATGATGACGGTGATCGGGGTCACCATGGCGTTGCGCAGGGCATGGCGGAACACGATGCGGGCCGGGGAGAAGCCGCGCAGCCGCGCCGCGCGGATATAGGGCGAGGCCATGACCTCGATCATGCTCGCGCGCATCATGCGGGCGATATAGCCGACATCGACGAGGGCGAGGGTCACCGCCGGAAGCACGAGCTTCAGCGGCGCGGCCAGCGGCGATGCCGCGCCGATCAGCGCGCTGGAGCCCGGCAGCAGCCGCCAATGCACCGCGAAGACGAGGAGCAGCAGCACGCCGACCACGAATTCCGGCGTCGAGGTCAGGATCAGGCTCACCACCGAGATCACCCTGTCCGTGGCCTTGCCGGCGGTGAGACCGGCGATGGTGCCGAGGACGAGGGCGATCGGCAGGATGAGGACCAGGCCGGCAAGGGCGAGCACGGCGGAATTGGCGGCCCGCCGGAGGATGAGCGGGCCGACCGGCAGGTGCTGGGAAGTCGAATTGCCGAAATCGCCGGTGACGGCCTTGCCGACCCATCGCCCATAGCGCTCGACCATCGGCAGGTCGGTGCCAAGCTGGTGATTGAGCGCGTCGACGGCCGCCTGCGGCGCGAACGTGCCGAGCATGTTCCTGCCGACATTGATCGGCAGGACCTCGCTCGCGAGGAAGATCAGCACGGAACTCACCACGATGGTCAGCGCGAAGAACGGAAGGCGAAGGAGGGCGAGGCGCAGCATCGACGGATCAGGCGTCGAGCCAGGTGTCGCTGAACGTCCCGTAGCGGAAGGCCGTCGGCACGAAACCTTTCACCTTGGGGCTCTGCGCCGCCAGCGCGTACATGAAGAGCGGATCGGCGAAGGGGCCGTCCTCGCGCAGGCGGGCCTGTATCTTCGCATAGACCTTGCGGCGCGCCTCGACCTCGACGATGCCATTGACCTCGTCGAGCAGGGATTCGAAGGTCGGATCGGCGTAGCGCGTCTCGTTCCAGGCGGCGCCGGGGCGCAGGCACAGTCCCATCGTCATCGTGGCGAGCGGGCGGTGGCTCCATTGCGGCGCCGCGAAGGTCCAGTCCGTCCATTTGGCCCAGTAGGAGTCGGGCGGCATCGGCACGAGATCGAGCTGGACGCCGATGTCCCGGCATTGCTGGGCGTAGACCTGCGCCGCCGTGGCGATGAAGTCGGGGGAGGTGGGATAGCGGAATTCCGTACGGAAGCCCTGCCCGAGCCCGGCCTCGGCGAGAAGCGCCTTGGCCCGCTCGACATCCCGCTTCGGCGTGTCCAGCGGCGCATAGGCCGGATCGACATCCGGCGCGACCAGATCGTCATTGCCGACGAAGCCTGTGTCGCCGAGCGAGAGCTGGGTGATCTGGTTGCGGTCCTGGACCAGGCGGAGCGCGAGGCGCACGCGCGGATCGTCGAACGGCTTCTGATCGACGCGGGCGCGGAACAGCACGGTGCCGGCGCTCTTGATGCGGCTCATGACGAGATCAGGCTCGGCGGCGAGTGCCTTGTAGGCGGCATAGTCGATGCCCAGCGCGAGGTCGAACTGGCCGCTCGTCAGGCCCGCCACCTGCGCGGAAGCCTGGCTGCGCACGTCGATGCAGACCACCTGGTCGAGATAGGGCAGCTTCTGGCCGTCGGCCCCGTCGCGCCAGTAATCCTTGCGGGCCTTGAGCGTGAAGGACTGGTTCGGAACATATTCGACCAGTTCGAACGGCCCCGTTCCCCAGGGCTGCTTGAGGAAATCGCCCTCGAATTCGCGGGGCACGACGGCACCGGCATAATGATAGAGGTCATAGGCGAGGGTGCTGCTGGGCGCCTTCAGGTGCAGGCGGACCGTGTGGTCGTCGATCTTCTCGACGCCGCTGGCATCCAGATATGGACTGAGCAGTCCATTCATCGACGAGCCGAGCTTGGGATCGAGCCAGCGCTTGAAGTTGAACACGACGTCGTCGGCGTCGAGCGCCCGCGGCGTCGGCGTGTTGAAGACGGGTCCCTTCCGGACCACCAGCGTCCAGGTCTTGAGATCCTCCGAGGAGGTCAGCGTTTCCAGGAGGTGAGGATGGGGCAGGTTGTGCTCGTCGACCTCGGTCAGGAACTCGGCGCAGCCGCGCACCGCATCCGAGGGGCCGAGCGCGTCGACCGTCGCCGGGTCGACCAGTGGCTTGAGCGTATCGGTGTTGGCATAGCGGATGGTGCCGCCGCGCTTGGGCATTGCGGCGCCCCAGGCCCGCGCGGGACGCAGCGTGGGGGCAAAGCCGCACATCATGGCGAGCACGCCGGCACCGATGCCGGCGCTGCCATGCAGGAAGGTCCGCCGGCTGAACAGGGGCGGCCGACTCGACGAGTGGACGGGGCCTTTCAAAAGCATGGCATCATCTCCACGAGGAAAGCAGCCGCTGTATCCTTGGATCCAAAATTACGCGCATGGGCTGCGGCTTGGCAAGAGCAAGCGGCGTGCCAATTGTGGATTCTTGGATCCAAGGACCCATGGATGGCGGACGCCCCCCCGCCGGTGCGGGCTACGCCCTGCCGGGGAGGGCGGCATGCCGCATGAGAAAGGATGATTGTGGAGGCGGCTGCTCAAATATACGGCATCGGAACGGCATTCGATCGATGTCATGCCGACGTCCAACCGGGGCGATCGGGCGCCTGCACGAGGCGATCCGAGCCGAGGCAATCCGAAACGGCTGTCGCGGTTCCGAACGGCGGGCCGTTCAGGATTGCCAGTCGATCTTGCGCACCCCTTGGGTGGCGGCGAGATCGGCGACCAGCGGCGGGGACTGATGCTCCCCCGGCTTGGCGTGGCGCATCAGCTGGAAGGTCACCGTCTGCTCGTCCGCTCCGACATCATGGACGATCCGCGATTTGGCGACATGCATGCCCGCTTCCCGCAGCCTCGCTCGCATCGAGGAAGCCGAAAGCGTCGTTCCTGTCCAGGTGACGGTCAATTCGGCCAGCTGTTCCTGCACGAGGCGGTATTCGAGCAGCTTGAAGAGGCGCAGCACGATCAGCCCGAGGCTGAGGCCGCACAGACCCAATCCGAGCTGGCCGCCGCCGAAGCACAGCCCGATCACCGTGACGAACCAAAGCGTCGCCGCCGTGGTGACGCCGACCACGATGTTGTCGCGCCGCAGGATCGCGCCGCCCCCGATGAAGCCCATGCCCGAGAGGATGCCGAGCGGCAGTCGCATGACGTCGAGCGTGATGAAGGAGGAGGGGTCCTTGCCGGCCGTCGCCAGGAGAAGGTTCGCTTGGATCATCGCCAGCGCGGCGGCGAGCGCCACCAGGATCGTCGTCCGCAGTCCGGCAATATGGCCGTGTACGCCACGGTCGAGCCCGAACAGCGCCCCGGCCAGGAAGGTGAGGCCGAGACGCAGGGCGATGTCGGACCAGTCGAGAACAAGAGGCATGAGGGATTTCGCCTTCTACGGGCCCTCCGTGGCAGCAAGGCGCCAGCGGGCCGTCAGGCCGCGTGATAATTGAGCTGCGTCTCCGCCACCTCCGTAAGCCTCCTGTCCATCGCCTTCTCGTCTTCCAGGGTCTGGCGCAGGATCGCGGCGCAGTCGTTTCGGCCGAGTTGCCGCGCCCACGCGACCAGCGTCCCGTAACGCGCGATCTCATAATGCTCCACGGCCTGGGCGGCGGCGGCGAGGGCGGCGTCGAGCACGGCGAAATCCGCAGTGTCGCCGGCAACCTCGTCGGCCTCCCTCAGGATCCCGTCGATGGCGGGGCAATCCACCGCCTTGACCTGGGTGTCATGCATCTCGAACACTTTTTCGAGCCGCTCGATATGGATCTTCGTCTGCTGCAGATGGCCCGCGAGATCCTGCTTGAGCTGGGGATTGCCGACCTTCTCCACCATGGCGGCCAGGCTCTTGGCGATCTGCTTCTCGGCATAATAGATGTCCTGGAGCTGATGCACGAAGAGATCGTCGAGCGTTTCGATGCCCTTGGAAAAAATACTCATGGCCTTGTTTCCCGGCTGGACGGCGGCATGAACCGCGAGATATCGCGGGATTAATGGCGCCGCAGCCGGCAAGGTTCCCGCCCCCCTGCAGCGCAGCGGCGGGAACCAACGTCAGAGCAGCTTCTCGATGCGGATCGGCAGATCGCGGATGCGCCGGCCGGTCGCGTGGTAGACGGCATTGGCGACGGCCGCGTTGGTGCCGACATTGCCGAGTTCGCCGAGGCCCTTCACGCCCATCGGGTTGACCTCGCTGTCCTCTTCGGGAACGAGGATGACGTCGATGGACTGCACGTCGGCGTTCACCGGCAGGAGATAATCGGCCAGGTTGTCGTTGACGTAGCGGGCCGTCCTCTCGTCGATCTCCGTCGCCTCGTGCAGGGCAGAACTCAGGCCCCAGATCATGCCGCCCATGAGCTGGCTGTGCGCCGTGCGCGGATTCATGATATGGCCCGCCGCAAAGGCGCCGACGGCGCGCGGCACGCGCACCTCCCGGGTGCGGGCATTGATGCGCACTTCGACGAATTCGGCACCGAAGGCGAACATCAGCTTCTCGCCCTTCGGGCCGCCGACCATCGACATGCGGCCCTTGTAGAGGTTGCTGACCGCGTCGGGGCCGAGCGAGGGCGGGAAGGATTCGGCATATTCCTCGATCGCGCTCTCGCCCAGCTGCCGGAAAGCATCGTCGAGGCGCTGCGAGACGTCGCCGGCGACGAGGTGGCCGTCCCGAATGTCGAGAGCCTCGAACGGCTTGCCGGCGAACGGCCCGCCATTGGAGGTGATGGCGGAACGAAAGAGCCTTGCCCGGACGGCATCGCACGCCTTGAGGACCACAGAGGTCGCGCTCGCCGTGGTGTTCGAGCCGCCGGCCACGGGCGCAGGCGGCAACGCGCTGTCGCCGAGCTCGACGGTGACGCGGTCGGGCGCGACGCCGAGGCGGTTCGCGGCCGCCTGGCCGATCACCGTATAAGCACCGGTGCCGACGTCATGGGCCGCGATCTGCACGCGCACCGTGCCGTCGGACGCCAGGGCGATGCGCGCCGCCGCCGGTCCGATCTGGGTCGGATAGGTCGCGGTGGCGCAGCCCCAGCCGATCAGCCAGTCGCCGTCGCGCATCGAGCCCGGCTCGGGTGAACGTTTCGACCAGCCGAAGGCCTGCGCCGCCGCATCGTAGCATTGCATCAGCGAGCGGCTGGTATAGGGCCGGCCGGTAGCGGGATCCTTCATGGTGTCGTTCACGCGGCGCAGCGCGACCGGGTCCATCTTCAGCGCCGCCGCCAGTTCGTCCATGGCGCTTTCCAGCGCATACATATAGGGGACCTCGGGCGGCGAGCGCATGAAGCCCGGCGTATTGCGGTCCGCGTTGACGACGTTCACCCGCGTCGCGATGGAGCCGTAGTCATACATCACGGCCGTGCTCGTCGTGCCCGAGACGTTGTAGTCGTCGGGCCGGGAGGACAATTCCCAGGCCTCGTGCAGATAGGCCGCGATCCGGCCGTCCCGGCCGGCGCCGAGCTTGACGCTGTGCCTGGTCTCCGCGCGATAGGTGGCGATGGTGAACCCCTGGTCGCGGGTCGCCACCAGCTTGACCGGCCGCCTCAGGCGCCGCGCGGCCAAGGCCACGATCGCAGTGCGCGCCGTCAGCGATCCCTTCGAACCGAACGCGCCGCCGACGAAGGGGCTGACGACATGCACATCCGCCGGGTCGATGCCGAGCTGCGTCGCCACCCCGGCCTTCATGCCGTAGACGAACTGGCTGGGCTCGTGCACGGTGAGCCGGCCATCGGTCCACAGGCAGGTCGTGGTGAACAGCTCCATCGGATTGTGGTGCTGGGCGGGTGTCGAATAGTCGGCCTCGACCTTCACCGCGGATGCCGCGAAGGCCTGCGGCGCATCGCCGAAGGTGGGATCCTTGTGCGCCTTGCTGACCTTCGCCACCGGCTTGGTCTCGACGCCGGCCGAGCCGAACGTCGCGCTGGGCTTCTCAGCGTCATAGGCGATGGCGATCCTGTGGCCCGCTTCGCGCGCCGCTTCATAGGTCTCGGCGACGACCATGGCGAGGATCTGGCCGTCATGCCAGATCCTCGCCGAGTCGAGGGGCACGATCGAACTGCCGGCCTGCCCGCCCGAGGAGAACGTCTTGAGCGGCCTGATCTCGCCCGCGTTCTCATGGGTCAGGATGTCGAGGACGCCGGGAACCGCCTTGGCCGCTCCCAGATCGAGGGAACGGATGCGGCCCCGTGCGATCGCGCTCGTCACCAGGAAGGCATAGGCCGGATCGGCGACAGGAACGTCGGAGGGGTAGCGAGCGGCACCGGTCACCTTCAGGCGCGCATCGACGCGCGGTATCGGATCGCCCATATTGGCTTTGCGTTCGGGAACAGCTCCGTCCATGTCAGATCTCCATCGCGGCCGTCTCGATCAGCGCCCGCACGAGCGTGCGCTTGCCGAGCGTCACCTTGAACGCATTGTCCCCGGCCGGCCGGGCTTCTGCGAAAGCCGCCTCGGCCGCCTCTTCGGCCAAGGCTTCGTCGAACCGCCTGCCGGCCAGGACGGCCTCGGCCGGCCGTGAACGCCAGGGCACCGTCGCGACGCCGCCGAGGGCGATGCGGGCATCCCGCACCCGGCCGTCCGGTCCGAGGTCGAGCGCGACGCCCGCCGAGGCGAGCGCGAACTCGTAGGATTCCCGGTCGCGTATCTTGAGGTATCGCGAACGCCGGAACCACGGCGCCGACGGCACGCGGAAGCCGGTGATGATCTCGTCCGGCGCCAGTTCCGTCTCGATGTCCGGCCGATCGCCGGGGCGGCGATGGAGCCGTTCGAAGGCGAGCGTCCGGCTGCCGCCGCGGCCGCTGATCTCGATTTCCGCCTCGAGGGCGACCAGCGCATTGGCGAAGTCGCCGGGATAGGTGGCGATGCAGCTGCCGCTGGTGCCGAGCACGGCGTGCATGCGGTTGAAGGCTTCCAGAGCCGCACAGCCCGAACCGGGATTGCGCTTGTTGCAGGCATCCCAGCTCGTATCCCTGAAATAGGGGCAGCGCGTGCGTTGCAGCACATTGCCGCCGAGGCTGGCCATGTTGCGCAACTGCGCGCTGGCGGCCAGCGTGAGGCTCTGCGCGAGGACGGGGTAGTTCCTGACGACGAGCGTGTGCGAGGCGGCCTCCGCCATCCGCGTCAGGGCACCGAGATGCAGCCCGGCCTCCGTCGCGCGGATGCTGTCGAGGCCGGGGACGGCGTTGATGTCGACGAGATCGCGCGGACGCATCACATCGAGCTTCATCAGGTCGAGCATCGTCGTTCCGCCAGCGATGAACTGACCGCCCGCGGCGGTCGGCGGCATGTTCCGCCGGGTCTCCGACGCGGCCGCAGCGGCGATCGCATCCTGCATCGTGCCGGCGTGATGGTAGAGGAAAGGACGCATGGCTCACGCTCCCTTCATGGCGTGCCGCGCCTGTTCGATGGCGGCGACGATGTTGGGATAGGCGGCGCAGCGGCAGAGATTGCCGCTCATATATTCCCGGATGTCGGCGGGATTGTCGGCATGCCCCTCATGCACGCAGGCCACGGCGGACATGATCTGCCCCGGCGTGTAATAGCCGCATTGAAGCGCATCCTTGTCGATGAAGGCCTGCTGCATGGGATGGAGGCCTTCCATGCCTTTCGCCAGCCCCTCGATGGTTGTGACAGGCCGGTCGCCGACCATGGTGGCGAGGGTGAGGCAGGAGAGCACCCGCCGCCCGCCGACATGGACCGTGCAGGCGCCACACTGGCCGTGATCGCAGCCCTTCTTGGTACCGGTGAGACCGACATGCTCGCGCAGCGCGTCGAGGAGCGTCGTCCGACTGTCGAGCGCGAAGCGGTGGTGCTGCCCATTGACGCGCAGGTCCATGCTCTGCGGCCCGAAGGCGTCGGGTAGGGCCGAGGCAGCCTTCGCCTGCGCCGGGACGGCAGGAACAGTGCCTGCGAGCGGTAACGCGGCGCCGGACATCGCGGCCTCCAGGAAATGACGCCGGCTCACGCCGGCAGGTGGAGCGGCCAAGCCGCTGGATGGGTCCCTGATCATCGCTTGCCTTTCGAATGGACACGGCAGGGGATCGACGCGCGCAGGCCGATATCCGTAGCTCGTGGTACCGGACCGACTGTGCCGGGATCCTCGCGGACCTCTCTCGTCGATGGGGACAAGAGGCACGCAGGCGTCTCTCGCGCGGATTTGCCTATCGAGAACAGCATCCGCCTGCCTTTGTTCCGGCCTCCAGCGTGACCGGCAAAGGCGAGGGGATGCCGGTGCGTGGTGAGATCCGGGACCGGGGACGAACGGCTTTCGCGCGGCCGGCGAGAACTTTCGGCGATCTCAGACGTTGGGAAGGCAAGTCACCGCTCGCTTCCTGATGCCGGCGGTTGCGGCGGGCGGCTCCGCCATGCAGGTCATGGCGAGGCCTCCGCCGTCTCATTCCAGGAGAATGCCATGCAACCCAAGCGCAAGACCCGACGATGGTCCGCGGACGTCACCGAACACAGCGATGCGCTCGATCTTCAGAAGGGCGTCTTCAAATCGGACAGCCCCGATGCGATCGCGAAATCACTCAAGCGTTCGGCTGAGCAAAGCCACCGCCGCAAGGCCGACCCTTTCCGCTCCGCTCTGTCGATGTTGACCTTCTACATGAACCGGGCGGGCAAGAACCTCACAGCCGGCCACCGCCGCACGCTGATGGCTGCGAAGGATCGGCTCCGCCAGCTCTTCGGCCGCAAGCCGGCGGCCAAGCGGCGGCTGAAGCATCAGTAATTGCCCGCCACAGGCTAACAACAGGGCGCTGCCCGGAGTCCAGATGTTGAAAATCGTCGAGTTCCCCCGGCCTCGGTCTGAGCCGGGGGGCGAGGGGCAGCATGCGCCCCTGGCGGAACGGGTGCGGGACTTCGCCGCGCTCGCCGCCGGGAAGGCCGAGCAGGCGGATGCCGACGGCTTCCTCTCTCCGGACGTCATGGCGGCGCTTCATGACCAAGGCCTCGCCATGGCACCCTTTCCACCGATGTATGGCGGGGAAGGCCTGAACGAACCCGAACGGCACGGCCAGCTCTGCGCGACGCTGCGCGCGATCGGTGCGGCGGACCTCTCCGTCGCCCGCCTGTTCGAGGGCCATGTCAACGCGGTCGCCCTGGTGTGCCGCTACGGAACGGCGCCTCAGGTCAGCGTCCTCGCACGGAAGGTCGAGAGCGGAGCGCTTTCGGGGGTATGGGGGGCCGACGACGCGAAGGGCTTGCGCGCGGTCGAGGACGGCGACAGCGGCCAATGGCGCCTCGAAGGCCGCAAGATCCTCGCCTCCGGTGCCGGCTTCGTGACGCAGCCTCTCGTCACTGCGACGAGCGAGGCGGGGCAGATCCTCTGCCTGGTGGACTTGTCGCCGGGCGAGCGTTCGGATACGGCGGGTTGGACGGCCCAGGGCATGCGCTCCAGCGCGACCGGAACGGTCGATTTCTCAGGCCTCGTCCTGCCCGCCGGCCGCATCATCGGTTCGCCCGGGGACTTCACCCGGCAACCGCATTTTTCGGGCGGGGCATGGCGCTTCTGCGCCGTGCATGTCGGGGCCATGGAGCGCCTCGCCGACCTGTTTCGCGACCACCTGACGTTCCGCAGGCGGGAGGGCGATCCCTATCAGATGCAGCGCGTGGCGCAGTGCGTCGCGGCGGTGACGACGGCTCGTTTCTGGGTCGAGGCGGCAGCCTGCGGCCTCGCCAGCCCGCAGGGCGATGCGGACCGCATTGTCGCCTTCGCCAATCTCACGCGCATGGTGACGGAGCGGGCCGCGCTCGACGTGATGGAGGCGGTCCATCGGGGCGTCGGCCTGGGTTCGTTCATGCGGCCCAGCCCCATCGAACGGATCAGCCGGGACCTGGCGACCTATCTGCGCCAGCCGGTGCCTGACCTGGCGATGGCCGATGCCGCACGAAGCGTGCTGGCGTCCGAACAGCCGACCAGTGCGCTGTGGGAGCCCGTCGGATGAACGTCCGGTCCTATCTTGGCGCCATACGGGCCCTGCCGGAGAGCTCCGGCGAGGCGATGACCGGAGGCCTGCCCTTCATCGTCCTCTCGCCGCATCCGGACGACGAATCGCTCGGCATGGGCGGGCTGATCGCATCGGCTACCGCCAGGGGGCAGCACGCGGAGATCGTCGTGCTGACGGACGGGGCGGGGTCGCATCCCGCCTCGCGGTGCTTTCCGCATGACCGGCTGGTCGCCCTGCGAAAAGCCGAGACGGAAAGGGCGGCGGCCGAGCTCGGCCTTCCCGCCGGACGCGTCACCCATCTCGACCTTCCCGACACGCAGGCGCCGTCCGCGGGGCCGCTGTTCGAGCAGGCGGTCGACCGCATCCTGCAACTCGCCGACCGGGCCGGAGCGGGACATGTCTTCGTGACATGGGAGCGCGATCCCCATTGCGACCACGAGGCCGCCGCGGCGATGGCCCGCGCCCTCCGCCGCCGGCGGCCCGGCCTCCGCTTGTGGTTCTATCCGATCTGGGGATGGCATCTCGATCCCGAGGCGCCGCTCGCCGCTTCGCCGCCCAGGGGATACAGGATCGACATCTCGCCCTGGCTGTCGGCCAAGCATGCGGCGATCGGGGCCCATCGATCGCAGATGACCGACCTCATCGACGACGACCCCGGGGGCTTTCGGTTCGACGAGCGGACCCTTGCGCCGTTCCTCCAGCCGAACGAGTATTATTTCGAGGTGCCCGCATGACCAGGGCCGCTGCCACGCTGCCGGCCGATTATTTCGACCGGCTGTATCGGGAGAACGCGGACCCCTGGGGTTTCCGCTCGAGCCCCTATGAAAAGGAAAAATATCAGGCCACCCTGGCGGCGCTGTCCCGGAAACGATATGGGCGCGCTCTCGAGGTGGGGTGCTCGATCGGCGTGCTGACCGGCATGCTGGCCCCGCGCTGCGAAAGGCTTCTCGCCATCGACGGCTCGGAACGCGCGCTCGGAGTTGCCCGGGAAGCTTGTCGGGATTGGGCCAACGTCACCTTCGAGGCGAGAATGGTTCCGGCCGGCTTCCCCGATGGGCGCTTCGAGCTGATCGTGCTCTCGGAGGTCCTCTACTACCTGCAGGAGAGCGACCTCGACCGGCTCGCGGCCCAATGCGCCGACGCGCTGTCGCCCGGCGGCGAAATCGTGCTCTGCCATTGGCTCGGCGAGACGGACTACCCCCTGCCGGGCCGCGAAGCGAGCGATCGCTTCGCCCGCACCATGCTCATGCGGCTTCCGGCTCGAACCATCCTGAGAGAGGGAACATATCGTCTGGAGCAGCTGTCCGGCTGACGTCCGCCGGCACGCGCCGCAGGTGGCGGAGCAGCATGCCGGCGCGCTCGATCTGCCGCGGGAGATCGGAGGGGCGCAACGCGATCCTCTCGCCAAGCACCGGACTGGCCTTGGCGAGTTCCCGCCAGAATTCCTCGAAGCCGCGCCGATTGCAGAGCTCGGCCAGGGCCGCAGCCTGCGGGTCCGTCAGCCCGAGCCGCCCGGCCCATTGTCCGTGCGCGAGTTGCGTGCCCTCGAAGAGCCGGCGCAGATATCCCTTGTACAAGGCGCGCCGCGCGACGTGGAAGGCCGGCTCGATGTCCTCGTCGCAGGGTGCGTCGGGAGCGATGTGCCTCAAGCTCATCGTATCTGCCGCCCCGCCCTTTGCGCGCCCGTCGAGACGGCATGACGTCGTCACGGTGACATCCATCGCGTGCCGGACCTTGAAGCCGGCGCATTCCAGCGCATGAGCCAGCGCGCCGTCCTCGCCGACCGGCACGGGCGGAAGCCCGCCGATCGCTTGGTAGGCGCAAAGCGTGACGGCAAGGCTCGCGCCCGAGGAAACGCGATGGTTCGGCCAGGGGTCATGGGGTCTTGGATCGCAGCGCGCATAGATCTCGGCCACCGCCGCGAGGTAGCGATCTTCCAGGCGGCCGCGGCGGAGAAAGGCCGGTCCCAGGCGAAGCAGCTCCGAGGGATGGCCGTCGACATAGCCCGCCACGCAATCGGCGCCGTCCCCGACGGCTCGCAGCGATGCGGCGACCCAGGTCGGCGCGACGCAGCTATCGGCGTCGGTGGTCAGGATCACGCCGTCGAAGCAGCGCCGTTCGATCAGGCGTGCCGCGGCGAGATCCATCGCCCGCTTGCGAGCCCAGCCGGCGTTCGAATGGTCGGGCGACAGGGTTTCGGTGACCACGCTCACCGTCTGGGGCATGCCTTCGGCGAGGACGGCGACCCGTTCCGCCGTTCCGTCGCTGCAATTGTTGGCGAAGACGAGGATCTCGAACAGCGTCTCCGCCAGGGGCGCGCCGCATCGATCCCGCTGGCCGGCGAGCGCGGCGAGGCAGGCTTCGATGCGCTCGGCTTCGTCGCATGCGGGAATCGCCACGACGGCCGCCCGGCGCCGCTTGCGATCCAGCAGGCGGCGTGGAGGCCCGCGATGCCGGGCATGCGTCGGAATGGGCCCGTCCTCGCCCGCTCGCAGCATGCGGGCGGGGCTGCTCCCGGGGGGCGGCGACATCTGTGACATTGCAGGGATTTTCCTGTTGATGCCTGATCAACTTTCGGAAAGGCCCAATAGTTCCAGGACCGGAAGGCCCCGGCAAAGTATCAATGCTCTGCGCCATGAATAAGATCGTGGATATATTGAAGCTTCACCGTCACGGGATGCGAGAGCACGAAGGGATAGAGGTCCGGCTGGCCCATGCTGCGGTTGACGCCGTTGATGGCGATGGTGAGCGGCACCCAGGCATTGATCAGTTCGTCGACGCTCCCGGCGGCGTAAGGCTCGAAGCGGGCATCGATCTTCCGCGTGTTCGCGGGGCCAAAGCGCGATTTCACGTCGATCCCATAGGCGAGGGCGGTCTCGATGGCGTCGACCATGTGGATGTAGTGGGCCCAGCTTTCGGCGAAGTCCTCCCACGGATGGGCGGTCGCATAGGCGCTGATGAAGGAGTCCTGCCAGTCCGCCGGCGGACCGCTTTCGTAATATCGCTGCAGGGCAGCGCCGTAATCGTCCCTTTCGTCTCCGAAGACCGCCCGGAACGATTCGAATTCCTGGCCATCCCGCACCAGCCTGTCCCAATAATAATGCCCGACCTCGTGGCGGAAATGGCCGAGCAGGGTGCGGTAGCTTTCGCCCATCGACCGCCGGCGGCTTTCGCGTTCGACATCGTCGGCCTCCGCGATGTTGAGGGTGATGACACCCTCGTCATGGCCGGTCATCACCCGTTCGACGGTTCCGTCGGGGCGGACCACGTCGGCGACGAAATCGAAGACGAGCCCGGAATCGGGGTCCTCCGCGCGGCTGCGGGTCGGCAGGTGCCAGCGCATGAGCGAGCGGAAGAGATAGCGCTTCGCCAACTCGATCTTCTGCCATTTCAGGTGGTTCTCGGGAAAGGAGAGATCCGGAATCGTGCGGTTGTGGCGGCAGGATTCACAGAAGGTCTCGCCTCCCTCCGGCACGAGCCAGTTGCACACGTCATATTTCTCGTTCTCGCAGAAGAAATAGCGCTTCTCCGGGTCGGCGAGCGCCCGCCACGCGTCTCCGTCGGGTTCCAGCGCGGTCATCTCGAAGCGATCCTGCAGGTAGCCGATGCGATGATGGCAGTTCACGCAGAACGTGTTGTCGAAATGCACGGCGAGGCCGCAGTGCTGACATTGGAAGAGCTTCATGGTCGAAAATCCAAAAACAGGCCCGGCCCGAGAGGGGCCGGGCATATGAACACCGCCGAATGGGCGGTCACACGAACAGCACGATCGAGCGACCCGCGAGTTCGACCGAATTGCCGTCTTCCCCCGCCCGCGGATCGGCATCCTCGGGCAGGTTGGTGTCGACGACCGCCTTCCACGGCCCCCGCTCGCGCTCGGGGAGGGTGAAGACCACCGGTCCGTCATGGGCATTGAAGGCGATGATGGCCTCCTGCCATTCCTCGGTGCCCTCGTGCCAGGGGTGGTTGGAGAGATAGACGGCGATCGAGCGGGCGGCAGGATCCTCCCACTGTTCCGGCGTCTGGTCCTCTCCGCCGGGATTGAGCCAGCGGACGATCATGCCGTCGCGGAAATTGGCGCGCCGGAGCAGGGGCTGGGATTGCCGCAGCGACACGATGCGGCGCACGAAATCGGTAAGCGCCCTGCCGTCCTGCGTGATGCCCGACCAGTCGACCCAGGAGATCTCGTTGTCCTGGCAATAGGCGTTGTTGTTGCCGTGCTGCGTCCGGCCGAATTCGTCTCCGGCCAGGATCATGGGGGTTCCGTGCGAAAACAGCAAGGTCGTCAGGAAATTCCGCTTCTGGCGCTCGCGCGTGGCGCGAATGGCCTCGTCGTCCGTCGGTCCTTCGGCGCCGTAATTGTAGCTGCGGTTGTCGCTGTGGCCGTCCCGGTTGTCCTCGCCGTTGGCCTCGTTATGCTTGTCGTTGTAGGAGACGACGTCGTTGAGCGTGAAGCCGTCATGGGCGGTGACGAAATTCACGCTCGCCCAAGGGCGCCGGCCGCGAATGTCGTAGACGTCGCCGGAGCCCGTGACCCGGGCGGCCAGCTCGCTGAGCTGGCCCGGCGTTCCCTTCATGTATTCCTTCACGGTGTCGCGATATTTGTCGTTCCATTCGGCCCAGCCCGGGGGAAAGCCGCCGACCTGATAGCCGCCCGGCCCGATGTCCCAGGGCTCGCCGACCAGCTTGACGCCGGACAGGACGGGGTCCTGCCCGACCGCGTCGAAGAAGCCGCTCCTCTGATCGAAGCCCGCCGGCTCGCGCCCGAGGATGGTGCCGAGATCGAAGCGGAAGCCGTCGACATGCATGTCCGTCGCCCAGTAGCGCAGCGAATCCAGGACCATCTGGAGCACGCGCGGATGGGAGGTGTTGACCGTGTTGCCGGTACCGGTGTCGTTGATGTAGTAGCGGGGCTCGCCCGGCATGGTGCGGTAATAGCTGAAATTGTCGATGCCCTTGAAGGAAAGGGTCGGCCCCAGTTCGTTGCCCTCGGCCGTATGGTTGTAGACGACGTCGAGGATCACCTCGATGCCGGCCTCGTGGAAGGCGCGCACCATGTCGCGGAAGCCGGCGAGCCCCCTGGGGCCGAGATAGCGCTGCTCCGGGGCGAAGAAGGCCATGGTGTTGTAGCCCCAGAAATTCGACAGGCCCCTGTCCATCAAATGCTGGTCGTCCGGGAAGGCGTGGATGGGCATCAGCTCGACCGATGTGATGCCGAGGCTGCGGATGTAGTCGACGACCGCCTTGTCGCCCATGCCCTCGAACGTCCCCCTGAGCGCCTCGGGAATGGCGGGGTGAAGCTTGGTGAAGCCGCGGACATGGGTCTCGTAGAAGATCGTCCTGGTCCAGGGAATGCGGGGTTTGGCATCGCCCTTCCAGTCATATTCGCCGGGGTCGACGACGATGCATTTGGGCATGCCCCCGGCACTGTCCTCCTCGTTGAAGGAGAGATCCTTTTCCTCCGCATCGAAAAGATAGCCGAACTGGGCGGACGACCATTCGAGTTCGCCGTGGAGGGCCCGGGCGTAGGGATCGATCAGCAGCTTGTTGGGGTTGAAGCGATGGCCGTTCTCGGGCTCGAAGGCGCCATGCACGCGGTAGCCGTAGAGCGTGCCCGGGCCAACGCCGGGAAGATAGCCGTGCCAGATCTCGTCGGTATATTCAGGCAGCGTGATGCGCTCGGTTTCCTTCCCGCTGCGCGGGTCGAACAGGCAAAGCTCGACGCTGTCGGCATGTGCGGAGAAAATCGCGAAATTCGTTCCTTCACCATCCCAATTGGCCCCAAGCCTGATCGAAGACCCGGATTCGACCGTCCGGGAAGTACATTTTTCATACGCCATCATTATTCCTGGAGAGTATTTTTTCGAAAGGCCGCAACGAAAACGAGGCAGGAACACAATTGTTGCAGGCGTTTCTGACAAAATGTTCACTTGTGCCGGGACGGGATTGAGAGCCGACCTCGGCGAAGGCGGAACATTCGCGCGGCATCTTCGTTGACAGGGCGCCTTGCGCCTGTCGGGTCCGTCGTCGAACCCCGCGGGAGACGTGTACGGATATCCGCGAACCTGCATTCGGAGTTGCTGGTGACGATCCCTACGGAACTTTTCAGACCCTTCGGCCGAAGGTATCATGTCACCGGCCTTCTCCTCTCGGTTCCCCCATGGCCGAGCCTCGTTCGGGAGCCGAGCGCGGATCGTATCTCGCTTTCGATGGAACCCTGCGTATGAACATGCACTTTGCCGGAGAGCGCCGCACCTTTCCGAAGTCCTGGGGCGCTGAATTTCTTCGCGAAGGCGAGGTGCGTTTCCGCGTATGGGCGCCCGGAACCGACAGTCTTTCGCTCCGGCTCGGCGGCGTCGATACTCCGATGTCCGAAGCGGGGGAGGGCTGGTTCGAGCTTCTCGCCACGGGCGTGGAACCCGACGCGCCCTATGCCTTCGTTCTCCCCGACGGACTGGCGGTGCCCGATCCCGCCTCCCGGGCGCAGGCGGGCGACGTGCACGGCCAATCCCTCGTCGTCGACCCGACGCGCTATCTCTGGCAGGACGTGGACTGGCGGGGGCGGCCCTGGGAAGACGCCGTCATCTATGAGCTTCATATCGGGACATTCACCCCCGACGGCACATTCCGCGCGGCGATCGAACACCTTGCCCATCTGGTCGAACTCGGCGTCACGGCCGTCGAGATCATGCCGGTCGCCCAGTTCTCCGGCGAGCGGGGCTGGGGCTATGACGGCGTGCTTCTCTATGCGCCGCATCGCGCCTATGGCACGCCCGACGACATGAAGGCCTTCATCGATGCCGCCCATGGCCATGGCCTGATGGTGCTGCTCGATGTCGTCTACAATCATTTCGGACCGGACGGGAACTATCTGCCGGCCCTTGCCCCCGCGTTCTTCCATCCGGAACGCAGCACCCCGTGGGGTGCCGCGATCGCCTATGAAAAGCAGCCCGTGCGGCATTTCTTCATCGAGAATGCGCTCTACTGGCTTGAGGAATTCCACCTCGACGGGCTGCGGTTCGATGCCATCGACCAGATCCGGGATACCGAATCGGAGACCGAAATCCTGATCGAGATCGCCCGACGCATCCGTTCGGAATTTCCCGGCCGTCACATTCATCTGACGACCGAGGACAGCCGCAACATCACCGCCCTGCACGAGCGGGGCGACGGCAAAAAGGTCGTGCACTTCACGGCCGAGTGGAACGACGATTTCCACAATGCCGCCCATGTCGTCGCCAGCGGCGAGGTGGACGGCTATTACGAAGACTTCGCGGAGGATCCCTGGGGAAAACTCGGCCGGGCGCTGGCCGAAGGCTTCGTCTACCAGGGAGAGCGTTCACCCCATGCCGGCGGCAGCCCGCGCGGGAAGGCCAGTGCGCATTTGCCGCCGCTCGCCTTCATCGACTTCCTCCAGAATCACGACCAGATCGGCAACCGTGCCTTCGGGGAGCGTCTGTTTTCCCTGGCGTCCCCCGAGCTTCTCAGCGGACTGTATGCGATCCTGCTCCTGTCGCCGCACGTCCCCCTGATCTTCATGGGCGACGAATGGGGCGAGACGCGCCCGTTCTGCTTCTTCACCGATTTCCATGGCGAGCTCGCCGAGAAGGTGCGGGAGGGCCGTCGCGCGGAGTTCACGAAATTCGCGGTGTTCGCCGATGCCGGCAAGCGCGATACCATCCCGGACCCCAACGCCGTCGAAACTTTCCTGGCCTCGAAGATCGATTGGGAATGCGCGAACAGCGCGACGGGCAAGGCGTGGCTGTCCTATGTGACGGCCCTTCTCGATCTGCGCAGGCGGCGCATCGTGCCGTTGCTGGGCGCCGGCACGGGACATGCCGGCACCCTCCTGCGCGCCGCGGACGGCGTGATCGCCGTGGACTGGACCCTGGGCGAAGCCCTCGTCCAGCTGCGCGCCAACCTGCGCGACGAGGAGAGGGAAGTGCCGCCAACCAGCGGAGAAGTCGTCTTCGCGGGTTCGGAAAGCGCCCGCGACACATTCGGCAGACGCGACCGGCTGCCCGCTCATTCTGTCTTGCTTGCCATCGAGTAGAGCGTTGCCTGAAGGGGTGACGGGTTATCTCAGCCGATAAATCGCTCGAAGACAAAAAGTCAGAGCAAAGTTGCGGTTCGAGAGAACCGTAATTTCGCCGGGCCGGCACCGCGTGGCGGGCCGCGCCGCTCGGTGCGCGGCCTCCCGGCCCCGCCGCCGGATCTCGATAATGCTGGAAACCGACATGACGCTGCCGCTCGCCACCTATCGCCTCCAATTCCGCAACGGGATGACATTCGACCGCGCCGTCGAACTGGTGCCCTATCTGAAGCGGCTCGGGGTGAGCCATCTCTATGCCTCTCCCATTTTTACCGCGACGCAGGGCTCCACGCATGGCTACGACGTCTGCAGCCATCTCGAATTCGATCCGGCTCTCGGCGGCCAGGCAGGATTCGATCGGCTGAGCGAGGCCCTCAAGCGCGCCGGCCTCGGGCTCGTCCTCGATATCGTACCCAACCACATGGCCGCGTCGCTGGAAAACGACTGGTGGCGGAGCGTCGTCGAATGGGGCGGCAGAAGCCCCTATCGCTTCCATTTCGATATCGACCGCGACGAGAAGCTCACCCTTCCGATCCTCGGCTCCTCCTTTGCCGACGCCCTCGCCAGGGGCGAGTTCGCCGTGCGGCCGGATGGCGGCACGGGAAGGCTTGTCTTCGCCTATTTCGACCACGCTTTGCCGCTCGATCCCGCGAGCTATGACGACATCCTGCGTCTGACCGGCGAGCCGCTCGGCGCCATGATCGCGGCATGCGCCCGGCAGGCAGAGCCCGCGTCCGAGCACCGGATGCACCGGGACATAAGGGCGCTGCTGGCGGACGAGCCGGCCGCGGCCCGGCTCGAACAGGCCCTCGCGGCGCTGTCGAAGGAGCCCGGCTTCCTCGACGGCGTCCATGCCGCGCAATCCTGGCGGCTCCTGTTCTGGAAGGACGCCCGCCGGCATCTGAGCTACCGGCGCTTCTTCGAGATCACCGGGCTCGTCGGCGTGCGGGTCGAGGACGCGCAGGTGTTCGACGATGTGCACCGTTTCATCCTCGACCTCGTGCGCTCCGGCCGCGTGGATGGCCTGCGGGTCGATCATGTCGACGGCCTGGCCGATCCCACCGGCTATCTCGAGCGCCTGAGGCGGGAAATCGGGCCGGATGTCTACCTCACCGTCGAAAAGATCCTCGGGGAGGGGGAAGACCTTCCCTCGGAATGGCCGATCGCGGGCACGACCGGCTATGAATTCATCGCGGCGCTGGCCGACCTGCTCGTGGACGGCGGCCGCAAGGCGGCCCTGGACGAAAGTTACGCCTTGGCCGTCGGCGCGGTGCCCGATCTGGAAGCCGAGAGGCTGCAGGCCAAACGCCTGATGACCGGGCGCAATTTCGAGACCGAAATGACGAAGCTCGTCCGCCTCGCCGCCGCCGCGGCAGCGAATGACGTCATTTCGCTGGGAGCGGACAGCCTGTCTCGGGCGATCGCCGGCTTGATCGCCGCCTTTCCGGTCTACCGCACCTACGGCACCGAGGCGGGCATGCCGGAGCCTGATCGCTATCTCCTCGATGAGGTCGCCCGGCGCGTCCCGATCGGGGAGGGGAACGATGGCGAGGCGTTGCGTTTCGTGCTTGGCCTTCTGAAGGGGGAGGCGTCCGGCAAAGACGCCGGCCGCGCGGCGGAGTTCCGGCTCCGCTTCCAGCAGCTGACCGGCCCGGTCACGGCAAAGGCGGTCGAGGATACGCTGTTCTACCGTTGCAACCGCTTCATCGCGGCCAATGAGGTCGGATGCGATCCGGCGGTAGCCTATGGCTCGCTCCAGCGCTTCCACGAGGCGATGGTCCGCCGCGCGCGCCTGCAGCCCCTGGGCATGTCCACCACGGCGACGCATGACACCAAGCGCGGCGAGGATGCACGGGCCCGGCTCTATGCGCTCAGCGAGGCGCCGGATGCCTGGGGCGGCGCCGTCGCACGCTGGCGCGGCATGCATGCCGGGCTGGTGCGTGCGCTTGCGGGCGGACCGGCGCCCGAGCCGGAGACCGAATGGCTTCTCTACCAGGCGCTCGCCGGTGTCTGGCCGGAAGGAGCCGAAAGCGCTGGCAGAGCAGCCCTACAAGATCTCTCCGCGCGTTTCATCGGCTATGTCGAAAAATCGCTGCGGGAGGCCAAGCGCCGCACGAATTGGGAGGACGTCGACGAAGTCTATGAGGACGCGGTCAAATCCTATGCCGGACGGCTGGTCTCGGACGAGAACCGTGCTTTCCTCGTGGATTTCGCGGCGGCCCTCGCCCCCTTCATAAAGGCAGGGACGCTCAACAGCCTCACCCAGACGCTGGTCAAGATGACGGCGCCCGGCATTCCCGACATCTATCAGGGAGCCGAGATGCAGGATCTGAGCCTCGTCGATCCCGACAACCGACGGCCGGTCGACGTCCGCGAGCTGTCCCGCGGGCTCGACGACGACGCTTCCCATGCCGCCGGCGAGCCTTGGCTCGGCTTCAAGCAGCATCTGATCGCGCGATGCCTGGAATTGCGCCGTGCCCATCCGACCCTCTTCGAAGCGGGCAGCTACGTTCCGCTCGAGGTCACCGGCCCCGGCAGCGGCCATGTCGTGGCGTTTGCCCGCGTCCTCGGCGAGGAAGCGGCGATATCCGTCGCGCCGCGGCTCGCCTTCGGCTTCGCGGGGAGGGGAGAGACGCCGCCATGGACTGAAGCCGTGATCGATCTTGGCGCGTTGGGCCGGGAGCGCATGCTGACCGACGTCCTGACGGGACGGCGTTTCGATCCGGCCTCCCGCCTTTCCGTCGCCGCCGTGCTGCAGGCCGGTCCGGTGGCGCTGCTCACGACGATGGGGAGCGGCGCCATCCCTTCGGAGCCATCCTGACGAAACGCGGCGCCGATGAAGCGATCGACAAGCGGGCGCGCTTCGAGGATGTTGTGCAGGATCTTCTCTTCGATCCCATCGGCCGCGAAAACGCAGGACAGATCCTGGCGGGTATCCGGAAGGGCGGTGGAGAGGTCGGCCCTCGGGGCAAGGTCGCCTCGTCGTCACCGGATCCGGGCCGGCCGATCCGCGAACGCCGGCCTTCACCGCGATGGAGCCTGAACGCCCATGATGATCGTGCAACGCCTCGTCTCCGCCGGCAGCGGCGACAAGCTCGAACGCCATTTGATAGAGCCCGGCGAGCAATTGCCGGCCGATGCCCGCTGGATCGATCTTCTCGAGCCGACGCGGGAAGAGGACCGGCATGTCGAGGAACTCCTCGGCATCGCGGTGCCGACGCGCGACGACATGGTCGGGCTGGAGCCTTCCGAGCTGCTATGGACTGAAAATCGAGCCCGCTACATGATCGCCCGGTTGCTGGTGAAGCCGGATGCCGGCGAGCCCGAGATGGCGGCGGTCACGTTCATCCTGACGGACAATACGCTGGTCACCGTCCGATACAGCGAGCCGAAATCCTTCGACATGTTCCTCAATCGGGCCACCAAGCCGGGCGGCTGCGGGAGGACGGCCGAAGCCCTCCTCGCCGGCCTGGTCGAGGCCATCATCAACCGCGCCGCCGACATGCTGCAGGAGGCAGGCTCCCAGATCGATGCCGTCTCGGAGGCGGTGTTCAGGGAAACGGTGAGGCCGGGTGACCGCAACGCCTCGTTGCAGCGGACATTGCGCCTGCTGGGACGCCATGGCGACTTCGTCTCCAAGGCGCGCGAAAGCTTCGTATCGCTGGAGCGCATGCTGCTGTTCCTGTCGGCGAATTTCGACGCGGACCACGTCGCCCCGGAACTGCGCGAAGCGATCGGGACGACGCTGCGCGACCTCCAGTCCCTGGAGGAGCATGCGAGCTTTCAGTCCAACAAGATCCAGTTCCTGCTCGACGCGACACTGGGGCTCGTCAATCTCGAGCAGAACAACATCATCAAGCTGTTCTCCGTGATGGCGGTGATCTTCATGCCCCCGACGCTGGTCGCGTCCGTCTACGGCATGAATTTCGAACATATGC